>NZ_JBSFQJ010000002.1:0-560110 GCF_053588655.1 Gordonia sp. NPDC003424
CTTGCCGAACGGGAAGACCGACGGCGAGCCGCGCGATGCGTCGGATCGGGAGGGTCGGCCCGGGGCCGGCGCGGGAGCTTCGTTGGCGGGGCGCAAACCCCTTGACAAGTTCCGCAACGCCTTCGGTATTGCCCCCCTGGCAGTGCGCAGATTTGTCGGACCTCCGATGCACACTGATCGCATGGCACGCGATCGCACCAAGTCACTAGTCCGCGTGAAGTTTGGGCCCGACGTCTCATCCCAAGTTGTCCAGGAGTTCAAACGCACACGGGGACTGCCGAAGAGTCCTGTGATGCATCCGACGCAGGGCCTGGTCGCGAAGCGTGTCGAAACGTTCAAGCAGACGGTGAACGCCATCGTTCCCACCGGCACGACTGTCTCGATCTGGCCAGCGATCGACATGGCAACGACGCTCGCTTACGTCGCCCCTGAGCGGTTCGGTCCCGATTCTGGAATGAACTACACGCTGGAACGCGGCGCGAACATTGCCAGCGCGAAGACGCTATGCCGCGACGATGGGGCCTTCGACATCGTCGTCGACGGCAACTGGTTCTTCAACGGCCGCGACGACTCAGAGGAAGACATCACCGAGAAGTCGCGGATTCTCGCGCATCTCGCCGCGCACGAACCACAGCACATCGTTCTCGCGATCGCCGGATTGGATGTCGGACAAGTCACCGACGCAGCGCGCGGTGCGTCCGCTACCGCGAACGATCTCGTGCCAGGGATCGCGGAGGCGGTGAATGAGTATCAGTGTGAACTAGCGGCCAATCGAATCGTTGTCTCGGCCTTTCCGCACGACGCGGCGTCCACCGCCGACGACCTCGCGACGTTCAGGGAGTCGCTCGCAACATCGGTCGAACTGGCGGATTCGGACCGCTACGCAGCTTGTGTGACTGTGCTGACGGCGGCGAAAGAACTGGTGAAAGGGGTCGCCTACGCAGCGGCGTACCGGTTGCACGACGGCCGAGACGACCGGTCGGTGCCGAATCCGCTACCCGAGCAATGGGACCGCTACATGCTTCAACTCTGGCCGGATCTGCTTGAAATGTTCGATGCAATCCCAGCCGCCGGCGAGCCCATCGACGCCACAGTTCTCGGCAGCGCCGTGTACGAGATGACCGAGCGAGTACTGAACTGGCTCGAAGAGATTGGCGTGACCTACCTAGTGGAAGTCGAAGGTGACGAGTGGCGACGGTCCTGCTGGTGGGATATCGCTTCGCCCACCTGAATCCATGCGTGCGTTGCACTGGTCACTCACGCACGGGTAGAACCACGTCACTGACGATCCTTTGTCGCGATCGCTCGTCACGAGGCACGTTTCGAGCGCCTTCGACTCGCACCAAGGGGGTGCCGACGTACCCAGCTCCTGATTGGATACACGTGGCGGTACACAACGGCCGTCAACCGTAGTCGCGAGTGAGAGCTGTGAGGAGCCACGTGAGTAACCTCGGAAACTTCATCTGGTCGATAGCCGATCAACTTCGAGGTCCCTACCGCCCCAACCAGTACGGCAATGTGATCCTTCCGCTCACGATCCTGCGTCGCCTGGACTGCATCCTCGAACCCGACCGGCAAACGGTGCGCGAGCTTGCCGCGAGATATGACAACCCCAACCGGCTCAAGATTGAGGTCAAAAAGGCCACCGGGCGGCCGTTCTATAACACCTCCAACTACTCCTTCGACAACCTCCTCAAGGACGCCGATGGGCTGGCCGACAACTTGGCCGACTACATCGACCGGTTCTCCCCCGATGTCGATGTGTTCGAGTATTTCGATTTCAAGAAGGAGATCCTCGCGCTGGAGAAGGCGGAACTCCTGCGCGAAGTCATCACGTCCTTCAAGGCCGTCGACCTACATCCGGATGTCGTCTCCAACGCCGACATGGGCGATGCGTTCGAGTACATCATCCGCAAGTTCAACGAGGCCGCGAACGAGACCTCCGGTGACCACTACACGCCCCGGGACGCGATCCGACTGCTGGTCGACCTGCTCTTCGCCGAAAACGACGTCGACTTGACCGAGGCTGGCATAGTCCGCACCCTTTACGACCCAGCCTTTATGCGAAATTTCGATGTCTCACGAGACACTGGCATCGCGCGATCGGCCCAGTTCCACCTGACGGATGCGCTAGTCAATGTTGGAAACACTGTCACTGCGCTAGCTCCTCGCGAGCGACCACTGTGTCGTATAGGCCGAAGTGGCGCAGGCCTTCGTGACTCTCAATTCCGGTATACGACAACGAGGAATCCTCATAGCGTCGGAATGCGAATACGGCCTGATTCATGTGAGTGCTATTGAAGACGTTGAGGGAGACCAGTAGATTGAAGTCATCCACCGTTAGGCCTGTGACCGCCTTGAAAAGTTCTGGTTCAAGCTTGGTAATTACGTCTTTGAGCGTGTTCTCGCGAAAGTCCGTCAGATACATGAAGGCTGGGATACGAGTCGCGAACTTGATCAGTTTCTCCTGAATCAGCTTCCTTTTTGATTTATACTCCTTTTCCTCCGCGGACAGTTCCTTCTTCTCTTTCGGGGTGATGCCTTCCCCCTTCTCTTTCTTGGTCTCCTTCACCTGCTCGCTCTTGTTGATGACTGTCTCGAAGACGTCGCTTCCAAGCGCCCGGAAACCCTCGATCTTCATGATCGCTTCTAGCGCTTGATCGTTCGCGATGATCTTGCGCAACGTCTCGTTATCAACGTTGACCAGCAGAGCGGATTCCCATTTGCGCGCAAGCAATGTGGCAGACGTGCCAGCCATCGCCCAATCGAGGATCTCACCCGCATCGATCTGCGCCATATGGGATCCGTCGTAGGCCAGCACTGGGAGGAACCCAACCAGCTCTTTGACAGCATCTTCTGGATTGGGTTCCTCGGGAGCAAGTCCGATCCCGTACTCGGCAATCTGGCGAAGTGCGCGCGTGGGTGCGAAGTCGAACACGAAGCACGCCGGCTTGAGCACTTCTTCTTCGTTAGGATTGTCGCCGTTGGGGTTCCTGATCGACCATGGTGACTGGACTCGAAATGCCGCTTGGAAGTAGGTTTCCGGCGAGTTCAGGTTCCGCAGCATCAGCATTGCCGACCACTGGGGCACCGTCACCCCGGTCGTCAACTTGCCACAGGACAGAGTGATGGTCTTTGAATCGAAACCATTGCCGATCGCGTCACGCACCGGCGGCAATGCGGCCAGTCCCACGCCCGCCCCGGTCCCTGCAACCGTGAGCACCTTGTAGTCGTGGTAGAACACATTCTGCTTCTCCCCGAGCAGGTTTGCCATCGCATGGCACGAGGCCACTGTTGGTAAGAACCACAATGAGTGATTCAGATATGGCAGTAGCCGGACGTCGGCGTACGGCACGGCCGGTTTCCTTGCTCCGAGCTTTAGGTTGTCGACCTGCGTGGCCGAGCCCGCGCCACGGATGATGTCGAGCCACTTTTGGACTTCTTCTTTGTGTTTGAATTCCGCTCCCGCACCGATCCCACCCGCCGCGAAGAACTCTCCCAGGTCGAACTCATCGAATTCACCCTGGCTTGCAATGGCCAGCAGCTCGTCGGGCATTTTGTATGTGAGGAGACGCATTTCAGGCAAGGCGCGGTAGGGATTCGGCTCACCGGGGCGGTCTTGCGTCCACCTCTGTTTCGCTCTCTGCTCGTCTGTGTAGGTCCAGTTGAAGATCTGCTCTTCGATGAACTCGCCGCTTGCCAAAGCCTTGAACGGTGTTCCGGAGAGGTACAAATACGCCCTGGTCGTGATAGGCAAGAACTCGATCTCGTTCTCGCCGAGCTCGTCGAATTCCTCGTTGAACCCCACTAGGCCTGGATTGAACTCTTCGGCGGCCTCCTTTTTGGCTTCCGACTCGTCCTCGCCCTCGAAGAGCTCCTGAGCCTTCTCGCGCCACGCTCCGAAGTGGTACTCGTCAAAGACGACGAGATCCCAACGCGTGGTGTGCACCCACGTGTTCTTGGGCTTGATGTTTCCAGACTTATCCTTGCCCAACAGATCTTGGAACGAGCCGAAGTAGACAAGTGGCTTCTTCTTGTTAGCCGTCGTAGGGTCGCCACCAGCGGCCTTCGAGAGGTACTGCCATCCATCGAAATCGGCGTGGGATTCAAGGTCGTCTCGCCAGGCATCTTCGACTGCCGGTTTGAAGGTGGCCACCAAAATCCTTGTGGCGCCCATCTTCTTGGCCAGCTGGTAGGTGGCAAAAGTCTTCCCAAATCGCATCTTGGCGTTCCACAAGTACCGCGGAACCGCATGCATGTCCTCCTTCCAGATCGAGAGGAAGTATGCGTGCGTTCGGGTCACGGCTGTTCGCTGTTCCGGACGCATCTCGAATGTCTGATGATGTGTGGCGGTTAGCTTCTGGCCAGTGCGGAGTTCAGTAATCGCGGTCTTAACGTCCGCAACGGTGCACTCCATCCACTCTAAACCGGGATTGGCCAGGCCCTTTGCTTTGAGTCTTTCCCGCACCTGGTGGTCACTGAAGAACGAGCCGTCGTCGCGCTCTGCAGACTCGTCGAGCTCGATGGTGTAGTTCTTGATCATCGCGGTCTGGACCTGCTGTGCAACGCGTACTTTGACATCCAGTGTCGTCTGGCCGACCTTGAGGAGGCCTGCGTGATCTGGGTCGTGAATCGAGTAGGCATAGATCCGGAGCCGTGCCTGTGGCTTCTCAGGAAAGAGCACTTCCGCGGGCTTACTCATTGCCGAGATCCATTGGTCGGACTAGCTTTTCGATGAAGGCAATCTCATCTTCAGTGATGCCATACTTCGCGTAGAGGGTCTCGTCCGTCCACGGATTACTCCAGTCCTGGGTCGGCACGAAGGTGTAGACCTTGCGTGTGGTGTCTTGCGAAGGCTTGTGCAGAAGAATCAGCAGTCGGGTCAGTCGGCACGACAGGTAGGACAGGGCGCTTTCAGCTGCGTCCTCTGTATCGAACGGACCAATGCACAGGTACGTCTCCGACGAGATGCTGCCTGGCTCGCCAACGAAGGGGGTGCTGATTATCCGGTGGGGGTAAGTGTCCCTGTTGCCGGTTCCAGGTGCCGCGCGGCCCGTATAGATCTTCCACTTGTCGATCAGGCCGACGTTGGCTGCTATTGAACTCCGCGGAGTATATCCGGTGCCGCCGTTCTGATAGACGAGAAGATCTCCGTCCGCCTGTTGTGTCTTACCCTTGAAAGTGGTCTCCAGAGCGAAAGGCTTGCGGGAGCTGACAAGTCGTTCGAAGCGCTTCTCCTCGGGCAGAGACAGACTAGTTGACTGTCCCGTCTCTACCGCAACGACCTTCCTGAGAATGGACAGCCCTTCGTTAAAGCGAATGAACACATCCGACCCGGGCTCGAGTAACGCACGCGTAGCTGTTGTCGGGGCTTCGTCCTTGAAGTGTGTGGTGACGCGGCAGGGTCCCGGAGTGTCCCTGTTCCATAGGAAGTAGCAGACGCCGCCTTTGAGTCCAACTCCAGGGAACACATCTGATGCGTTGAGGTAGTCGTCGATCGAGCGCACGTGTTCGTCGCTCAGCATGGACTCGCGAAATTCATCGAGACCTTTGCCGCCAGCGAACCACCGGCTGGGTATGACCATCGTCAGCAACCGTGGGTTGAGTGTCTTGGCCTGTTCAACGAATTTGTTGTATATGGGCGCTGCGCTAGTGCCGAAACCGCCGTCATCGAGCTGATAGGGCGGGTTCCCTACGATCACGTCGAACTGCATCTTGTCCCCAAACAGCTCGGCCATCCGAGCCCTAATGTTGTCGGTATGAATGAAGGTGTAGGCATGGGTTTCGAGGTCTTCACCCCGGTCTAGCGCCTTTTGGGTCGCGCCACAGTACTTGCACTTTCCGTTGACACCCTTGCGGACCGGCTCGCCGTTTTCATCTGCCGTGTCCACGAATTCAGTTGCACCGGTCCACGTGTGTTCTTGACGCTCAAACCAGATGTTGCCGTCGCTGCTGGTGAACGACTTCGCTACGGAGTGCTTCCCGTCCGCCGACTTGGAGCAGTACACGCTTCGGCGTGCTAGCAAGCTGGTGAGGTCGGTGATGGCGATACCGAAGACTTGCCTGGTGAGGATGTGATCGACTCGTTCAGTTCGGTCGGGAATCACGTCCTCGAGGCCATCGATCAGTCGTTTGGTGATTTCCCGTAGGAATACCCCTGACTTGGTGAACGGGTCAAGGAACGTCAGCGACTCGTTGGCCCAGATGTCTTCGCCGCCGTTGTCCTCGGCCCACGCTGCTGCGATCAGGTCGAGCATTTCGTTGGCTATCTCCGGTGGAGTGAACACCTCGTCGTTCGACAGGTTGGCGATGCAAGTGAGAACGTCGGGATTCCGGTTGCCTAGGGTGAAGGCGACCTGTTCAGTCATCTAGATCTCCTTCCGCCGCAATGTCTTGCACAGATAGACGGCCGTGATCCTTTACAGGTATGAAGATTTCGTGCTGACCGAGATCAGCGAAGAGTGTGTCCTCCGCCGCGAATGACGACATCTTCACCAGCGTGTCGTAGCGGAAGTCGCGGCGGCGGTAGACGCCCTTGCCGACGTATGCCCATTCTGGAAACGCGATCGGTCGTGGCTCTGTCTCTCGTGTAGTCAACGTCAATGCATCACCGTGAACGATGTTGGCTTTCACGACGGCTGTTGCGGCTCTGTGCCAGTTATCGTCTGGTGCCGCCGCAAGGTATTCTGCGATCACCGCGACGAGGTTCTCGCGGCACTCGGCGACATTGTCGTCCAGGAACTCGATGCCATAGATCGACATGAGCGCGAGGAGTGCCTGGTGCCGCTTTTCAAAGTCGCTCTTGCCGTAACGCGCATGGACCGTCCTGAGCTTACGTTTGAGCACAGGAACCAGGAAGTTGCCAGAGCCGCAGGCGGGCTCTAGGAATCGGGAGTCGATACGCTCCGATTCGCTCTTCACCAGATCGAGCATCGCTTCGACCAACCATGAAGGCGTGAATACCTCACCGTGGTCGGCAACACGTGCCTTGGACTTCACGTATTCCATTGGACCGGTGTTCGCCACTCGCATCTCCTATTGCTCAATGGATCGTTGGCGGCTGGAAACTGTTGCCGCGGGTGGTCTGACCGCTGACCTCACAACTTCGTATTCTGCGTCGCCTAGTAGCCCAAGCCTGTGAGCTGCGACCACCTGGGCCCACGGTCCCTGCTTCGGACTCCCGTGGTGCTGCATCGTCGACTCGGTGAAGCTGTAGTCGAGTGCGCACAGACGCTCGACGAGAAGGCTGCGGCATGTGCCCTCTACGGTAGCGCGCAGGATGATCTCCTCAGGTGTCGTGGTCTCGCCGAGTTCGCGGGCCTCACGGAGCAATCGGCCCACCCTTGGCTGGGTGGTCTGAAGAATTACGGCGATCTCGCGTTGGCTCTTTTCTGATTGCTCGAGTCGGTGCGCGTCTCGCACCTCAGCAATTGCAAGCAGGCGTTGCTGAGCCCGGCGGACAATCGCCTTCTGGGCAATCTCCTCAACGGTGCTGGTCACGGGTACTCTTTCGCAGGGTGATACGCAGCGTATCACCCCAGCTTGCCGCGTCTGCGAGGCTCCGGCTCGGGCGGCGAAAAGCGATCTTGGTCGCACAACTCACAACTGCCGACGTGGTTTACTGCCACCGAGTTCTTCGGCTCTGGCGGCCTGCTAAGGGTGCAACGGTCCCGGTTGGCGACTGGTTGTGAGTAGCTTGGAGCTGGGCGTGTAGTTCCGCGATGACAGTCGCGGCAGCGTTGTTCCGTCGTTCGAGATCGGCGTTGCGGTCACGCAGTTTCGCGATCGTCTGCCGAAGTTCGGAGACCGTATCCTCCAGTCCAACAAGTTTGGAATCTCTGGGGGCAGTTTGTGATTCAGTAGCTGCATCCCACTCCGCGATCACTGCGGTGGCGCGGTTCATGGTGGCACGGCTGACGCCAGCTTCGGCATGTAGGTTTGATTTGATCAGGCGGCCGTCTGTCATCTTCGACTGGCCGGCGAGTAGTCGCTGCATGGCGTCGCGGAGCTTTTTCTCTGTTGCCGGGCTGACTGTGCTCATTTGGGTTCCTGTTGTGTGATTCTGCGAACATCGGCCAGTTGCGCTTCGAGGCGTTCGCGATGAATAGTCGCCATGCGTCTGTCTTTGAGTTTGGTGACGAGGTCGGCCTCTTCCTGCTGCCAGATGGGTACGTGCGAGTCGGTGATGACGGAGTTTCGACAGGTTGCTGGACTACACATGCTGGGAATGGGCCCGGACTCCCTCGCTGCAGCCGACATCCCCTCCAGGCAGCGTGCTTTCGTGGGGTCTCCGAGACAGTGGTTGAGGGTGCCGAGGCGGATGGTGGCGAACTCGTCGCGGAGCAGGTTTCGCAGCATTCTTTCGTCGCCCTTGGCCGCGGGGGTACTGGCTCGGTCCGTGACCTCGTCGAGATTGTCAATGAACGTCGCCGCTCCAGGGCCGCGTGCAAACCGTTTGCCTTGCGCGTGTCGCGCCCAGTCTGCGACCAGTTCAGCGGCGGCCGCGTCCTTCTTGTGAGTTTCGAATTCCTTGGACCAGTCGGGAGTCGGCAATCCGTATCCTGACGTTGTGGCATTTGCTAGGGCACGGATAGCGTTGTGCTTCAGAGTGATTCCGAGCGCGATCTCGCCGTCTGGCTCGTTGGCGGTGATTACGGCCATTGTCCTGCGGAACATGTGGGGTGCGAGGTTCGTCGTAGGTATGCGGTTGAGGCCGTTCCGGGGTGAATGGTCGTTGACCCAGGCGACGAACGACCGGATCTGTTCGTATTGGTCGAAGCCCACCAGGTCACGATTCTGACCCTTGCGGACGGTCCCGAAGAGTCGGTCGTCGTCTTGCGCGATCTGTTCGGCTATTTGGAGTGCTCTTATGACGGGTTCACTGACCCACCATCGTCGTGGTGTGCCTCCGTGGGTTTGCATCTTGTGCAGGGTGCTGGTGACTGCGGGTGCGCCGTAGTATGTGCATGTTGCTCCATGGCCGAGGCTTTGAACCTCGCTGTCGCGCATCATGGTCATGATTGCAACAAAAATGTATGCGGCGTTGCGTAGTTGGGTGACCTCTGCTCGGGCGGTGGTGCGATCGAAGCCGATTGTCCAGGAGCCCCGTGTTCCGTCGGGCCGGTCAACGATCGCGGGTTCGATGGAACTGTATCCGAAGCGGGTCGGTACCCCATCCCGGATAGCCTGGTGGACACGACTTTGGCGTTCGCGGCCTCGCTTGTTATAGAAGTTGGTGCTGCTCAAATGTGGTGTGGTGCAGAGTGCTAGGCCGTCCCAGTTGATTTCACCTTTTCGGGCGCGTCCCAGGGTGTAGGTGTGAAGGGGCACAAACGCGTTCGCGGACGATAGCCAGTTGTCTAGGGCGGCATCGACATCCGTGGGTGAACTGCCGACCGCCCTGTCCTTTGGTGCACGAGCATCAAGACCCACGAACTCATCTCGGGCGGCGATGATGTCCGGCGCAAAGATGTCGATGTAGCTCCAGCACGCACGAACGAGCGGCCAGAAGGTGCTGGGCGGAATCGCTGGAGTCTTCACCTGCCCGCCGGCCTCGGTGACCCATGGAGCAACGCGCACACTCAGCCCACCGTTGGGTAGGAGGCCTCCAAAGCCGTTGAGATGTCGGAGGAGATCATTGGCATTTCGTCCGGCGGAGTGCGAACGAGCTTTTCGGGCATTGAGGTAGGCGTCGCAGTCGGCCGGAGTCCAATTCGACAAGTCGGCACCGAGTTCAACGGTGGCTGCCCAGTCCGCGAGGTACCGCAACTCCGTGAGGGTGTGTCGGATGGACTTCAATTTGTACGGCCGATTGGACCGGTACACACCGGCATCCCGAACGACCACATGTACGGGTTGGAGCATCGCCATAGCCAGCGTCTTTGCAACGGCTACCCACTGACTGGGGTACACATCAAACCGCAAATGAGCCTGTGCCGCATTGAGGTTCGGTGCCAAACCCATGGCTGTGAGATCCCACAGCGGAAGGTCCCCGAAGACAGGACTGGGACCATCATTGACTCTGAGTTCATCAGGTAAGACAGGTTCGTCGACGTCGAAAGGTGCCCATGCCGACCATGCCTGTGGCTCGGGCTGACTACTCATGTTCGGTCCTTTGTCCTAGTGGCCGGTGCACGCGCACGTCCAGCTGCCGTGCAGCCTCAACCTCCTCGGTCGTGAACTCGGCGACAACGTTATCGATATTGACTCGCTGCTGCCCATAAAGCTCACTGAATACCGCTGGCGGAGTGTTCTTCTCGATAGAATCTAATGCTTCTCGGTAGGCGATCAGACGAGGGAGATGATCGCGGAAGATGATCGCGTTGCGGCACTGCAAGCACATCGATGGTGAAGCATGACAGAGGATGCCCGTCTCCAGGAATGGTGCGTCGTGGGGATCGCGGCAAGCAGCGATCGTCAGTTCTTGCTCAGTAGATGTCTCAGCGGCGACCGTTCCGGCTACCTCCGCAAGTTCGGAGTCGATCGCTGACCTGGCAGCCTCAGCCGCCGACGAGACAACCAGTGTTGGACCGACCGCAACGTTGTTGAGAACTTTCCGCTGAGCCCGCAAGATCGTTTGAGCGGCCAACGTATGAACAGTCGTGGTTTGGGCATAGTGCTCGCGGAACACCTCGGTGGTTTGGTCGTCACCCGCCGCGCCCGCGAGAGTACCCAACACGGCAGCTCGGGCGCTCTTCACTGTCTTCCGCAGGCGACGCATATCGTGAGGCTCGCTGATTGAGAGTTCGTGACGCTCAACGAGTTTGCGAAGCGAGTTATCACGGCCAAAGTGATGCTCTCGGACCAGATAGTGTGGGTATTCGTGCTCTTCGCGGTCACGTGCGCTGTGGACCGCGGTCGTCCAAAACAGCGTCGCCTTCGGCGTCAGATCATGGGCGTGCCGCATGGCGAAGGTGGCTCGCCGCAATAGGTCTCCGGCTTTCCAACCCCACGACTGATCTGCGGAAGAAGGCAGTGTGTGCCATCGGACACGTTGTGCGCGTAGCTTGGTTGCGCGCACCCTGACCGACTCCGCACCGTACTCGATATCTGCACGTTGGAGTCGTCCGCTTTCCTCTGGTGACCAACCAGTCTGTAGATGGAGTAGCACCCGTATTGCCAAAAGGTACTCGGGTTCCGGGATGAGAAACGCGCCAACAGCGGAAAGTATTGGTGGGGCCTTGATTCGTTTGTCCGCCCGTCGCACGCCCGCCAGGCGATCTACGTCGCGGGGGTCAATCAGGCGCCGTCTGCCGACCAGGTGTACGTGAAAGGCATCGTCGTACGGAAGATAGCGCAGCGCCCACAGCACATTCTCGATGCGATCCCATCCATCACGTCGAGGGTCGCGGCCCGCGCGAAGCAGATCCTCGCCTCGTGCTAGCCGGGATTCAGTGTCGCGCACGACTTGCCGACAGGTCTGTTCGAGTTGCAGACGCTCGTGATTGTTGAACTCGTCTAGCGGAACTTCCTGGGAGGGTCGTCCATCGAGGACCAGGCTGTTCGCCCAATCTGTCAGGGCGCCTCCGGCTACACCATTGGACTGCAGGTGGCGGGCGACCTGGTTGCGCAGTTCCATGCCGAGGTCCTTTGCGCGCACGCTCGGAGGAGGAAACTTGGCAACCATGGCGGACTCCCAATCATGGAGCCGCCGTACCACTTCCGCGCCATCACCCGATAGCGTCAGGAACCTGTCTGTTTCTGCAGTCAGGTACTTCCCGACGCTACGAACAACGCTGGCCTGCCGAGATATCGTTCCTGGCGTCAGATCAACCAACTCTGCGCACTCTCGCCATGCGTCTGCGAGTTCAGATACGAGGCGCGATGCGACGTATTGGCCTGGGTCGATAGTGCACTGTTTCAGTTTGCCGCCAGCCGGGAACACTACCGAACGAGGGCCGATACGGATTTCGTTCATTCGGGCTTCCTATCTAGGTACTCGAGAACGTAACTGGCGTAATCTCTTTCGCTGTCACTCCATGACTCGAAGGCGCGCTGGATAAGCTCATCGGACTCATCGACGTAGCGCAAGTAGACCATCGTCGTGGCAGGGCTAGCGTGCCCGAGTAGTCGTTGCAGGGTCAGGAGGGGGTTGTGACTTATATGCTCGCTGATGGTGCCGAAGCCATACTCGGGTCGTGACTGCTCACGTTTGGCGGCGCGCGCCTGGAGTTCCCGAAGCATCACCACGGCGAATGTGTGGCGCAGGTCGTGTGGCGTCACGGCCGCAGGCATAACCGGAATCAGTCCCTCAAGGGCTGCCAGGCGGTCGTTCGCGTGCTCAAAGTACTGGTGCCACCTTCGTTGAGAGGGTGGGAATCCATTGCGACCCACAAATAGTGAAAGGGGTTCGATCCAGTTGTCAGACAGTACTTTTACCAGGATACGTCGAGTCTCGGGCGGGATCTTGCAGAACTCGGTGCGTGACCTCTCACCGCCCACTGTGTAGATCAGTTTCCCTGCTGACACGTCCACCTCGTCGACAATCGCCAACGTTGACAGCTTGCGCTTCAGATTCGGTTGCGCTCGACGCACCAACGACTTTCGTTCCGTACTGCGGTAGGTCTCGATCTCTCGCATCGTCGATGCCGGGACGCAGATACTGCGGCGTCGGCCGTTCTTGGCGCACTCCTCAAGGTAAAACGAAGCACCAGCGCCATCCGACTGGACCTCCACGTCCAGCAGCGTGCTCCACTCCGTGAGCCTCATCCCGGTGGTCAATGCCAGCTCGGCCGCGCAGACATTTCGAACAGTAGATCGTCCCCGGTAGGAGCTATCCATGACTCCACCAGGGGACATTCCCCCTAACCCTATGTCACGCAACGTGACCCACTGCTCATAGGAAAGCGCTCGAACATCCAGATCAGTATGAGGAATGCGGGGGGACACTACCGATCGACTGCCGATCTGAATCCACGGCAGACTATCTCGCTGCTTGGTTTCGAACAGATACTTGAATAGCGCGCGAATAACGACTAGCTGTCGTGCCCATGATCTCTGCGAGACGCCGGCACCCAGTCGAGATTTTCGATATGCCTTTAGGTCCGATTCGCAGACGTCAAGCACCGATACTTTGCGATCCTCGAGGAATCGGCCGAATTCGAGAGTGTCGCGCGCATAGGCAAGGACTGAATTACGCCGCAGGTTCTCTGAGTAAAGACGAAGAAATGTACACCAAGGCTCCAGCGGCCGCATTGCATCGTCAACAAAGATTGGCGTTCCCGGCGAAACCAGTCGGGTCGAGCTACAGAGGTCATCAAGTTGCGTTGCATCTGACGGCGACACCAGCCACCAGTTGGCGAAATAGAGGTCCATCAGCACCTCCTCGCCGCAGCCTGTTGGTTGGTGCGCTGGGCACAACGTAACTGATAGAACGAGCCCGGCGAGTGAGACACGCCCAGAGAGAGCAAATAACCACCGCGGGCACCGGTGGCATGCTTGCCCTCGCCGAGGAACATCTCCTCGCGCAGAATCCCGACGCCAAGCTGAGTCTGTACGGCCAGGAGTACAACCCGCAGTCGTACGCGATCTGCAAGTCCGACCTGCTTGCCAAGGGCCACGACGCCACCAGCATCGCGTTCGGTAACACACTCACCGACGATGCATTCAAAGGCCGACAGTTCGACTTCTGCATGTCTAATCCGCCGTACGGCGTCGACTGGAAGCAGTACGCCAAGGCGGTCACGAAAGAGCGCGGCGAAGCGGGCCCCCACGGCAGATTTGCCCCTGGTCTCCCCGCGACCTCGGACGGGCAGATGTTGTTTCTGCTACACCTGGCACACAAGATGCGCGCCCCCGAGGACGGCGGCGGTCGCGTCGGCATCGTTATGAACGGCTCCCCGCTGTTTAACGGCGCCGCCGAATCCGGTCCCTCCAGTATCCGAAAGTGGCTGCTAGAGAACGACCTAGTCGACGCGATCGTCGCGCTGCCGACTAACATGTTCTTCAACACCGGCATCGCCACCTACATCTGGATCCTCGACAACACCAAGCACCCCGGCCGCAAGGGCGTTGTCCAACTGATCGACGGCAGCTCGTTCTGGACCAAGATGCGCAAGAATCTCGGCGCCAAGAACCGTGAGATCAGCGACGCCGACCGCGCCGAGGTCGTGAAGTTGTACGACGACTTCACCGCCGCCGACCCGGATTATTCCAAGGTGCTACGCAACGACGAGTTCGGCTACTGGACCATCACCGTCGAGCGTCCACTGCTCGACGAGCACGACAACCCGATCGTCGACCGCAAGGGCAAGCCCAAGCCGGACGCCAAGAAGCGGGACACCGAGAACGTGCCCTTCACTTATGGCGGCTCGACCGCCGGCGCTGCGGGCAAGACCGAAGTCGTTCAGGCGTACTTCGACATCGAGGTGGAGACCCATGTCCCCGGCGCTTGGATCGACTGGGCCAAGGTCAGAACCGGTTACGAGATCCCCTTCACCCGCCACTTCTACAAGTACATTCCGCCGCGCCCTCTGACCGAGATCGACGCAGATCTAGAGAAGCAAGTCGCCAAGATCCTCGATCTTCTACGCGAGGTCGAGAAGTGACGATCACACTGAACCCGTTTGAATCTAGTCAGACCGATCTTGTACCTGTCGGCAGCGCCTATACCGTCACGCTGGGCAAGATGCTCGACGGCGGCAAGACCGCCGATGACTCGTGCGCGACTCTCCCATATATCCGGGCCGCGAACATTCATGACGATGGTTTACGACTGACAGACATCAATGAGATGCCCTTTTCCGAGAGCGAAGCATCCCGTCTTGACCTACGTCGTGGCGACTTGCTGGTCGTCGAAGGAGGTGCCGTTGGGACAAATGCGGTTCTCGACCGAGATATGCGGGGATGGTCGTTTCAGAAGACGGTAAACCGAGTGCGGCCAATTGGCGACTGGTCCACGCGGTATCTCGGTTACGTGCTTCGCGCATACCGTGATGCTGGCATCATCGGCTTGGTTTGCAACGGATCGACGATTCCGCACCTTACGGCCGAGAAGCTCAGGGCACTTCGTATCCCGTACGCGCGTCCGGTCGAGCAATTCGCCATCGCTGACTACCTCGATCACGAGACTACCCGCATTGACACGCTCATCGAGGAGCAGAAATACCTGATCGAGATGCTTCGCGAGAGGCGTCGGGCCGTGGTTCTCCACGTCATTCTCGAACCCGCCCTCACAGGTTCGGCCCATGACAAGCTCGGACGTACGGCGCACATTGGCAATGGCTCGACTCCGAGGCGGGATAACACAACGTATTGGGACGGTGGGGACATCCCGTGGTTGAACAGCTCCGTGGTCAACCGCTCTCGCGTCACGCGCGCCGAGCAGTTCGTGACTCATGTGGCGCTACGCGAATGTCACCTGCCAGTCGTTGCTCCCGGTTCGATTCTGGTCGGACTAACTGGTCAGGGGAAAACACGTGGTATGGCAACGATTCTCGATATCGAGGCAACGGTGAACCAGCATGTCGCGTATGTAACCCCCGACCGGAGTCGGTGGTTGGCAGACTACCTGTTGTGGTCCATCACGGCGGCCTATGACGAGCTTCGTCGCCTCAGCGACGAAAACGGAAGCACGAAGGGCGGCCTCACATGCGAAGCGCTGAAGCAGTTTCGGGTCACACTGCCTCCGCTGGATGAACAAAGGCGTGCGGCGAAGTACCTCGATGACCAGACCACGAAGATTGACACGCTCATTGCAGAGACGGAGCGGTTTATCGAGCTCTCCCGCGAACGCCGTTCAGCATTGATCACGGCGGCTGTGACCGGCCAGATCGACGTTCGGAAGACATGATGGCCGATCACAACGAGGTCGTCTTCGAGTCCGAGATCTGTGCGTACCTGGAGGCCCATGGGTGGCTTCATTCGGCGAACGACACCGACTACGACCGGGAGCGGGCACTCTTCCCGGAGGACCTGGTCGCGTGGCTTGAGCAAACCCAGCAAGTGGCGTACCAGAAGGCGTTGAAAGCCGCTGGGTCGCAAGCGAAGTTCCTCGACGTGCTGACCTCCGCACTCGATAAGCCTCTCGAACACGGCGGCGGAACACTGAACATCCTCCGGAACGGTGTGCAGTACATCGGCGGTGGCCGGTTGAAGATGGCGCAGTTTCGCCCCGAGACCAGCCTGAATGCAACCACCACCGCGCAGTACACGGCGATGCGGGTGCGGGTAATCCGGCAGGTGCACTTCTCCACCGCTGACCGACGCAGCATCGACCTTGTCTTCTTCGTCAACGGACTCCCAGTCGCCACCGTCGAGTTGAAGACTGAGTTCACTCAGTCCCTCGATGAGGCGATCAACCAGTACCGCAAGGACCGGCGGCCGCTGACCAATGGCCGCCTGGAACCCTTGCTGTCGTTTGGCCACCGGGCGCTGGTCCATTTCGCTGTTTCCAACGACCTGGCCGCGATGACCACACGCCTTGAGGGGGAAAAGACCCACTTCCTACCGTTCAACACTGGGCACGATGGCCGCGCGGGGAATCCGCCTGCCGGCCCCGGACGGTCGGCCACTGCATATCTGTGGGAACGTGTGTGGGACAAAGACTCCTGGTTGAGCATCATTGGCCGCCTGATGATGGTGGAGACCAAGCAGGAGTGGGACGTCACGACCGGCACGTCCGTGCAGCGCACCAGCATGCTCTTCCCGCGGTTCCACCAGTGGGAGGCCGTGACAAACATCGTGGCCGCAGTTCGCGAGGAAGGCGTGGGACAGCGCTACCTGATCGAGCACTCAGCGGGATCGGGGAAGACGAACACCATCGCTTGGACCGCGCATCGACTGGCGCGGCTACACGTGAACGACGAGAAGGTCTTCGACTCGGTGATTGTGGTCGTGGACCGCACCGTGCTTGACGGACAGCTCCAGGACGCGATCCGGCAGATCGACGGGTCGGGGAAGATCGTCGCCACGATCAGCCCTGAGGACGTGCGCAAAGCGGGCGCGAAGTCGAAATCAGGTCTGCTGGCGACCGCATTGAAGAACGGAGAGCTGATCATCGCGGTGACGGTGCAGACCTTCCCGCACGCCCTTAACGAGATCCGGAAGGACTCATCGTTGAAAGGGCGGCGGTTTGCGGTGATCGCCGATGAGGCGCATTCCTCGCAGTCCGGGCAGATCTCTTCCAAACTCAAGGCCGTGCTGACAGCGGAGGAGGTCAAGGAAATCGAGGAAGGCGGTGAAGTTGACGTCGAGTCGATTCTGGCCTCGGAAATGACCGAGCGGGCAGAGTCGCGCAACATCTCCTACTTTGCGTTTACCGCGACCCCTAAGAACAAGACTCTGGAACTGTTTGGCCGTAAAGGGCCTGGCGGGAAACCCGTTGAGTTTCATCTCTATTCGATGCGGCAGGCGATCGAGGAGGGCTACATCCTCGACGTGCTCAAGGGCTACCAGACCTACGAGACTGCGCTCAAGATCGCGGGCAAGGCCGAGAGCGGCGACGGAGGTGGTGAGGTAGAGGAGGCGGCGGCGCGCAAAGGTCTGATGCGGTGGGTGAAGCTGCACCCCACCAACATCAGCCAGAAGGTACAGATCGTCGTCGAACACTTCCATACCAACGTGGCTCACCTGCTGGAGGGCAAAGCTAAGGCTATGGTCGTCACGGACTCACGCAAGGCTGCGGTGAAGTACAAGAAGGCGATCGACGCTTACATCGCCAAACGGGCCGCGGAGGATGCCTCGTACAACTACCGCACCTTGGTCGCCTTCTCCGGCTCGCTGACGATGGACGACGACGAGCAGTGGGCTTCGGAGTGGGGGCCACAGCCGAGCAAGGACGACGAGTTCACCGAAGCCAATCTCAACCCCGGGGCTGGTTCTGATCTGGCGGCGGCCTTCAAGGGTACGACGTACAAAATCATGTTGGTCGCCAACAAGTTTCAGACAGGGTTCGACCAGCCGCTACTGTCCGCAATGTATGTCGACAAAAAGCTCTCCGGAGTCACCGCCGTACAGACGCTCTCTCGACTCAACCGGACCCACCGCACCGCAGGCGGCGAGCGGAAACGTAAGACGTTCGTCATCGACTTCGTGAACAAGCCCGAGGACATACGAGACGCGTTCGAGCCGTACTTCACCAACGCCACCCTCGAGTCCGAAACTGATCCTTACGTCGTCGTTCACCTCGCAACTAAGCTCGCCCAGACCGGGATCTACACGCCCGAGCAGGTACGAGAGGTCGCCGAACTGTGGGTGACGCGGAAGGGCAACAACGCACTCTCGGCTGCGATCACCCCGGCCAAGAACGACTTCGCACGCCGCTACGCAGCAGCGATTGAGGCTGACGACACGGTCACACTCAACACCCTCGACCTGTTCCGCAAAGACATCGCCACCTACGTCCGGCTCTACGACTTTATGAGCCAGATCGTCGACTACGGCGACCCGTACATGGAGATGCTCTCGATCTTCCTGCGGCTGCTGGAGAAGGTCATCGCAGACTCATCGTGGGCGGCAGAGGTCGACCTCTCCGACGTGGTCTTGGTCGGGGTCAAGCACACCAAAAGGACCGACATCGTCATGTCCCTAACAGGCGAGGGCGAACTGAAAGGCATCAGCGCTGCGGGTACCGGTACCCGAAAAGAGCCGAAATACGTTGCACTGCAAGTTGTCATTGACAAGATGAACGATCTCTTCGGAGCCGAAGCCTTCACCGAGTCACAAGTCCGAGAGTTCGTACAGGGCTTGGTGCAGCGGCTACTCGCTTACCCTGACCTGATCCAGCAGACCACGGTGAACTCGAAGAAGCAGTTCATGGAATCACAGGACTTCCAAGCCGCTGTCACCGAGGCGGTCGTCGACAACCAGGACGCCCACAACTCCATGGCCGACTACTTCTTCAGCGACGGCCCCGGCATCAGTGGCGTCATCACTGCACTCGCGGATGCGTTCTACGAGGCCGCGATCGATCAGCGGGCGGAAGTGTAGGACCACCCGATCAGTTTGCCAGAGTTCGCCTTTCGGCGAGTCCAGCAGGTCGCCTAGTAGCGGAGTTACTTAGAGGCTGGAAAAGCTCAGGCGTCGAGGTCGAGGTACCGTACGACCCGTACCCGGAGGTCGTCGTTGATCGGGATGCGGTGAGCAAGGTCGTTACGCAAGTTGCGGAACGTGCGCAACCGGTCGCGGTCATCACGGTCTAGACTCACGCGGCCGGAATCAGCAAGCCATGCAAGCGAACCGATCTCGATGAGATCGTCGTCGCGGCGGCGCAGATCGGCGAGTTGCTGGGCTGAAGTCTTCGCCAGGATGAGCCGCTCGAAGTGGTCGCGTTCCTCATCGATGTGCGGCATCAGAACCCGGTTGTGCGCGAACCACAGGAGCTGTGTGATCCCTTTGTCATCGAGACCCGCAGGGGTGCGGCGGATGCTGTGGGACCAGCGATCGACGAAGCCGTCACGCCAGTCCCGTTCCAGTTCGGGAGGTGGAATGGTCGCCCGTGCAGTGCGGGGCGGCGGCGGGACCGGCGCCATCAAGTGCTGGCGTTGATACTCAGCGACAGCGGCCGGTAGGCCGACTGTGGTGCGATCCCACCGTTCGGCAAGATGATCGACGGCCCGCAGGTCCCAACCGGCAAGTTCGGTGATGACTGCGGCATCCAGCGTGTTGAGTGAGCGGTCGGCCACTGCGGCAAGCCGAGTTTCGGTGTCAAGTCGGGTCAGCGCACCCCACCACCAATGCACGCCGATATCACCGCCAAGCCGGGTGAGGGCTGCGCGCTCCATGTCGCTCAACCGCACTCCGATAATCAGTTTCGGACGGTCGTCAGCAGAAAGTCCGCTGGCGTGTAGTTGAGCTGGCCAGCGAGCGACGACTTCGGCCACGTCGGGATTCTCCCAGCCGGGCAAGACAAGCCACGACTGATGCCATGGTTCCCAGCGGATTATCGACTCCCAATCGTCAAAATCTCGAGCACCAACCGGATCGGCGCCGAACGTGTCGAGAACCCTATTCGGGAACGGTTCATCGGAGGTCACGCAAAACTCCGCGCGACCATGCCGATTGCTGATGTCGTCGAGGATCGCGTCGGCGATACCAGCGTCGACTGCAGCCTCCGGGAACACGATGACCACCGTCTTGCCGACCTTGATGTCTGCGACGACATTAGCGACGAGCCGAGACGGCCCCGGCAACCTCGGGTAGTCGGTGGCCGTCATCTGTGCGGTCATGAGGCGAGGACGCGTACTGCCCTGCCAACAACGGGGTCCAGAAGGTAGGAGTCGTGATGTTCGTCAACGACACCTAGCTGTTCCATGTCAGTCAGGATGGTTCGCATGTCATCGACATCGCGTTCGAGGACGTCGGCGATATCGATGAGCGGTTCAAAATCGGTGGACCCGAAATCGGCCCATTGTGCGAGCAGATCGCGAGCGTGGTCGCCGACACCAACACTGTTCAGGAACTGGACAGCGGCCTCGTGGGTCGCGGGGAACTCGGCAAGGTTCTTGAACTCCTCGTCGTGGCTCACTCCACCGTTGGTAACGGCAGCAACCGCCTGCTCGACGAGGGCAGGCCATCCACCGGTCGTGCTGAGTAGTTCGCGGCGGTCCGCCGGGTCGATGAACGGCATGTCATGCCAGGATCGGATCCCATCACCAGACCATTTGCGAAGGCGGATTACTGTCGTCGAATCGTCGCCGGCATGTTTCTTGATCGCGTCGACACCGTCGGGCCCGTACACGACGATCACATGCCCCCGTGCACGGGACGGCATGGACGTGACTGCTTCGGCCACTGCCTGCGCCTGATCTGACGTTGTTGCGCTTGCATCAACGATGAGGAGGGTGGCTTTGCGGTTGCCGCCACCAGCGAAGGTGACCGCGTTGATTTCGTCGGCGACAGATCCTTTGCGGCCATCCACGACGGAGACGTCGATGCGGCGGTCGGCGCCAACGTATTCGAGGATCGCGGTGACCTTGTCAATGCCTAGCGCTGTTCCACCGACCACGACGAAAGTGCGGGCGTCGTGGCGGTTATGCATTGGCAGCAGTGTGCTGAGGTCGTCTTCGCTCAACGGAGAACGCACAAGGGCGCCGTCGAGCTGGACCTGCCGCCTGGTGGACTTGGGGCTGTACTCGTGTCCGAGTTCGAATTCGGCTTCATCGAGGACAGTTTCGAGTTGGTCGCGATTGCCGAGCATTGTGACGATGTTCGGGGACCGTACCGAAAACCTGCCATGATCCTTGATGAGCACCCCCAGACCGCACAACTCGTCGAGGTACAGCCCGAACTCGGTGCTGTTGAGGTCGGAAAAGCCGTCTTCCCAATAGTATTCGCACCGCCAACGGATATCGTCGGCGCTGTAGCGCTCTTGGAATGCGTCGTCCATGCACATGATGGCGACGGCGAGCGCGATCACCCTGTACCGGTCCTCGAGTTGGATGGTCAGGCGCAGTTTCTCGGCGATCTTGTCGCGGGTCACCGGATTCTGAGTGACCGCGTTCACGTCGTCGTCGCTGACGGTGATCAACGGTTCACCCTTGTGCAATGGCCTGCCCTGCAGATGGGTGATGAGATCGTTACAGACCATCTGAATGAGCCCAGGCTGCAGGTTGGTGAACGCCAGGAGCCGCCATACAGCGTCGGGGTTGGCAAACCGGTAGCCAAGCGCCTCCATAGGTTTGATGACTAGGTCGTGAGCCGGCTGAGCCGCCAACGGTCCGATCAGAATGTCGTCGCCGCCGTGAGCGAGGGGTGTGTTGGCCACATTTTGGAGGCGTTGGACTTTGTGAAGGCCAGCGAACACCGGTTTGAAACGTCCTGCACTGCTGTCGAACAATCCCTTGAGGGGACCGATGTGACGGAACCCGGCCGTTCCGGACACCGATTCACTTTCGAGGAACGCATCTGCCTCGTCGAGCAGCAGCAGCAGTCGGCGAGATTCCTTACCGTCCAGCCAGTTTCGGATCGTACGAACCACCGGCTCCGAAGATCGGACGTTCGGGTTCGGTTTGATCCCCATGCTGCCGATCTTGACGAGCTCGTTGTACAGCACCTGCCACAGTTGCTGGGTTTCTTCCCAACCGCCGATGCCATGAGCGTTCAAGTCGATATAGATGGCGTGCTGGTCATCGACGGATCCGAAATCGCGTGCGGCGTGACGCAACAAGGCACTCTTACCGAGTTGGCGGCCGCCATAAACAAACAGGCTGCCGTCACGGGCAGTCAGATGCGCTTCCTCCTGAGCGCGGCCCACGAACACCTCATCTGGCACATGACCGGCCACCACCGTGTAGTGGGTGAAACAGGTCCACGGCAACGTGATTTGCTGGACGGCGCGGAACGACCGCGGGTGGTGTGTGGCGACATAGGCGGCGACTGCGTGGTCAATGACGATCGCGGTGATCTTCTCGGATCGGCAGGCAGTCAAACACATCCGGCGCTGCTCTGCAGTCAGCACACCGTCGAACAGCAGAATGTTGGGCCCGTGTTTGGCGGGGAACGCCGACGACAAGGTTTGCCGAATCAGCTGCGACTCAGAGGTAACAGCAATCATGTAGTGGCTGGTCAGTGAACCCAGTCCGGGTACCAACGACCCATCGACGGGAGTAGCTGTCACTCGGTACAGATCGAAGTGTCTACCTGACACCGGCTGCTTGGATACTTCTCCCCGCATCTCCAAACCGATTGCGCGCAGTACAGACGCCATCGTCGCCTGCCTACCTTGTCGGCCTTGCCCACGTCGAGCGGACAAATTGTCCCAGTTGTTGAGCCGTCCTAGGTCGCCGTGGCCGATCTCTCCGGAACCGTGCTCGGCGAACTGGGCGACTACGTCGCGTATCGACTTGATCGTGGAGGTGTCCAAATATCCCAACGCCGCCATGAAGCTTTCGAAGACTTGGGCGCCGACGTTAGTGTCGATACTCCGGTCGTTGGGTAGCGGACCGGTTTTGGCCAGCGACAGCATCTCGTTGGCTGCGGCAAAGTCTTCGGCGTCGATGACCGACAGCACGGTGTCGCGGTCGGCTACGTTGTCGATCTCGGACAGCACCTGCCCGCGCAGCCGCTCCGCGGTAGCCGCCCTATGTGCCTTCAGGCGAGTACGCATCTGTTCGAGATGGATCATCTGCAGATCGAATCGGTTGCCCGTGAAAGTTTCCGGGCCGACCAAGTCGGCGTCGGCGGATACTCGGTCACCCGTGGTGAAGTCATCGGCGAACGTTCGGCCGATCTCGGCGCGTACTGCCCCCACTTCAGCAGTCAACCTGCGGGTCCAGCGGGCGCGCTGTTCGGGAATTCGGTCGAGAAGCGGAGAGTTCACTGCGGTCATTGCAGCTTCATCGAGGTCTCCTCGATCAACGTAGGTGCGAAACAGTTCATCGACAGGTTTCGGATCGCGAAGATCGGCGAGGACATCAACGTGGCAACCGTCAACGTAGACAGGTAGCCCTTGATCGTCACGGGCCAGTGAGGTCACTGGCAGCGACGCGGTGACCAACACCTGCCGCTCTCCGCCGGGCCATCGCGTCGGCGGCGTGGGATGTAGCAGCCATTCGACGAGTTGCACCAGCGCCTGGTCGCCGGGACCGTCACCGAGAGGGCGCTCGGCCACGGCGTGGGCGGCGGCAGCAAGTTGATGGCGCGCTTCCTGGGTGAGTGCGGCGCGGCTGTCGTCGGCGACGATCGTGGCCGCCGACAGTGCTTCGGTGACGCACTCTGACACCGACTCGATCGACTTGCGAAGGGTGGTGCGTGCGTGTGCGACTATCTCGGCGCGAAGCTGCTGCGATGAGCTCACCGCATGATCTGCGCCGTCGATGAGCGAATCGGGGTTGGCGAGCGCTGTCAACGCGGAGGTGAGGGCCTCTCGTCGTTCGTCGCCGTCGGTATCGGCTTCGACCGCGCACAATGCCGCCCCTAGTGGTTCGTTGTCCCGGAGAAGATGCCTGCGAACCATGTCGGCGCGAGTGAACTTGATGCGCGATTGAGTCATCTGGTGGCGAAGGGTTCTCGCGTTGGCGCGCACCTCGTTCGGGTCCGTGCCAAACGTCCCACCAAAATCCTGGAGGTGCTGATAGTTGCGCGTGCTAGCGAGGAGCGCGGCGGCGACCAGTTCTCGCCACGCGTCGTCGAGTGAAGCGTGTCTGGTGATGGAGTCGACTTCCGAGCGCGGCAACCAACCTGCCGTCAGGCCAGCGCGGAGGGTCGCTGCCAATGCCACCCGCGCCGACTGCTGACCGATGAACGGATCGTCGGGCAGTGCGGTGACTGCGATGAGCGGTTCGGCAGGGTCGACGGCACCCGGGGCGCTATGAAAGGCCGCAGCAGCCAACCGGTAGGCGGTTTGGTCGGCTTGCGGCAGCGCAGCGGCCCACGCGACCAGCCAGGCAGCACCAAACCTGCCGTTGGTAATGTGGAATGCCAATTCTTCGTCCAAAATCGCCGGGTCGACGCAAGCAACGGCGGAGGTGTCCGACTCGACAGCTGGTTCTGGTTCGACGTCCGGTTCCCGCTGTTCGGTCGCAGCCGATGAAGATTGCGCAGTGAAGTCGGCGGCTTCGGTGTCGGCTGGGGCAGTTTCGTCGGGCACGTCGGCAGCCGCCGCGGGTTCGGACCGGTCGCCATCGGGGTGGGTAGTGGAGTCGTCTACGGCAACGGCGGCGGTATCGCCGTCAGTCTCCAGCGAGCCAACCTCAACTGCATCATCGGTCGGTCCAGTGCCGGCGGGTTGATCAACTCCGGCCACCGCGGAAGCGTCGGCATCGACTGTTTCCGGTATATCAGCGGGCGGGACTTCCGGTATGTCACAGGGCTGGACGCTGTCTTCGCTGCTGCCGCCACCCGATGATCGGTTATCAGCTGCGTCGGAGTCATTAGTGCGGACCCCATCACCACTGCCCGCAAGTGCCTCGAGTTGAGCTTCAAGAGCAGCGACCTGCCGCGCAGCGTCGTCGTAGGCGGCTCGATACGAGTCAGCGGAGTCAGCCAGACTCCTTAGCGCCAACATCGCCTGACGATGTTGGTCAAGTTCGGTGAGGATCTGCCTGCGGTTCTGCTCGCGTTCCGCCACAGCCTGCGCGGCAAGACGAGCCTCCTCCACCAGCCGTGCCTCTTCAGCGAGGCGAGCCTCCTCTTCGACCACGAACTCGCGCACTGCCTCCAACTCCTGGAAGGACCCGGACGAGCGGCCGCTATCGAACCCAAGCGAGGTCCAGACATTTGTGCGGTGCGTATTCCATTCGGACACAGCGGCATCCGGCAACGTCGCGGCCCGACCGGCCGCCACGTCCGCGGCCGCGATAGTCAGCATCTCTACCAAGGGTGAGCTGGCATCACGCAGCTCGCTGATGTGCGCATCAACGTCAGCGGCACTGTATTCGCCGTTCCAGACGAACGCGGGTGAAAGGCGTCCGTCATCGGTCACTGGATGAGAACGCAGATCCTCAAGAAGCTGCGTGAACGTCACCACGTCCTCGGTCTCGGCACTCTCCAACGCCAGCAATGCGCGCACACCAACGGTTGCGGGCACGTCGTCGCCGGACTCGCGGCGTGTACTCATCTCGTCGGCGTAGGTACCCGGCATCGATGACAGGAAAGCGTCGGCATTCGGTCCAGAACTAGTCCGCAGGAATCGCCGCACCAATTCCGGGGTCTGCGACTCCCCTTTCGGTCGACTCGCCGCGATCCGCAACCCCTCTTGCAGGCGTTCGCTCGAGGCGAGCAACTGCGCGAGCTCGTCATCGCTGAGTAGATCCAAACACCGACGCACAAGAGAGGGTTTCACGTCGCATCAATATGCCATACCGTACTGACAATCCGGGCGGATCGTTGATGGCGGCGCCAAGCGGGCAGCTGACCTCCACCGACCACGCCCGCCTCCAGACGAGATAGCCAGGGTGCTGCCGGGCCACCTGACAGCCTCCCAGATCGGCCTCACACCGGCAAACGACGCGAGCTTACGAACCCAAGAGCCAATAATGACCTCCTGTTCTGCTGGACGCGCGAGATTCTTAGGTCTCGTGTTAGCCGATGTTGAACATGCTCGAAACAGATTCTCTCGGGACAGGCAACTAGCACTGCCTTGCCGAGGTCCTCTGAAAGACACTCATGACTTCGGACCCGACTTGGCTCAGACCTGCACGCCAACACGGCTTATCAGAACTGCCGGTCGGCTTTCTGCCTGACCTAGCGATCTTGCAACGTGAAATTGAGGCGGACGCTGTTACCGACGAAGCGAAACTTTCCTCGACTCTTGCGGCCAAATGGATTCGGTAGCAGATGTATTCGCGGCTCGGCAGAGAGAACGTGCTCGACAATCAACAGGCGCCACCGGTCGCCACCCGAGTGTTCCTGTGCGCAATGAACTTCAGTCTCTCCGAGTTCAATCATTCCGGCGTCTGAAGACGTCGCTTTCACCTCGTACAGCAACGATCCCCGCTTCTGAAGGATCTCGAAGTCATAGCCGAGGCCGTCGTCACCGACGACCCCCTCATACACTTGTGCAACATTCTTGGAACGCCAGCAGGTCTCGTCGACTCGACTGTTGCGGTGGTGCTTTCGCAACCATTCAAAGGCCAACATCTCGCCCACCAGTCCGATTGCGGCACTTTGGTCGCTGGATGGCCGGCGACTCGCTTGGAAAGCGCTAGCACCACGCCCACTACGTCCGTCGCGCCTTTGTTGTGGTTGCGGGACAGACTTGAGCGAGCTGAAAGAGTTTGATCCTGAAACGATTTCCGGTGAACGCTGGAGAAATGACTTGACGGTCTCAGCGAGTCCGGACATGTTTGTGTCCACGTCGAAGACCTGATCCTGGTACGTGACTTGCTTTGATGCCCGTAGCCGTTCTGCGCGTTCGCGTGCCTGCGTTGACTGCTGCGCATTGATCTCATCAGACGTGAGACCATGGTGCGCGGGATCTGAGGACTGCTCCATCCCGCCCGGCCAGGCGTGCACGCGCACGAGCCACAGGACGAGCTGTTCATCATCGAGTAGCGTGAAGTCAAGTGCGCCAACTCTATCGAGTTGGTCACGGAGGGACTCATCGAATCCGGCCGTCACCCATTCAGTCGGGGCAGCTCGCTTCTCGCGTTGACACCATGCTTGAACAGTGTTCCGAAACTCGATGAGTCTCTGCCGCAGAGGCTTTCCGTTCGCTTCCTGTACCTCTTCCCATGAAGGTAGGACGGCGTCAATTGCTTCCTTTCCGGCTACCCGCTCGATTTGATAGTCGATACGACGGTCGATGAGATTGTCGCCAAGCTCATCGAGCGACGTTGCCCACGCTGGGTCGCAGTTCAGGAATTCCAGGTTACGGATGCTCCGCCAATCGTCCTGTGCGATTCCGCTCGCGAACTGTGGGTAACGCGAGCGGCGAACACGTTCTCGCAGTTCACTTCTGCGCGTCTGGACGCGAAGACGAAACTCGTCAACCTGCGCCAGTTTGTTGGTTACGAGTGGTTGTTCGGGAAACCTCCGTGTCAAGTTCGAGTTGTAGGCGGCGAGCGGTACACCCAGCATGCGTCTTGTCTGGTCGGCAGTCGCGGTTGAGGAAGCGATCTTCAAGACCGAACCAGCCTCGGCCGTGTTCGGCGATACTCCATGGAGTGCTTCCACCAATTCATCGCGCGTCGTGACTGCGGACAGAAGGTCATCGAGCGCGGTCGCCCTCTCTTCACCAAAGACGCATGCGGCGACGAACCGGATTCGAGATATCACCCCGGATAGTGCGCCGAATATGGCTGAATCAATCTCAGCGATCTGGCTTTCCGCGACGCCCAAGGTATCTGCGATCTCGGCATCAGTCGGCCGCTCGGCGGGCAGATCGGGATCGGTCGCCAGGTCGCGAACTGTCAGTCTAATTTCAGCAGTGAACCGTTCCAACTTAAGCAACTCAAGTACACCTTGCTGAAGATACTCGAGTTGTTTCCAAGTTGGAGGTTCATGTTGGCCTTGGACAAGGACCGTTGGTATGTCTCCCGGCATAGGTAGGACGCCGTGGAGTCGCTCGGGAAGCTGCTGGTCAGTACCATCGTGGACGATGCTTATCGACTGGGCGGAGATGAGCCTGATCGCCGACAGTCGATCGAGAATCCTTGTCATGTGTCGACCGATGCCCATTCCAGAGCCCCGTGGAAACCGCACTATGCTCGCAAGCAGGACTGGGAGCCACGGGATTGTTTCGGTTAGCAGCGGTGCTTGATCCGTTGGCTCCCATTCGGCACCGTCCACGCGAACAGCCACGTCCCAATCGGTGGTCACGATCGCTCCACCAGGCCACCAATCCCCGATGCACGTATCCGCCACCTTATGGAGTCGCTCAGAGTCTGAAGTGTCGACAATGACTGTTGCCCAACCTAGCTCGCGCACCAGGCGCGTCGTGGCGGACTGGTCGCTTTTGCTTGCGACATAGATCGGGCCGCCGACACTCTCCTCCCGGGTCAGCGAATTCAGCCGGCCGCCGCGGTCAATGATGAGACCATCGTCCAAATTCGGTCGGCGCTCGACTGAGGGATTACCCACGGCGGCCCAAGCTGCCGCAAGACTAGACCGGAAGTGGTCTGCAGACACCTCTGGAATCCCATCACCCAGGAATACCTTGCTCAGGTGATCGATCAAGTAAGGCGCATCGTGGTCACCAGCCCACACTTTGAACCCCAATTGCTGCCATGGGTAGCTTGCAGGCGACATTGTTCGCTGCTGTTCCATGAGCCGCCGGACTTCTGAAACGACAAGCTCAGAGTAACTGGTCGCCATGTGATCCTCGGGGCCGATGAACCAGCTGTCTCTCGGTCTGACGAAACGTGGCGTTGAATCCCCCGGTCCCATTACCGGAACCCACTCAGCATGCGTCAGAAACGCGCGCAGGGGGGTTTCCACCAGAGTCTGGACTCCTCCTGAACGGTCTCGCTTCCAGGTCGATCTTTGATGCTGCGCACGCAGGGATGGAAGCGTCAGCAGTACAAGCCATGCATACTCGCGACGGTGCCTTATCGACAATCCGCCGATCTCATGCTGCCCACAGAACCAGTAGATCGAATCCCTGGTGGAGAACTCAGTTTCGGGGTGATCGTAATTTCCTTCGCAACTGATTCCGTTCCGCCATTGCAGTGCGACACCCTCTGGAAGGGACGCGATGTCACTTCCTCGTGCGATACGACTTGACACCAGCGATCTGCCGTATATGCGGCGGCCATCTGCAGCCTCCTCAATTGGTAAGGTTGCAGTCACCCCGAGGACCGTTAGAAACTCAGTCCATCGAGAGACATCAGAACCGCTGGCTCCGAGAGTGGCTGGATCTGCGATTAGTGTGGTCTGTAGGGCCGCTAGCTCGGAATTTGGGTCGTTTGCGACGGCGCCAGATACTAGGCTGCTGAGTTCTCGGCCACCTTCAACCTTCCATTTGGCTGTGAAGTGCACGCTTTGTGCCGGTAGCCACTCACCAGCCTCGGTTGGAACGTACAAGCCGACCCTAGCCAACTCCTTTGAGTGCTTTCTCGGATCAGCGGCGAAAAGGCTGTACGCGAACCGCAGACTGTCGCGTCGAACCGTCTTAGTTGGTCGGTCAGACAGAACGCGACCAAGATGTGCAAGCAGAGTGTTCGTGCGAAACGGTCTTGCTAATCCATGGTGCTCGAGGTAGTTCCGCCCGGGTGTGCGCTGGCCGCGGTTGTGCCATGAGAGCTCGGGATGGAGGAACGCAATGTGCCTGGCGAGGGATCGAGGCGGTTCGAGATCGCCCGCCGCATCGGCGTCGTCGTCATCGACGCCGCTGTCATCGGCGCCAGCATTGCGCGGCGAAAAGAACACTGCCCGTTGCTTTGACCTGGTGCGCGGTGCACGCCCATCGGGCGAAGCGACAGTTTGGTGATCCGCAAGGGCAAGGGACAAATCCCGCGTCAATATGATTGCCTTGCCAGCGAGTGTGCGCCCATTCTGGATAAGAGTTGGCAACTCGCCATAGAAGTCGTTCCACACCGATATCGCCGCCTGTTTAGAGGCGAGTTCTCTGGCGATCGCTACGACCACATTTACGAGAACTGCGTCGTCTGGCTTCAGGGCGGCAGTGAGTTCATTGAGCCGAGATAGTCGTCTAGCATCGACTTCGGTGTGCACGAGCACGGCTCCACCCGCGGACACCGCCCGTTCGGCTGTTAGGACCGCCCGATTCCCCTCTGGCCACAGCCAGATCTCGTCCAGTTCGTACCAAGCTGTACGCGTTCGGTCGGGGAGCTTTATCGCTGTAAGCAGTCGCTCATCGGCAGATGTCGAACTGTCAGCGAGAGAAGGTGCTTGAAGTACGTTGTGCCACGACAGAAGGTCGATGACCATGTTGGGGTCGCCTTCGGCCTCGATCAACGTGTTTGCAGACGAGATGCATAGCTGAGCGACCTGCTCAAGCATTAGCCGATTGAGTGGATGTGTTGTGTCGAGGCTCAATCGCGCAAAATCGGTAGCGAACGGCGCATTCATGTGGCCTGCGAGCGGCGATCTGGCCGTCTCGCTCATGGGCAAGAAGGTGAAGACGGCCGGGTCCTCGACCATCCACCCATCACCCACCGCTACGCTGACAACTGCTTCTGATTCCCAGTCACGCCAACGAGCGTCGAGAGAACTCTCGTCGATAGACTCGTCTATAGCGGTGTGCAGTGTTTCTTGGGGAATAGTTTTGCTGAAGATCCTGTAACGCTCGTCGTTATTAAGAACGACTAGTTCGCAACCACCATCGTTGGTAGCTTCCCTAGTGAGCACAGTCTCCCCACTGCTGCTTGCGCATACCGATAATCTACCTATTCGGTCAAGAAAAAGCATGATTGGAGATTTGCTTGCAAGGAGCCGATCAATCCGTTCCCGAATTTCTTCTTTGGATCTCCGACTTCTAGCAGGAAGCCGCAATACGGTGACATATCCGTCGGCCCTGAATTGGAGGACACTGCTTGGGATGGTTTCAAGGGGGATGGTTAGCAAGCTTAAGGGCAGAGACTCTCGCACGCGCGAAGAAGCTTCTTCGCTACTGAACGGAAAGGTGCTCAGATCGCTTGATTTTCCAAATCTAAAGGTGAATCCCGAGTAGCCTTGGTCATCCGTATCGGTGCAGCTGTAGATCTCAGGGCACTCACAGATCTGAAAGACGCTCTTGAATCCTATCCCTTTGTTTCCAATTCCCGCGCCGGGCTTTTTGTCACTGTCGGCAATCGCAGCCATCCGCGAAAAGTTACTTTCGCTGAGGGGATTGCCCCCGTTTGCTACGTATAGAACGCCATGTTCGTCTTCATCCTCATGAAAATGGACCGCAAGTTGGCCATTAGTCAATCCAGCCGGGTGTGCATCGTAACCGTTCTGAATTAGCTCCTGCAGAAACCGCCCGCGGTACTCCTTGATCGTTGTCTCGATGATGGTGCTGATCCAGCGCCACGAACCTAGCTGCTCGTCATGCTCGACGGCTGCAACGATGTCATTGGAGCGCTTCCGAATGATGTCCGCTGGGCTGACCATGATTCATACTTACATCTAGGGACAACGGGTGGAAGTAAACTCATGCGTGGTAGCGAGTTTGATCCGGGTGCGGCGACGACAGTATGGCGGCGATACCTTTCGACGTGAGGTGGAATGACTTCAATCGCGGGCCGGAGGCCCATAGTGACTGGGCTCAAGAAAATTCCCCAGGTGTGCTCACTGAAATTCCCCACCTGTGGGCGGCTCCTACTGTAGCGATCTTCGGGTTGGGGCGGTAGCAGCGCGCTGGTTTTGGCTGCGGGCGTGGTGTTCGCGGAGCCGGTAGGAATCGCCGTCAAGGTTGAGCACGACCGAGCGGTGCAGCAGTCGGTCGAGCATGGCCGCGGCGACGGTGGTGTCGCCGAGGATTGCGCCCCATTCACCGACGGACCGGTTGGTGGTGATCACGATCGATGTTTTCAGATAGCGTTCTGCCACAACTTGAAACAATGCTGACGCGGCTTCGGCGCGCAACGGGAGATACCCGAGTTCGTCCACCTATGCGGAATTCGGCATAGATCGACGAGATGGGGTTCGCGCCGCTCGACGACACCGGCACCCAGCTGCTGTTCCGGCTCGTCGCCGGCGCCTACGAACGCCGCTCCCTGGCCATCGCTAGCCACTGGCCGTTCGAGCAGTGGGGCCGGTTCTTGCCCGAACACACCACCGCCGCCAGCATCCTCGACCGGTTGCTGCACCACGCGACCACCGTCATCACCGACGGCGATTCCTACCGGATGACCCACCGAACGGAGGCGCCCCACCACTAAACCAACCGCACAGGGCGGGGACTATTACCTGGCCACCAGCGGGGACATCAAACTGGCCATTGACAGCGCCACCGTCGGCGGCTGGGCAACACGCCCAGCGGGGGTACTTCGGTGGGCGGGTCGATACCGCTGAGATATCGGGAGAACCCACGCACCGCGGTCATGCGCCGAGACCGCACCGAGCTTCCCGGTTCAACCGCCGGCAGCTGGCACCAGTGCACCGCGTCTGCGAGGGTCACCGTCGTGTGCCCGGATTCGTCGAGGTAGGCCACAAACCGTGGCAACAGGCGGTGAGCCTCGGCGAGCTCGTGCCCTAACCCGTTGCGCAGCAGCAGGTAGTCCGCCAAGTGGTCGGTCAAACTCTTCTCGCCGGTGGGTGTGCTCATGGCAGCGTTCCTGGCCAGGGTTGGGTGACCATCCGCAGCGAGACGAAGTCCACTTTGGCGTAGATGGCGGTCGTTGCCAGATCCTGATGACGCAACACCTGACTGATATTGGCCAAGGCCACACCTTCGGAGAGCAGCGTCGTGGCCACCGAGTGCCGGATCCGGTGCGCGCCGGCCGGAGGTACTCGGCCCGCCTGCAGGCCCGACGGACGACGTCGCTGATCAAGTCCGGTGGGATCGGTCGGATCGGCGCTCGATAGGTGTGGAAGAGGTGACGGTCATCGGTGATGGGTCGACCCTCACGGAGATAGTGGGCCACCGCGTCTCCAACGTCGTGGGCCAACGGCAGCGTATCGACGCGGCGGCCCTTCCCATGGATCACGATCTGCCCACTGCGCCAATCGATATCCTCGAGCTCGATCCGCGTGATCTCGATACAACGCAGCCCCAGCCGGCACAACAACATCAAGATGGCAAAGTCTCGCACGCCGACACCGGCGTGACGGTCGCACGAGTCCAGCAACGCGGTGATCTCGCCAGCTGAGAAGGAGCGAGGTATCGAAGTGTGCGTCCACCCGGCCACCGGAGGGACCGCACCGTTGAGTGAGGCCGTGGTCATGCCGTGCACGTGAAGATAGCGCAGCAGTGCCCGCATCTCCGCGACACGGCCCTTCGCCGCACCCACACTGTAGTGCCGAGTTTCGGCCAGCATGAACGAACTCACCGCGATCCCGGTGATAGCGCTAACCTGTAGTTCACCAACGGAATTAACACACGTGATGCTCAGGAATCGGCGCGCGGTATTCACGTATCGCAGCACGGTCGCCCGCGCGAGGCCACGCTCATCAATCAGCCAGATCCGGTACGCCCCAATGAAGGAATCCACCTCTGACAGCGGAGCCTGTGGTGGTGGTTCGATCACCTCACGCTCGATCAACAAGTCCAACAGCAGAAGCACGCTGGGCCGTGTCGGCGCCTGCCGAAACGCATCGTGGTGCCGGTAGTCGAGGAAGCTTTCCACCTGTGCTGCATCGAGATCCGAAGCCACCAGATCCTCAATGATCATCCACCGATCGAGTTGACCAAGAACCTTCACCATGCCCCGGATCGTCTCGCCGCGATAACCCAACCCGCGAAGCTTTGCCCGATACCCGTCGATGAACGGGGTGAGCGGCCCGACCTTCCTGCGTGTACCAGCCATGACGAGATCTCCATCTCGGAGCACCGTGCTCCGTCGAGATCAACGTTGACCAGACCGCGGAATTATGTCGACCACGTCAACCACCACACTTCCAAAGCCCAACCGCCCCCAGTGAACCCCCGCCTACCACCGAGTCGGCATAGTTCCGGGGTCGGCATAAATCGATGACGAGCAGGGTGGGTCCGGCGAAGAACCGCATGCAGGTGGCCCAGCGGCCTTCGATGGCGGCTTTGTGGCAGCGTGCGGCCAGATCAGCGGCGGTGGTCACGTAGGTGCGGTACCCGGCGTGCACAGCGGCGTGGGCCAACCCGACCGCCAGATGTGTTTTACCTGTGCCGGGTGGGCCGATGAGCAGCACGTTCGTCGCGGACTCGAGGTAGGCGCAGGTGCCCAGCTCGCGGATCAACGCCCGATCCACTCCGGGAGCGACGTCATAGCCGAACGCCGCGGGTGATCCGTGGCAGATAGCCGTACTTAGCACTCGGCGGTCGTCGGCCACACTGACAACCACAATGTCCAGACCTCAGATTTCGCCGCTGCACGGATTCGCCAATCACTCAGTGTCGACCCGCGTGAAGACCAAGCAGGCGCAAGCGAGCAACCAAGTTGGGCGCGAACGACCGACTGATGCCTCCGCCAACAAAAACTGCCCAATCCAGCCGCTAACAATTCGTCACGTGACCTAACGGGGGTGACTTCGATCACTGACACTCAGACCGGAATGTCGGGATTTGCTGACAAATCCACTGACACCACCATTGGAATATGACAACTTTTCCTGGAACCTACACAGGGCTCGTCGCCGCCGCCTACCCTCGCGCCATATCGACGAACCGACTCAAATGCAGCTGGTGCGCAACGGTTATCGTCGCCGTTGGACCATTTCGGTGCTTGCCCAGGATGATGTCCGCCTCACCTGCGCGGGGATCATCTCGTTCGAATGCATCGGGTCGGTGCAATAGTATGACCATATCCGCATCTTGTTCGAGGCTGCCACTTTCGCGAAGATCCGACACCTGCGGTTTCTTGTCGGTCCGCTGCTCCGGACCACGGTTCAGCTGACTGATCGCGACCACGGGAACCTCGAGTTCCTTTGCGAGCAGCTTCAATTGGCGGGAGAACTCGGAGACCTCCTGCTGACGGGATTCGACCTTCTTGCCCGAGGTCATGAGCTGCATGTAGTCCACCACAACGAGTTTCAGGTCGTTGCGCTGTTTGAGTCGGCGCGCTTTGGCGCGGATCTCCATCATGGTCAGGTTGGGCGAGTCATCGACGAACAGTGGGGCCTCGGAGATCTCGCCCATTCGGCGGGCCAGCCGGGTCCAGTCGTCGTCGGTCATGGTGCCGCCGCGCATGTCGCCGAGCTTGACCTTCGCCTCCGCCGACAGCAGACGCATGACGATCTCGGTCTTGCTCATCTCGAGCGAGAACATGGCCGAGGTGAGCCCGTTGGCGATCGAGCACGAGCGCAGGAAGTCCATGGCCAGCGTCGAATTGTGGGTGGGCACCATGGCTTCGCCGGCGAGGTACATCTGGTCGTCGTTGTCGACCTGCACGCACCGCACCGGCACACTGTCCACGGGCCGGATGTCGACCACCCGGCGCACGCCGGCGCGGCGGCGAAGTTCCTTGTGCCGCACTGCTTTGTGGTGGACGGTGAACACGTCGTCGTCGGCATCGACGCGCAGCCAGCCGGTGGCCGAGCGCTTGTAGTTGTAGCCGAGCCCGGCGACCAGGTCGGCGACGACGGCGGTCATGTGCCGCGTTGCCGCGGGCACGGTGATCCAGCCGTCGTCGTCGACGGTGGCGCGCGCGTCGAGCAACCCCGCAAGCAATGCCCGACGCTGCGCGATCGACCCCCGAAGATATTCGAACGGTATCCGCCCGCCCAGGTCCGCCATCAGGGTCATCACATCGACCGGCCCCTCGGCGTCGATGCGCATGGCGATTTCCGGGTCATCGAAGGCCATCCCGGCCAGCGCCGCGACGGTGTACGGCCCGTACGCAAAAGGCTTGCGCGGCAGATCAAGTGGCCGCGTGTTGCGTACCACCGCACAGCCCACGTGGGTGCGCAGCACCTCGGTGGTGACGGTGTGGGGCTTGCCGTCGATATCGGCGACCCACTGGTGTTGTTCGTCGGCGACCAACACCGTGCCGTCGTTGAATTCGACTTCGTAGCAGGGACGTTCGGTCATCACGTCGGTGGCCGCGACCACCCGGGTGGGCTGGCCCTGCGCGTCGAGGAGCAGATCGCCGACGGCCACCTTGCCCATCGTGGTCCAGCCGGCCGGCGTGGGCAGCGGCGTGTCGAGGGCGAGCGCCTTGCCGACACCGGGACGGGCGGCGACGATGATCATCTGCCCCGGATGCAGGCCGTTGGTGATCTTGTCCAGATCCACGAATCCGGTCGGCACGCCCAGCGACAGACCACCACGCGAGGCGATGGAGTCGATCTCGTCCATCGTCGGCTGGAGCAACTCCTCCAGCGGGACATAGTCTTCGGCGGTGCGTCGTTCGGTGACCTCGTACACCTCGGCCTGCGCCCGGTCCACGACCTCGGCGACGTCCTGCCCGTCGGCGCCGGCGTAACCGAACTGCACGATGCGGGTGCCGGCCTCCACGAGTCGCCGCAGGATCGCTTTCTCCGCGACGATCTCCGCGTAGTAGCCCGCGTTCGCTGCGGTCGGCACTGTGGAGATCAGGGTGTGCAGATACGGTGCCCCGCCCACCCGGCGCAGCTCTCCGGCCCGCTCGAGTTCCGCCGAGACGGTCACCGCGTCGGCCGGCTCACCCTTGCCGTAGAGCTCCAGCACGGCCTCGTACACGGCCTGGTGTGCCGGGCGGTAGAAGTCCGACGACCGGAGCTTGTCGACGACGTCGGCGATCGCGTCCTTCGACAGCAACATGCCACCCAGCACCGACTGCTCGGCAACGAGATCTTGCGGCGGTTGACGCCCGAACTCCTCGTTGGGAATGTCGTCGCCCCGCCCGTTCCGTGATCCACGAGACGACGGCTCTGCAGCCGGGTCATGCCCGCGGTCATCGACAACTGCCACGTGTGTCAAACCTCTCGCAGTAATTGCTCCACTCACACCTCGAGTGGGTCCGACTCGGTGGCGCCGGCAGCATTGTCGTCATCACTGCGCCACCGACGTCGGTCGTGCCTTCCGTGATACTCAGCGGGTCCGACAATGTGGGCCGTGAGCGTCTCAGAGGCGCTGTCGGAGCACACTAGATCGCTCCGGAGGGTGGCTCAAACCAAGATGTGGACAACGCTGTCAGCAAACTGTGGACCGACTGTGGACGCCGTTGGGAGCGTTGTGCAGGGCCTGTGCACAAAGTGGGGAATTGTTCTGTGAGATTCTATGTCTTCCCAGGTCAGCGAGTTTTCGGTTGTCCACAGAACACCAAGAATATTGCCTCGGCGTGTCACGCTTGACGGCCGGTTCGGCGTGTTGCGGGTGATCGGCGCCCCACGACAAACCAACGAGTAGGTAAACCTTGGAGAAGGATTCGGTAACAGCCGGTCACAGACTTGACCACTTGTGGATATGGCTCGGACGTGCCAGGAATGTGTCCGATCCGGGGCCGGCGTCGCACCCCTGTGGTGCAATGGTCGGCATGGGGAGGCCAATGGGGTTGTCGGCGAGAGTGGCGCGCCGGATTCGTCGGTGGGGTGTCGCGATGGCGGCAGTGGTGGCGTGCGTAGCGCCGTCGGCGGTGATGGTGCCGGAGGCCGCCGCCGCGCCGGCGAGTCCGCCGCTGCCGGCCGAGTTCACTCTGTCGCACTACACGCGGGTGGACGCGAATCAGTTCCGCCCGCTCGCCTACGCCGACAACGGGCGCGCGTTCCTGCGTGCCGGCCCGTGGCTGTGCGCGATCGGCCCCACCTACCGTTACGTCGGGTGCGCGGGACACCCGGCGACCGCCCCGCCCGACGCGCGCGGCGTCGCGATCTCGGGCGATCAACAGGGTCCCTGGTGGGTGCCCGACTGGTCCAACTATCGGTTCGTGGCGCCGTCCGGATTCCGGCCGCCGCCCCTGCCGGTGGGCAGTGGGGTGACGATCTACGGCACCACGTGCCTCGCGCCGCGCCCCGACACCATCGCCTGCCGGACCGGCGGCCGCGCCTTCATCCTGCAGCCGGGGTGGCACAAGTTCTACTACCCGGCCGGCGACACTGCCCACAGCGCGAATCCCGCGCCGCAGTACCTGCCACCGGCGCTGCGTCAGTGGAGCCAGCTACCGGCCCAGCCGGCTCCACCCAAGTAGCGAAACCTGTTGATATCACCGGGTTCTGGGAGCCCGGCATCGTCGGAACTATCCGGCGGGGACAGCAGATGGCGCATTCTGCTGTCGGCGCGGCCACACATGGACCGGGAATCGCGATGCCGGCGTCAGCGAAAACGCCGCCTCGGCACCGGGTTCGACCACCACGACGGTGAAACCCCCTGTCGCACCGATACTTCGGATCAGTCGGCTGCGGCCCGTGCGGCCGCCGAGCACGATGGCTTGGGCATCCATCTGACGCGCCGCGCCGAGGAGCGCCGAATGTGGATGGCCACCGCGCACCATGCTGAGCACGTGGACGGCGCCGGCCTCGTGCGCGATCTCCCGTGCCCGACGCTGCGCCTCGTCGATCAGGGACTGTTCATCGAGGAGGTAGGCGTCGTCGCGAAGCGCATCCCGCAGCGTCAGTTCGGCGTGCGTCCGGTGCGGGCGCCGCGACGACGCCCGGCCGACCGCGCTGACCAGCAGCAACGAGGCGACGTGCCGTGCCGATCGGGCTGCATACTCGACGGCGCGCTGCGACGATTCGCTGCCGCTGACACCGACCACGATGGCGGGCCGCGCCGAGCGCTGCGGTGTGTCGTACACCGGACCGCCGTTCGGTGTTGGAATTGCCGGAGGCATCGGGATCGTCGGAAACGGGGTGCGGTGAAACTGCTGTCCGAGATACATGAGTGTTCTCCAGATCGTGGCAGAGATGTCAGAGAGTGGACTTCATGTGCTGGGCGAAGTCGACGATCCACGGGTCATGCATCGTGGCGTGCGGTTGATCGCCCGGTGCCTGCGCGGCGGGGGGCTGAGGCGAACGTGCGCCACGGTCTCTGCGGCGAGAGCCGTCTCTCGCGCGCAATGAGCTGCGGAACTCCCTGTCGCGGTAGTCGAGAGAGGGCTGACCGAACAGCCCGATGATCAGCGCGATGGCACTGGCGGTGAGGATGAAGGTGGTGAGCATGGCGGGCGTCTCCTGGCGTGAACAAGATGATGGGTTTGTTCACGAGTCCGCTCCGACATCTGCACCCCCGCTGTGAAGTCTGTCGGCGTCACAGCGATGTGAGGTGAACTCGTAGCACCGAAACTACGAGCGGCCGGGTTGTACCGAACGCGTAGTGGACTACTCCAGTTCGTCCGACGGTCCCGCACACCGGCAGCGCGACGGTACGCACATACTCAGCAACGCAAAAGAACCGAGGGCCGGGCGGACAGTGTCCGCCCGGCCCTCGGTGACCAGGTTGGTGCGCTCGGCGTCAGTTGGCGACGACGGCCAGTTCGACGGTGGCCCGCACCTCGGGGTGCAGATTGACCACGATCGGGTAGGTGCCGGTGGCCTTGATGTGGCCCTTCGGCATCTCCACGTTGCGCTTGTCGACGGCGGGTCCGCCGGCCGACTTGATGGCGCCGGCAACATCGCCGGCGGTCACCGAGCCGAACAGCTTGCCCGAGTCGTGGGTCTTGACGCCCAGCGAGACACCGGCGAGACCCTCGAGGGCCTGCTTGAGCTCGTTGGCGTGCTCGACGTTGCGGACCTCGCGCGCGGCCTGCACGCGACGGATGTCCTCGACCTGCTTCTCGGCACCACGGGTGGCCTTGATGGCCAGTCCGCGGGGCAGCAGGTAGTTGCGGCCGTAACCGTCCTTGACCTCGACGGTGTCGCCGGCTTCGCCGAGGTTCTCCACGGCGGCGGTGAGGATGAGTTTCATGTCAGCTCCTCCCGCTCAGCGTCCGGTCGAGGTGAAGGGCAGCAGGGCCACCTCACGCGAGTTCTTCACGGCCACGGCCACGTCACGCTGGTGCTGCACACAGTTACCGGTGACCCGACGCGAACGGATCTTGCCGCGGTCGGACAGGAAACGACGCAGCAGCGCGGTGTCCTTGTAGTCGATGACGCTCTTCTTGTCCTTGCAGAAGGAGCACGCCTTGGTCTTGGTGACCTTCTCGACGCGCACCTTCCGGGTGCTCTTAGCTTTTGCCATTGGTACTCCAGTTGTTCACACGCGGGCACGGACGACGCTCACGCGGAGCGTGCGATGCCTCGCAAATCTCTGTCTAGAAAGGTGGTTCGTCGTCCCCGCCGCCGAACGATCCACTGCTGGCAGGCGCGCTGCCCCAGGGATCGTCGTTGGCCTGCTGGTTTCCGCCGCCGCGGCTGCTGTTGCTGCTGCCGCCACCGCCGGAGAAGCCACCACCGCCACCGCCGCCGCGCGAGGCCCGGTTGACCTTGGCGGTGGCGAATCGCAGGGAGGGGCCGACCTCGTCGACGTCGAGTTCCACCACGGTGCGTCGTTCGCCCTCTTTGGTCTCATAGGACCGCTGCTTGAGGCGACCGGACACGATGACCCGGGTTCCCTTGGTCAGGCTTTCGGTCACGTTCTCCGCCGCCTCCCGCCAGATGCTGCAGCGGAGGAACAGCGCTTCGCCGTCCTTCCACTCATTGCTCTGACGATCGAACGTGCGCGGCGTCGAGGCCACTGTGAAGCTGGCCACCGCGGCTCCCGACGGCGTGAACCGGAGTTCCGGGTCCGCGGTCAGATTGCCGATGACGGTGATGACCGTGTCGCCTGCCATAAGTCTCCCCTTGGGTCGTGTCGTGGTTGGGCACTCGCCGAGTCGACGTGTACCGGGATGTTGGGGTCAACCCTAGAGCCCGGCACCGACGTTTCTTGCGACGATCAAGGAACCCTGTGGATGAATTACTTCCGCAGGACCTTGGTGCGCAGCACCGACTCGTTCAGCTTCAGCTGACGATCGAGCTCGCTGACCGTCTTGGGCTCGGCATCGATATCGATGACCGCGTAGATGCCCTCGCTGTGCTTGGCAATCTCGTAAGCGAGACGGCGCTTGCCCCAGATGTCGACGTTGTCCACCTTTCCGCCTTCGCTGCGAACAACGTTGAGGAAGGTATCCAGTGAGGGGGCGACGGTGCGCTCGTCCAGATTCGGATCGAGAATGACCATCAATTCGTAGTGACGCATAAGACCACATCACCTCCTATGGGCTAGGTCGGCCACGGACTGTCCGTGGCAGGAGGGTCGCCTGCGTCGGCAACCGCTCCACCATACACGCGTGACCCCTGACCTGCGAAATCGTGTGCCGGGGTGGTCGGTCGGGCGGGAATGATCTCGATGCGCCCCGGGCTCGCTACGCTCGCACGGGGCTTACTCGATCAGCGGAGAACGGGGAGCCGCTCGGTGATGTCGATGCGCCCCGGGCTCGCTACGCTCGCGCGGGGCTTACTCGATCAGCGGAGAACGGGGAGCCGCTCGGTGATGTCGATGCGCCCCGGGCTCGATCTCGCTGCGCTCGCGCGCGGCTTACTCAATCAGCGGGAAATGGGGGCCCGCTCGGAGATCTCGATGCGCCCCGGGCTCGCTGCGCTCGCACGGGGCTTACTCGATCAGCGGTAAATGGACCCGCTCGGTGATTATCGACGAGCAGCGCTCGCACGGGGCTTACTCGATCAGCGGGAACTGCGTCCGTGCCTCAGATCGCGATTCAGCGGCCCAGCATCAGATCCGACAGCACCTCGAGCGCCTGCCGCGCATAGCCGGACCACAGCCGTTCGAAGACCGGGAGGGTGACCGCACCGACCTGCGTCGGGGTGACGTGCCAGGTCCAGGTGACGTCGGTGCCGGTGCCGGCGGGCGTGAACAGCCACTCGCCGTCGACGTGGTCGATCAGCGGTGCGAGGGGGCCGGTGATGTCGTTCAGCGTGTAGGCGAACCGGTGCGGCGGGTCGATCGTGGTCAGGGTTTCGCGCATGCTGCTGCCGCCGACCTGCACCACCGTCCGCGTCTGACCCACCCGACCCCACGACGCTCCGTCGTCGGCTGTGGCGGAACGGACCGGCCCGATGGGGCCGTACCAGCGGCGGAAGATGTCCGGCAGCGGCACCGGGAGCGTCGTGGCGAAGGCGTCGTCGACGGACACCGGGATGGCACGTGAGCAGCTCATGGTGCGCGGATTCGGCATGCGCCCGATGTTACGGATCACCGTCGTGAGCGGTCGCGGTTCGGTGAGCAGCCGCCGAACCCCTACCCTGTAGGCCATGTCCGACGCCCCCGCCGCACGCCCGACCGCGGCATCTCGCGTCCGCAGCACGTTGTCCGGGCGCGGCAGCACAGCCCTGATCCTGCTGGTCTCTCTGCTCACCACGTCGATCGCGATGGTGTGGAGCTACAGCGTGAAGATCGCGTGCGGCGGCCCGCCGTTCCTCGCCGAGGGCCGCAGCTCCCACTGGCCGGTCGGCGACCCGAACGCGGTGATCCCCTGCTACTCGGACCTGATGTACCTGTGGCTCGGCCGCGACATCAACAACCACGTCTTCCCCTACATCAACGGCGGGATCACCCCGGACGGCAAACTGTTCGGCGGCGTCGTCGAGTACCCGGTGCTCTCGGGCATGTTCATGTGGCTCGGCGCGATCGGCGCCCACACCGACACCGAGTTCTTCCAGCACTCGGTGGTGCTGCTCGCCCCGTTCGGGCTGGCGATCACGGTGATGCTCGCCCTGATGACGCGCTGGCACGTGCTGTGGTGGGCGGCCACCCCACCCCTGGTGCTCTACGCCTTCCACAACTGGGAACTGCCGGTGGTGGCGACGGCGGTGGGTGCCGTGGCGGTGATGGCCTGGGGCTCCACGATCAGTCCCCGCACGGGCGACCGTCGGCTGTCGGTGCGCACCGCCGCGATCCTCGCCGCGATCCTGCTGGGCATCGGGTTCTGCCTGAAGCTCTACCCGGGGTTCTTCGTGCTGCCGCTGGCCGTGTACGTGCTGACCCACAACACCGATGCGCGGCGCCGAACCCTCGACTGGGTGAGCGCGATCTGGGTGGCGGCCGCGGCGGCGCTCACCGTGATCGCGATCCAGTTGCCGTTCATGGTGCTCGGGTTCGACGGCTGGAAGGCGGCGCTGTCGTTTCAGGGCAAACGCAAGTCCGACGTCGACACCAACTCCATCTGGTACTGGGGGCTGCGACATCTGACCGGCGGTCAGAACGACACCTACAACTCGCTCGTCGGGGTGCTCTCGCCGGCGCTGATCCTGTGCGCGTTCGCGATCTCGATCTATCTCGGGTGGCGCGCCTATCAGCGCTCGGGCACCTTCCCGTGGATCGCCGTGTCGGGGTCGATGCTGGCCGGGTTCATGGTGTTTCACAAGGTGCACTCGCCGCAGTACACCTTGTGGATTCTGCCGTTCTTCGTGCTGCTGGCCGTGCCGTGGCCGGTGATCGTGGGGTACTTGGCTGCCGATCTCGCGTTGGATCTCACCATCTTCCGGCTCTTCGGCATCCTGACGACGCACTCGCCCATGCAGTGGTGGGTGATCACCGGCGTCAACATCGGCGTGTGGGTGCACGCGCTGCTGCTGTTCTACGGCATCCTCGGGTTCGTCCGGACACCGTTGCGAGAACCGTTGGCGTCCTTCGGTCGTCGACCGCGCTCGGAAGAGCCCGGCCTCGCGCTGTCCCGATCATGAGTTCCTGGCTCGGCACCGGTCCGCTCGTCGGCGATCGGGTCACCCTGCGGCCCTTGACGTTCGACGATGTCGAGCCGTTGTCGCGGGTCGTCGGCGATCCGCACCGGTTCCGATGGTCGCCGGGGATTCCCGTCGACGACGCGTCCGCCCGGGCCTACATCACGGCGGCGCTCGACGACGTCGAACGGCGCGTGGCGTTCGCCGTCGTCGACAACACGGATGGCAGCGTCGTCGGGTCGACGAGCTTCTACGATATCGACCACACCAATCTCGGCGTCGCCATCGGCTACACGTTCTACACCGAGGGTGTGCAGGGCACCGCGGTCAATCCGACGGCGAAATTCCTGTTGTTGCAGCACGCCTTTGAGAACTGCGGTGCGGTGCGCGTGGTGTGGCACACGCACGAGAACAACACACAGTCACGGGCGGCGATCGCCAAACTGGGCGCGACGTTCGAAGGCTTGCTGCGCAAGCACCGCCGGTTCGGCGACGGCTGGCGTACCACCGCACAGTATTCGATGACCGACGACGACTGGCCTGCCGCGAAAGCGGTTTTGCTGGAACGTATTTCGTCGGGGTAGGCAGCCCGGTTCGGTCAGAATCCGCCCGCGACCCGCACGCGTGTCCGCCCGGTGACCGCGCCGCCGAGGATCTTCTTCATGTCCTTGGGCAGTTCGGAAACCGCGACGTCGGAGGTGAGGTCCGCGAGATGCGGTGGCCGCAGATCGGATTCGAGGCGCGCCCACAGTGCTCGACGCTTCTCGATGGGCAGCATCACCGAGTCGATTCCGGCGAGCGTGACGCCGCGCAGGATGAAGGGGTGCACGGTGGTCGGCAGGTCCGCGCTGCCGGCCAGACCCGAGGCGGCTACGACGCCACCGTATTTCAGGGTGCTCAGCGTGTAGGCGAGGGTGGTGCCGCCGACGCAGTCGACAGCGGCCGTCCATCGTGTCTTACCGAGCGCGCGGACCTTTTCGCCCTCCTCCGGAACTCGGCCGATGATCGTGGCGGCCCCGAGGGTGTGCAGCAGGTCGGCGGCGTCCGCCTTACCGGTGGAGGCGACCACCTCGAACCCGGCCGCGGCCAGCAGGTCCACGCTGACGCTGCCCACGCCGCCGGTCGCACCCGTCACCAGCACCGGACCGTCGGCGGGGGTGATGCCGTGTTTCGTGAGCGCCTCGACGCTCATCGCGGCGGTGAATCCGGCGGTGCCGATGGCGGCGGCGTCCGCAGCGGACATGGCGTCGAGCTTGACCACCATGTCGGCCGGCAGCCGGGCGATCTCCGCGTAGCCACCGTGGCGGGCGGTGCCGATGTCGTAGCCGTGCGCGACCACCGTGTCACCGGGCGCGAAGTCGGGGGAAGTGCTCGAGCGGACTGTGCCCGAGAGGTCGATGCCGGGAATCAGCGGATACGACCGAGCCACTCCACCCTTGGGTGTCACGACCAGCGCATCCTTGAAGTTCAAGGCCGAGTACTCGACCGCGATCTCCACCTCGCCGTCGGGCAGGAAGGTGTCGTCCACCATCTCGTGGACCAGATCGATGTTGCCCTCGTCGTCCTGATGCGCCACCAGCGCCTGCAGTTCGGTCATGTATCGCACCCTACTGAAGTGCATCGTCGCCCGGACCGACTCCCGCGATGGGCGTCGCCTCATGGATGGCGATGAGGCGACGGAGGAACATCTCCTCGCCGAGTCCCTTGCGGCGCATCCACGAGGTCACCTCGGTGTTGCACTTGCTGGCGTTGCACGACCGGCAGGCCGGCACGATGTTGAGTTCGGTGTAGCGACCGCCCACGGACAGCGGCTGGATGCAGTCGCGCTGAAGAGGGGTGTCCGTTCGTCCGCAGTACGCGCAGCCACCCCACGCGGCCTTGATGTCCGTCCACTGCGCGGGACTCAAGTCGTTGGCGGCGAGGTGCATTCGCCTCTGCCGGCGTCGCCCGCTCTCGCCCTTCTGGAGCCACCACGTGTCATGCGGGGATCGTAGACGCGGGAGGGCCGACGATCAGTGAGGCGCAGCGTCGGGCGGTGCGGTCATTCCGGTGATGGCTCGGTTGCTGTCGACGCTTGGGGTGGTGTCGACGGCGTTTCGGTTGCTGTCGACGCTTGGGATGCTGTCGACGACGTTTCGGTTGCTGTCGGCGAGATCGCGGGTGCCGTCGGAGGGCCGGCGGTTGCGGGTGAGCCGACGGTGCGGCCTCGCCCATGCAGAGTGAACTGGTCGGGAGCACCGTCGAGGACACCCCCGGCGGGGTCGTCGAGCAGGTCGTCGCGCGCGGAGCCGGGCACGCGGCGGATGAGGTCGTCCTCGGGATGCCAGATCTCCCACAGCACCACGACGCAGAGCGCAAGCACCATGAAGCCGCGGAGCACGATGGCTGCGGTGAACCATTGATCGGGCAGCCACCGGCGGTCCTCGTCGAGGTAGAGACCCATCCGTGGAATCCACACGAGCGCATCGATGGTCATCCACGCGAACAGGAGGCGGGTGTGCGGGATGGCGAGCACCGCCAGCGGCACGAGCCACAGCGAGTACTGCGGGCTCCACACCTTGTTGACGATCAGGAACCCGGCGACCACCAGAAAAGCCAACTGCGCCAACCGCGGTCGCTGGGGAGCGGCCAGACCGACGAAGCCGACCCCGAGCAGTACGAGCACCAGCAGCCCCAGCGACACCGCGTTGAGGAGATCGGTGTTCCACGCGAAGCCGGCCGCATCACTGATGGTCCGGTAGAAGGTGTCACGCTCGGCGACCCGATTGTTGTTGTAGCGGAAGAACTCCCACCACCCGGCCGGATACAGCAGATAGATCGGGAGGTTCACCAGCACCCATACGCCGACCGCGCACGCCGCCGCCTGGACGAACTCGCGGGCCCGGCCGGCGCGTAGGCACAGGATCAGCAGCACCGCCAGGAGCAGGACCGGATAGAGTTTCGCCGCGGTCCCCAATCCGATGAAAACACCGGCAAGCCACGGGTTCCGACGCGACCAGAACAGGAAGGCCAACGCCACCATGGCCATGGCGATGGCGTCGAAGTTGGTGAAGATGTGCACCACCACGAGCGGGGAAAGCGCTGCCACCCATGGCAACCAGATGCGGTTTCGGGCGGTGAGTGCGGTGGCCCAGATGGTCACGAGCCAGAACAGTGTGAGACCGAGCGCGACGAGGTCGAAGAAGAGCACCACATCCAGCGCGCCCGGGACACCCCACTTCTCGTGGGCCGAATCCCATTGGTGCGCAAGCCAGGCGACGCCGTACATGTAGAGCCCGGTGATCACCGGGTACTCCATGTAGCGCTTCACCTGCTGTCCGTCGGGGCCCTCCTCGTACCAGAAGGTCCGATAAGGGAACGAGCCGACGTCGAGCTTCTCCGCCGAATACAGTCCGATGACATCGGAGTAGCAGAGGTTGGTGAACTGACGCTGATCGTCCCAGTTGAGCCGCAGCGAGGAGCCCGACGACGAGTTGCCGCCGACCGGGGATTGCTGGAGACACCCAGCCTTGCCGAACCAGCCGAGGGCCGCGACGCACAACGCGAGGGCGAACAACACCCGGATTGGGGTCCACGAGCGGCTGCGACCGATCGCCGCATGCCGGCCGACCGGGCCGCCGACGATCGACGACGCCGATCGAACCACGTCGTCGCTGCGGCTCGGCAGAACCCGTTCGGTCGCGATCCGCCGGTCGTCGGCGAGTGGGCCCGCCGATTCCCAATCCGTATCAGCGGCCGGGGTGACCTCTGCCGGTGCGTCGGACAACGGCGGGTCAGCCCGCGGGAACCGGGATCGTCACTCCGGGTGCGATGGTGATGCCACCGCCGCCGGTGCCCCCTCCGCCGCCATTGTCGCCGTTCCAGCCGTTGTCGCCGGTGCCTCCGCCCCAGCCCCCGGTGTCACCGCCGTTCTCGGTGCCGGTGCCGGTGCCGGTGCCGGTCTGCGGACCGCCCCCGTTGCCCTGGTTGCGACGGTTCTGACCGTTGCCGTTGGCGCGGGTACCCGGCGAGTTGTCGTAGCTGACGGGCGGCGGCTCGTAGGGCACACCTGCCTGTCCGCCGACGGCTTCGGGCTCCGGGAAGTCCTTGATGGGCTGCCCGTCGAGGGCATCGTCCATCGCGCTCTTCCAGATCTGGGCGGGCAGACCGCTGCCGTAGACCATCGACCCGGCGTAGTTGGTCAGCGCGGTACCGCTGTCGGTGCCGACCCACACAGCGGTCGAGAGCTGCGGCGTGAAGCCGACCATCCACGCATCCTTGTTCTGACCGGTCTTGCCCAGCTGCGCGGTACCGGTCTTCGCGGCCGACGGGCGGGCGCCGAGCGACGAGTCGTACAGCGAGTTGCCGTTGGAGTAGGCGGCGATCGGTTCGAGCGCCGCGGTCGCGTTGTCGGCGACCTTCGCCTCGAACACACGCGTGCCGCTGTTGGCCTCGTGCTGGTAGAGGACCTGGCCGTCGGCGGTCTCGACCTTCTCGATCATGTACGGCTCGCGATAGATCCCCGACGCGGCGATCGTCGCGTAGGCCGACGCCATGTCGATGACCCGCGACGGATACTGCCCGAGCACCACACCGCCGTCGATGGTGCCGTTCTTGTTCTGCAGGGTGTTGGTGGTGTCGCCGAAGCTCTGCGCGACGCCGGCGCGATGGGCGGCGTCGGCGACAGCCTTGGCCTGCCCGTCGAGGTCCATCATCAATCGGTAGTAGACGGTGTTGAGTGACATCTTCATCGCGGTCGCCAGGTTGCACGTGCCGCAGCTCTCGCCGTCGGAGTTCTCGATGGTGATGCCGCCGGGCGCGTCATAGGGCGCCGAGCTGTAGGTCTTGGACAGCGGGATGTTCTGCTCGAGCGCGGCGAGCAGCGCGAACACCTTGAACGACGACCCGGTCTGGAGACCGGCCTGCGCGTAGTCCCAGCCGTTGGCGTCGTTGCCGCCGTAGTAGCCCTTGACACCACCCGTACGCGGATCGATCGAGACGATGCCGGTGCGGATCTCGTCGGGTTCGCCGTCGAGCTTGTTGCGCGCCGCGTCGACGACCGCCTTCTGCGTCTGCGGGTCGATCGTCGTGGTGATCTTGAGACCCTCGGTCTGCACCTGCTGTTCGGAGATGTTCAGCTTGCCCAGTTCGGCGAGCACCTGCCGCTTGATCAGGCCGTTCGGGCCCGGGGTGTCGGTGGAGGTCGGCTTGTAGGCGGGCACGTTCGGGTACTTCATCGAGGCGCGCTCGGTGGGGGTGAGTGCGCCGGTCGTCACCATGCCGTCGAGCACGTAGTTCCAGCGTGCCTGGGCGGCTTCGAGGTTGACCTCCGGGTCGTAGTACGACGGCGACCGGATCGCGGACGCGAGCACCGCCGCCTCGGCGGTGTTGATCTTGCGGATGTCCTTGTGGAAGTAGGCCTGCGCTGCGGCCGCCACACCGTAGGCACCGCGACCGAAGTAGATGGTGTTGAGATAGGCCGCCATGATGTCGTCCTTGGACCACTCGTTCGACATCTTGGTGGCGATCGCCAGTTCCTTGAACTTGCGCTCGTAGCTGTGCTCGTCACCGACGAGGGCGTTCTTGACGTACTGCTGGGTGATGGTCGAGCCACCGCCGGCCTCGCCGCCGTTGCCGGTGACCTGGCCGATGGCCGCGCGTGAGAGACCGCGGATGGAGAAGCCGGAGTTGCTGCGGAACTCGCGGTCCTCGGCGGCGATCACCGCGTCCTGCATCGTCTTCGGGATGTCGGAGATCTTGACGTCGGTGCGGTTGCCTTCCGGCGGCACGACCTTGGCGATGACCTTGCCGTTGGCGTTGAGGATCGTCGCGACCTGGTTCTGCTTGATGTCACCGGGTGCCGGCACCGACGCGCCGACGTAGGTGAGCATGAAGGCGATGATCCCGATCAGCGCGACCACCGGGATGATGGCGCCGACGATGCCGAGGCCCCAGGCCACTCGCTTCTGCCGGGTGCGTGCCTTGTCGGTTGGCGTCGGGGCGGTTCGACGTCCGCCCGGGGTGGGCGACGTGCCACGTGTGTTGCTCATCGCCCCTCCTTCTCAAGTCTCGTCACAGTCCATCTCCGTCATCTCAGTGCACACCACTGTGACCCACGTGCACCCGGGCAGGCAAAACGCGCGGGTATATCACGGGGTCACGGAACGCTATTTGGCCACCCGTCGCGAGCGCGAGGAACGTGGCGGCAACCCGGCAACGTACGACTGCACGAGATGGTTCCAGCTGCAGGTGCGGCACACCTCGACAACGTGGACCGAGAACTCTTCGGCAGTGGCGGCCAGGCGGGCGATCTCGTCGTTGGTGCGAGCCGATCCCGACACCTGTCCGAGCTTGTCCCCGAACACCCAGGACACCAGGGTGACCTGCTCTTTTCGGCATATCGGGCAGACCGTGGCGGACTGACGCCCATGGAACTTGGCGGCACGCAGCAGATACGGACTCGCGTCGCAGACATCGGCCACGGCGGTCCGTCCGGAATGGACTTCGGACAGCCGCGACCGCCGCTGCAGGGCGTAGTCGACGATCTGGCGTTGCACGTGTCTCAGCGTACGTGGTCGGGTGCGCGCCTGTCGGTGTGACGGTTAGCAAGATCACGTCGTGTCGGGTTCACCATGGGCGTCGACCCCCTACGTGGACGAAGTTATATCGGTGCGATACATTGGGAATTGCATCAGCACGAGGTGTTGATGCGTCAGGTCAAAGTGTGATCCGAGGAGGAGGTGAGCTCAGCGTGTTGGAGCTCGCGGTTCTCGGATTGCTCCTCGAGTCGCCGATGCACGGTTATGAACTGCGCAAACGGCTCACCGGTCTGCTCGGTGCGTTCCGTGCGTTCTCGTACGGCTCGCTGTACCCGACGCTGCGGCGTATGCAGACCGACGGCCTCATCGACGAGGCGACCGCGCCGGCCGCCTCCGGGGTGAAGGTGCGTCGTGCGCGCCGCGTCTATCAGCTCACCGACAAGGGCCGGGACCGGTTCAGCGAACTCGTCGCCGACACCGGACCGCAGAACTACACCGACGACGGGTTCGGTGTGCATCTGGCGTTCTTCAGCCGGACTCCGGCGGTGGCACGGATGCGCATCCTCGAGGGTCGCCGACGTCAGGTCGAGGAGCGGCGCGAAGGTCTGCGTGAGCTGCTCGGACGCTCAAACCGCGCCGTCGACCGCTACACCCGTCAGCTGCACGAACTCAGCCTCGAATCGAGCGAGCGCGAGGTGCGCTGGCTCAACGAGCTGATCGCGGCCGAGGCATCGGGCGAAGACGACGACGCCGTCACCGACCGAGACAAGGCGCGGAATCGGATGACCGATACCGCCGACACAGACTTCCGTGTTACGGGCTCAGCGAAGACCCGTGACGGGGAACACGAAGAAACCGAAGTGAAAACACCGGTGGCGCAGCGGACCGCGGCGCCCCGAGTAGAAGGAGAACCCGACCATGGGTGAGCACAATAAGGTGCGCGTGGCCATTGTGGGCGTAGGTAACTGCGCTTCATCCTTGGTCCAGGGCGTGCAGTACTACAAGGATGCCGACGAGACCTCGGCGGTGCCCGGCCTCATGCACGTGAAGTTCGGCCCGTACCACGTCCGTGACGTGGAGTTCGTCGCGGCGTTCGACGTCGACGCCAAGAAGGTCGGCTTCGACCTGTCCGACGCGATCTTCGCCAGCGAGAACAACACCATCAAGATCTCCGACGTCCCGCCGACCGGCGTGACCGTGCAGCGCGGCCACACCCTCGACGGTCTCGGCAAGTACTACCGCGAGACCATCACCGAGGCCGACGGCACCGGCGTCGACATCGTCCAGGCACTCAAGGACGCCAGGGTCGACGTGCTGGTCTCCTACCTCCCGGTGGGCTCGGACCAGGCCGACAAGTTCTACGCGCAGTGCGCGATCGACGCCAAGGTCGCGTTCGTCAACGCGCTGCCGGTGTTCATCGCCTCCGACCCGGAGTGGGCGCAGAAGTTCGTCGACGCCGGCGTCCCGATCGTCGGCGACGACATCAAGAGCCAGGTCGGCGCGACCATCACCCACCGCGTGATGGCCAAGCTGTTCGAGGATCGCGGCGTCACTCTCGACCGCACCTACCAGCTCAACGTCGGCGGCAACATGGACTTCAAGAACATGCTCGAGCGTGAGCGTCTGGAGTCGAAGAAGGTCTCCAAGACCCAGGCCGTCACCTCGAACCTGACCGGTTCGCTGGCCGGCAAGGTCGAGGACAAGAACGTCCACATCGGGCCGTCGGACCACGTCGCGTGGCTCGACGACCGCAAGTGGGCCTACGTCCGCCTCGAAGGCCGTGCCTTCGGCGACGTGCCGCTGAACCTGGAGTACAAGCTCGAGGTGTGGGACTCCCCCAACTCGGCCGGCATCATCATCGACGCCGTGCGTGCCGCCAAGATCGCCAAGGACCGTGGCCTCGGTGGCCCGATCCTGCCGGCCTCGGCCTACCTGATGAAGAGCCCGCCGGAGCAGATGGCCGACGACGTCGCGCGCCAGCAGCTCGAGGCGTTCATCATCGAGGGCTGAACACACCCTTGTGGCGGTGAAGCCGTACAAGGATGACACCTATGGCGGTGTCGACCTGTACCGGTGCACTCCGCTGCCGCTATCGGTGTCACTTGCGTAGCCGACACCGAAGTCGATCGAAATAGCAGTCATCCCCGCACCGGGGATGGCTGCTATTTCGCGTCTTGGCGGCCAAAGACCCACGACAAGCGCAGGTCGTCGGCGCATCCTGAGAGGTATGAGCACCACACAGGTCCTCGCCGCCGGCGTACTGGCTGCCGGCGCCGCAGCAGTCGCCTATCAACGCTTTGCCAGGCAGCCGATCCTGAACTGGGGTGCCACGCCCGACGAGGTCGCGGCGGTGCTCCCCGGCGACGACCTGCTCCCCGAGCCGGACGGGGTTTCGACCCGCGCGATCACCGTCGAGGCCCGACCCGAACACATCTATCCGTGGCTCGCCCAGATGGGGCCGGCCCCACGCGGTGGCGCCTACACCTACGACTGGATCGAGAACCTGTTCGGCCTGCACATGCACAGCACCGACCAGGTGCTCGACGAGTTCCAGCACCCCAAACTCGGCGACGTGATCGGGCTCGGACCCAACCGGATGATCGTGCAGGTCGCCGAGCCGCACCATGCGTTCGCGACACGGTCGAGCGACGGCAACTGGGTGTGGGCATTCACCCTCGTCGAACGCGGCGACGGCACCACCCGGCTGATCAGCCGCAATCGGTTCCGCCTCCCGACGCTCAAGGACAGGATCGGCATGCTGCCGATGGAACCGGGCTCGCTGGTCATGGAGCGCAAGATGTTGCACGGGATCAAGGAGCGGGCGGAGAAGCTGGCGCGGGAGCGGGTCGGCCCGGTCACCGGGTGAGTCGCTCGCCGACGCGGGATGCGTGACTCCAGTTGACGGGGTTAATGCGCTGATCAGGGTTTGACGACCATCCGCTGCAGGATCGTGTCGGCCTTGTCGGCGTCGAAGGCTGCGGGATCGAATGCGGCGCCGGGTTTGAGTCCGGCCCAGTCGCGAAGTTCGTCGTGCCGCTCGTGCGTCGGGTCGGTGACCGCGTCGATGAACTCGGCCCAACCGGGCGGTCCGCCGACGTCGTCGAGGGGTGCTCGCCCGGAACCGTCGATCACCCGGGCGACGGTCCCGTCCATCGGGCCAACGGACTCGAGCACGATCCGCACCTCCCAGCTGTCCCCGAAGTCGTAGTCGTAGTCGAGTACGTCGCCTGGCACTCCGAGCACCTCCCCGATGAGCACCTCGTGTTCTTCCTCGGCCTCCCGCTCGCTAGCGAACCCCGAGTGCATGACGTCGGTCGTCGACGTGAATGTCGTGGTGCGACTGCCTTCCCGCCGGGTGAATTGGTGCAGGTGACTGTCGTTCCACGACATGAGCAGTTGGATCAGCACGTGCAGGTCGCCGAGAGTCAGGGTGTTGGCCACCGCGACCCGGCGCCAGACCGCGGGCTCGATGTAGGACGGCATCTCCAGCCGGAGGGTGAGCAGCGCCGGTGGCGCAGGTTCAGCCTCGAACGATTCGGCGGCGGAGTTGATGCCGGAGTGGCGAACCCCGAACGGATCGTCGTCGACGGGATCGCCGAACGGGTGGACCGGATCATCCATGTCGGACACCACGGCATCCACCACGGGCCGCAGTTCCATCGGCACGACGTACTCGCCCTCGTCGGTGAGCAAGAGCCAGCCGTCGGCGACCAGATCGTCCAACAACCGGCGGGCCAAGTTGTTCATGGCGCGGTCCAGTCGGCTGTCGGTGTCGTCGTCGGTGAGCGTGTGTCGGTCGAACGGCGAGGCGGTCATGCCCTGGTAGAGCACGCTGCCGACCAGTCCGGAAACGACCGAGGGAACCATCCCGATCTCGCCTGACAGGAGGGCTTCGAGCTCGAGCGTCGCGGCGGTGCGCATGACCGGCAAGCGGTCTCCGCTGCGCCAGTCGTACGACGCGGGGCCCGGGCATGCCTTGGTCGTGAACACCGTGATCAGCTCGATTTCTTGCGCAAGCACCCAGACGTGGGCGAGCTTGTCGTCGTCGCCCATCTTCTTGACCTCTGGACCGAGCTCGATGCCCAGGGTGTCGGCAAGATCCCCGATCAGGGCGGGCTTGAGCCAATGAGCCGGGGTGACCGGCTTGTCGCGGCCGATCCACTTCAGCAAGGAGTCGAGTCGACGAATGATGCCGAGCTGAGACAGCGCCTCGGCCTCGCGCGCGGGATCGATGTCCTCGATCTCCGGAAGCTCCTCCGCCACGCTCTCCATGATCTGGGCCGAGAGGATCGCCGTTGCGGTCGTCCATTCGGCTTCGGTCGCGGTCCACTGCTCGGTTTGATGGAGATAATCGAGAAACATCCGCAGGACGAAGACCATCACCACGGCCGGGACGGGATCATCCGGCTCGGCTTCCTCCAGGTACTCGGCAAACTGGATCACCGTCTCGATGTCGGTGGCCGACCAGGCCGTCGGAGTGAAATCGTGACGGACCGCGGAGACTCCCTCGATCGCGATGCGCACCAGATCGGAGGCCCCGTCGAACTCGCCGATGTCCGCGGCGAGTTCGGCGGTGGCCAGCCATGGCCCGAACTCGTCGACGAGTCGATCGATGTCCGACGCCGCATGCAGGAAGGATGCGACGCCACTTGCCTTGTCTGCCCGACGTTGTCGTGACTTCTCGGCTCGTTTCGCTCGTCGGGCGCGTTTGTCAGAGGATTTGCTCATCGCAGGCGAGTGTAGGACCACGCGACGCTCGACACACCCCCCGCCTGTCGGTAGTGCGCGCTTATGCGGCGACGACCCGGGAGTGATCGGTGCGCAGGGAGTCCGATCTGCACAGGCACGATGGTGGCGCCGGATACCGTTGGGCGGTCGAGTATCTGCCCAACCTGGACCCACCACGCCCCGATGCGGGCGCGGCCGGTCCACATTCCGCTCACCGATCCACCTGTCACACTTGGCTTTCCCGGCGGACCGTTGCTGCTCAGCACCTTCTGTGTCGAGGACCAGCTGACTCGCGTCGGCGCGGCGTAGCCTGGGGCACATGCGAGTCCAACGATGGGTGGCCACCGGGCCGAACGGACTCGACGACTTCGAGTTTGTCGACGACATGCTCGTGCCTCCGTCCGCCGGCCAGGTGATCATCGACGTGGTTGCGGCAGGCGTGAATCCGGCCGACCTCAAACACCCGCGACGGGCGGCGCCCGAGGACTTCCCGCTGCCGATCGGCTACGAGGTGTCCGGTCGGATAGCGGCGATCGGCCCCGACACCGAGATCGCTTCCGGCGGTGGGCAGGTCGGCGACGAGGTGCTGGCCTTCCGGGTGCGCGGCGGATACTCGACAGCTCTGATGGTCCCGGCGGAGAAGGTGTTCGCCAAGCCGGAGAGCCTGCCGTTCGACCAGGCTGCGAATCTGCTGTTGGCCGGATGCACGGCGGCCGACATGTTGCGGGTGGCCGAGGTGGAACGCGACGAGACCATTCTGTTGCATGCGGCATCCGGATCGGTCGGCGTTGCGGTTCTTCAACTCTGCCGGTTGTGGGGCATCATCGCGATCGGTACGGCATCCGCTGCACATCTGGACCGGGTCCGTGAGTTCGGCGGGATCCCGGTTGAGTACGGTCCGGGTCTGCTGGATCGTGTCCGGGCGATCACACCCGGGGACGTGACGGCTGCGCTGGACGCGGCCGGGACCGGCGAAGCCGTCGACACATCGCTTGCCCTGGTGGCCGACCGGTCGCGGATCATCACGGTCGCCGCACCGATTCGTGCCGCCGAGGACGGATTCGTCGCGCTCGGCGGGGCCCAACCGGAGAGCTTGGAGTTTCGTGATGCCGTGCGACGGTCGATCATCCGGGTCGCCGGCGACGGAGAGTTGATCGTGCCGATGGCCGGGAGTTATCCATTGCGCGACGCGCGGGAGGCGCTGACGCTCGTCGCGAGCGGTCACCCGGGCGGCAAAGTGGCTCTGGTGCCGTGACGCCGCGGCCCGGTCGTGACCTTCGGCTCACGACATCGTGCGATCCCCCCGCGCACACTGGAACCATGGCCGAGGTGGTGACACCCGTTCGGACGACTCGGCGACCCTGGCAGGCGTGGACGCTGGCGGCCGTCGAACTGTTCATCGTCGTGCAGGCGACCTGGGGCGGGATCGCGCTGATCAGCGACCAGTGGACGCTGCCTCGCGACTGGCTCACCCGGACGCCCTTCGACACCTGGGTCGGGCCCGGCTGGATGCTCATCGTGCTGGTTGCGATCCCGCACCTGCTGTCCGCTGTGGCCATCGTCGTCGAACCGCGATCACCCCGACTGGGCATTCTGGCCGGGGTGCTCGCGGGCGCTTCGCTGCTGATCTGGATCGCGGCGCAGATCGTGCTGCTGCAGGTGTTCTTCTTCCTGCAGCCGGTGATCGCGGTGATCGGGGTGCTCGAGATCGGTCTGGCGTTGTGGTGGCGACGGCGCATTGCGCCGACCGACCCGTGATAATCGGTGAATGACAGAGTATCTCCTGGTCGTTGTCGGCCTGGCCGCTCTGATCGTGGGCGCGGACTGGGTCGTTCGGGGTGGGTCGTCGATCGCCACACGGCTCGGTGTGTCACCGCTGTTGGTGGGCTTGACCGTGGTCTCGCTGGGCACCAGCCTTCCCGAGCTGGCGATAGGCATTGATTCCGCGCTGAACGACGCCGGCCCCCTGGCGGTCGGCAACGTGGCCGGCACGAACATCGTGAATATCCTTCTGGTGCTTGGGCTGTCCGCGGCGATCGCGCCGCTTGCCCTGCGACCGCAGATGATTCGGATCGACCTTCCGGTGATGGTGGGCAGCGCACTGCTGTTGTGGGCGCTCGCCGCGAACGGGGTGTTGTCGCGTATCGACGGGATGGTCCTGTTGCTGGTGGCGATCGGTTACACCATCACCGTCATTCGGCTGGAGGTGGCCGGGTCGGCCGATCCGGTCCTGGCTTCCGAAGCGGTCGAGGAGCTTCCGCCGGCCGGATCGACGGGGATGCGGGTGCTGCAGCTGGTGGCCGGGCTCGCCGTCATCATCGTCGGTGCCGAATGGTTGGTCGATGGTGCGGTAACCGTGGCCGGCGATCTCGGTGTCAGCGAAGCCGTCATCGGGTTGACGGTGGTGGCCATCGGCACGTCGGCGCCGGAACTCGTGACGACGATCGTCTCGACGATCCGCGGAGAGCGGGACCTAGCGATCGGCAACCTCATCGGATCGAGCACCTACAACATCACCTTCATCCTCGGGGCGACGTCGCTGGTGCGGCCGCTGGACGTGACATCCGAACTCATTCGGATCGACCTGCCGGTGATGGTCGCCGTGGCGCTGGTCTGCGTGCCGATATTCGTGACGGGCCGACGTATCTCGCGGGTCGAGGGCATCGCGTTCGTTCTCGCGTATGTGGCGTATCTGGCGGTGACTGTCGTGACGCGGACGTAGCTCGGCACCATCATGTTCCGCGGGAGCGGACCGCCCGAGACGGGCGCCTACCCTGCGTGGATCACGCGTCGGGGATGCGGTTTCCCTTCTCGTCCCAATGCTCGGCGACCTTCTTGCTCGGCTGTACGCGAGGAGGTTCGCCGGGCATCTTGGGGTAGCTGGGCGGATACGGCATGTCACCGAGGCCGTTCGCTTCGTCGCGTGCGACCATCTCGAGCAGCGGCTCGAGGCTGCGGCGTCGGGACGTGATGTCGGCCATCGGATCACCGCGCCGCGCAACAAGATCCGGAACGGTGGCGATGGTGCAGTCGTCGGGATTGACGTCGGCAAGCTCATCCCAGGTGACCGGCGTGGAGACACGGGCGTTCGGGCTGCGGCGCGCCGAATACGGTGAGGCCATGGTGCGGTCACGGGCGTTCTGGTTGAAGTCGATGAAGATCCGTTCTCCGCGTTCCTCTTTCCACCACGAGGTGGTCACCGAATCGGGGTCGCGGCGTTCCATCGCTCGGGCGATCGCGATGACGGCGCGGCGGGTGGCGATGAAATCCCACCGCGGTTCGATCGGCACGTAGACGTGGACTCCCCGGCCTCCGGAGGTCTTCGGAAATCCGGTGTAGCCCAGCTCCTCCAGCAGTGGACGCAGGATGTCGAGGGCCACACGCCGAACGTCGTCGAAGTCCGTGCCGGGTTGCGGATCGAGGTCGATGCGCAGCTGGTCGGGGTGATCATTGTCGGGATCGATCGTCGGCCAAGAGTGGAAGGTGACCGTCCCGAGGTTCGCGCCCCAGACGATGTCGGCGGGCGCAGTGGGTTTGAGCGCGTCACCGGTGCGGCCCGACGGGAACACGATTCGGGTCGACTGCACATGGTCGGGATGCTTCTTGGCGAGATGCTTCTGATAGATCTCCTCGCCGTCGACGCCGTCGGGAAAGCGTTGCAGGAAAGTCGGCCGGTCGCGGAGGGCGTCCATGATCGGTCCGGCGAGCGCCATGTCGCGGTAGTAGCCGACGAGATCCCGCTTGCGCCCACCGTTTTCGCCGAGTTCCGGGAAATAGATCTTGTCCGGGTTGCTCAATCGGACCGCGATCCCGTCGACGTCGAGTTCGATTGCCGGAGAACGTGATGCCATCGCTCAGCCCTCCAGCACATCGTGCAGGTCGTAGGTCAGCGGCACCTCGAGTTGGTCGTAGCCGCAGCTTTCCGGGTCACGATCGGGGCGCCACCGCAGGAACTTCACGGTGTGACGAAAGCGGTGGTTCTCCATCTGGTCATAGGCGACCTCGACGACGAGTTCGGGTCGGATGGGGATCCATTCCCCCGATTTCTCCGACCGCCAGCGGGTGGGCGCACCACCGGCGGGTTTGTCCGGGTCAAGCCGCATGGGTTCGAACAGTTCTTGCAGCTCAATGCGTTTGGCATCCGAGAAGGCTCCGGCGCCGCCGACCATCTGGAGTTCCCCGTTGTCGCCGTACAGTCCGAGCAGCATCGATCCCAACCCGGTGCCGCTCTTGTGGACGCGGTAGCCGAACACCACGCAGTCGGCGGTGCGCTTGTGCTTGACCTTCATCATCTCTCGCTTGTTCTCGACGTAGGCACCGTCGAGGCGTTTGGCGACGACACCGTCGAGTCCCGCGCCCTCGAATGCGGAGAACCAGTCGTCGGCGATCGCGGCATCGGTGGTGACCCGACTGACATGGAACGACCGGTCGCCGGGACCCTGGGCATCGATCGCCCGCAGCAGCGCCGCGCGTCGGACCTCGAACGGCTCTCCCATCACCGATGCCTTGTCGAGGGCCAACGCATCGAACCCGATGAAGATCGCCGGAGTCTTCTCGGACAGCATCGTGACGCGGGATTCGGCGGGGTGGATGCGCTGGGCGAGCGAATCCCAGTCCAGGCGGTGCGTGTCGCCGATGAGTGCGGGGACACCGATCTCGCCGTCCACCACCACCTTGTCGGGCAACTCGGTTTTGGCCGCCGCAACCAGTTCGGGGAAGTAGCGGGCGAGATCCTTGCCGCCGCGCGAACCGATGGCCACCTCGTCGCCGTCCCGAAAGATCAACGCCCGAAAGCCATCCCATTTGGGCTCGTACGACCAGACGGGATCACCCTCGGGTTGGGCGGGAACGTCGGGGACGGCTTTGGCGAGCATCGGCGCGATCGGCGGCATAACCGGGAGGTCCACGACCTCCATCGTGGCCACTTGTACCCTGATGCGCAATGGACGACAACGATGTATCGCTCGGGGCCGGCCGTTACGCGCCGTCACCGTCGGGCGATCTGCACGTCGGAAACCTCCGGACTGCGATGCTGGCCTGGCTGTTTGCGCGCACATCCGGCCGCAGGTTCCTGATCCGGATGGAGAACCTGGACCGGACCGCGGTGGGCGCCGATGCACAGCAGCTGGCGGACCTGTCCGCGATCGGCGTCGATTGGGACGGTCGTCTCGTCTACCAGTCCGACCGGTTGGACGTCTATCGAGCGGTCATCGACGACCTCGGTGCCGCGGGCCGCACCTTTGAGTGCTATTGCACGCGTCGAGAGATCCTGGAGGCACCGTCGGCGCCACATGCCCCGCAGGGCGCTTACCCGGGCACCTGCCGCGACCTCACCGCCGAGGAGCGGGCGGAGCGACGCGCAACCGGACGTCCACCGGCCATCCGGCTACTTGCCGACGCCACCGAGTTCACCGTGACCGATGAGTTGCACGGTGAGTACACCGGGATGGTCGACGACTTCGTGGTGCAACGCAACGACGGCACCCCCGCCTACAACCTCGCGGTGGTCGTCGACGACGCCGCACAGGGTGTCGATCAGGTCGTGCGCGGTGACGACCTGCTCTCGTCGGCACCGCGGCAGGCGTATCTCGCAACACTTCTCGGGTATGTGCCACCGACCTACGCTCATGTCCCGATGGTGTTGAACAGTAAGCATGTTCGGCTCAGCAAACGCGACGGTGCCGTGACGCTGACCGATCTCGGTGCCGCCGGTGTGGATGTCGGCCGGATACGGGCACGGATCGCCCGCTCGCTGGGGCTCGCCGGTGTCGACGAGCCGGTCGACATGGCCACGCTGGCAGCACGTTTCGACCCGGCCACGTTGCCGCGCGAGCCGTGGATCCTGACCGCGGAGGATTTCCCGCTGGGTGGGTGAGTGACCTCTCGGTGGTCGAACCCGATCAACGGAAGGCTCCTCACGTCGGCACCAGCAGCCGCTCCAGGACATCGTTGAGGGTCAGCAGACCGACCACCTGTCCATCGTCGACGACGGTGGCAACATGCTGTCGCGTATCCCGAAACCTCGCGAGTGCTTCGTAGACCGCGACGTCGGGTGGCAACGTCGGCACCGGACGCATCAGATCGGCAGCGACGGCACCGGCGGGCGCCGCGATGCTGTCGCGAACGTGCACCACACCGTGGACCGTGCCCTTGTCGCGCACCAGGACTCGGGAGTGCCGGCTGCGGCGGGCGGCAGCCTGGATCTGCGGCGGGGACGCGTTCGGACCGACACTCACCGGATCGCCGCGGCGGACGACATCGCCGACGGTGAGCGACTCCAGTTCCAGGGCTCTCGCCAGGTGCGCATGGTGACGTTCGTCGAGCACACCGACGGTGGCCGAATGCTCCACCAGCTGCCGCAGGGACTCCGAATCCTGTCCGGTTGCAACCTGATCCGCCGGTTCGACACCCACCCGGCGCAGACACCAGTTCGCTAGTCGATTGAGCGCCACGATCATCGGCCGGGTCACCCACATGAAGGCGCGCATCGGAATGGCCAACAGGGTCGCCGAACGTTCCGGATGGGCGATCGCCCACGACTTCGGCGCCATCTCCCCGACCACCAGGTGCAGGAAGGTGACGATGATCAACGCCAGGACGAATCCGGCGATGTCGGCGAGCCACAGCGGAGCACCCCAACCCGCGAACACGGGCGTGAGCCAATGGTGGACAGCGGGTTTGGTGATCGCACCGAGCGCCAGGGTGCACACCGTGATGCCGAGTTGCGAGCCGGCCAGCAGGACCGAGAGTTCCGAGGCGCTGCGCAGCGCGGCCCGGGCCGATCGGCTGGTGCGGGCGTCGCCCTCGAGTCGGTGCCGGCGGGCGGCGATCAACGCGAACTCGACCGCGACGAAGAATGCGCTCGCGGCGATCAGCGCGACGGTCGCGGCGGCGACGATCCAGGGATTGCTCATCGCCGTTGTCCGTCCAGGTCGGCCAACCCGTCCTCGACGGACAGCAACACCGATGACGGCACGTGCTTGTCCACGCCCAAGACCCGCGCGTGCAGGGTCCGCGCGCGGATGTGTCGGTCGCCGATCAGGGCGTCGCCGTCCGGCTCGATGTCGATCGACACTTCGTCGCCGACCTCGGGGAGGCCGACGAACCGCGTGATGACCAGTCCTGCCAGTGTCTCGTGGTCGCCCTCGGGGAGTTCGACATCGAGTGCGCGAGAGACCTCGTCGAGGGGGATGTCGCCGCGCGCCTCCCAGCCCCGCGCGGTCGCACGGATCGCCGCCACCGTGTCGCCGTCGTGCTCGTCGTCGATCTCGCCGACGAGTTCCTCGGCGATGTCCTCGACGGTGATCACACCGGCGAATCCGCCGTACTCGTCGATGACGACGGCCATCTCGTCGCCGGCGGCGTCGACCCGGGTGAGCACCTCGGGCAGCGGGAGCGACACGGGGACGACAACCGGAGCGCGGCACAGATCCAGCGCCGTGGCCGCCGGGTCCGAGCTCGCGTCGGCCGACCAGTCGAGCAGGTCGTGCAGGTGGACGACGCCCCGTATGTCATCGCCGTCGATCACCGGGTAACGCGTGTGCCCCGTGCTCATCCGCGCCAACACCGCGGTCGCGGGTTCGTCGGCGCGCACCAGATCGACCCGCCGTCGCGGGATGATCGCGTGTTCGGCCGTGCGCGTGGGGAAGTCGAGGACTCGGTCGAGCAGGAGCGACAGGTCCGCGGGAAGCTCACCGGCCTCGCGGGACTCGGCGACGATGTGCTCGAGGTCGTGTGGGGTGGCGGAGTGCTCGACGTCGTGCACCGGTTCGATGCGCAGCGCCCGCAGGAGCAGGTTCGACGACGAGTCGAACAGGGCGATGAGCCAGCCGAAGAAGGCCAGGTAGATCGTGGTGGAGCGGGCGAGCCGGCGAGCCACCGGCTCCGGACGCGCGATGGCCAGATTCTTCGGGAACAGCTCACCGAAGACCATCTGGACGACGGTGGAGAATCCGATCGCGATCACGGTGCCGATGGCGACTCCGGCCCCGACGGGCATGCCCACGTCGCCGAGCAGGTCACCGATGCCGCTGCCGATGAGGGGTTCGGCGACGTAGCCGACCAGCAGGCCGGTGACGGTGATGCCGAGTTGAGCCCCGGAGAGCATGAAGGAGGTGCGACGGGTGACCGAGAGTGCGCGTTCGGCAACTGCATCTCCCGCGGCGGCGCGCGCTTTCAACCGTGACCGGTCGACGGCCATGTAGGCGAACTCTTGGGCGACGAAATAGCCGGTCAGGGTGGTGATCGCGATGACGACGAGGAGGCCGGCGGCGATACCGAGCAGGGTCAGCACGAGGACCCCGGAGCGAATGAATCAGAGGTGAAGCGGGTCGGGTCGGATCGTCGGCGTTTTCGGCGCTTGGCGCGTCGCATGGTGTCTTTCGTGTCGGGACGCCGCGTGATCTACGCGGCCGGACCACCAGTGTACGTAAAGCACGGGTAAAGGCGCGGGCCGTCGTCCCGGCGCAGTCGGCTCACCGCAGCCAGCGATCACCGACCCGTTCTATCCACCGTTCGACGTCGCCGACGGCCTCGGGAGGTGAGTCGACGATGACGAGTTCGGTGACCCCGAGGTCCTCGAGACCGTCGCGGTCCGTGATCGACGGGTCACGCAGGGCGACGGCGATGTCAAGGTCGCCGATCGCACGGCCACGCTCGGCGCAGTGCGCACGGAGCACGGTGAGGCGATCGGCCACCGCGTCGACGTCGTCGAGGTTGAAGCCGTACCACCCGTCGGCCCACTCGGCGACACGCGCCAGGGCCCGGGCGCTGTTGCCGCCCACAACGATCGGCAGCGCGGGTTGCGTCGGCTTCGGATTGACCCGAATGTTGCGAAATGACACGAACTCGCCCGAGTAGGTGGCGATGTCGTTGCCCCACACCGCACGCATGGCCTCGACGTAAGCGGCGGCCCGCTCGCCACGACGCTCGAACGGGACCCCCAACGCATCGAATTCTTCTCGCGCCCAACCGATCCCCACGCCGAAGGTGAGCCTGCCACGACTCAGGCGGTCGAGAGAGGCGACCTGTTTCGCCATGATCAGCGGATTGTGTTCGGGCAGCAGCACGACGCCGGTGGCCAGGCGGATCGTCGACGTGTGAGCGGCCGCGAAGCCGAGGCACGCCATGGGGTCGAGCCAGTCGGCGGCGGCCGGCACCGCGATCCGACCATCGGCCGTGTATGGGTATCGCGACGTCGGGTCGTCGACCATCACCACGTGCTCCCCACACCACAGCGTCGAGAAGCCTCGTCGCTCGGCATGCCGCGCGGTGGCCGCAATGATGTCCGGGTCGGCTCCGGCGCCGATACCCAAGGCGTGCAGGCCTATCTTCATGTCACACCCTCCTGGTGTCCGGGACAGGTCGCCTCCTTGACCGCCGGAGTTCACCGCGACCCGCGGTGCCCAGTGATCACACTGACCAGTCTCGCGATGCAGCTGCTCGGATAGGTTGTTTTGCGAGAACCTCGTCGCGTCGCCGACGGGTGTCTCGACCGCGATCGTCGCCCGGCATAGGGAGAACACATGCGCACACGGCTGATTCCGGCACCACGCCGCGAGGTGCCACCACACTCCCGAACGGTGGCGACCGCGTGGACAGTGGTTGCCGCCCTCCTGCTGGGCCTGGGTGCGGTGATCACGCCGGCACCGGCTCAGGCGGCGCCGTCGCCGTCGGCGGTGGAGGCCGCCGCGAACGGATACGTCTACGGCGTGGCGCCCGTCGCGGTGGTGCGGACCCGTTCGAATCTGTTGTGCAATCGGGCGCCGAACACGTTGATCAATCTCCCGATTCCGGCCAATCCGTGGATCCGGCAGGTCGTCGCGCCCAACTCGGACACGCTCTACAGCAATGCCTTTCTCGATCTGCGTCGCGGCCCGGTGACGCTGAGCTATCCGGCAACCAACGGGCGATACCTCGTCCTGCAGTTCCTGGATATGTACACCAACGTGATCGGCAGCGTCGGGAGCCGGACCGCGGGCTTCGGCCCGACCTCGGTGACCGTCGTCCCGCCGGGCTATCACGGACCGATACCCGCCGGATCGCGCCGACTGCAATCTCCCACATGGGACGTATGGATGCTCGGCCGGATCCTCCTCACCGGTAACAAGCGGCCGCTCGCGCAGGTGGTTCAGGCCCGGACCCGGCTGACGGTCGGCCCCCGGGTGGGTTATCCGGCGGCGGTACCACCAAGCTTGACAACCCCCACGTGCACCGGACGCTCGCCGCAGAAACTCGACGCCAACGGCACGGTGTTCTTCGACGAACTCGCCGATGTGCTGGCCGCGGATCCGCCACCGGCCGCCGATCACGCTGCGGTGGCGTCACTGGCCGGCGTCGGTGTCCGGCCCGGCTCCAAGCCGAGCACCGGTCCGTTCGCCGCCGCCTTGATGGCCGGCATGACCGTGGGCAGCCGCATGGTCGACGGCGCCGTGGCCGACAACCTCATTCGTCATGGCGCATGGACCACGCTGGCCACGGCCGGACATTTCGGTACCGACTTCGCCACCCGGGCCGCCGTCGCGCGGTGGGTGCTGGCCGCCAACGAGCAGGCCGAGTCCCGCTACTTCCTGTCCACCGTCGACAGCGGAGGCTCGCCGTACAGCGGGTCGAAGACCTACCTGATCCATCTCCCGGCACACAGCCCGCTGGTCCCGGTCGACCGCAGCAAGGGCGGCTGGTGGTCGGTCACCATGTACGACACGTCGAACTTCTTGGTGCCCAATCCGATCGGACGATACTCCCTCGGAAGCAACCCGTCGGCGCTGACCCGCAATCCCGACGGATCGGTGGACATCGTGTTGTCGTCGACCCCGCCGCGCGACCTGCGGATGTTCCCGAATTGGCTGCCTGCGCCACCGGGACCGTTCCGGCTGATCTTCCGGCAGTACGTGCCGAGCGATCTGCGGTGGTTCCCGCCGTCACCGACCCCCGCGAGGTGATCCACACTGGGCCGCAATCTGACTCAGCTCACGCCGCGCGCACCAATTGTACGAATTCGTGGCGCGACGTCGTGTTGGTCTTCGCGTAGGCATTGGGCAGATGGAACGTGACCGTACTCCGTGTCACGTAGAGTTCGTTGGCGATCTGCGCGTAACACGGCATGGCTGTTACCAAGCTCGCTACCCCCGCTGGTCGAGTAAGCGACCGAGCTTGCGAGGCCGCGCATCGACGCCACTCCCGTTCCCCGGCAACCGATCTCGATGCGTTCGTCGCTAGCGCTCCTCACTTACTCGATCAACGGGGGCGGTGACCCTCCGCCGATCGAGTACGGCTGTCAGGAAGACTCGCCACCCCCGCCGGTCGAGTAAGCGACCGAGCCTGCGAGGCCGCGCATCGACGCCACTCCCATTCCCCGGCAACCGATCTCGATGCGTTCGTCGCTAGCGCTCCTCACTTACTCGATCAACGGGGGCGGTGACCCTCCGCTGGTCGAGTAAGCGGGGGTGGTGCCTATTCGGATCAGGCCACGAGCGACTCGAGGCGCCGCATCCGCCGATCGAGTAAGGCCCCGAGCGAAGCGAGGCGCCGCATCGAGATCACTCAATCCCCGTAGTACCGGCGCAGGAACTCGTCGCGGTACTCGACATAGGTGCCATCCTCGATGGCCTGGCGGGCACGATCGACCAGCGTGACGATGAACGAAACATTGTGCAGCGTCGCGAGAGTGGCGGCCAGCCCCTCCTTGGCCTTGAACAGATGGTGCAGGTAGGCGCGGGAGTATTGCGAGGTGTAGTTGTCGATCTCGGGGTCGAGCGACCGGAAGTCCTTGCGGTAGCGGGCATTGGTGATGTTGTAGCGCCCGTCGAGGGAGTAGATGGCACCATTGCGGGCCACGCGGGTCGGGGACACACAGTCGAAGGTGTCGACACCGTTCTCGATGGCGGTGAAGATGTCGTCGGGTTCGCTGATCCCGAGGAGGTGCTTCGGGGCATCCTCGGGCAGCACATCGTTGACCCAGCCGACGATGGTGCCGAGATTGTCCTTCTCCAGCGCGCCGCCGATTCCGTAGCCACCGAATCCTTTTCCGCCGTCCTCCTGGTCGATGCGACTGAGCTCGACCAGATCCCGCGCGGCCTTGCGTCGCAGATCCTCGTATTGGGCGCCCTGGATGACACCCCACAGCGACTGCTGCGGGCGGTGCGACCGCTCTACGGAGAGCCGGTTGTGTTCGGCGAGACAGCGGATCGCCCACAGGCGGGTGCGTTCGAGCGAATTCTCCTGATAGGAACGGGTGTTCATCAGGGTGGTGAGTTCGTCGAACGCGAAGATGATGTCGGCGCCGAGGTGATGCTGGATCTGCATCGACACCTCGGGGGTGAACCGGTGTGACGATCCGTCCAGATGCGACTTGAACGTGACACCGTCGTCGTCCACATTCGAAAGTCGTTCGCGGCCATTGGCGGTCATCTCGTCGTCGGGTTCGCCGGTGGCCTCCATCGAGATCACCTTCTTGAATCCGACGCCGAGTGACATGACCTGGAAACCGCCGCTGTCGGTGTAGGTCGGGCCGGACCAGTTCATGAAAGCCCCGAGTCCGCCGGCTTCGTCGACGATCTCCGGGCCGGGCTGCAGGTACAGGTGGTAGGCGTTGGCGAGCACCGCCTGTGCGCCGAGCGCGGCCACCGATTCGGGCAGCACCGTCTTGACGGTCGCCTTGGTGCCCACCGGGACGAACGCGGGTGTGTGGATCTGTCCGTGCGGGGTGTCGATGACGCCGGTGCGGCCGAGCGTGCCGGGCAACGACGTCCCGACGGTGAACGAGTGGTCGGGCGTCAATACGGTGTCGTTGGTGCTCACCGCAGCATCTTCCCAGGTCGGCGCCAACGGCCCAAACCGGTGCAGTTGATTCGCTACGGTGAACCCATGTCGCGCAACAGCTGTCGTCTCGGCCTGGTCGTCGCCACCGCAGCCCTGGGGGTGACGCTCGCCGCATGTGGTTCCGAGCAGGAAGCGCCGTCCACATCGACGGCGGCCGTCGTGTCGGAGAACTCCTCGGCACCCGTGGTCGCGGGTCCGCGTCCCGCCTCGTCGGAGGCGTCGGCGGCGAGTTCGGCGGCCGGCGTCGCCCGTGAGTGCGGCACCACCGCGGGACCGGACGGCGCCCTGCACATCGTGATCACCGCCGGTTCGGTCGACTGTGCCGACGCCAAGGCTCTCGCCGACAAGTACAGCCCGATGATCGCCACCGGCAAGATCCAGACCGTCGACGACTGGAAGTGCGGCCCCGCGCAGATCCCCGGCGTCCTTGCCGCCTGTACACGGTCGGTCGACGGCGTCGACCAGGTCGTCTCGTTCTCGCCGTGATCCCCGAGAAACACGCTTGACCCTGACGCGACGTCAGGCGCACAGTGTCCGGTGTGAGCGAAGGAATGCACCAGGTGACGCAGGAACACACCGTCGGCGAGGTCGCCCGGATGGTCGGCATCAGCGTCCGCGCGCTGCACCACTACGACCGGATCGGGCTGGTTCTGCCGTCCGAGCGGACCGCGGCAGGCTACCGCGTCTACAGCGACGCCGACATCGAGCGCCTCCATCAGGTGCTCACCTACCGTGAACTGGGCTTTTCGCTCGAGCAGATCGCGACCCTGCTCGACGATCCGACCGTGGACGCGATCGCGCATCTGCGGGATCAGCACGACCTGCTGACCCAACGGATCGATCGCTTGCACCAGATGGTCGCAGCTGTGGAGGACATGATGAACGCCAAGCGCGAGGGCGTGCAGTTGACCGCCGAGGAGCAGGCCGAGATCTTCGGCCGGGACTGGCTCGGCGACGAGTACGCCGCCGAAGCGGAGGAACGGTGGGGCGAGACCGATGCCTGGAAGCAGAGTCAGGAGCGAACCGCGCGGTTCGGCAAGGACGACTGGCGGCAGGTGAAAGCCGACACCGATGCGCTGGAGTCGCGGTTCGCCGACGCGCTCGGCGCCGGTATCGCACCCGGAACCCCCGAGGCCGACGCCCTTGCCGAGGCACACCGGGCCGGGATCAACCGGTTCTACGACTGCAGCCACGAGATGCAGGTGAATCTCGCCGAGATGTATCTTGCCGATCCGCGATTCACCCGGCACTACGACGACCGCGTGGAGGGGTTGGCGCAGTACGTGCACGACGTGATCGTCGCGAATGCGAGGCAGGACCGGGACTGACGCTTCGCCTGCGCCAAATCGGGTAGTGCACTACTCAAGCGCCTGGTCGTGCGCAGCCCTACCGTTCGTGCATGGTCGCCAATGGCTTCGGCTTGAACATTGTTAAACGCAACGAGAACGACACACGGTTGAAGTTCTATCGCTTCAGCACCGCTGCGATCGGGTGGAGTCCGGGCGTCAATGTCCTGCTGCCCGCTGACTACTCGACCAGCGGGCTGCGCTATCCCGTCCTGTACATGCTGCACGGCGGCAACCAAGACTTCCGAACCTACTACGACGAATGCAACATGCGTGATCTCACCGCCGGCAAGCCGATCATCGTCGTCATGCCCGACGGTGGGCACTTCGGCTGGTACTGCAACCCGGTGTCCTCTTCCGCCGGTCCGCGCAACTGGGAGCACTTCCACATGGGGCAGCTGCTGCCGTGGATCGATGCGAACTTCCGGACCCATGCGACACCGGCCGGACGCGCCGTCGGCGGATTCTCGATGGGCGGGTTCGGGGCGCTGAAGTACGCCGTCAAGTACTTCGGCCATTTCGCCTCGGTGAGTGCGCACTCCGGGCCACCCAGCCTGCGCCGCGATGCCGGCCTCGTCGTGAACTGGGCGAACGTAACGTCGGCGTTCGACCTTGGCGGCGGCACGGTTTATGGGGCACCGTTGTGGTCCGAGCTGCGGGTCAGTGCCGACAATCCCGTCGAACACATCGACCGCTTTGCCGACAAGCGTGTCTTCCTGGTTGCCGGAACAAGTCCCGATCCCGTCAACTGGTTCAGCACCGTGAACGAGACCGAGGTGTTGCGCGGCCAACAGGAGTTCGGCAAGCTCCTCGCCAACGCGGGTATCCCGTTCGAGGCGCACGAGGTGCCAGGCGGCCACGAGTTCCGCCAACCGTTGTTCACCACCGACCTGAACGGCATCCTCGCTCACCTGCTGCCGGCGTCGTAACGCCGGCCGGACCACCTCAGCCCTGCAGCGCCTCGGCCACCCGTTCGAGGGCCGCGACACGGCTGCCCTTCACCAGGACCGCGTCACCGTCGGACAGGCCGTCGAGGGCGGCGACCGCAGCCTCGACGTCGTCGACATGTGTGGTGTCTGGGCCATAGCTCGGCTCGGCAACCGCGATCACCTCGATGCCGAGTTCGCGCGCCTGGATCGCGATCGCCGCGTGCTGCGCGGCGGACTCCTCGCCGAGTTCGGCCATGGTGCCCAGGACCGCGATCCGTCGCCGGGCCTCGAGCGCGGCCAGCGACTGCAGCGCCGCCGACATCGACGTCGGGTTCGCGTTGTAGGCGTCGTTCAGGATGGTCACCCCGCCCGACGTGGTGACGAGCTCCATGCGCAACCCGGACAGTTCCGCGTCGAGCAGGCCCGCCGGCATCTTCTCCACAGGCACGCCGAGCCAGCCGGCGGCGGTGGCCGCAGCCAAGGCGTTGGGGACCTGATGCTCGCCGCGCGCACCGAGCCGGACGTCGGCCTCGCCCCAGGGAGTGTGCAGGCGGAACGACGCGCGAAGTTGCTCGTCGAGCACGATGCCCGAGGCGTGGACGTCGGCGGTCGGCGTCAACCCGAAGGTCAGCACGGCTGCGTCCGTGCGGTCGGCCATGGCCGCGACGTGTTTGTGGTCGGCGTTGAGCACGGCGAGCCCGTCGACCGGGAGGGCCTCGACCAGTTCGCCCTTGGCGCGCGCAACCGCCTCGATGTCGCCGAACAGCTCCAGATGCACACCTTCGACGCGGGTGATGATGCCGACGGTCGGTCGCGCGATCTCGCACAGCAGATCGATGTGGCCGATACCGCGGGCACCCATCTCGACGACGACGGCCTCGGTGGCGTCGTCGGCGCCGATGAGGGTGAGCGGGAGACCGAGTTCGTTGTTGAACGACTTCGCGCTGGCGGTGGTGCGGTAGGTGGTGGCCAGCGCGCCGGCCAGCAGATCCTTGGTGGACGTCTTGCCGACGGAGCCGGTGACGCCGACGACACGACCGGGCAGCCGGTCGCGGGCGGCGCTGCCGAGGTCGGCGAGGGCGGCCGCTGTGTTGGTGACCACGATTGCGGGAATGTCGACGCCCGGGATCGACCCTTCCGATGAGAGATACGCCACGGCGCCTGCCTCGACGGCGGCGGGCACGAACTCGTGGCCGTCGCGGTCCGCGACGATCGGGACGAACAGCTGCCCGGCGCGGACCGTGCGGGAATCGATGCCCACACTGTCGATCACGACGTCGTCGCCGATCAATTGACCGCCGACGGCCTGCGCCACCTCACTCGCCCTGAAATGCACACCGCAACGCTACAAGGCGCCCGGCGTGTTCGGCCGTCGGCACCCGCGGGCCGTATCGTGACAGCCATGGCTTCACCCCTGCTGCGTCTGGTCGTCCTCTTCGGCGGCGTGTCCGCCGAACACGATGTGTCGTGTGTGACGGCTGCGCACGTCCTGGCCGCCGCGAACCGCGAGACCTACGATCTCGTCCCGATCGGCATCGCCAAGGACGGCACGTGGCTACGCAACGACAAGGCGATCGCCGCGATCGCCGAGGGCAGTGACCTGCCGGAGAAGCTCGAGCCGGCGGGAACCGTCGTCGAGCCGCTGACCGCGATCCGCGGTGACGACTCAGGCGCGATCACCGTCGTGTTGCCGCTGCTCCACGGGCCGCACGGGGAGGACGGGACGATCCAGGGCATGCTCGAGATCTTCAAGGTGCCCTACGTGGGAGCCGGTGTGCTCTCGTCCGCGGTGTGCATGGACAAGGCGATGGCCAAGGTCGTCGCCGAGCACTTCGGCATTCCGCAGTGCCGGTGGCTGGAGTTCCGCGACGGCATCGACGACTCGCGGACGATCGTGCGCCAGGCGGTCGACGAGTTGGGGCTGCCGCTGTTCGTCAAGCCGGCCAACCTCGGATCGTCGGTCGGTATCACCAAGGCGCACGACGTCGCCGAGCTGGACGAGGCGATCGATCTGGCGCTGCGCTACGACGACGTGGTGATCATCGAGGAGAACGTGACGGCACGCGAGATCGAGGTCGCCGTGCTCGGCAACACCGCGCCCGAGGCGTCGGTGCCCGGCGAGATCCTGCCCGGCAGCGAGTTCTACGACTACGACGACAAGTACGTCACCGGGGCGGCGCAGCTGGTGATTCCGGCGGACCTGCCGGCCGACGCCGCCCATGAGGTGCGCGAGCTGGCCGCAAAGGCGTTCACCGCTCTGCGGTGCGCCGGCATGGCGCGGGTCGACTTCTTCTACGAGGAGGATGGCCGCGGCTGGCTGCTGAACGAGATCAACACGATCCCGGGCTTCACGCCTGCATCGATGTACCCCAAGCTGTGGGAGGCGACCGGTGTCGCGTACCCGGATCTGATCGACCAGCTCGTCACCCACGCCCTCGAGACCCATCGCCGGCGGGTGGGGTTCTCCACCGAGCACTGAAAGTCCCGACGCCGAGACGAGGTCGCACGCGACCTGCCGTCGGTGTTGCGAGCTCGGTCGAGGTCGCATCGTCGAACTGACATCGCGTGCGACCTCATTCTCCGAGCCACACGCACGCCTGTCGGTGTCGTACGACCGGCACACCAACCCGCGCGGTAGTGTTCACGACGTGACAGACCCTCAGGTGCAGCCGGCTTCGGCATTGCGCGTGTTGGTCTATTCGGATCATTCGGACACGCGGTCGCAGGTGATCAGCGCGTTGGGCCGGCGCCCCGACCCCGAGCTCCCCGAACTCAGCTTCGTCGAGGTGGCGACCGCGCCGATGGTGTTCGCGCAGCTCGATGCGGGCGTGATCGATGTGGTCATCCTCGACGGCGAGGCCTCCCCGGCCGGCGGTATGGGGGTCGCCAAGCAGATGCGTGACGAGATCGATCCGTGCCCGCCGATCCTGCTGCTCCTCGGACGCGCCGACGACCGGTGGCTCGCCGACTGGTCACGCGCCGACGCGACGGCCACCCTCCCGGTGGATCCGATCGCGTTGTCGACGACCCTCGTCGACCTGCTCCGATCCTCCGGACGCTAGGGCGTAACGACACGTCGGCCCAAACGTTGGCGGCATGCCCGCGAACGCTTGTAGGCTTGTGTGACAGCTCACATCGGGCCTAGTTACCCTGGGGAGGCCGCCGCTCTATGAACGCCTACGTCCCGATCATGGTGCTCGGGGCAATTGCCGTGGCGTTCGCGGTGTTTTCGGTCGGGATCGCCATGCTCGTCGGCCCGAAACGGTACAACCGCGCCAAATTGGAACCGTACGAGTGCGGCATCGAACCGCTGACCGAGACACACGCGATGTCCGCGTCTGGCCCCGGTCTCTCGACCGCCACGCGCACCGAGCGCGCCGTCCAACGCATCCCGGTCAAGTACTACCTGACGGCGATGCTGTTCATCATCTTCGACATCGAGATCGTCTTCCTCTACCCGTGGGCGGTCGCCTTCGACGCGCTCGGTTGGTTCGGGCTCGTCGCGATGGCCTTGTTCATCGTGAACGTCTCGGTGGCCTACGCCTACGAGTGGCGTCGCGGAGGGTTGAGCTGGGAATGACCGGTGGTTCGGTGCGCCCGTGTGGGTGCGCCGACCCCGAACGGACAAGACATGCAAGGAGGTTCGCGTTATGGGACTTGAGGAACGACTTCCCAGCGGCTTCCTGCTGAGTACGGTCGAGGATCTGGCGGGCTTCATGCGCAAAGGATCGTTGTGGCCGGCCACCTTCGGGCTGGCGTGCTGCGCGATCGAGATGATGGCCACCACCTCCGGCCGCTATGACCTCGCGCGCTTCGGCATGGAGGCGTTCCGCGCCTCTCCGCGGCAGGCCGATCTGATGATCGTCGCCGGGCGGGTGAGTCAGAAGATGGCACCGGTGCTGCGGCAGATCTACGACCAGATGGTCGAGCCCAAATGGGTACTGGCGATGGGGGTTTGCGCGTCATCGGGCGGGATGTTCAACAACTACGCGATCGTGCAGGGCGTCGACCACGTGGTACCCGTCGACATCTACCTGCCGGGGTGCCCGCCTCGACCGGAGATGCTGCTCAACGCGATCCTCAAGCTGCACGAGCAGATCGGGCAGATGCCCCTCGGCGTCAACCGTGAGCAGGCGGTCTGGGCGGCGGAACAGGCGGCGCTGCAAGCCAAGCCGACGATCGAGATGAAGGGATTGTTGCGATGACCTCGGGGGAGAAGCCCGGCGGCGCCGAACAGATCGGGGTGCGACGCGGCCTGTTCGGTGTGCAGGGCAGCGGCGACACCTCCGGGTACGGCGGCCTGGTGCAGGCGGTGACACTGCCCGGCAGTTCGGTACGCCCGTACGGGTCGTACTTCGACGAGGTCGCCGACGAACTCGCCGCCGGACTCGGCGAGATACCCGCGCCCGGAGCCGCTGGAAAGACGACGGAGGGGGGAGGCATTACGTTCGACGACGCGATCGAGAAGGTCGTCGTCTTCCGCGACGAGATGACGCTGGACGTCCGCCGCGAGCACCTTCGGGCCGTCGCGCTGACACTGCGCAACCGGCAGTCGTTGCGGTTCGAATTGTGTCTGGGCGTCAACGGTGTTCACTATCCCGACGATCGCGATCGAGAACTGCATGCGGTGTATCCGCTGATGTCGATCACCCACAACCGCCGGGTCCGGCTCGAGGTCGCGTGCCCCGACGCCGACCCGCACATCCCGAGCCTGTGCGACATCTACCCGACCAACGACTGGCACGAGCGCGAGACCTACGACTTCTTCGGCATCGTCTTCGACGGGCACCGCTCGTTGACCCGCATCGAGATGCCCGACGACTGGCAGGGGCATCCGCAGCGCAAGGACTACCCACTGGGCGGAGTTCCCGTGGAGTACAAGGGAACCCGTGTGGCTCCCCCCGACCAGCGGAGGTCCTACAGCTGATGACCACCACCGACGACGGGCGCCGCGAGCGGGACCGATCCGACCCGAACCCGGCCACCTACACCGTGTCCGGGCAAGATTGGGACGAGATCGTCACCGCCGTCCGCGAACGTGCCGCCGCACAACCCGGCGACGAACGCATCGTGGTCAACATGGGTCCGCAACACCCGTCCACGCACGGTGTGCTGCGCCTGATCCTGGAGATCGAGGGCGAGACGGTCACCGAGGCCCGCTGCGGAATCGGCTACCTGCACACCGGGATCGAGAAGAACCTGGAGTTCCGCAACTGGACGCAGGGCGTCACCTTCGTCACGCGGATGGACTATCTGTCGCCCTTCTTCAACGAAACCGCCTACTGCCTCGGCGTCGAGAAGCTGCTCGGGATCACCGACGACATCCCGGAGCGCGCCAGCGTGATCCGCGTGATGATGATGGAACTCAACCGGATCACGTCGCATCTGGTCGCCCTGGCGACCGGCGGGATGGAACTCGGTGCGGTCACCGCGATGTTCCTCGGTTTCCGCGAGCGCGAGATGATCCTCGACCTGTTCGAGTACATCACCGGACTGCGGATGAACCACGCCTACATCCGCCCGGGCGGGGTGTCGCAGGATCTTCCCGACGACGGAGCCGACAAGGTGGCCGAGGTGCTCGACCTGCTGCCGGCCCGACTCGCCGAACTCGAAGATCTGTTGAACGACAACTACATCTGGAAGGCACGCACTCAAGGTGTCGGCTACCTGGACCTCACCGGTTGTATGGCGCTCGGGATCACCGGACCTGTCCTGCGGTCCACCGGATTGCCGCACGATCTTCGAAAGTCGCAGCCCTACTGCGGATATGAGAGCTACGAGTTCGACGTCATCACCGATACCGCATGTGATTCGTACGGGCGCTACCTGATCCGGGTCAAGGAGATGAAGGAGTCGGTGCGGATCGCCCGGCAATGCCTCGAGCGACTGCAGCCGGGCCCGGTGATGGTGGAGGACCGAAAGATAGCGTGGCCCGCCGATCTGGCGCTCGGCCCCGACGGTCTCGGGAACTCTCCCGAACACATCGCGAAGATCATGGGCACCTCGATGGAAGCCCTCATCCACCATTTCAAGCTCGTCACCGAAGGTATGCGCGTGCCGGCGGGGCAATGCTATGTGGCGGTGGAATCCCCGCGCGGCGAACTGGGCGTGCACATGGTCAGCGACGGTGGCACGCGTCCCTATCGCGTGCACTATCGCGACCCGTCGTTCACGAATCTGCAAGCGGTGGCGGCGATGTGCGAGGGCGGAATGGTCGCCGACGTGATCACCGCCGTCGCCAGTATCGACCCGGTGATGGGAGGGGTTGACCGATGACAGACCCGGTGTTCGTGGATCTCACCGCACCGCCGGCCGCCGGCTCGCCGGCGATCCCGCAGGCCCCGCATCCGGCGATCAGTTTCTCCGGACCCGCCGAGTACCCCGCCGACGTCACCGAACGGCTCGCGGAGGAGGCGACGACGATCATCGCCCGCTATCCGGTGGCCCGGTCGGCGTTGTTGCCGCTGTTGCATCTCGTTCAGGCACATGACCGCTACATCACCCGCGCGGGCGTCGGTTTCTGTGCGGCGCAACTGAATCTGACGGCGGCCGAGGTGGCCGCGGTGGCCACGTTCTACTCGATGTACCGCCGCTCCCCGACGGGTGAGTACCTCGTCGGGGTGTGCACCAACACCCTGTGTGCGGTGATGGGTGGGGACGAGATCCTGGCGGCACTCGAGGAACACCTCGGTATCTCGCCCGGCGAGACCACGGCGGACGGCCGGATCACCCTCGAACACGTCGAATGCAACGCCGCCTGCGACCACGCACCGGTGGTGATGGCTAACTGGGAGTTCATCGATCGGCAAACCCCCTCGAGCGCCATCGAATTGGTGGAGGATCTGCGGGCCGGGGTGACGACGGTGCCGTCGCGCGGCACCGGCACTGTGTGCTCGTTCCACCAGACGGCGCGGTTGTTGGCGGGCGTGGACGAGGTGTCGCCGTCTCCCCCGCCCGCTGCGGAGCCCGCGAGCGCAGCAAGCGCAGCGGGCGAGCGTCACGAAGGGTCGGAGCCCGCCGAACCCCCTGTACTGAGCCGGTTCTGGGACGAGCCGGAGTCGTGGACGCTGCGCACCTACGAATCCCATGACGGATACACCGCACTGCGGACGGCCGTGCGGCAACCCCCCGACGACCTCATCGCCACCGTCAAGGCGTCGGGGTTGCGGGGTCGTGGCGGCGCCGGATTCCCGGTCGGCATGAAGTGGTCGTTCATCCCGCAATCCGACGACCCCGACGCCAAGCCCCATTACCTGGTGGTCAATGCCGACGAGTCCGAGCCGGGCACGTGCAAGGACATGCCGCTCATGCTCGCGTCCCCGCACACGCTCATCGAGGGCGCCATCATCGCCGCCTACGCGATCCGGGCGCGCCATGCGTTCATCTACGTGCGCGGCGAGGTGTCCTCGGTCATCCGGCGGCTGCGCACCGCGGTCGAGGAGGCCTACGCCGCCGGGTATCTCGGCGAGAACGTACTCGGTTCGGGATTCGACCTGGACCTGGTGGTGCATGCGGGTGCGGGTGCCTACATCTGCGGCGAGGAGACCGCGCTGCTGGATTCGCTCGAGGGCCGTCGCGGGCAACCCCGCCTGCGTCCGCCGTTCCCGGCGGTCGCCGGCCTATACGCCAGTCCGACGGTCGTCAACAACGTCGAGTCCATCGCCAGCGTGCCGTCGATCATCCGCAACGGCGTCGACTGGTTCCGGTCGATGGGCACCGAGAAGTCCCCCGGCTTCACCCTGTATTCGCTGTCCGGGCATGTGACCAATCCCGGGCAGTACGAAGCGGCGCTGGGGATCACGTTGCGCGAGTTGCTCGATCGCGCCGGCGGTGTGCGCGCCGGGCACGAGTTGAAGTTCTGGACCCCGGGCGGATCGTCGACGCCCATGTTCACCGCCGAGCACCTCGACGTCCCGCTCGACTACGAGGGTGTCGGGGAGGCCGGTTCCATGTTGGGCACCAAGGCCTTACAGATCTTCGACGAGACGACGTGCGTGGTGCGCGCGGTGTTGCGGTGGACCGAGTTCTACGCCCACGAATCGTGCGGGAAGTGCACCCCGTGTCGCGAGGGCACCTACTGGCTGGTGCAACTCCTCCGACGGGTCGAGGCGGGCGAGGGCAGCGCCGCCGATCTGGACATCCTGGCCGACGTCACGAACACCATTGTCGGTAAATCGTTCTGCGCGCTCGGCGACGGCGCCGGCAGCCCGATCGTGTCGTCGCTCGAGTACTTCCGCGACGAGTACCTGGCCCACTTCGACGGTGGATGCCCGTTCGATCCGGAGGCATCCACCGACTACCCATCCGGGGAGGCCCGATGACCGCCGTCGACGACGCCAAGGCCGCCGACCAGAAACCGGATCTGGTCTCGGTGACCATCGACGGCACCGAGATCTCGGTGGCGCCGGGGACTCTCATCATCCGGGCGGCCGAGCAGATCGGGGTGCAGATCCCCCGGTTCTGCGATCACCCGCTGCTCGATCCGGTCGGCGCCTGCCGGCAATGCCTGGTCGAGGTCGAGGGGCAGCGCAAGCCGCTCGCGTCGTGCACGTCGGTGGTGACCGACGGCATGGTGGTCCACACCCAGCTCAGCTCGGAGGTCGCCGAAAAGGCGCAGCGTGGCGTGATGGAGCTGCTGCTGATCAATCATCCGCTGGACTGCCCGGTGTGCGACAAGGGTGGCGAGTGCCCGCTGCAGAATCAGGCGATGTCCTCAGGCCGTGGGGAATCCCGTTTCACCGGCGTCAAGCGCACATTCACCAAGCCGGTGCCGCTGTCGTCGGAGGTGCTCCTCGACCGCGAACGCTGCGTGCTGTGTGCCCGGTGCACCCGGTTCTCCGATCAGATCGCCGGCGACCCGCTGATCAGTCTGCAGGATCGTGGTGCCCTGCAACAGGTCTCGATCTACGCCGACGAGCCGTTCGAATCGTACTTCTCCGGTAACACGGTGCAGATCTGCCCGGTCGGCGCCCTCACCGGCACCGCGTACCGCTTCCGGGCCCGTCCCTTCGATCTGGAGTCGACACCGAGCGTCTGCGAGCACTGCGCCAGCGGCTGCGCGCAGCGCACCGATCATCGGCGCGGAAAAGTGTTGCGGCGCCTGGCCGGCGACGACCCCGCCGTCAACGAGGAATGGAACTGCGACAAGGGCCGGTGGGCCTTCGCCTACACCGCCGCCGAGGACCGGATCAGCTCACCGATGGTCCGGGACACGAAAGGCATTCTGCGCGCGGTGTCCTGGGCGCATGCGCTCCGCGACGCCGCGGCCGGACTCACCACCAACCGGGGGCGCACCGGGGTGCTGGCCGGTGGCCGGCTGACCGCCGAGGACGCGTACGCCTACTCCCGCTTCGCGCGAACCGTTCTGGACACCAACGACATCGACTTCCGCGTGCGCGCCCACAGCGCCGAGGAGACCAAGTTCCTGGCGGCCCGCATCGCGACCCGCTCCGACGATGTCACCTATCGGGATCTGGACGGCGCACCCGCGGTTTTGCTGGTGGCCTTCGAACCGGAGGAGGAGTCGCCGATCGTCTTCATCCGGATGCGGCGCGCGGTGCGGACGGCCGGCCAGCGCGTGACGGCGATCGCGCCGTGGCGCAGCCGTGGGGTGACGAAACTCGACGGCGCTCTGCTGCAGACGATTCCGGGCGATGAGGCATCCGTGCTGGATTCGGTCACCGCGTCGGATGCGGTGGCGGCACCGGGTTCGATCATCGTCGTCGGGGAGCGACTGGCCACGGTGCCGGGCGGCCTGACCGCCGCCGCGCGACTCGCCGAACGCACCGGCGCTCGCCTGGCCTGGATTCCGCGGCGGGCCGGTGAGCGCGGCGCACTGGAAGTGGGTGCGGCACCCAATCTCCTGCCCGGCGGCCGCCCGCTCGCCGACGCCGATGCGCGCGCGGAGATCGCCCGAGCCTGGCAGGTGCGTGAGCTGCCGAGCACAGCCGGCCGTGACACCGCCGGCATCGTGGACGCGATCCGGGCCCGCCAGTTGGGCGCACTGCTCGTCGGCGGCGTGGAGATCGCCGACCTCCCCGATCCGACCGCGGCGATGTCCGCCCTCGCCGCAGCCGATTTCGTGGTGAGCCTGGAGATGCGACGCAGCCAGGTCACCGAGCGCGCCGACGTCGTGCTGCCGGTGGCGGCGGTCGCCGAGAAGTCGGGGATGTTCGTCGACTGGGAGGGCCGGGCCCGCCCCTTCGGCACCGCGCTGCAGCAGGCCGGAACGCTCTCCGACCATCGGGTGCTCACTGCGCTCGCCGCGCAGATGGGGGTGACCCTGCGGTGCGACGACCCCGCCGTCATCCGCGGAGACCTCGATCGCATCGGCGCCTGGCGGGGATCGCGGCCGGATCTGGGGGCACCGCAACCCGTTTCCCCGAGACCGGTGGCGGGCCACGGCGAGGCGGTGCTCGCGTCGTGGCGGATGCTGCTCGACGACGGCCGGTTGCAGGACGGTGAACCGCATCTCGCCGGTACCGCACGCACCCCGGTGGTGCGCCTGTCGGCCGACACCGCGGCCGGGATCGACGCCGTCGACGGTGCGCGGGTGTCCGTACGCACCGACCGCGGCGAGATCACGCTGCCGTTGACCATCACCGACATGGCCGACGGTGTGGTCTGGGTACCGATGAACACGCCCGGCGCATCGGTGAACACCCACCTCGGTGCGTCGCCGGGCGATATCGTCGCGATCGGCCCGGAGGTGCAGCAATGACGACCACGTACCTCGCCACGGACTTCCCCACCCTCGCCGACTTCGGCCACGACCCGTGGTGGCTGATCGCCGTCAAAGCGGTTGCGGTGTTCGCGTTCCTCGTCGCCAATCCCCTCGTCGCCATTCTGGCCGAACGAAAGATCATGGCGCGCATGCAGTCCCGGATCGGCCCCAACCGGGTCGGTCCGCACGGGCTGCTGCAGAGCCTCGCCGACGGCGTGAAACTCGCACTGAAGGAGGGCATCGTCCCGGTAGGTGTGGACAAGCTGATCTACCTGGCGGCGCCCATCATCGCCGTCGTCCCGGCGATCATGGCGTTCGCGGTCATCCCGTTCGGACCGATGGTGTCGGTGTTCGGTCATCCGACCCCGTTGCAGCTCACCGATCTTCCGGTCGGTGTGCTCTACGTCCTGGCGGTCACCTCGGTCGGCGTGTACGGCATCGTGCTGGCCGGCTGGTCGTCGGGCTCCACCTATCCCCTTCTCGGTGGTCTCCGGTCGACGGCGCAGGTGATCTCCTACGAGATCGCCATGGGGCTGACCTTCGCGGCGGTGTTCCTGGATGCGAGCACGATGTCGACGTCGGGGATCGTGGAATCGCAACAACATCATTGGTATGTCCTGTTGCTGTTGCCGTCGTTCGTGATCTACGCGATCTCCATGGTCGGCGAGACCAACCGCGCGCCCTTCGACCTGCCCGAGGCCGAGGGCGAGCTGGTCGGCGGGTTCCACACCGAGTACTCGTCTTTGAAGTTCGCGATGTTCATGCTCGCCGAGTACATCAACATGGTGACCGTGTCCGCCCTGGCCACCACCATGTTCCTCGGTGGCTGGCAGGCCCCGTGGCCGCTGTCCATCTGGGACGGAGCCAATTCCGGCTGGTGGCCGATCCTCTGGTTCACCCTCAAGGTCTGGGTGTTCCTGTTCGTCTTCATCTGGTTGCGCACCAGCCTCCCCCGCCTGCGCTACGACCAGTTCATGAATCTGGGCTGGAAGGTCCTCATCCCGATCTCACTGACCTGGGTGATGGTCGTCGCGGTGATCCGGGTCGCCGTCGGCGACCACGACCTGACCCGCGCGCTGATCTCCGCGGCGGCCGGGCTCGTCGTGACCGCGCTCATCGGCTACGCCGTCTGGCGCCTCATGCGTGCCCCCAGCGCACCCCCCGTCGAACCGAAATCGACGCCCGCCGCCTTCGACCCGATGGCCGGCGGGTTCCCCGTCCCGCCCCTCCCCGGCCAGGTGCTCCCGACGAGCACCACCCGGCCACCCTCCGACACGGCGAAGGAGACCACCGATGCCTGACTTCCTGAAACCGATGAACGGGTTGAAGGTCACCTTCTCCGGCATGTTCTCGCCGACGATCACCGAGTCGTACCCCGAACAGAAGGTACCCACCGCACCTCGGTATCACGGCCGCCACCAACTCAATCGGCATCCCGACGGCCTCGAGAAGTGCATCGGCTGCGAGTTGTGCGCGTGGGCCTGCCCGGCCGATGCGATCTATGTGGAGGGCGCCGACAACACCGAGGACGAGCGGTACTCGCCGGGTGAACGCTATGGCCGGGTCTATCAGATCAACTATCTGCGGTGCATCGGGTGTGGACTGTGCATCGAGGCCTGCCCCACCCGGGCGCTGACGATGACCAACGACTACGAACTCGCCGACGACAACCGCGCCGGGCTGATCTACGAGAAGGACCGGTTGCTCGCCCCGCTCCCACCGGACACGACGCCGCCGCCGCACGCCATGGCCCCCGGCTCCACCGAGGAGAACTACTACCGCGGCGAGGTGACCAAAGATGGGAAGCTCGTGAATCACACCACCGCAGAGGGCGACTCGTGACCGCCGCGGTGCTCGCCGCCGAACTGACCCGCACCTCCACGGGCGAGGCGATTCAGTTCTACGGGCTCGGTGTGGTCGCGGTTCTCGGCGCACTCGGCGTCGTGTTCGCCACCAAGGCCGTCTATTCGGCGATCTTCCTGGCGACGACGATGATCATCCTGGCGATCTTCTATGTCGCGCAGGGAGCTCTGTTCCTCGGCGTGGTCCAGGTGGTGGTCTACACCGGCGCGGTGATGATGCTGTTCCTGTTCGTGCTCATGCTCATCGGCGTCGACTCGTCGGATTCCCTCACCGAAACCCTTCGCGGACAACGCCTTGCCGCAGTGGTCATCGGTATCGGCTTCGGCATCCTCCTGATCGCGGCGATCGGCAGTGCGTCGCTCGCGGTATTCGCGGGAGCACCGGAGGCGAGTCCCGTGGTGGGTGGCGGAAACGCGAACATCGTTGCCATCGCCGAACTCATCTTCGTCCGATATCTGTGGGCGTTCGAACTGACCGGCGCTCTCCTGATCGCCGCCACACTGGGTGCGATGGTGCTCGCGCATCGAGAGCGCTTCGGGCCCCGGCGATCCCAGCGCGAGCTGTCGGAGGAACGGTTCCTGCACGGCGTCGACATGACGCCACGTCCCAGCCCTGGCGTGTTCGCCCGGCACAACGCCGTCGACGTGCCCGCTCTGCTGCCCGACGGCACGCCGTCGGACCTGTCGGTCAACGCGACCCTTCGGCCGCGGCCCGGCGCCGCTCCGGCACCCGAGGACGCCGGTATCCGCCACCAGTTGGGGAGTCAGCAATGAACCCGGAGAACTACCTCTACCTGTCCGCGTTGCTGTTCAGCATCGGCGCGGCGGGGGTTCTGCTGCGCCGCAACGCCATCGTCGTGTTCATGTGCGTCGAGTTGATGCTGAATGCGGCGAACCTGGCATTCGTCACGTTCGCCCGGATGCACGGTTCGTTCGACGGGCAGGTGATCGCCTTCTTCACCATGGTGGTCGCCGCGGCCGAGGTCGTCGTCGGACTGGCCATCATCATGACCATCTTCCGCGCCCGACGATCGGCCTCGGTGGACAACGCCGATCTGTTGAAACGCTGACCATTCACCCACCGCAAGACATCCCGACGCACGACATAAGGAGGCGCCGATGAGCACCGAAGTGTCCGCGGATCTTCTCTGGTTGCTGCCGTTCCTCCCACTGCTCGGCGCGGCGATCCTGCTCCTCGGTGCCCGGCGCACGGATCGGTGGGGTCACCTGTTGGCGTGCGGAATGGCACTCGCGTCCTTCGTTCTGGGACTCGCGATGTTCTTCGGCATGGTCGGGCGCGGCGCGGAAGGCCGTGCCGTGCATCAGATCCTGTTCTCCTGGGTGCCGGTCGGCCAGTTGCAGGTGGACTTCGGTCTGCTCCTCGACCAGTTGTCGATGGTGTTCGTACTGCTGATCACCGGAGTCGGCTCGCTCATCCACATCTATTCGATCGGGTACATGGCGCACGACCCGGAGCGTCGCCGGTTCTTCGCGTACCTCAATCTGTTCGTCGCCGCAATGCTGTTGCTGGTGCTCGCCGACAACTACCTCGGTCTCTACATGGGTTGGGAGGGTGTGGGTCTCGCGTCGTATCTGCTGATCGGCTTCTGGCAGTACAAGCCTTCGGCCGCCACCGCCGCGAAGAAGGCGTTCGTGGTCAACCGGGTCGGCGACATCGGTCTGGCGATTGCGCTGATGATCATGTTCGCCACCTTCGGCGCCATCTCGTTCCAGGCGGTGTTCGGCGCGGCCAACCAGGCCGGCGAAAATGTGCTCACCGCACTCGGATTCATGCTGCTGCTCGCGGCATGCGGCAAATCCGCGCAGGTGCCGCTGCAGTCGTGGCTCGGCGACGCCATGGAGGGCCCCACCCCGGTCTCGGCGCTCATCCACGCCGCCACCATGGTCACCGCGGGCGTGTACCTGATCGTGCGGTCCGGCCCCATCTTCGATCTCGCCCCCTACGCTCGGGTCGGGGTCACCGTGGTCGGCGCGGTCACGCTGCTGTTCGGTGCGATCATCGGCTGCGCGAAGGACGACATCAAGAAGGCACTCGCGGCGTCGACGATGAGCCAGATCGGCTACATGGTGCTGGCCACCGGACTCGGTCCGGCCGGCTACGCGTTTGCGATCATGCATCTGCTCACCCACGGCTTCTTCAAGGCCGGACTGTTCCTCGGTGCCGGATCGGTGATGCACGGCATGAACGACGAAACCGACATGCGCCGCTTCGGTGGCCTGCGCACGGTCATGCCGATCACCTTCGTCACGTTCGGGCTCGGCTATCTGGCGATCATCGGTGTGCCACCGTTCTCCGGCTTCTTCTCGAAGGACCCGATCATCGAGGCCGCGTTCGCATCCGGGGGTGTCGGCGCCTGGTTCCTCAGCGGCGCAGCACTTCTCGGTGCCGGGATCACCGCCTTCTACATGACGCGGGTGATGCTGCTGACGTTCTACGGCGACCGGCGATGGCATCCGGACGCACATCCACACGAGTCGCCCGGCGTGATGGTGTGGCCGATGATCATCCTGGCGCTCGGTTCGGTGGCGGCCGGCGGGCTGCTGGTGTGGGGTGACAGTCTGGTCGATTGGCTCGAACCCGTTGTCGGGCATGAGCATCACGAGCTCGCGGTGCCCGCCTGGGTCGTGACCGTCACCATTCTCGCGGTCGTCGCCATCGGTATCGCAATCGCGTGGCGACAGTACGGGACACGGCCGGTACCGGAGGTGGCCCCGGACGACGTGTCGGCGCTGACCGTCGCGGCGCGCCGCGACCTGTACGGCGATGCGTTCAACGAGAACGCGCTGATGCGTCCGGGCCAGGGGGTGACGCGCGGGTTGGTCGTGGTGGAGGACGAGGGCGTCGACGGTTTGACCACCGGGATCGGCTCCGCGATCGGCGCGTTGTCCCAGCGAATACGCGGATGGCAGACCGGATTCGTCCGTTCCTACGCGCTGTCGATGTTCGCCGGGGCCACGCTGATCGTCGCGTTGGTGATGGTGGTGAGCGTGCTGTGAGTATTCCGTGGCTCACCGTCCTCTGGCTGCTGCCGACCGTCGGCGCCGTTGCCGTTCTCGCCGTGCCGAACACGCGCCCGGATGTCGCGAAGTGGTTGGGACTGCTGGTCTCTCTCGCGACATTCGTCGTATCTCTCGGACTGACCATCGGATTCGACGCGGGCGGTGAGCGTTACCAGTTCGTCGAGGATCACAGCTGGATTCCGGCGTTGGGCACCCGCTACACCCTCGGGCTCGACGGCATCGGCCTGGTGCTCGTGCTGTTGACGACGGTGCTGCTGCCGCTACTGATCCTCGCCGGCTGGCAGGACGCGGATCATGTCGGCTCGCTGGATCATTCGGGCGGACGGCGGCAGAAGGGCCCACACACCTATCTCGCGCTGACCCTCGCGGTCGAGGCCATGGTGCTGATGAGCTTCGTCGCACTCGACATCCTGCTGTTCTATATCTTCTTCGAGGCCATGCTGATCCCGATGTACTTCCTGATCGGCGGGTTCGGATCCGGCGCCGGGAGCGGAGCGAGCGGGCCGAATGGTGCCGGCGCGAGTGGAGTGGAGCGGTCGCGGGCGGCGGTGAAGTTCCTGTTGTACAACCTGTTCGGCGGGCTGATCATGCTGGCCGCGGTCATCGGGCTGTACGTGGTGACCGCCCGCTCGAACCTCGGTGGCGGCACCTTCGATCTGCGAGCGGTGGTGGAGGCCGCGTCGTCGGGTCAACTCGACGCCGATTCCGGCCTGCTGAAGATGCTGTTCCTCGGCTTCATGTTCGCCTTTGCGGTCAAGGCACCGTTGTGGCCGTTCCACTCGTGGCTGCCCGACGCCGCCGTGTCGGCCACCCCGGCGAGTGCGGTGCTGATGATGGCGGTGGTCGACAAGGTCGGCACGTTCGCGATGCTGCGTTACTGTCTGCAGATCTTCCCGGACGCCGCACGCTATTTCGCACCTCTGATCGCGGCGCTCGCGGTGATCGGCATCGTCTACGGCGCGATCCTCGCCATCGGCCAGGTCGACGTCATGCGGCTGATCGCCTACACCTCGATCTCGCATTTCGGCTTCATCATTCTCGGCATCTTCGCCCTCACCCAGCAGGGGCAGACCGGCTCCACGCTGTACATGGTGAATCACGGGTTGTCCACGGCCGCTTTGTTCCTCATCGCAGGATTCCTGGTGTCGCGGCGCGGTAGCCGGTTCATCGCCGACTACGGCGGTGTGCAGAAGGTGGCGCCCGTCCTCGCCGGCACCTTCCTGATCTCCGGGCTGGCCACCTTGTCGCTCCCCGGCCTGGCGCCGTTCATCAGTGAATTCCTGGTTCTCATCGGCACGTTCACGCGCTACCCGGTCGTGGCGATCTGTGCGTCGAGCGCCCTGGTGCTGTCGGCGATCTACATCCTGTGGACCTATCAGCGGATGATGGGTGGACCGGTCCGTCCCGTCGAGGGGCCGGGGGCGGCCGCCCGCGGCATGCCGGACCTGCGGGGCCGTGAGGTGGTGGTCGTCGCTCCTCTGCTGGCGCTGCTGCTGGTGTTCGGCATCTATCCGAAGCCTCTGCTGAATCTGATCGACCCTGCGGTGGAACACACCATGAGCACCATGCATGAGCCGAATCCACAACCGACCGTGCCGGTCTCGACTCAAGGAGGCCCGAAGTGACGGAGTATGACCTCGCGGCCATCACGCCGCCGAGCATCGCCTACGGCGTGCTGTCGCCGATGCTCATCGTGTTCGGTGTCGCCGTGGTGGCGGTGCTGGTGGAGGCGTTCGCTCCCCGCGCGGCCCGGTATCCGATGCAGCTGGCGTTGTCCCTCGGCGGGCTTGCGGCCGCGTTCGTGGCGCTGATCGTCGTGGCGGTGGCCGAGACCCGCGACGGCGGTCAAGGTCAGGTCGTGATGTCGGGTGCGGTGGTGATGGATCGGCCCACCCTGTTCCTGCAGGGTCTGTTGCTGCTCATCGCGATACCCGCGGTGGCGTTCATGGGTGAGCGGCGTCTCGAGCGGGTTGTTGCTCCCGCGTCGCCGACCCTCAAGCGGTTCAGCGACGGTCCCGGGGCGGCCGCGCAGGCGACGCTCGGCACGGTCGAAGCCGACATGTTCACGCCGTCCGGCGCATCGGTACCCAACACCGACGCCGAGTTCGAGGCCACCCGTGCGGGTGGCCTGACCACCGAGGTGTTTCCACTGACCCTGCTCGCCGTCGGCGGCATGATGCTGTTTCCGGCCTGCGGTGACCTCCTGACGATGTTCATTGCGCTGGAGGTGTTTTCCCTGCCGCTGTATCTGCTGTGCGGGCTGGCGCGCCGGCGGCGGCTGATCTCGCAGGAGGCGTCGCTCAAGTACTTCCTGCTCGGCGCGTTCTCGTCGGCGTTCTTCCTGTTCGGTGCGGCGTTCGCCTACGGCGCCAGCGGATCCCTGCAGTTGGCCGCGATCGGGCAGGCGATCTCCGCCCCGGACGCCGACACCATCCTGCCGCTTATCGCACTCGGTCTGCTGTCGGTGGGGTTGCTGTTCAAAGTCGGTGCGGTGCCCTTCCATTCGTGGATTCCGGATGTCTACCAGGGGTCGCCCACCCCGGTGACCGCGTTCATGGCGGCCGCCACCAAGATCGCCGCGTTTGGTGCGCTGCTTCGGGTTTTCTACGTCTCCTTCGGATCCCTCAAGTCGGATTGGGAGCCGGCGCTCTGGGCGGTGGCCATCGCGACGATGCTCATCGGCGCGCTCATGGCTGTGACCCAGTCCGACGTGAAACGCATGCTCGCCTATTCGTCGATCACCCACGCCGGATTCATTCTGTTGGGACTCATCGCCTTCGACGACGCCGGTTTGGCCGCGACCATGTTCTATCTTGCCGCGTACGCCTTCTCGACCTTCGGCGCGTTTGCCACGGTCGCGGTGGTGCGCGAACCGGACCGCCCGTCGGGGCCGCACCTGTCCGGCCGCGAGGCCACCAACATCAGCCAGTGGGCGGGACTAGGCAAACGGTATCCGCTTGTCGGCGCGATGTTCTCGATGTTCCTGCTCGCCTTTGCCGGCATCCCGCTGACGAGCGGCTTCATCGCCAAGTTCGACGTGTTCGCCGCCGTCGCCGGCAACGGGGGTGGGGTGCTGGTGGTGATCGGCGTGATCAGCAGCGCCATCGCCGCCTACTTCTACATCCGGATCATCGTCGCGATGTTCTTCGCCGACGTCCCCGTCGACGCCCCACACGTGGTGAAACCCAGTGTGCTGACGACGTCGTCGATCGCGATCTGCACCGTCGTGACAATCGTGCTCGGCATCTTCCCGCAGCCGGTGCTGGATCTGGCGCAGCAGGCGGCGCACTTCCTCGGCTGACGCTTGCAGGTCAGCATGCGTGGCCTGGCCTCGTTGTGCTGCAAGTGATCTCGATGCGGCCCCTCGCTGCGCTCGGTGCCTTACTCGATCAGCGGGAGGGGAAGTGGAGCCACCCTTTCGCTGATGGCCTGCGGCGCCATCCCTTTCGCTGATCGAGTAAGCGAGCGAGCTTGCGAGCCCGCGCATCGAGATCTCGCACCACGGCGATCTCGATGCGGCGCCTCGCTTCGCTCGGAGCCTTACTCGATCAGCGGGAGGGAAGAAGCAACATCGGGTTCCGGGTCCGGAGGAAGATCACCCCGACGGCGATGACCACTTCGGCCGCCGCGAGGCCGGTGGCGGCGACGATCAGGTCCGACGGCGTGCCGGCCGAGGTCGGCGTCGGGGATTTGGTGTGACAGCCGCCGAGCGAGAGGTGTGTGGCCAGCATGGCGAGGTTCATCATCGCGATCGCGAACCATGCGGGCAGGTCGGGTCCACGCCAGAGGTGTCGCGCACAGATCGCGCACGCGAACGCCATGCACAGCGCCAGCACGACCATCGCGAGGTGTCCACCGGACATCGCAACCAGCAAGTGCAGGGCGGCCGACGTGAAGGCGAGCAGTGCGCACGCCCGCCGTCCGATGACGGCGGGCGTGTGCAGGAGCAACGGCATCGACATCAGTCTTCGCAGCAGTGCTTCTTCGGCCCGGAGGGCACGCCGAGCGAGGGGTTGCGGTCGAAGAAGCCCACCGGCTTGAGCTTGAATCCGGCGTAGTCGACCGGCATGACCGGCCAGTCCTCGGGGCGCGGGAAGTGCGTCAGCCCAAAGGTGTGCCACAGCACCAGATCTTCGCCGTCGATGTTGCGGTCGGAGGCGACGTACTCGGGCAACCCCGCGCCGCCCGGGTTCTGGTTGACGTAGTCGCCGGCCGGATACCGTTGCGCCGGATCGTATTGCGTGACCCACAAGTGCTTGGTCGCGAACGCGGCACGGGCCGCGATCGAGCTGGACGGATCGGCGAGCAGTGCCGGCTGCCCCTCGGGATACAGCGCGTAACCGACGTCCTGGCCCAAACGGTTCTGCTTGGTCGGATTGGTGATGTGCCAGACGCGTGCCTTCAGATTGTCGGCCGTGCGCATGGCCTCCGACTCGGTCCGCAGCGTGGTCTTCTGGGCACGGAATCCGTTGCCCCACGGGTTTTCCGGTCCCATCGGCACCGGCACGGCGTCCACCTCGGTGACGGTGTTGGTGTCGCCGTCGACGGCCATGTCGAGCCGGGCCGAGAACAGGTGCTGGTGGAAGGGTGCACCGAGTCCGGGTGCCATCTCGGTGGAGAAGCCGTCGGGCCCGCGGTGCGCGGAGGTGAACACGATGCCGGTCGCCTTGGCCTCGAGTTCGATGGTGCCGTCGAGGTAGAGGTACCAGTAGAAGCCGTAGTCGTAGTTGCCGATGGTGAGGAAGAACGAGATCACCAGGCGACGCTGCCGACGTGTCTCGGCCATGTCGTTGAACATGTCGGTGTGCTTCCACAGCACACCGTAGTCCTCCTCGTGCATGCAGATCGCGTTCTTCATCAGTCGCGGATTGCCCTGCTCGTCGGCGATGGTGACATCGAAATAGGTGATGTCGCCGAGGCAGTCGCAACCGAGTTCCAGCGAGTTGGTGTAGCGGCCGAACAGGTACTCGCCCTGGTCGAAGTAGTTCTGCCAGTACCGGACGGGAGACGGATCCGCATACGGGACAACCATTTCGGCGATCGATGCGCGGTAGATGACGGGCCGCTCGCGCTCGCCGTCACGGACCGACAGCTGGTGCAGGGTCAGTCCCTCGCGGATGTCGAAGCCGAAGCGGAAAGTCCAGTCCGCCCAACTGATCTTGTTGCCCTCGACGGTGAAGCTCGGCCCTTCCGGCTGGACGATCTCGATGGGCTTGAGATCGGTGCGGGTGGGTACGGCGTGCGGTTCGGCGTTCCACTCGCCGCGCTCGGCCGGCACCGGCAGGACGATCTCGTCGATGACCTTCACGACCCGCCGGCCGGTGAGGTCCACGTAGGCGACGACGCCGTCGATCGGGTGCGCCCAGGGCAGATCCGCCTTGTCCGACTGGTAGAACGCCAGTACCCGGACCATGCGGTGTCCGATCTCGTCCTCGTGTCCGAAGACACCGGCCGACAACGGAACTGCACGAACGTTGGCGGGGTCGAGGTCGCGCTTGCGCATCGCGGTGAGCCAGTCGTCGGAGGCCAGCAGGTAGGCCTCGATGTCCTCGAACTCCTCGTCGAGGATCGGGACCTGGCCCTCGGCGGCGGCGTCGATCGTGTCCTGCTGCAGCACTTCACGATCCGTGACCGAGATGAGCAGGCTGCTGCCGAGGCCGGATTCCCGGTCGAGCAACAGGACGCGGGCGCGGCGATGGATCGGATCGCCGGCGGTGAACGCCGAGACCGTGGCCTTGTCCGGTTCGTCGAGCGTCACGAACACGAATCGTGTGCGCTCGGACAGCAATCCGGCGCCGTCGACGATCTCGCGCACCGCGGTGATCTCGGCGGCGGTCAGCGGGGTCAGCGGATGGTCGGGGCCGGTGGCGTCGACGTCTGCGGGGCGGGTGATCGCTGCGGTACTCATCGATTTCTCCTTGAAGTGGTCTTTGGTTCAGCGGTAAGGGTTTTCACTGTGCAACCGGTTCGTGGTGCTTGGCCGCGTGAGGCCGAAGGATCGCGACCATCGCGCCGCTGAGGAAGGTCGCGATCAGAAGGACGGCGATGATGATGGCCAGCGTGTCCGATCCGCCGACGAGCAGCGGCAGATTCACGGCGGTGAGCACGAGAAGTGTGAGCAGGCCGATCAGGCCGAGGCCGGGCGCCACCACTGTGTGCCACAGGCGGGTGTCCTTGCGGGTGCGGCGGAAGTAGACGATGACCGCGCCCGAGGTGAGCGTCATCAGTGCGACGATGCCGACCGAGGACACCCCCGCGAACCAGGCGAACACCTGCGTCACCGGATCGAGTCCGCCGAGCACCGAGGCGACGATGAGCACGACGGCACACGTGGTCTGCACGATCGACGCGATGTGCGGCGAGTCGTGACGTGCGTGCGATCGCCCGCAGGAGGCGGGCAGCGCACCGCTGTTACCCAGCGAGTGGATGTAGCGGGCGAGCACGTTGTGGAACGAGAGCACGGCGGCGAAGAGGCTGGTGATCAGAAAGATCTGCACGAGGTCGCCGGCCGTCGACCCCACGTAACGGACGGCGGTTTCGGTGATCATGCCTTCCGGGTCGGCGGTGGCCTTGGCGACCGCTCCCGCATCGCCCCACGCGCTGACCATCAGCCAGCTGCTGAGTGCGTAGAAGACACCGATGAGGATCAGCGCGCAGTAGGTGGCACGAGGGATGGTGCGGGCCGGGTCCCGGGCTTCGTCGCGGAACACCGCGGTGGCCTCGAACCCGATGTAGCCGGCCAGCGCGAAGATCAGCGCGATGCCGGGTGCGCCCTGGAAGAAGTTGCCCGGGCTGAGCGCGGCGGTCGAGAGTCCCTGGGCGCCGCCGTGGAACAGCACCGACGCGTTGATGACCATGACGATGCCCACCTCGCAGATGAGCAGGACGCCGAGGACACGTCCGGACAGTTCGATGTGGCGGTATCCCAGGGTGGCCACCAGGACCAGGATCGCCGCGGCGTAGAGGTACCAGGGGACGGCCGGACCGCCGTGGGCGGTGACGAGGTCGTTGATCGCCGCGCCGATGTACCCGTACACGGCACCCTGCACCGCGGTGTAGGACAGCAGCGCGAGGAAGGCCGCCCCCAACCCGGCGTGCCGGCCGAGTCCATGGGCCACGTAGGTGTAGAAGGCGCCGCCACCGGTGATGTGCCTGGTCATCGCGGTGAATCCCACCGCGAACAGCAGCAGCACCACCGTGCACACGACGTACGACGCGGGAAAGGCGGCGCCGTTGCCCGCCGAGATGCCCAGCGGAACCGCCCCGGCGATCACGGTCAGCGGCGCGGCCGCGGCGATCACCATGAATACGATCGCCGTCGGTCCGAGCCGGCCGGTCAGCTCTCGCCGGCCGGCCTCCTGTCCCACAGCGATCGAGGTTGTTTTGGTCGTCATGTCTTTCCTCAGCCTTGTTGACGAGATTGGTGTGTGTGCCGTTGAGTGGCCAGATGCCATACGACGGAACCGAGCATTTCCGTGCGGCGTTCGCGGACACGGCATCGCGGTTTCCGTGTCCTCCCCACCGTGTGGCACCAGGGACTGTCCCGACAACGCCTGTGTCACACCATGATTAGCGACTGTTTCAGATCTTCATCGATCTGTTCATGGACCCTACGCCCCCGTTATGACCCATGTCACCAGTTATTTCTACTGAGTATTCCGGCCTGTCCAATTCTCATTTGAATATCGCGTACCGACACATTGTGTTGGCGCCGAAGATCGGTAAGAATGCTGTTCAGACCACATAACGGGAATCAAATGAGAATGCATTGACGAGGGCATTCTCATTTGACGTTTCAAAGTCTTGACGGGGAAACTGGTCGGACGCGGATGCCGATGGGTTACGTTGCGTCTGGCGATTTCGTAGACGGGCAGGTGACGAGATGAACACGACGTCGAACGTCCGGAGCACATCCCCGGTCGAGGGGTTGAGTCGCGCACAACTGTCTTTCGTCGAGGTGTTGGGGCAGTCGGTGGCCGCCGTCGCGCCGTCGGCGGTCATGGTCACGCTGCCGGCCCTGGTGCTGCCCGCCGCGGGGCGCGCAACCGTCCCGGTATTCGTCGTGACGACGGTGCTGTTCCTCGCGCTGGGCTACTGCATCGGCCAGTTCGCCACCCGCATGGTGGCGGTCAGTGGCCTCTACAGCTACACCGCGAAGGGGCTGGGGCCGGGTGCCGGCATCGTGGCGGGCTGGTCTGTGGTCGTCGGGTACGCCGCGGCCGCGATGGCCAGCACGCTGGGGGCCGCGGCCTACCTCACCGCCTTGCTGAGCCGCGTCGGGCTGCCCTCGGGTGCGACCACGATCGCGGTGCTCTCCGTGGCCGTGGGCGCGGTGGCCCTGGCGCTGATGGTGCGTGGGATCCAGCTGTCGGCACGGATCTCGTTGAGCATCGAGATGTTCGCGGTCGTGGCTGCCGCGGTGGTGCTGACCGTGTTGGCCACGCGGGACGGCAGCCCACCCACTCCGGCGCCCACCAGCTCCGATGGCGGCGCGCCGGGCGCACTCGGTTTCGCGCTGCTCCTCGCAACGACGGCATTCGTGGGCTTCGAGAGCGCCACCACGATCGCCCGTGAGGCGCGACGGCCGTTCGTCGCGGTGACGCGGGCCGTGCGATGGGCACCGGTGGCACTCGGGGTGCTGTACATCTTCGCGGCCGTCACCCAATCGGGGGCATCGGGCCTCGGCCGTGCATCCCCGGATTCGGTGGTGCTGAGTCTTCCGGGCTCCGACGGGACCGTGTCGACGGTGCTGTCGGTCATCCTCGACCTCGGGATCACCGCGTCGTGGTTCGCGTGCGTGATCGGGTCCGGAACCGCACTCTCGCGCACGCTGTTCGCGATGGGCCGCGAGGGAGTGCTACCGCGGCGAATGGGCAACACCCACAAACGTTTCGGGACTCCGGTGATCGCCCTGCTGGTCTCCATGCCGATCGTCACCCTGATACCGGCCGGGTACCTGTTCGTCGTCGACTCGGCGCGCCTCGCGCTCATCGGGTTGCTGGCGGTGTCGGCGCACGGATACCTGTGCGCCTACATCCTGGTCTGCGTGTCGACACCGCTGTTCCTCCGACGTATCGGTGAACTCGGGCGGCTCCCGCTGATCGTCGGGATCACCACGGCCGCGGCGTTTGTCGCGATCGTCGTGTGGGCCGCGTTGACGATCGATGCGCCGGTATGGATCGCCACGGCAACGTTCGCCGTGCTCCTCGCGTGCGGGGTCGGGGTGTACCTGATCCGCTGCCGCCGACTCCCCGATCTGCCGCGCCACGTCGGGATCTTCGACGAGACGACGTCGGATCAGGTGCTCAACGACTATGACCCGTGGCAGGTGCGTCGATGAGCCCAGCCGGGTCGAGTATGTCGGGCCGGCAACCCAAGGCGGTGCAGTCGGCACTGCGCGTTCTCGAGGAGGTCGCCCGCGGCGGCGTCGGGATCACGGCCAAGGATCTGTCCGCAACGCTCGGTATCCCGTCGGCCACCGTGTACCGACTGCTCAACCTGTTGGTCGCCGAGGGGTTCGTGGTCCGGATGCCCGACCTCTCCGGGTTCGCGCTCGGCCCGCGGACGGGGGCGCTGGTCGATGCCACCCTCGTGCCCAGGGTCTGCACGGCGGCACGCGAAACCCTCACCGAACTACGACAATCCATGCGATTCGGCGCACACCTGTACTACTTCACCAACACCGGTGTCCGAGCCGCCGACATCGACGACGAGTTCCCGCCGACAGCCGACGAGCGGACGTTGAACCTCTACCTGCATGCCAGCGCCGTCGGCAAACTCTTGTTGGCCGAGAAGGACGACATCAGCGGCGTGGTGTCGGAGCCGTACACCGCCATCACATCCCGGACGCCGACCACCCGCGCCGCCCTGGTGACCCAGCTGGCTGCGGTCAGGCGCGATGGTTACGCCCTCCAGGTCGGCGAAATGGACCCGGCCCGAGCATGTTTGGCGGTGGGAGTGCGGTCGCCGACCGGAGTACTCGTCGGCGCGATCGCGCTGTCCGGCCGCGAGGATCAGCATGATCTCATGCGGCGACAGGCACCTGCGCTCGCCGCCTACGCCGAGCGGCTGAGTCCGTTGCTCGCATGAGATGTGATCGTCGCACGATCGAGTGCCCCCACGCGTAGTCTCCGCTCATGGACACCCGAGTTCGCCATGCGGCCCCACTGGCATGCCTTGCGCTCACCCTCGCGCTGGCGGGGTGCAGTGAGAGCGGCACGGCGCAGCCCACCCCGACCACGGTGACCTCGACGGTCACGGCGTCGGCGACGGCGACGAGCCCGGCCTCCCCTGCCCCGCCCACTCCCGCTGCCGCACAGGGAATCCGGCCGTTCATGGTGCCGGTCTCCGGCACGCGGGGCACGACCACCTTCGACGTGAACCTACCGCAGATCTCGGGCGGGCCGGACGCCGTTCGTGCGCGTTTCAACTCCGGCATCCGCGCGACCCTCGACGACCTGCTCCGACCCGCCGCCGACACCACGATCACCGACGGTGAACTCGCCCACGGCGAACGCAGTCGGGTCACCACAATCTCCCCGAATGTTGTTGCCGGAGTGACCATCTACAACTGGTACGGCAAAGGTGCGGCGCATCCGAACAACTCGGTCGCAACCATCACCACCAACGCGAAGACCGCGCAGCCGATCCTGCTGTCGGACGTGTTCACCGATCCCGCTGCGGCGGCGCAGCGCCTGGCGGACGCGGTGAACCGCATCGAACCCGAAGCCGCGCCGATCGCACCGGCAATCGAGAATTTCGCGAACTGGGTGCCGCTGCCCGCCGGTTTCCACATCTACGTTCCGGTGGTGCACGCACTCGGGGATTACCTCCCGGTGACGGTGCCGTGGAGCGAGTTGTCCGACCTACTCGCGCCCGGGATGCAGGCGGTCCTGACGACGTGACCCGCCGTCGAGATCATCGACGGCGCGACGGCGGCGGACCTGTGGTGCCACGCACCATCAACGATGGTTCCAGGATGGCATCGTAGGTGTCGCGGGGCGTCTCCTCGAGGAGATCCACCGCGAAGTCGACTGCACGACAGGCGAGTTCATGACTGTCCTGGTGGATGGTGGTGAGGTCGATCCGGGGATTGTCGGAGAGCAGGCTGTCGTCGTAGCCCATCAGGGAGACGTCACCCGGCACGTCGATCCCGGCACGGGTCAGGACATCGAGAAGTCCGAACGCGCACCGGTCGTTGCCCGCGAGGATCGCGGTCGGCAGCGCGGCACCGGCCATGATCGCGCGGGCCGCGTCGGCGCCCGCGACCTCGTTGTGGGCGCCGGGAACTACCACGATGTGGCTCTCGAGATCGTTGTCGCGCATCGCTTTTCGGTAAGCGTCGCGACGGTCCGCAGATCCGGGATCGGTGCCGCCGTCGACGTGGGTGATGTCTCGGTGACCGAGACCGACGAGATAGTCGACGGCCAGGCGCATGCCCGTGGCGTCGTCGGTGCGCACCGTCGCCAGCGGAACCTCGGGCGCACGCTCGGGCAGGCGCTCGCCGACGACGACCGTCGGCGCCCGCTGGGCGAGGTCGGACAGATAGTCGGGCGACGAGGACGGGCCCAGCAGGATCAGCGCCCCGCAGCGGTGGGCCAGCAGCGCGTCGATCGACGAGCTCTCGGCCTTGTCGGGCAGGTTGGCCGACAGCAACACCTCATACCCGCGTTTCTCCGCCGCCGGATAGATGCTGGTCACCATGGCCGCCTGATGGAGTTGCCGGACGTCCATCAGGACACCGAGCGTGCGGCTGCGCCCCTGCGCCAGGACCCGCGCCGCCGAGTCCGGCCGGTACCCGAGTTCCTCGGCGACGGCCAGCACCCGCTGACGGGTTTCGTCACTGGCGCCGGGTTTGCCGTCCAGGATGAACGACACCAGCGTGCGCGAGACCCCGGCCCGCTCGGCGACCTGCGCCATCGTCGGACGCCGACGGGACCTGTTGACTGACGAACTGGGTGGCACCGGGTACCCCCTCTCGAGAAGTGATGGTTGACACAGTGACTCTCCCCACACATCATAGTCCTAACGCGCGTTACTAACGCGCGTTACCAACCCAAAGTTTTCCGGCGGAATCGAGGTCCACCGACATGACCACCACACCCCTGTCCGGGGCGTCCCACGGACGCTTCCTCACCAAGCTCACGGTGATCGCCACCCTCGGTGGCTTGCTGTTCGGCTACGACACCGGGGTGATCTCCGGGGCGCTGCTCTACATGAAGGACGACCTCGCGTTGACCTCGTTCACCGAGGCCCTGGTGGTCAGCTCGCTGCTGTTCCCCGGCGCCGCGTTCGGCGCCCTGTTCGGCGGCCGCATCGCCGACCGCCTCGGCCGCAAGCGCACCCTGCTGCTGTGCGGCGGCATCTTCCTGGTCGGCGCCCTGGCCTGTGCCCTGGCGCCCTCGGTCGCGGCGATGGTCGTGGCGCGGATCATCCTCGGCTTCGGTGTCGGCGCCGCCGCGGTGACCTGCCCGCTCTACCTCGCCGAGATGGCTCCCGCCGATCGACGTGGACGCATGGTCACCATCAACGAACTGATGATCGTCACCGGCCAGATGCTCGCCTTCGCCATCAACGCGCTGCTCAACCACCTCATCACCGACCCGCACGTCTGGCGGATCATGCTCGCCGTCGCCGCCATCCCCGCGGTCACCTTGCTCATCGGCATGCTGTTCCTGCCCGATTCACCGCGCTGGTATGCGCTGAAGGGCCGCATGGACGACGCGCGCTCGGTGCTCGCGCTCAGCCGCACTCCCGACGAGGCGGCCGCCGAGTTCGCGGTCATCGACGACCACACGCACCACATGCTGTCCACGACCCGCAAGCCTCTGTCGATCCTGCGCGACGTCCCGTGGATTCGACGGATCGTGCTCATCGGCTGCGGCCTGGCCATCGTCCAGCAGGCCACCGGCATCAACACCGTCAACTACTACGCGCCGACCATCCTCGAACAGAGCGGCCTGGGCGTCAGCGCGGCACTGGTGGCCACCATCGCGGTCGGCGTCACCTCGGTGATCACGACCATCATCGGCATCGTGCTGTTGGGTTACCTCGGCCGGCGCACCATGCTGCTGATCGGGTTCGCCGGCGTCGCCGCCTCGCAGGCCGCGCTCGCACTGACCTTCCTGCTCCCCGAGTCCACCATGCGCAGCTACGTGATCCTCGCCTGCATGGTGCTGTTCGTCGCCTTCGTGCAGATGTTCATCGGCACCTGCGTCTGGCTGCTGCTCTCCGAGATCTTCCCGCTCAACGTCCGCGGATTCGCGATGGGCATCGCCGTGTTCGTCCTGTGGTGCACCAACGCCCTGATCTCCTTCGTGTTCCCGCTGCTGAACTCGTCGCTCGGCTCGACCGGCACCTTCGGCCTGTTCGTCGCCGTCAACATCGCGTCCTGGATCTTCGTCTTCCGCACGGTCCCCGAGACCAAGGGCACCACGCTGGAGGAACTCGAGGAGCGCCTCGAAGCCGAGCACACCGACCGTTTCGCCGCCGTCTCGGTGGCGACGGCCGTCTGAACACGGTCTTCTCGGAACCGGATTGACGGGTGATCAGGAACTGGGGCTGTGCACCGCAGTCCTGCACGCCCGGCTGACACCGGCCACAGCTCTCACAGGTGGATGCGTGCACAGTCCACGCGACGAGCCGCTCTCGCTGTGCTCCGTGTCAGACGATCCGCGACAGATACGAAAACACCCTCCCATCTGCATCGATGGGAGGGTGTTCGCTGCGGTGGCGAGGGGATTTGAACCCCTGGTACGGGGTTACCGTACACAGCATTTCGAGTGCTGCACCTTCGGCCGCTCGGACACGCCACCGCGGAAGACTGTACCGCAGTCCGCGTCCTGGCTTAAATCGCCTGGTCAGAAGACCACAGCGGGCGAAAGGCGCCGGACGTCAGCGTCCGGTCAGCTTGTCCTTGACGTTGTCCACCGCGCCCTTGACGGCGTCGGCGGCCTCGCTGACCTTCTGCTTGCCTTGGGCCACGCCCTGCTCGCCCTTGCCCTCGTTCTTGAGATCTTGGTTGTCGGTGAGGTCGCCGGCAGCTTCTTTACCGCGCCCCTTCAGTTCCTCGGCCTTGTTCTTGGCGTCGTCGGTGATTCCCATTGAACTGCTGCCTCCTCCAACTACCCGGCGGCCTTGTTACCGTCGGGTTCGAAAGCACCCTCCACCGTGCCATGGAACTCCGAAACCGGCCAGGATGCCTGGTCAGGCGCGGATCAATGCCCGGTCATCTTGTCCTTGAGGTTGCCGACGGTCGACGTGACACTGCCGACGACGCTGTGGACGGTGTCGCTGTCGGCGACCTCGGAGACCTTCTCCTTCGCCGACTGCATCGCGCTCTGGACGGTGTCGCTGTCGACCAGTTCGGAGATCTTCTCCTTCGCCGAGTCGACGACACCGTGCACCGTGTCGCTGTCGACGAACTCACCGAACTTGTCCTTCGCGGCATCGAACACCTCGCTCGCCTTGTCCATGGCGGTGTCGAACGCGCTGTTCGCCTTGTCGGCGGCATCGGACATCGGATCCTCCTCGCTTCGGGGGGCACACGGTCGGCGCCCCATGCCACCACGGTAAGAGCATTTCACCGCCGGTGCGCAGCAACCATCGCGAGCGGTCAGGCAAACCCGTCGCCGCGGCGCAGGTCGAAGAAGTCGAGCATCAGCGCACGGCATTCGGGTTCCCGAAGGCCACCGCGCACCTCCGGCCGGTGGGTCAGCCGCGGGTCACGGACGACGTCCCACAGGGAGCCGACCGCACCGGTCTTCGGCTCCCACGCACCGAACAGCAGGGTTCCGATGCGCGACAGGGTGATCGCGCCGGCACACATCGTGCACGGCTCGACGGTGACGGCCAGGGTGCAGCCCGGCAGGCGCCATCCGTCGCCGAATCGGGCGGCCGCGGCCCGCAGGGCGAGGATCTCGGCGTGCGCCGTCGGGTCGCCGTCGGCCTCCCGGCGGTTCGTCGCACGCGCGAGCTCGATCCCGGCCGGGTCGAAGACGACGGCCCCGATCGGAACGTCGTCGGCATCGGTGGCGCGGGCCGCCTCGAGTGCCGCACCCATCATCGATTCCCACACCGGGAGCTGCGACGACCCCGCGGTGCGGCGGGAGCTCAATGGCCCAGTTTGTCGAGCACCTTGGACAGTTCGTCGGCGAAGCCCAGCCGTGCCGCGATCATCCCGACCTGCTCGTCGGCGTAGAGATCGGTGTCCCCGACGATCACGCTCATCACCGCGTCCGGCAGACCGAGGTCGGCGAGGATGCCCAGGTCACCCTCTTCCCATGGGTCGACGTCGTCGAGGTCATCGGGGTCGAGGTCGGGAACCTCGACATTCATCGCTTCGAGCGCGTCGGCGGCGATGTCGTAGTCGATCCCGGCGGTGGCGTCGGAGACCAGGAGTTGCGCACCGGCCGGCGCCGGTCGCACGACGATGAAGAACTCGTCGTCCACGTCGAGGAGGCCGAAGACCGCGCCGGTGGCCCGCAGCGCGAGCAACTGACGCTCGGCGTCGGCGAGGTTGTAGAGCGCCGATTTCTCCAACGCCGAGACCTTCCACGAGCCGTCCTCACGGACCACCGCCACCGCAAAACCCTCGACGTCGTCGGCGACGTCCTGCTTGTTCGAACCACCCGACACACCAGCGGCACCTGCCATGCAGGTCACGGTAGCCGTAAACGGCGAAGCGCCCAAGTCCTGGGACAACGATCGGTCTCGCGGACATGCGAGCGACCCGTCGCGGGTCTGTGGAAATGTAAGAGCCGTGACTGCGACACCCGCCTATCCGACGATCTCCACCCCGGTCTGCGTCCTGGGCCTCGGCCTCATCGGCGGTTCGCTGCTGCGGGCGTTGCACGACGGCGGACACACCGCGTACGGCTACAACCGCTCCTCCGCGGGAGCGGATGCGGCGGCCGAGGAGGGGTATCGCGCGTCGGTGGACCTGGTGGCAACGCTGCGCCAGGCGTCGGCCGACGATGCGCTGATCGTCCTGGCCACACCGGCGACCACCCTCGACGAATTGCTCCCGACGATTGCCGCCGAAGCCGGCAACTGTCTGCTCACCGACGTGGTCAGCGTCAAACGAGCGGTCGCCGAGGCGGTGTCACGCCGAGCGCCGCAGATGCGTTACGTCGGCGGGCACCCGATGGCGGGCACCAGTCAGTCAGGTTGGGCGGCCACCAATCCGCACCTGTTCCAGAACGCGATGTGGATGGTCACGACCGACGACGACACCGCCGCCGACGACTGGCTGCGTGTGGCGTCGATGGCACGCGCGGTCGGGGCGTTCGTCGTGCCCGCCGCGCCCGACGCCCACGATCGTGCGGTGGCGGCGATCTCGCATCTCCCTCATCTGACCGCCGCCGTGACGGCGGCCGTGGGCGCCGGGGAGAGCAACCTGGCGCTGCGCCTGGCGGCGGGCAGTTTCCGCGATGGCACCCGGGTGGCGGGCACCGCACCCGCATTGCAGCGGGCGATGCTCGAGGCCAACGGCATCGCACTGCTCAACGTGCTGTCGGAGGCCATCGATCGGCTCATCGCGGCACGCGACGAGCTCCGGGATCAGGGCACGGCCGAAATCCTCGTCGACGACGGACATCGCGCGCGCCTCGCCTACGACACGATCGCGCGGGCCGCGCCCGTCCCGATCACCGGAGTGCAGATCGGTGCCGACGGCTGGGCGCACGAACTTCGCCGTCAGGCCCATCAGGCGCGGGTCTGGGTGGGCTGACGACGCCCAGCGATCAGACGCGGGTGGCGAGTCCGGCGTAGTCGACGACGAATCCGTTGTCGTCGACGGTGATGGTCGAGTTGGCCACCGGCGACACGACACCGATGGAATCGGCGCCCGCGGTGTAGTGCAGGGTGGCGGCCTCGACGGCACCACCGGGCAGATACAGATAGACGACGGGCACGTCCACGATGGCGTCACCCTGGTAGAGCCGGTGCCGGCGGATGGGCAGCGAGTTGAACATCGGCGAGAGCGCGAGGTCGACGTCCTCGGCACCGTTGAAGTCGCTGCGGGTGGTGGTGCCGTCCGGGGTTTGCACCAACCAGTTGTGCTCGCCGTCACGGCTGATGCCGAGCTGTGTTTCGCCGCCGGCCCGAAGCAGATGCACGGACAAACGCTTGGTCACGCCGAGGTCGTTGGTCACCAACTCGTAGGAGGCGGAGAACGCCTCGTGGTCGTCGGTGGCGGCCGCGATGATCCGCCCGTAGGCCTTGATCCGGGCGCCGGTCACATGCAGGCGGACCTGTTCGAGCCGGTCAGCGCCCACGCCGCGCCACGTCACCATCGTCTTGAAGTCGCCCGACGGCGTGCCGTCTGCGGGCGTCGCGGTGTTCTCTGGGGCTGTCTGCGATGAACTCACAGATCTACGGTAGCGACCCGATGACCAGTGCACACCTTTGATGAGGTGCTTTGCCCACGGATTGGGCGGTTCGCGGCGTCGTCAACCCCGGCACGACACGGTGCGGCGCGGCGATTCCTCGGTGATCTGGTCGGTCGCCACGACGCGCCCGTCGACGGTGATGGTGCACGATGCGGCGCCTCCACCGGCCAGAACGAGGATGCGCAGCGGGTTGGACGTAGCGGTGAACGTCACCGACCAGGTGTTCGGTGCGCCGATCATCGTCCGCAGTCCGCGTGGATCGACGTAGATGATCGTCGTCGAGGTGGTCGACATCACCTGGTAGACGACCTCCCGCCCGATGGGTGCGGTGGGATTCGCGGGCAAACCCGGCTGCGCCCCCGGCCCCTCGCTCGGGATCGTCGGCATGATCGTCGGGAGTGTGGGGAGGGTGATCGGGACCGGAGGCTGCGTGACGGTGTCCGCATTCCGTCCAGCCCAGGTGTGCACGATCAGGAACAGACCGACCACGAGCACGACCACCAGCGCGAGTCCACGCCACAGACCTCGGTTGGACGAGGTCCGTCGCGGCATGGGTGTGGAGTCGTCGACGCCGGTGTCGCCGTCGATGACGGGCGAGGTTGTGGTCGGGTCCGGCGCGGCCGGTGCCGGCGTGGAGACGGGTTGCGGGCCGACGGTTCGCGGCATGCCGTCGGGACCGAACCCCAGCGGCGGGTACAGGCGCTCGAGGGGCCGGGCGTACACGTCGTCGGCCGGCCGGCCGGACACACGAGGTGACCGTGCCGCGGGTTCCGTCATCGGCCACCTCCCGTCCACACCCGTCGCGGTCTCCCTTCGACCCTACGACGATGCGCGGAGGTCCCGGTCTACCGACGGACTCCCGGGCGGTCTGCATGGGCAGTCGCCCGACGGGCCCGGGACCTGGTCACGAGTACCGAAAGCGCACTACAGCGATGTGCGCCAGGTGGTTTCCCTTATGTGGGATTGGCCGACGAGGAGAACTTGAACTTCCCGTCCTCGAACAGGAGCGGGTAGAGCAAACCGCCGAGGAGACCACCGATGAGCGGCGCCACCCAGAACACCCACAGCTGCGCCGGCGCCCCGTTCCCGTTGTAGAACGCGACCGCCGTCGAGCGGGCCGGGTTGACCGAGGTGTTGGAGATCGGGATGGAGATCAGATGGATGAGGGTCAAGGTGAGACCGATGGCCAGCGGCCCGAAACCCTGCGGGGCTCTCGAATCGGTCGCACCGAGAACCACGAGGAGGAAGAACGCCGTCAACAGCACTTCGGCGACGATCACCGCCCCGAGTCCGTACCCGGCCGGACTGTGGTCGCCGTATCCGTTGGCCGCCATGTTCCCGATCCGGTTGAATCCCTCCTTGCCCGACGCTATGAGCCACAGCGCGAGGCCGGCGAGCAGTCCGCCCACCACCTGCGAGATCCAGTAGCCCGGCAGATCCTTCACCGGCGTACGGCCGCTGATCACCGCACCGAGGGTGATCGCCGGATTGAAGTGGCCACCGGAGACATGGCCCAACGCATATGCCATGGTGACGACCGTCAAACCGAAGGCGAGCGCGACACCGAGGTAGCCGACGCCGACCTGGACCTTGGTTCCCACGTCGTCGCCAACGGCCACCTGCTTCGCGGCGAACACTGCGGTGCCGCAACCGCCGAACACCAGCCAGAAAGTGCCGACGAATTCAGCTGCATATCGCGCCACGGGATTGGGAGTCGTCATGGCAATACCTTTCGCTAGATGTTGCCGAGCATGAGTTGATCAACCGTCCCGCGGGCCACGATAACCCGGTGGGTCGAAACGTGCCGCGAATAAACCTGTTTCGTTACCTACCAGTCGAGGACGAGTTTCTCGTCGGCGAGTGGGCTATGGGTCACGCAGAGGTTCGCCGGAGTGGCTGACCCGGGCGTCACGTCCTCGATGGGTAACGTTCAGGGACCCCGTCAACCAACCCCGGAGTGATGCATGTCGACGCCGGCGATCACCGTCGAAGGCCTGACCAAGCGTTTCGGCGCCCTCACCGCCGTGGACGACCTCAGCTTCTCCGTGGCGTCCGGCCGGGTGACCGGATTCCTCGGGCCCAACGGTTCGGGAAAAACCACCACGCTGCGGATGATCCTCGGCCTCATGGTGCCGAGCGCCGGGCGCGCGTTGATCGGCGATCGTGCGTACACGCAGATCCCGCGCCCCGCCCGACATGTCGGGGCAGCGCTGGAGGCGTCGAGTTTCCATCCCGGCCGCACAGGCCGCAGCCACCTGAAAATGCTTGCGCCACAAGCGGGTGTGAGCGACATGCGGTGCGGCGAGGTCCTCGACTTCGTCGGGCTGACCGCGGCCGCCGACCGCCGGGTCGGCGGCTACTCCACGGGTATGCGCCAACGCCTCGCCCTTGCTGTCGCGCTACTGGGCGACCCGGCGATCGTCGTGCTCGACGAACCCGCGAACGGACTCGATCCCCAAGGCATCGTGTGGCTGCGTGAACTGCTGCGGGCGATGGCGCACCAGGGCAAGACCGTGCTGGTGTCGAGTCACGTGCTCGCCGAGGTGCGCAGCACCGTCGACGACGTCGTCGTGATCGGTGCGGGCCGCCTGATCCACGCGTCGTCGCTGATCGATTTCGAATCGCTGGCCCGACACGAGACCCTGGTGCGCACACCGGCGATCGAGTCGTTTCGCGCGCTGGCGGCCCACCATCGCTGGCCGCTGGCCGAGGGGCCGGAAGGATTCCGGATCGCCGGTGTCGACGCCGCGACCATCGGGGCGACCGCGTATGCCGCGGGCATCGAACTCCACCAGCTCGCCGACATCGGCGCCGACCTGGAAAGCGTCTTCCTGCAGCTCACCTCGTCGATCGACGCCCCGACGAGCCGCCCACCGGTGCAGGTGCGATGAGCGCCGGTCCCGACACACGTGCCGCGGGGATCTCCGATGCCCTGCGCGCCGAGTACCGCAAGTTCACCTCCACCCGGATGTGGTGGGTGTTGCTGCTCGCGATGGTCGCCTACCTCGGTTTCATCGCGGTGGTCCTCGCCTTCTCGATGACCGCCGACATCGAAGGGCAGGCGCGGCCGCCGCTGACCGGAGCCGATCTCGCGGGCGCCCTCTACTCGTTGGCCAGTCCGATGGGCTATGTCTTCGCCCTGGTCATCGGGAGCCTCGCGGTGACCGCCGAGTTCCGCCACAAGACGATCACGTCCACGCTCCTCATCGAGCCGCGTCGAACGCTCGTCGTCGTCGCCAAGCTCGTCGCCGCCCTTCCGATCGGCGCGCTGTACGGCGTGATCGGAACCCTTGCGGTCGTCGCGGGATCGGCTCCGTTGCTGGCCTGGCGGGGTGACGGCGCCTATCTGTCCGACGGTTCGATCATCGAGATCATCGCGCTGTCCATGCTGGTGATGGTGTTGTGGACGGCGCTCGGCGTCGCATTCGGGACGGTCGTACCCAATCAGGTCGCCGCGCTCGTCATCCTGCTGGTCTTCACCCAACTCGTCGAACCGATCGCCCGGATCGCGCTGGCCTCCCTGGATGCCACGTCGGGAATCGCGAAGTTCTTACCCGGCGCCGCCGCCGACGGGTTGATCGGGACGAGTTTCTACTCGGCGATGGGCACCGGCTCGATGGACTTGTTGCCCCAATGGGCGGGTGGGGTGGTGCTGGTCGCCTACATCGTCGTCTTCGCGGTCATCGGCCGCTGCACCACGTTCCGCCGCGACATCGTCTGACGACGGTTCGGGGCGCCTGATCGAACCTCGACGTCAACGAGGACGACGAGCCTTGCGGCTCTTGGCTCTTCCCAATCCCGGCACCTTGCCCGCAGCCTCCCGGGATGCGCGTTTGGCGGCGGCCTTCTCCTTCGCCGACCGTTTCGGTGCCGGATCCGATGCCCCACGCGACGAGGTGGCCTTGCGCCCGCGGACGATTCCGATGAACTCCTCGGCCAACTCGGATGTCGGCGCGGGCCACAGCAGACCGACGGTGCTCGTCGGGATCCCGGTGACCGGGCGATAGTCCAGATCGCGGCGGTGGTGCAGCCGGGCCAGCGACTGCGGGACCAGCAGCACCCCGACACCGGCGGCCACGAGTTCCACGGCATCGGCGGTCGTCTCCGGGCGATGCTCGACGGCGATTCCGGGGCGATCGGCCACCGCGAGCGGTTCGTCGAGCGGCCACAGCACGTTCTCGTCGGCGAGGTCGGCCGGCGACAACTCGTCACCTGCGGTGAGCACATGATCTTTTCCGACGACGACCACCGTCGTCTCCTCGTAGAGCGTGATGGTGTGGTGCGGACCGGGATCCGAGTGGGTGAGCGCGTCGGGCAATCGGGTGATCGCCATGTCGACGCGGCCGTCGCCGATCGCGGCGGCAGTGTCTGCGACCTCGACGGCCACCAGTTCGAGCCGCACATCCGGGTGGCGCTCACCCCAGATGCGGACCCACTTCCCGGGCGTCGTGCCCGGCACGTACGCGAGCCGGAACACCGTGGCGCTGGGCTGGTCGGGATCTGCCGGCGAACTCACGCCCCGAGGCTACCGCGGAGATACGCTGCGACCATGAGCTCGCAGTCCATGAAACCGGCCACCGCCGCCAAGAAGCTCGACGTCTATCTGCCGGCGACGCCCGATGAGTTCCGCTCCGGGCCGATCACCCGTGCGGAGTTGGCCTCCTTGCAGGCAGATCCCCCGTCGTGGTTGCGCGATCTGCGCGCCAACGGACCACACCCGAAGAACCTGGTCGCCGCCAAACTCGGGATCTCGAACTCCGGGCTGATCCGCGGTGAGGTGACCGAAGCGCTCACCACCGACCAGATCAACGCCTTGCTCGACGAGATGCCCGAGTGGCTCGCCGCCGAACGCTCCAAACACGTCGAGGTGCTGCGCGAGGAGCGTCGGGTGAAATCCCTCCACGCCGACCGCCGGCGCGCGGCTGACGAGCAGTCCGGAGACTCCGCGTAGCCACAGCTGACGCCCGCTGCCGGATCCGCACCGGGGCGACGTTCTTGCCTCAACAGAAACACCCCGCACCTGTCGACACAGGTGCCGGGGTGTTTCTCTGTGCGCCCGTAGGGATTCGAACCCCAAACCTTCTGATCCGTAGTCAGATGCTCTATCCGTTGAGCTACGGGCGCGTGCTATTCACTTGTTCCTGCGGTCGGCGTGACCACAGGTCGGCGGAGGCGAGAGGATTTGAACCTCCGGTCCCGTTTTAGCGAGACAACTCATTAGCAGTGAGTCCCATTCGGCCGCTCTGGCACGCCTCCTTGCGGAGTCCTTTCGAACTGCCGAAGCAGAAGGTTACACACCCGCGCCGCGCGGAAGCAAACCGCGAGCGCAGCGGCACTGTTTTGGCTGGACAGGCCCCACGGTCCTACATTTGACGGGTGACCCTGCGCATTCGTCCCGACCTCGACGACCTGCCCGTCTACGTGCCCGGCAAGACCTTCCCGGGTGCGGTGAAACTGGCCAGCAACGAGGTGACCGACGGACCGTTGCCGAGCGTCCGGGACGCGATCGCGGCGTCGGCGGCGACCGCGAACCGCTACCCCGACAACGGGATGGTGGAGCTGACCGCGGCCCTCGCCAAGACGCTCGGCGTCACCGAGGCCGAGATCCAGGTCGGTTGCGGGTCGGTGATCCTGTGCCAGAACCTGATCACCGTCACCAGCGGGCCCGGCGACGAGGTGATCTTCGGCTGGCGGTCGTTCGAGACATATCCGCTGGCGACCCGGGTGGCCGGGGCGACGCCGGTGCAGGTGCCGTTGACCGGCGACCTCGTCTACGACCTCGAGGCGATGGCCGCGGCGGTCACCGACCGCACGCGCCTGATCTTCGTCTGCAACCCCAACAATCCGACCGGGACCGTCGTCGAGGCCGCGGATCTGCGGGCATTCCTGAACGCGGTCCCCTCCGACGTCGTCGTGGCCCTCGACGAGGCCTACTTCGAGTACCTGCGGCTCGGCCCGACCCAGGCATACGACGCGATCGCCCTGCATCGGGAGTTCCGCAATCTGGTTGTGCTGCGGACGTTCTCCAAGGCCTACGGGCTCGCGGGCCTGCGGGTCGGTTATGCGATCGCCGATCCCGAGGTCATCACTGCGCTGGGGAAGGCCCACGTTCCGTTCTCCGTCAACAGCCTCGCGCAGGCGGCCGCGGTGGCCTGCCTCGACGCGGCGGACGAACTGCTCGCCCGCACCGACGCCGTCGTCGCGGAACGGGTGCGCGTGACCGGCCGGCTGCGGGAACTCGGCTATCGGGTGCCGGAGTCGCAGGCGAACTTCGTGTGGATCGAACTCGGTGAGGACACCATCGATTTCGCGACGGCCTGTGTCGAGGCCGGTGTGGTGGTGCGCCCGTTCGCCGGCGACGGAGTGCGGGTCACGGTGACCAACCCGGCCGAGGACGACGTCTTCCTGGCGTTCGCGGAGCAGTGGAGCCGCCGCGCCTGACCTCGGGTGGCCCGGCGCTTCGGCGCCCGACTCAGAGGTCGCGTGAGATGGTCTGCCACGCGACGGGCAGATCCTGTTCCCAGTACACCCAGTTGTGCGTGCCGATCAGATGGAAGCCTTCGGTGAACGGAACGTTGTTGGCGCGCAACGTCGCAGCGAATTCCAGCGAGCATCGCCACGCGCCGAGTTCCAGTGCCGAACCCGCCGCGGTCGACACCTGGGGTGGACCGTCCTTGGGATCGCGAGGGATGGTGAGATCCAGCGGACCTATCGCACCCGAACCCGCAGACAGGAAGATGTCCTTGCCGCGCAACCGATCCAGATGCAGGCTCGGATCGTGCGCCGACCAGTTGGCGGAGCCGAACGGCCCCCACATGTTGGTGGCATCACCACCGCTCTTGGCGACCGTACTGCGCACGTATGCCTGATTGACCGGTCCCGACACCGGCGGACACCCGGACAGGGATGCGATTCCCCGGTAGAGGCTGGGGTGGCGGATGCTGAGCGCGAACGCCGACTGCCCGCCCATCGAGAGTCCGATGACCGCGTTGCGGCCGGTGCCGTGGAACTGCGTGTCGATCAGCGGCGGCAGCTCCTTCGTCAGGAAGGTCTCCCACTGCGGCTTGCCCAGTTTCGCGTCCTGGTGCAGCCAGTTCGTGTAGAAGCTTCCCGCTCCGCCAGTCGGGAGAACGACGTTCACATTCTTGTCGGCGAAGAACCGTCCGGCACGGCCCTTGGTGATCCAATCGCTGACGTTCTCACCGGCGTCGGCGCCGTCGAGCAGATAGACGGTCGACCGGGGTCCGCTGCTGTTCTGCGGGGTGAGCACCGACACCTTGACCTTGCCGCCCATGGCCGGGGAGCGCACCCAGATGTCGGTGCGCAAGGGGCTCAGGCGGGTCAACTTGGAGATCTGGGCGACCTCGTGACGAGGTTCGGCATGGGCGATGGGTGCCATGGTCCCGCTGAACGTGGTCGCAGCGAACGTCGTCGTGGCGGCGATCACTGCTCCCGCGACCACCGCGAGGCGCCTCGGCATCACTTCTTCTCCCTCCGGGGCCGCACATCGGGATGCACGTGCGGTGCACTCCGATCGGGCCGATGTGGGCGAGGGTACCTGGGCAATGTGTCGGGGAGAAGTCGACGGCGCGCCGACGATGGGCAATCCCACACGGTCGCCGCCGTTGTGCTCGGCCCTCGCGCACTCACCAGATGTCCTCACCGATTCGGCTAACCTCGGACGGACTGTCCGGTGCGACCGTCAACGGCCTGTCGGCGTCCTCGCGCCAGGCAGCGCCGACCCGGTGGCACCGTCTCCGACCTCACGTGACCGGGAGAACGATGTCCGCCGCAGACCAGCGACATGAACCGCCTCAGATGACCGCGCACCCCGGACTGGCACCGGGCGAGTTCGCCTTCACCGCGCAGGTCCCGGTTCGCTGGTCGGACATGGACGCCTTCGGACACATCAACCACGCGCGGATGGTGACGCTGATGGAGGAGGCCCGGATCGCGTGGCTGCTCTCCGCCGGGGAGGAGTTCACGCCCCTGATCACCAGCGCGATGATCGTGCACGTGGAGATCCGCTACCAGCGGCAGCTCCGCCACGACGACTCACCGTTGCGGGTGGGCATGTGGATCAAGGCCTTCCGGTCGGTCGACTTCACCATCGGCTACGAGATCCGCGCCGCCGGCGACGACGCGTCGATCAAGCCGGCGTGTGTGGCGAGCACGCAGATGGCCGTGGTCGACATCGAAGCGCACACCCTGCGGCGTCTCACCGACGAAGAGAAGGGCTATCTGCGGTCGTGGACGCGATGACCGTCCAGCGGCACTACGACGGCTCGTAACGCGCGGGCAGTTCCCGCGGCACCGCGGGCGAGATGCGGGCGATGTTGCCCTGCAGCACATCTCGGTACACCCGCAGTTGCTCCTCACCGGACCGGACCTGTTCGGTGAGACGCTTGGCGTTGTCGACGGAGATCTCCCGGTCGCCCGATCGACCGATCAACGCCTCGATGCGGTCGTCGATCGTGGTGGCCCGGTTGTACTCGGCGAGCACCCGAAGCTCCACGGCGGCCGACTCGACCACCGAGGCCACCTCGCCGAGCGCCTGCACCCGGTCGATGAGTTCGGTCCACACCGGCCGCAGCGCGGTCTCGCGTCGGTCGATCTGCTCGGCGAGGCCCGGGTCGAAACCGGCGTTGGCCTTGGCCCGGTCGAGGTCGATGCGCACCGCCCGCAGCGCGATCACGTCGGCGGCGATCTCGGCGAGTTCGGCATGCAGGTTCACCTGGGTGCGCTGGATCTCGAAATGATCGGACAGCCACGCGGGGTTGCCGACGATGCGGTCGTAGTAGTGACCGGAGAGAAACAGCAGCGTCTCGTAACCGTCGACGAAGCCGGCGCCGCCCGGGGTGGCCCGACTCGCCGTGGAGGGTTCGGTCTCGGGTGCCAGGATCTGCCCGGCCCACTCACCGGCCTGCGGATAGCCGGACTTGGCGGCGACCTGGCCGACCACGCCGGCCAGCCGGTCCAGCGCCGCGTTGCCGGCACGCCGCATGTAGCCCGACGAGTTCACATTGGGTGTCGGCGTGCACACCAGGCCGCCGAACAGCCGCTCCCGTTCCTGGATCTCGAGGTAGACGTTCTCGCGGCGTTCACGGCGGATGGCGCGCGAACTCCCGCCGAACACCCCCTTGCCGGTGACGATGATCTTGCGGGCGTCCTCGCGACGGCGGATCAGCCCGTTCACCCGATTGCGCATCACCGCCGTGACGACACCGGGAACCACCGGGTTCGCCAGTTGATGCTCGAGTTGGGCGATCGCGCGTTGCAGCCGTCGGAGATCTCCGAATCCGCCGGGCAGCACGGGCACCGGCAGCCCGGTGGAGATGCGCCGAACGATGATGGCCCGGCCGGCGGGGGTGATGAATCCGCTGGCGATCAGGATCGCGGCGATGTCGGACAGTTCCGGACGTTCCCCCGGCAGACGCGACTGATCGCACCAGGCGCGGATCTGCGCGCTGGATGTGATCTCGGTCCGCAGGTCGGGCCGCCGGTTGTCCACCACGCGGTCCATCGTACCTGCGGGTTCAGTGGTGACCCGGGGTTCTCGCACGCCAGAGCGGGGACGTCGCCCGGTGCAGGCACCACGCGATGGGCGTCCCGATCGCCGTCGTCGCGACGAACACGACAACCGTCGAGCCGTGGAACACCCCGTACCCGAGGACATCGGTCACGACCTCGAGCACCACCACGTGGACCAGGAAGAACTCGTAGGAGATCTCGCCGAAGGCGACCATCGGGCGGCTTCCGCACATCCGCGCCCACCCGTCGGATCGGTCACCCACGGTCAGCGGACCGATCAGACCGACGGCCACCACGGCGTAGAGGAGGTGCTTGACGATGGTGGCCGACGCGGAGTCGGGGGTGATCGTCGGCTCGCCGGCGATCGACGTCGCCGACAGCAGGAACGCCGCCAGCGCGATCGCCACCGACGGTGCCGCGGGCCAGCGACGGATCAGTCGCGCAGCCACCGCCAGTCCCATCCCGGCGGCGAACCAGCCGAAGAACGCGGGCGCCCACAGCCGTGCCGTCGGGTTCACCCCCGCCGATCCGGCCACGGCCACCGACCAGATCGGCGAGACCAGCAGCAGCGGAAGGATTCCGGCGATCAGCAGATCCGGGCGCCACCGGCGACGGCACACCACCGCGACGAGACCGTAGGCGATGATCGGCAACACCAGGTAGAAGACGACCTCGGCGGCCAGACTCCACATCTGGGTCAGCCCGGAGTGCAGGTGCCCCTCACCGTAGACCTGCGTGAAGGTCATGTTGCGCCAGAAACCCGACCAGCCGAGTCCGGTCGGCGACGCGTCGGGCGGCTCGTAGAACCCATAGAGCAGATAGACCGCGATCACGGTCACCCAGTAGGCGGGCAGGACGCGCCGGGCCCGGTGCCAGAAATACCGTCCGGTCGACGGCATCCGACGTCCGTCGGCGAGCGCCGCGACCCAGGGCGTGAACAACAGGTAGCCGGAGAGCACGAAGAAGATCGCGACACCGACCTCGAAGCGGGACAACAGCCGGCCGACGTAGTCGTCGGTGTAGTGGCCGGTCCAGAACGCGGCGTGGGTGAGACACACCGCGAGCGCGGCGACGGTGCGGATACCGGTGAGGGACGGTATCCGTGCGGCCATGCCTGAGATCCTGCCAGGGCCGGCGATGGCAGGATTGGGCGCATGTCAGAACGTATCCGGGGCCAGATCTGGCGGGACGGCGCAACGGTCGACGGATTCGAGTTGAGCAAACTGTCGGAGTGTCTGGACGAACCCGGCATGCTGATCTGGGCGGATCTGGAGTGTCCGACACACGAGACGATGGCCGATCTCGCCGAGGAACTCGACCTCGACCCGTTCGCCGTCGAGGACACCATCGCCGCCGCCGAACGCGTGAAAACCGTTGCCTACGCCGATCACACGTTCCTCATGGTGTACGCGGTCACCATGCACGAGAAAGGCTCCAACGGAGCCGACGACGAATCAGCCCATGTCACAAGAACTTCCGGCCAGCGACCAACTCTCTTTGACCTGCACCGGATTTCGATCTTCGTCAAGAAGAACGCCCTGATCACCGTCCGCCGCACAAGCGGATTCGACATCGATGCCGTCGTGGCGCGGTGGGCCGACATCGGCGGCGAACAGTACGGGATCGGCGCCCTGCTGCACGGTGTGCTCGACGTCGTCGTGGACGGGCATTTCGATGCGGTGCAGTGCATCGACGACGAGATGGAAGACGTCGAGAGCATGCTGTTCGACGACAAGACACCCGGGCGTACGCTGCAACGCCGAACCTATGATCTCCGTAAGGATCTCGTCCTGCTGCGTCGTGTGGTGCTGCCGATGCGGGAGGTGATCGCCGGAATCCAGCGGCGCCGCTTCGAGAATCACGCGCCGTCCGAACTCGATCCGCACTTCTCCGACCTCTACGACCACGCCCTGCGGGCCGCGGAGTGGACGGAGTCGTTGCGCGACATGGTGACCACCGTGTTCGAGACCAACCTGTCCCTGGCGGACGCCCGGCTGAACACCGTGATGAAGAAGCTCACGGCGTGGGCCGCCATCATCGCCGTGCCGACCGCGATCACTGGCTTCTACGGTCAGAACGTCCCGTACCCCGGCTATGACCGAACCCTCGGATTCGTCACGAGTTCGGCGCTGATGATCGTCGTCGTGCTCACGCTCTACATCAGGTTCCGCCGCCGCGACTGGTTGTGAACCGCCGCCGATGTCACGCCGGGCGAGGGATCGCGGCCGACGATCCCTGCCCGATCCACGCCGGCATCGCGCGGCGTACGCCCGATGCTCCGTCGACACTGATTCGGTTGTCGGCCAACACGGTTGACCATGCCACATCACCGCGCCACACCCGGGTCAGGGTACGGAGGTCGGTGCGGATCGAGGCGGCCACCTCGTATCCGGGATCGAAGTCGCACACCTCCACCTGGTTGTCGACGACCATCCACCACGACGACGCCTTGCCGACCACATCGGTGAAGCAGATGGCCACCGTCGTCCGGCCACGCGGCCACCGGTCCACCGGGATCGTCCGGCGCATGTCCCACAACAACAGATGCGGATCGAGATCGGCGTCGCCGAGTTCAGCGATCCATCGAATTCCCCAGGTACTCAACGCAGTGACGACGTCGTTGAGTTCCTCCCCCTTCTCGGTGAGGGTGTAGACCGACCGGCCACCCACCTCACTGCGGTGCACGACGCCCGCACGCTCGAGTCCGCGGAGCCGCTTGGTCAGCAACGCCGGCGACATCTTGGGCACGCCGCGTCGCAACTCGTTGAAATGCCTACTGCCCAAGAGGAGTTCGCGGATCACGAGAATCGTCCACCGCTCGTCGAGCAACTCCATTGCCTTCGCGACCGGACAGAACTGTCCATATGACGGCATCGCGTTCACCTCCGTCGACCGGTTTCCAGTACACACCCATCGCCGACGTGCGGCCAGTACAGATTCTGTACCGCGGGTGGTTCACATCTTGATCTGGAGACGACGGGGACCATCGCGGGACGCTGGGTACACCATCGAATGAAGGGAACACCATGACAACAACCACCACCGCCTTCGACAAGGAACTCAAGGCTCGCCACCGCGCGCTCTGGGCGTCCGGCGACTACCCGGCGGTCGCCGATCTCATCGCATCGCTCGGCGCGCGTCTCGTCGAAGCGCTCGGCATCACGACGGGTCAGCGGGTGATCGATGTGGCCGCCGGCGCGGGCAACGTCGCGATCCCGGCCGCGGCAACGGGCGCGCATGTCGTCGCGACCGATCTGACCCCCGAACTCCTCGAGGCCGGGGAGGCGGTCACCGCCGACGGCGACATCGTCTGGCAGACCGCCGACGCGGAGGATCTCCCGTTCGACCCCGGCACGTTCGATGTCGCGGTGTCGTGCGTCGGGGTGATGTTCGCGCCGCATCACCAACGCTGCGCCGACGAACTGGTCCGCGTGACCGGCCCCGGCGGACTCATCGGTCTGATCAACTGGACGCCGACCGGGTTCATCGGCCGGCTCTTCTCGGTGATGAAGCCGTACGCCCCGCCACCACCGCCCGGCGCACAGCCCGGGGTGTTGTGGGGCGATGCCGATCATGTGCGAACGCTCTTCGGTGACAAGGTCACCGACCTCGAGACACGCACCGAGTCCGTCGAGATCCACTTCGCCGACGGAACTGCCTTCCGCGAGTTCTTCAAGGCCAACTACGGACCCACCATCGCCGCGTACCGAACGGTCGCCGACGATGCCGCCCGGACGGCCGAACTCGACGACGCCATCGCGCGCCTGGCCGACGGTTACCTGACCGACGGAGTCATGCGCTGGGAGTACCTGCTGGTGACGGCGACCGTCGCCTGAGGGTCACCGCCTTGTCGCGGTCCGGTCTCGCGATTCGGCGAACGGGTCACCGATGCCGCATACTGTCGTGGTACAGATGAGGCAGGAGTGACGAAAGTGACCAGTGTGAAGGTGCGCGCGGCGAACCGGCGGGCACGAGTCCTCGGCGTCCGTGTGGCGGTGGCGCTGGCGGCGTGCGTCGGCATCGTTGGCACGTTGACCTCGCCAGATGCCGCCGCGGCCCAGGATCCGTCGACGCCCCACGTGGTGTCGAAGTACTCGATCCCGGGCCGCGACCGGCTGACGGTGTGGTCACCGGCAATGGGCCGCGCGGTGACCGTCGACATCCAGCACCCCGCCGGCACCGATCCACGACCGACGCTCTACCTCCTCGACGGCGCCGAGGCCCACCCCGAGGAGTCGGGCTGGTACGCGATGACCGACGTCAAGACACTGGCCGCGGGCGAGAAACTCAACGTCGTGACGCCGGTCGGCGATCCGCACAGCTACTACACCGACTGGCGGGCCGTCGATCCGGCGATCGGCAAGAAGTACATGTACGAGACGTTCCTGACCGCCGAACTCCCCCCGATCATCGACGGCGAGTTCGGCGGCAACGGGCGCAACGCGGTCGCCGGCGCATCGATGGGCGGGGTCGCGGCCCTGACCCTGGCCGCACGGCACCCGTCGCTGTATCGCGGGGTCGCGGGCTACAGCGACTGCGCGAACATCTCGAGCCTGCCCAACATGCTGCTCACCCAGTGGGACATCAACCGCGCCGGCGGCAACGCCGACAACATGTGGGGTCCGCTCGGCGACCCGGCGTGGGCCGCCCACGATCCCTACCTGATCGCCGACAAGCTGCGCGGCAAGACGATCTACATGTCGTCGGGCAACGGCGCTCCCGGCAAGTACAACGACCTGCTGAACGATCCGCTCGACGAAACCTTCCGCGGCATCTTCGGCGAGATGGGCACGTACTTCTGCACCGGCCAGATGAGTTCACGACTCTCGGCGCTGGGCATCCCGTACACCACGGCGATGCGTCCGACCGGCACCCACAAGTGGGGATATTGGCAGGACGAGTTGCGTATCTCGTGGCCGATCCTGATGGGGTCGCTCGGGTTGCGGTGAGCCCCAGACCAGAAGGCCAGCGCATGGATGCACTTCCCAGCCTGGCCGGGCGGATCGACCGGCTCATCGACCTCGGCGTCGGCGAGCCGGCCGGCCTGAGCAGATCTCGACGACTTCGGGCCGATACCCGGCGTGGACGTGCCGGATTCGTCGTTCTATCTCGTGACCGGGCTCGGGCAACCGGCACACGTGGCTCGGGTTCGCCTCGGCCGCACAGCGTCTCGGGCTCTGAGCGGTCAGGCGAAGACCTTCTCGCTGTCCGGATGACGGGCCACATGTCGTCGCGCCACCGCGAAACACAGGGTCGCCACGATCGCCGAGCCGACCATGACGATCCCCATCGGCACCGCGGTGTCGTCGCCGGCGAGGCCGCCGAGCGGCGACAGCGCCCCGCCGACCAGGAACATCATCGCGCCGAGGACCGCGCTTCCCGCGCCGACGGCATCGCGGGAATGCTCCATCGCCAGCGCCGCCGAGTTGCCCGCCACGAATCCGAAGGCGAACGCCACGACGAACAGTGGCACCACCAGCAGCGCCGGCTTCGGTGAGGCGGCCGCCGCGAGCACACACGTCGACGCGACGATCAGCACCGGCAGGGCAAACCCGATGGTGCGAGCGGGGTGTACGCGCCGGCGGGAGAGCCGTGCCGAGATCAGGCCCGCCGACGTCAGGCCCAGCGCGTTGATCGCGAAGCCCAGACCGTAGACGACGCTCGAGACACCCAGCACCTCCTGGTACACGAACGAGGAACTCGAGATGTAGGCCATGAGGGCGCCGAAGGCGAACGCCTGGGTCAGCACGTACGCGAGGAACGCCGGACGGGTGAACCGCGTGAACAGATCTCGGTAACCCAACTGGGGCGCCCGTTTGTCGGGGGGAAGGGTTTCGCGCACCGTTGTCACGGCCATGACCAGCTGCAACACGGTGATCGCCAGAATCACGCCGAGCACACCGCGCCACGGCACGTGACCGGCCAGGATGCCGCCGACAACCGGCGCGAGGACCGGCGCGAGACTCTGGATGGTCATCATCAACGTCATCGACCGGGCGCCGGCAAAGCCACGCAGCAGATCGGCGATCACCGCCCGCGCCGTGACCATCCCGCCGGCCGCGGCGAGCGCCTGGACGAAGCGCGCGGCGACGAGGATCTCGATGTTCGGCGCGGCGACGACGAAGACGCCGGCGACGACCGCGCCCGCCGAACCGATGATCAGCGGCCGCCGTCGTCCGAACCGGTCCGACACCGGACCCCAGATGATCTGGCCGACCGCCAGTCCCACCAGGAACGCGGTCAGCGTCAGTTGGACCGCGGTCGCGCTGGTGTGCAGCGACGACTGCACCTCGGGAAACGACGGTAGATAGAGATCCGTCGCAATCGGTGCGGTCGCCGAGATGAGGGCCAGCGCGAAAAGGAGCCGCGGGCCCAACCCCTCGCGGGACGCGGGTGTCGTGCTCACCCGGCGACGATACCGAGGGGTGAGCCGGCGTCGCATGCCACCCAATTCGGTGGCGCGACATCGACCGAGGCCGCCATACCGGCACGAAGTCGCGTGCGAACTCAATTCTGCGCGGAAGCGAGAGGTTTCAACCTGCGATGGTGCTGGTCAGAGGTCGACAAGCGAGCTCACCTGTGGCTTCAGGTCGTCCGAGATCACGCCAGATTGGCATGTTTGGCACCTAGAATGCGCCCTCTCACAGCCGCCGAAGCTTCCCGATATTGTCGGCCGGTGCTGGCTGCCGGCGCAGCATTTTGCGCCACCAAGGCCACTTGACGACGTATCCCATGTCGACCAGCGTCTCTGCGGCTCGACTCGGTGCGTCACGTACGACCACTGCCACTTGCGTACGCCGCCAGTCTTCACGTTCACCAGCCAGAAAGTCCAGGGCATCGCGGACTGACCGGCCGTTCGGCTTGATCCCAAACTCCTCGATGAGCATTGCAAGTACGTCTTCGAGAGGTGGCCGAAATCGCGGACCGCCCACGGGAAAGTGCAGATCACTCAGTACCACTCGCCGCTTCCCGGTCTTGCGCTTCTTCGATCGCGGGGTGCTTTCGCCGGCGTCTGTCATTGCCGCCTCAAGTTCGGGGTGTGTCCCGTGGAACTGGATATGCGCACAGGGCAGCCTGTCTCCAAGGTTCCGCACATACTCGTACCGGAACAGCGGGTTTCGACCGTCCGGCTCCACAAAGACATGGACTTCAGCCTTCTCCACCGCGAGGAATGTCCTATGGCCGTCGAGAACGCACTCGTATCGAACCTCGAGTCGAAGGAGTGGACGGTCTGTCCCGTCACACAGCACCAACCCTGCGGCGGGCTCCTGCCTAACGGTGAACGCGTTGGACCCAGCAACCTCTAGCGCCACGAATGCCGGACACCCGTCACCGACTAACGCTCGCGCGACACGTGTCTGTTGTGATGCAAACCGATCAGCTTGTTCCCGTAGGTCAAGCTCCACTGACAGCTCGCTCGATCAGAAACTCAAGGCTTCTGATGTCCGAAAGCAGGCCTCGTTCATCGGCATCCAGCTCCCATCTGGATGCCCGATCGTCGAGTTCTTCTCGAGTCATCTTGGCGCACTCGATCAGCCTGTCGCGCTCTTCGCGGGCCTCAGCAACACTGAGGTGCCGGAAGTTGCTCGTCGGCAGCGTCGATGTCATGTGAGGTATCTCCATTCGGCGTGTCGTGCACCGTGTGACCAGTGTGACATGGTCGAACTGGCCAGGTGCGAAATCTGGATACATGTCACATGATTGCATTCGTCACCGACAGTCTCGTCTGCGCAGGTCAGACAGGCCACGCTGATCATCATGCCGCCGCTGACCGCATCTTCTGGACCTGCGAGAAACCCGTTCTCGTCATCGCCGGGTACGTCGCGACGATCTCGGCTGGCGCCCAATCTGCGACGCTCGCGGGCGGTTCTCAGCCCGCTACGCACGCCAGGATCAGCTACACGCAATGCGCGTCGACGTCAGCGTTGATGCAATGCAATACGCGCAGATCGTCCTCTGCCTGCTCCATCGCGCCGAGGACGGATCGAGTTCCACGACCTCACGCATACCGCGACCAGCCTCACGCTGTCGACCCGGGGTCAACATTGAGGCGGTCCAGCGGCGGCGCGGTCACGCTTCCGCAGCCATATCCTCGATGTCGACAGCGACCTGTTCGACGACGACCTCGATGCCGTGGGAATCGCCCTACATCAGGCGGTATATGCGGCGAGTGTAGGCAAATCGTGAACAGGCTGGGACTTTGAGCGGAAGCGGAGGGATTTGAACCCCCGGTGCTGTTTAGGCACGCTCGCTTTCAAGGCGAGTGCATTCGGCCGCTCTGCCACGCTTCCCTGCCGAGAAGGCTACTGGAGCAACCGGCTCGGACACGAACCGACCTCGGCGGACATCGCCGTGGCGCGACACCGATGTGACAGCATCGGGAGGGTGCGCGCCATCACCGGAACAGACGAGCTGAGCATCGCCACCCTCCCCGATCCCGAGCCGGCGGCCGGCGACGTGGTGATCGACGTCGTCGCAGCCGGGGTCAACCGCGCCGATCTGCTGCAGCGGCGTGGCCTGTATCCCCCGCCGCCCGGAGCCGTCGACACGCTCGGCCTCGAGGTGTCGGGGCGGATCTCCGCGCTCGGGCACGACGTCGCGGGCTGGTCCGTCGGCGACGAGGTGTGTGCGCTGCTGGCCGGCGGCGGATACGCGGAGAAGGTCGCGGTGCCCGCGGTGCAGGTGCTGCCGAAACCGTTGGGCGTCGACCTGATCGACGCCGCCGCGTTGCCCGAGGTCGCGTGCACGGTCGCGTCGAACCTGCTCAACGCCGCTCACCTCGACAGCGGGGACCTGCTGCTGATACACGGCGGTTCGAGCGGCATCGGCACCCACGCCACTCAGCTCGCCCACGCGATGGACGTCCGGGTCGCGGTGACCGCCCGGACCCCGGAGAAACTCGCACGATGCCGCGCCCTCAGCGCCGACATCCTCATCGACTACACCACCGACGACTTCGTCGAGGTGGTCCGCGACAGCGGCGGCGCCGACGTGATCCTCGACATCATGGGTGCGTCGTACCTCGCTCGGAACATCGCCGCCCTCCGCACCGGCGGCCGTCTGGTGATCATCGGCATGCAGGGCGGCAGCAAGGCCGAGTTGCCGATCGGCGCGTTGATGGCCAAGCGCGCCGCGGTGATCGGCACCACCCTGCGGGCCCGCCCGGTCCACGGCTCGGGCTCGAAGGCCGAGGTGGTCGCCACGACCCGTCGTGTCACGTGGCCGCTGATCGACGCGGGGCAGGTCAAACCCATCATCGACTCGACATTCCCCCTCGCCGACGCCGACGCGGCGCACGACCGGCTCAATAGCGGAGATGCCGTCGGGAAGGTGCTGCTGACCATCTGATCCGAGAGTGCCGGGCGGGTCAGCCCCGCCGCGTGGACAGCCCCTCGCCGATCTTGCGGAACGCGGCGCCGATCACGTCGTACTCCTCATCGGTCAGCACGTCGACGACGAATTTTCGGATCAGCTCGTCGCGCGCCATGACGTGCTCGCGCGTCAGCCGGTGGCCGGCCTCGGTGACCCGCACGAGCCGGTGACGGCCGTCGACGTCCGACGATATCCGTTCGACGGCGCCCGACTCGGTCAGCCGACCGACCTGCCGCGACACCGTCGACACCGACATGTGCACGTCGGACGCCAGCTCGCTGATCCCACGTTCCCGAGCGCCGGACAGCGCCTCGAGCACCCGGAGGTCGGTCTGCGCCAAACCTCGCCTCGAGAGCTCCGCATTGATGGCGGCGAGTAGCGCCCACCCACCGTCGACCACGTCGAGCCACACCGCCTGCTGAGCCGCCGTGAGTGATCGGACCGACTCTTCGGACACCCGGGTATCCCCTCTCGGCGGCTCGACATGTGCACTTGTCAACCAACCTAGACCGAAAACGACCACCGATGCCGGATGTTGAAGTCACATTTTAGTCAAGCGACCCACTTGGCGGTTCAGCCCAGCGAACCCAGCACCCGCACCAGGTGGTCGACCTCGTACGGCGTCGAGTACGGGCCCAGACCGATCGTCACCGCGCCACCGAAATCACCTGCGCCCATCCGCGCCAGCGCTCGGCTCGGCACGTCGGCGAGGGCACAGATCCCGTTGTCGGCGAGCCGCCGCACGACCTTGTCGGCGCCGACGCCGTCGAACGTGAAGCTGACCGCGGGGATCCGGTCGTCGTCGGTGCCGACCAGGTCGACCTGGTTGAGCTGCTGCAGCGTGGTCGTGAGGTAGAAGGTCAGGCGTTGCAGGTATTCGTAGACGCCGTCGAGGGCGGTCGTCAGGCGTCGGCGACGCTTGCCGATGGCATCCTCGTCGAGGCTCGCGAGGTGTTCGACGGACGCGACGAGACCCGCGAGCAGCGCACCGGGGTGGGGTTCGGGTTCCAGGCGGGCCGGTCCCTGCGCACGCGGGTCCATCGAGATGCTCCGGAGGCCGGCAAGCTGCTCGGGACTGCGAAACGCCATCGCGGCCAGTCGCGGTCCACCCCATCGTTCAGCGGAGACGACCACGACGTCGGCGTCGAGTTCGCCGATGTCGAGCGGAATGTACGGGGCGGCGCTGGTCGCATCGACGACGAGCAGTGCACCCGCCGCACGCGCCCGCGCCGCGATCGCCGGGACATCGGTGATCGCGCCGGTGGTCGACGACGCCAGGGTCACCGCGATCACCGCGGTGTGGTCGTCGACCAGGTCGTCGTACTGCCATATCGGCAACGCGCCGGTCTCGACGTCGACCTCGGCCCACCGGACCTGCCCGCCGTAACGGTCGACCACGCGCAGCCACGGCACGATGTTCGGTTCGTCGTCCTGGCGGCTGAGCACCACGTTGCTGCCGATCCACGTGGTGGGGACGATGGCCTCGGTGAGACCGCCGATCAGCGCAGCGCGCGACGGTCCGATGACCACGGCGGACGGATCGGCGGCGACGAGATCACCGACGGCGCGGCGCGCGCCGTCGAGGGTTTCGGCGGTGTCCCGCGATGCCGGGTAGACGCCGCCGGGCGCCGACCCCAGCCGGCGGAAACCGGCCGACACCGCGCTGGCCACCGAGTCGGGAATCTGCATTCCGGCCTGCGGGTCGAGGTGGATCCAGCCGTCGCCGAGCGAGGGAAACAATCCACGCACGTGTGCGACGTCGAAGGCCATGGGACACACCATAGACGTGTGCCGAGGCGGTCCGATGGGGTGTCGGAGAGGCCCGGAACCGGGCGTGGACAGCGGCTTGGGCACAATGGATCCATGACCTCAGGCCAGTTCGGATCCGGCGACCCGCGTTCCATCGTTCCCGGTGGTACCCCCGATGACCACGATCCCGTGGTGATCATGGCGAACGCGGCGGCCGAGTCCAACACCGCCAGCGGAAGCGGCGACGACAAGAACGTCGCCGACATGGTCGAACAGCCGGCCAAGGTGATGCGGATCGGCACGATGATCAAGCAGCTCCTCGAGGAGGTCCGCGCCGCACCCCTCGACGACGCGAGCCGCACCCGTCTCAGGGAGATCCACGAGTCGTCGATCCGCGAACTCGAGGACGGCCTCGCACCCGAGCTGCGGGAAGAACTCGAACGTCTCGCGCTGCCGTTCACCGACGACTCCACCCCGTCGGATGCGGAACTGCGGATCGCGCAGGCCCAGCTCGTCGGGTGGCTCGAGGGCCTGTTCCACGGCATTCAGACCGCGCTCTTCGCGCAGCAGATGGCCGCGCGGGCGCAACTCGAGCAGATGCGTCAGGGTGCGCTCCCGCCGGGCGTGATGGGTACCAACGCACCGCACGGTCCCAGTACCGGGCAATACCTCTGAGCGCACGCTTGTAAGCTGTGTCCCCGTGTCATCGGTAGTCAACGACGAGATCCCCGCGCCGCAAGCCGCAGCGGACTCCCGCACCCTGCGGCGAGCCGTCACCGACCTCGGCGACGGTCTGCGCAATCGAGAGCTCTGGCTGCACCTGGGATGGCAGGACATCAAGCAGCGCTACCGTCGTTCGGTCCTCGGGCCGCTCTGGATCACCATTGCGACCGGCGTCACCGCGATCGCGATGGGTCTGCTCTACGGCGAGCTGTTCGGGATGGATCTCCGGCAGTTCCTGCCCTACGTCGCGCTGGGCTTCATCTTCTGGAACTTCATCCAGAGTTCGATCCTCGAGGGCGCCGAGGTGTTCTCCAAGAACGAGGGCCTGATCAAGCAACTCCCGGCACCGGTGAGCGTGCACGTCTACCGCGTGGTGTGGCGGCAGCTGATCATCTTCGCGCACAACGTGGTGATCATCGTGATCATCTTCGTGATCTTCCCGCCGCCGCTGAGTTGGAGTGTGCTGCTCGTGGTTCCGGCGATCGCGCTGTACGTGGTGAATGCGGTGTGGGTGTCGATCGTGTTCGGCATCCTGTCGACCCGGTTCCGCGACATCGGCCAATTGCTCACCACCGTCGTGCAATTGGTGTTCTTCATGACCCCGATCATCTGGACCACCCAGAGCCTGGGCAGTGCGACCGGCAAGGAGTCGTCGCGGCTGAAACTCGTGGAGCTCAACCCGATGTACCACTACCTCGACATCGCGCGCGGTCCGCTGCTCGGACAGTCGGTCCCCTTCTACCATTGGGCGATCGTGATCGGCTGCACCGCGGTCGGTTGGCTGATGGCCATGTTCGTGATGCGCAACTACCGTGCCCGCGTGGCGTATTGGGTCTAGGACGGACGAGAGATGGCAGCTGAGACCGAGGTCCGCGTCGACACGTGGGACGCGTGCGTCGACTTCCCGATCTTCGACGCGAAAACGCGTTCGCTGAAGAAGTCCGTGATGGGCGCCGCGGGCGGGGTGATCGGGTCGAACTCGTCGAACGTCGTGGTGGTCGAGGCGCTCAAGGGCATCAACCTGCACCTGCGGCATGGCGATCGGGTCGGCCTGGTCGGCCACAACGGTGCCGGCAAGTCGACGCTGCTGCGGTTGCTCTCCGGTATCTACGAACCGACCCGGGGTGCATGCCGGATTCGCGGGCGCGTGGCGCCGGTGTTCGATCTCGGTGTCGGCATGGACCCGGAGATCTCCGGCTACGAGAACATCATCATCCGCGGGATGTTCCTGGGCATGACGCGCAAGGAGATGCTCAAGAAGATCGACGACATCGCGGAGTTCACCGAACTCGGCGACTACCTGCAGATGCCGCTGCGCACATACTCGACGGGTATGCGCGTGCGGGTGGCGCTCGGCGTGGTGACCAGCATCGACCCGGAGATCCTGATCCTCGACGAGGGGATCGGGGCGGTCGACGCCGACTTCATGCGCAAGGCCCGCACGCGGTTGCAGGCGTTGGTCGAACGCTCCGGAATCCTGGTGTTCGCCAGCCACTCCAACGAGTTTCTCGCGCAACTCTGCGACCGCGCACTGTGGATCGACCACGGGCAGATCCGCATGGAGGGCGGGATCGAAGAGGTGGTCGGCGCCTACGAGGGCCCGAAGGCCGCCGAGCACGTTCGCAAGGTGCTGGCGAACCTGGAAGCCAAGAACCAGTGACCGACCGGGTGATCGCCGTGGTGGTGACCCACCGGCGGGTGGAACTGCTGGCACAGTCGCTGGCGGTCGTCACCACCCAGGATCGGCCCGTCGACCGGCTGATCGTGGTGGACAACGGGAACGAGGCCGCGGTCGCCGATCTCGTGGCCGCGCAGCCGGTTCCGACGACCTATCTCGGATCGGAGCGAAACCTCGGCGGCGCAGGCGGGTTCGCGCTCGGCATACTGCACGCGCTGGCGCTGGGCGCCGACTGGATCTGGTGTGCCGACGACGACGGCCGGCCCGACGGGCCCGCCGTGCTCAGTACCCTGCTCGAGTGCGCGCAGCGCCACGGCCTCGACGAGGTGTCGCCGGTGGTCGCCAACATCGACGACCCGGACACGCTGGCCTTCCCGTTGCGGCGGGGGCTGGTGTGGCGGCGCAAGCGTTCGGAGTTGTTTGCCGACGCCGGGAGCGGAGCGAGCGGGGCGAATACCCGCGACGCCGGGAGCGGGTCGAGCGGGTCGAATGTTGCCGATGCCGACGATCTCCTTCCCGGCATCGCGTCACTGTTCAATGGCGCCCTGTTCTCCGCGAGGGCGATCGAGGAGATCGGCGTCCCCGATCTGCGCCTGTTCTTCCGTGGCGACGAGGTGGAGATGCATCGTCGGTTGCAGCGGTCGGGACTGAGGTTCGGCACCTGCCTGACCGCCGGGTACCTCCATCCCGACGGTTCCGACGAGTTCCGCCCGATTCTCGGTGGCCGGATGCACACCCAGTACCCGGACGATCCGAAGAAGCGGTACTTCACCTACCGGAACCGCGGCTACCTGATGAGCCAGCCCGGCATGCGCAGGCTGCTTCCTCAGGAGTACGCCCGGTTCGGCTGGTATTTCCTGGTCCAGCAACGTGACCCGAAGGGCTTCGCCGAGTGGGTCCGACTGCGCCGGCTCGGCCGTCGGGAACGGTTCACCCGGCCCTGACGCCCGCAGCGGTACACAGATGCGGTGTCACAGCGAGTTCGCGTCAGTAGCTGACGCGAACTCGCTGTTGTGCCGCGTCTATACACGCCGCGGCGGGGTCATCCCGATCGCCGCGACCGCGGCACCGAGTGCGACGATCGCCAGCGCCCACCAGGCGTTCTGAAAGGCGCTGTGCGCCGCGGCGAATCCTACGGGTGTGCCCAGAATGGCGACCAGCAGGCTGACGCCCAACGCCATCCCGATCTGCCGGCTCATGTTGACCACGGCGCTGCCGGTGGCGGCCTGATGGGCGGGGAGTTCGGCGGTGGCCGACGACAGGATCGACGGCAGCGCAAGCCCCACCCCGATTCCGCCGATCAGCCAGCCGGGCAGGATCTCGGTCGCGTAGTTCGGGGTCTGCCCGACCGACAGCGCGATCAGTACCCCGCCGAAGCCGAACAGCACACAGCCGGCAGCGACGATGGCGCCCACCGGGATTCGCGCGCTGAGCCGATGCGCGACGGCGGCGAAGATCGGCACCATCAGCGGTCCGGTCGAGACCGCGAAACCGGTCTTGATCGCCGAGTATCCCCAGACCTGTTGCAGCCACAGGATATTGGCGAGTAGTGCACCCGCGAAGGGGATGGCGAACAGCACTGCGGTCAGGTTGGAGAAGGCGAATGACCGAACCCGCAACAACGCCGGGTCGATCACCGGGACCGCATGCCGCGCGGAACTGACCACGAATCCGGCGAACGCGATCGCCGCGACGACCCATGCGCCGATGATGCGGCCGTCGGTCCATCCCCAGTCGGTGCCTTGGACCAGGCCCAGGGTCAACGCGCCGATGGCCACCGCGAGCAGTCCGGCGCCGACGAGATCCGGTAGCGGCGACTGCGATTCGTCGACCGATCGGGTGATGACCAGCGCGCCGGCGATCAATGCCGCGATGCCCACGGGCACGTTCACCAGGAACACCCACCGCCAGGATGCCTCGACGAGCAGGCCACCGACGGCCGGACCGAGTGCGGCGGCGAGTGCACCGGTCGCCGCCCAGATGCGCACGGACCGGGCGCGGACCGCGAGGGGCATCGTCGACACCACCAATCCGAGGCTCGCCGGGGTGAGGATGGCCGCACCTATCGCCTGCACGACCCGGAAGGCCACCAGCCACCAGATGCCTCCGGCGAGCGCGCACGCGACGCTGGCCGCGGTGAACAGCGCGAGACCGGTCAGGAACGCTCCTTTGCGGCCGTAGCGGTCGGCGATCCGGCCGGCCGGCACGAGCAGTGCGGCGTAGATGATCGTGTACGCGTTGAGCACCCAGGACAGTTCGGCCAGGCCGACGCCGTGGAAGTCGTGGCCGATGTCGTCGAATGCGACGTTGACGATGAAGACGTCGAGGCTGGCCATGAAGGCCGCCAACGAGAGCACGAGCAGCACGATGCCCGGGCGGTGCGGAGTCGATACGCCATCGCGGGCGGATCGTCGATCAGTGAGTTCTGTCATGCAACCCATAAGATCAGACTTGAGTTGCTTCACGCAACCCATTAGTCTGAACTCATGCGCCGCGCCTCTTTCGCCGACATGAACTGTTCGGTCGCCCAGACCCTGGAGATCATCGGCGAGTGGTGGACGCTGCTGATCATCCGCGACGCGTTCTTCGGGGTGACCCGATTCGACGACTTCTCCGAGCGCCTCGGCATCGCGCGCAACGTCCTCACCCAGCGACTCGACACGCTCGTCGCGCATGACGTGCTCACCCGGGTGCCGTACCAGGACAAACCTGTGCGGTACGACTACCGACTCACCGAGAAGGGCCGCGACCTCTGGACCGTGCTGACCGCACTGCGGCAGTGGGGCGACAAATGGGCGGCACCCGACGGCGCACCGGTGGTGGCCACGCATCGCGACTGCGGACAGGTCATGACCGTCGAGCCCGTGTGTTCGGCGTGCGGGGAGCCGGTGACCCGCGCATCGCTCTCGTTGCACCGCGGGCCGGGCGCGCGCGCCGGGAATCCGTTCCCCGACCGTCCCTGATCGCCCAATCACGCCACCGCTCTCGACACGAGGAGACCCCCCATGCTCATCACCGGCCACACCGTCCTGGTCACCGGCGCCTCCGCCGGCCTCGGCCTGCAGTTCGTCACCGAGGCACTCGACCGCGGTGCCACCAAGGTCTATGCCGGGGCGCGCCGCGACATCCCGATCACCGACGACCGTGTCATCCCGTTGCGACTCGACGTGACCGACACCGCGAGCATCGCCGCCGCGGCGGCCGCCGCTCCCGACGTCGACATCCTGATCAACAATGCCGGTATCAGCGCCGCCGGCTCGCTTCTCACCTCACCGGTCGCCGACATTCGAAAAGTATTCGACACCAACGTCTTCGGGGTCCTGGACATGACCCGCGCGTTCGCCCCGATCCTGGCCGCCCGCGGCGGGGGCGCGGTGATCGACATCGCGTCGGCGCTGAGTTGGATCGCCACGCCGGGTGCCTACTCGTCGTCGAAGGCCGCCGTGTGGGGATTGACGAACAGCCTGCGGGCCGAGCTCGCCGGCCAGGGGACACAGGTGCTCGGCGCCCACCTCTCGTACGCGGCCACCGAGATGACCGAGTCACTCGATGTGCCGAAGCTGTCGCCGGAGACGGTGGTCGCGCAGATCTTCGACGCTCTCGAAGAGGGAGCAGACGAGGCGATCGTCGACGACATCACCGCGGCGGTTCGGGCCTCCCTGTCCACCAACACCACCGCGGCGCTGGTGCCCTAGAACACCGGCCGTCACCCCGTCGGCGCCGACGACGGGGTGGTCCACGCGACCTCCGACCGAGACGGCACTATCCAAAGAATTAGAACGTGTTCTACCCTCGGTGGTGAGACGACGACCCGAGGAGCACGATGCGATTCACCTTCGCCGAGGCGATGACCGACCCCCGCTACTACGCACCGCTGGCGCAGGCGGCCGAGGCGGCCGGGTTCGACGGCTTCACCATCCCGGACTCGCTGGCCTACCCCGCCGAATCGGACGCGACCTACCCGTACACCCCGGACGGGAACCGGGAGTTCCTCGACGGCAAAGCCTTCATCGAGACGTTCATCCAGGCGGCCGCACTCGGGGCGGTGACCTCGACGATCCGCTTCACACCGTTCGTGCTGAAGCTGCCGGTGCGCCCACCGGCGCTGGTCGCCAAGCAGGCGTCGTCGGTCGCCTACCTCACCGACAACCGCCTCGCGCTCGGCGTCGGCACCAGTCCGTGGCCGGAGGACTACGAGTTCATGGGAGTCGACTTCCGTCGCCGCGGCAAACGGATGGACGAGTGCATGGACATCATCCGCGGGCTGACCAGCGGTGACTACTTCGAGTTCCACGGCGAGTTCTACGACATCCCGAAAATCAAGATGACCCCCGCGCCGACCGAGCCGCTGCCACTGCTTGTCGGCGGCCACGCGGACGCCGCGTTGAAGCGCGCGGTCATCCGCGGCGACGGCTGGATGCATGGCGGCGGCCCCGGTGAGGAACTCGACGCACTGCTGGAGAAAATCGCCGACCTCCGCAAGGCGGAGGGCACCACCAACGACCCCTTCGAGATCCACGTCATCTCGATGGACGCCTACTCGGTCGACGGCTGTAAACGACTGGAGGACAAGGGGATCACCGACGTCATCGTCGGATTCCGGATGCCGTACATCACCGGCGACGACACCGAGCCGCTGCAGAAGAAGATCGACCACCTCAACTGGTATGCGGAGAATGTGATCGCGAAGGTCAAGAGCTGACGTCAGGCCCTCGGCATGGCACGCAGTGCGGATGGGGCGGGACGCAGGGGTCAGTCGTCGAGATAGCGCAGCGCCGCGTGCGCCGCATGATGGCCGCACATGCCGTGGACGCCGCCACCGGGCGGTGTCGCCGACGAACACAGGTAGACACCGGAAACCCCGGTGGCATAAGGGTTTCGCGTCAGCCTGGGACGAGCGATCAAGTGCCGCAGATCATTCCGACCGCCACCGATGTCGCCACCGATGTAGTTGGCGTTGGACGCCTCGAGCTGCCGGGTGGTCGTGCCCGCCACCGCCACGATCCGGTCGGCGAACCCGGGCGCGAACCGTTCGATCTGCGCCGTCACCGCGGCGGTCGCGTCGCCGCTGAATCCCTGGGGCACATGGGCATACGCCCACAGCGGCTTCACGCGACCCGGGGCGCGGGACGGGTCGGCGAGCCACTGCTGACCGACCAGGACAAACGGACGGTCGGGCATCTGCCCGGCGGCGATGTCGGCTTCGGCGGCGACGATGTCGTGCAGATCGCCACCGAGATGAACGGTGCCGGCCCGCGCACAGTCCGCGTTGGCCCACCCGACCTCGCCGTCGACGAGATAATCGACCTTGAATGCGGCCGGGCCCGGCCGATATTGCTGGAATCGTCGAGAGATCCTCGGCGGCAGCCGGTTTCCGAGTATGCCGACGGCGGCCCGGGGCATCACGTCGAGGAGCACGAGGTCGGCGGGGGCCACGTCGTCCAGGTCGTTCACCGGGGTGCCGGTGGTGATGCGACCGCCCGCGTCGATGAGTGCCCGCGCCAGCGCGGTCGTGATCGCCGACGACCCACCCTGGGCCACCGGCCATCCGTGCCGGTGACCGGCGGCCAGCAACATCAACCCCGCGGCCGCGGAGCCGGGGCGGTCGAGGCGGGTGAAGGCGTGCGCCGCCACACCGGTGAACAAGGCGCGCGCCTCCGGGGTGCGAAACACCCGCGCCACCGAGGTGGCCGGATAGAGGGCGCGATTCCCGAACTCCGCCAACCGGATCGGATGCCGCGGGAACCGCAGGAGCGGTCCGAGGATGTCGTCGGCGAGTTCGTCGAAATCGGTCGCGCCGCTGGTGAACACGTCGCGCCAGGCCTGCCCGTCGACGCCGAGACCGATGGCGGTCTCGGCAACGGACCGATGCAGGAGCGCCGCGTGGCCGTCGTCGAGCGGGTGGGCGCAGTCGATCTCCGGACGTGCCCACCGCAACCCGTATTGCTCGAGCCGCAGCGCCCGGAACGCCGGCGATCCGGCGCCGAGCGGATGGAAGGCCGAACAGTGGTCGTGGATGATGCCGGGACGGAAGATCGCACCCGATCGGGTGCCGCCGCCGATCGTCTCGGCGGCCTCGACGACGCGCACGTCGCATCCGGCGCGGGCCAGGATGACCGCCGCCGTCAAACCGTTGGGTCCACTTCCCACAACGACGGCAGTGGTCATCCGGAGGCCCTACCGGATCCGGAAGATGACCAGCCGCTGGACCACGAAATTGATCACCGTGGCGGTGCCCTGCGCGACGACATAGGCCGCGAAACTGTAGACGAGTTCCACCGGCCACAGATGTGAGAGCCAGGTGTAGAGACCGACATTCACGAAGAACGTCACTCCGTAGAGGGCGGCGACGGCCAGGAATCTGAGGAAGCTCGGTTCGGCCTCGAACGTCCACCGCCGGTTCAGTAGATACGCGGTCGTCGTGCCGAGGATGAAGCCGAACGACTTCGCGATCCAGAACGGCGTCCCGACCACGTACTGGAGAAAGATGGTCAGACCGAAGTCGAGCACACCGGACCCGGCACCGGTGATGGCGAACCGGATGATCTGCGTCTTCAGGTCGACGTTCGTCGACGCCTCGCCGTCGCCCAGCGGCAGCTCGATCGGCAGCGGCGCGTGCGGAGAGCTGAAGTCTTCATGGCGCGGATGACCGTCGGCGGCGCCGGACTCGGGTCGAGACACCCTGTCACCCTACCGGTTGCGTTCTGGCGGCCACCGTCAGAACGCTTCCTCGACGTCGGAGTCCGGTGCGGCTCGTTCGCCGCGGTCGAGGGTGTCGAGGCCGGCGAGGTCGTCGTCGCTCAGCTCGAAGTCGAACACGTCGGCGTTCTCCGTCTGCCGACCGCTGTGCGACGACTTCGGGATCACGCTGATGCCGTTCTGCACGGCCCACCGCAAGGCGATCTGGGCGGGTGATTTGCCGTATTTCCGGGCGAGGCGGATCATCACCGCATCGGACAGCACGCCGTCCTTGCGTCCGGTGGGACTCCAGGCCTGGGTATGAATTCCCTTTTCCGACATGAACTTTCGAAGCTCGGTCCGCGCGAACGCGGGAGAACACTTGATCTGGTTGAGGGCCGGCCAGCGGCCGGTCTCGTCATAGAGCGCCTGCAGATGATGCCGCTTGAAGTTCGAGACGCCGGCCGTCGCGATGAATCCTTCGTCGGCCAGGGTGAGCAGGGCTTTCCAGGAGTCGACGGTGCGTCCGAGGGACGGATTGGGCCAATGGATCAGGAAGATGTCGATGTGCGCGACACCGAGGCGGCGTGCGCTCTCCATCGCCCCGTTGATCGCCTCGTCGAATCCCTGGTCGCCGCCGCCGAGTTTGGTCTGTAGGACGACATCACTGCGCGGGACCCCTGATTCCACGACGCCCATCCCGACGCTGCGTTCGTTGCTGTACCGACTCGCCGTGTCGATCATCCGATATCCGCCCCGCAGAGCGGTGGAGACCGCGGCGACATTCGGGCGACCCATCATGCCCGCAGTCCCCAGCCCGACCATCGGAATCGAGAACCCGTTGTTGAGCTCGACTGACGGAATGTCCACCCACAAAGAATAGGCCCAAGCCGACATTTCGGTGACGAGGTCGGGCCCTTCGCGGCGCTCGGCGGCCCACCCCGCTCCCTGAGGCGCGAGGCGCCAGCCGAGCCTCGAAGGGTCGGGTCTAGGGTCCGACAGATGATGTTGCGCACCACCCGCCGAGCCCTCGCGGCGATCGCTGTCGCCCTGGCCGCCGCCACGACGCTGACCACGGCGACCGCCGCGGCGGCCCCACTGCCGGCGACCGCGGCGCCGAACTGGTCGGGCCTCGATGTCCGCGACTACTCCGGCCCGGTACCCGCGCGTGCGGGCACGCTCATGGCGACGGTCCCGCTGGCACCCGGGCTCGGCATCCCGGGCGCGGCACGCGCCTACCGGATCCTGTACGCGACACCGAATCAGCACGGCACGATGGCCACCAGCACGGGCGCGGTGTTCCTGCCCCCGGGCACTCCCCCGCCCGGCGGCCGGCCGGTGATCGCGTGGGCACACGGCACCACCGGCCTCGGCGACGAGTGCACACCGTCGGCACAGCCGCGCAGCGCCCGCGACTCGGCCTACCTCGCGCACTGGCTGCGTCAGGGGTACGCCGTGGTGTCGACCGATTACGTCGGCCTCGGCACCCCGGGCCTGATGAGCTACCTGAACGGCGAGACCGAAGCGCATTCGATCGTCGACTCGGTGAAGGCCGCACAACAGATGGGGCTGCCGCTGTCGAAACGCTGGGTGATCGTCGGCCAGTCGCAGGGCGCCGGGGCGGCGCTCAACGCCGCCCAGCGTGCCACCGCGCTCTCCCGCGGGTCGGGTCTCGACTACCGCGGGGTCGTCGCGACCGGCACCCCGGCCAACATCGAGCAGGTCGTCGCACTGGGCGGACCCGCATTCCCTCCGGTGACGCTGCCCGCCGGTCTCAACACGTACGCGACCTACATCATGGCCGGATTCATCGAGGCCCGGCCCGACCTGCGGCCGCAGTCGGTGCTCACACCGCTCGGCGCCTCCCTGGTCGACCAGGCGCGGCACCTCTGTTACCCGGAGATGGTCGCACTGATGACCGGCCGCGACCTGCGCACCCTCTTCCGGGCGCCGATCGACAGCATCCCGGGTATACGACCCGCGCTCACGGAGTACATGGGCACCCCGTACCGCGGATACGACCGCCCGATCTTCCTCGGACAGGGCCTCTTGGACACGGATGTCCCTGCGCCGTCAGCGCTTTCGCTGTACGCGCAGATGCGGGCGGCGGGCCAGCCGGTCGAACTGCACGTCTACCCGACCAAGGACCATTCGGGCACGGTACTCGCGTCCATGCCGGATTCCACTCCCTTCGTGGCGCGCATCCTGCGATGATCGGGCCGTGGCCCACTACGACGACATCATCATCGGCGCCGGGCACAACGGCCTGACCGCCGCCGCCTATCTCGCGAGCGCCGGCCGGTCGGTGCTGGTGCTGGAGAAGGCCGATCACGTCGGCGGTGCCGCGGTGTCGGCGATGCCGTTCGCCGGACTCCCCGCGCGGCTGTCGCGCTACTCGTATCTGGTGTCGCTGATGCCGCGGGAGATCATCGCCGACCTCGGGTTGGACATCGCGCTCATCCGGCGCCGGTATTCGTCGTACACCCCGCTGCCCGGCGATCCCGCGCGCGGCATCCTGGTCGACAACGAGGACCCCGACGCGACCGCCGAGTCGTTCCGTCGGGCCACCGGGTCGGACACGGTGTTCACGGCGTGGCAGTCGTTCTACGCACGGATGGGCACGATCGCCCAACGGGTGTTCCCGACGATGCTCGAGCCACTCCGGTCGGCCACCGAGATGCGGGATCTCGTCGCCGGCCTGACGACCGGTGGCCTCGACTCGAGCGAGGCCGAACTGTGGGAGTCACTGACCTCGCGGCCCCTCGGCGAGCTCCTCACCCAGTATTTCGACGACGACACGGTACGTGGCATCGTTGCCACCGACGGGCTGATCGGCACCTTCGCCGACCTCGACGACCCGACGCTGCAACAGAACATCTGCTTCCTCTACCACCTGATCGGCGGAGGCACCGGCGACTGGGACGTCCCGGTCGGCGGGATGGGTGCCGTGTCGGGTGCGCTCTACCAGGCGGCGAGCGCCGCCGGCGCCGAGATCCGGACGGGCGCGCGGATCGTCGGCGTCGATCCCGGCGACGGCACCGTGGAGTTCGAGGCCGGCACCGTGACCGGATCCACGCTGTATGCGGCCTGCGCTCCGCAGGTCATCAACGCGTATCTCGACGACCCGATCGACACCGAGCACGAGCCCCGCGGATCACAGCTGAAGGTCAATCTCCTGCTCGATCGGCTGCCCCGGCTGGCCGATGCGTCGATGAATCCCGAGGTGGCGTTCGCCGGGACATTCCACATCAACGAGACCGCATCTCAGCTGCACGAGGCGTGGCGGCAGGCCGACCGCGGCGAGGTGCCGGATCTTCCGCCGTGCGAGATCTACTGCCACACCCTGTCCGATCGCAGCATCCTCGGACCGGAGCTAGCCGGCAAGCACACGCTCACGCTGTTCGGGCTGCACATGCCGCCCGAGGTGTTCGACGAGCCCGGCGCGGTGGCCCATGCCGTGGGCGCCACCCTCGCATCGTTGAATTCCGTGCTGGCCGAACCGATTCAGAACGTGATGGCGCACGATGTGTCGGGCAGTCCGTGCATCGAGGTGAAGACGCCACAGGATCTCGACGAGACCCTCGGACTGCCGGGCGGCAACATCTTCCACCGCAGCCTGCAATGGCCGTGGGCGGAGTCCGATGACCAGGTCGGCACGTGGGGGGTGGAAACCCGCCATCCGCGGCTGCTGCTGTGCGGGGCCGGCGCCCGTAGGGGCGGTGGGGTCAGCGGCATACCGGGGAGAAATGCGGCGGTCAAGGCTTTGCAGAGCTAACCGCCGAGTACGCTCACAGGCGATGACTACTCACGAGTTGTTGCCGATCGAGACCCGCAGGCTGGTGGGCTGGGGCCGCACCATGCCGATCGAGGGGCACGTCCTCTCGACCCCATATCCCGAGGTCATCGCCGATGCGGTGGCCCGGGTGGCCGACCAGAACGCGGACAAACCGGCGTATCTGAAACGGGGTGTGATCGCGCGCGGCCTGGGCCGCTCCTACAACGAGTCCGCGCAGAACGCGGGTGGTCTCACCATCGACATGACTCCGGTGAACCGCATCCGGTCCATCGATGCGGATGCGGCGACCGTCGACGTCGACGCCGGGGTCTCACTGAACGACCTGATGATCGCGGCGCTGCCGTACGGGCTGTGGGTGCCGGTGCTGCCGGGTACCCGTCAGGTCACCGTCGGCGGCGCCATCGCGCACGACATCCACGGCAAGAACCATCACAGCCAGGGCAGCTTCGGCAACCACGTCCTGGAGATGGATCTCCTGGTGGCCGACGGCCGTATCCTGACGCTGCGGCCCGGCGGCTCCCCCGACGACACCGACGGACAACTGTTCTGGGCCACGGTCGCCGGCATCGGTCTGACCGGCATCATCCTGCGTGCCACGATCAAGATGAAGCGCACCGAGAGTGCCTACTTCATGGCCGACACGTTCACCACGACCTCGCTCGACGAGACGATCGATCTGCACCTCGAGCAGCGCTACGAGGACGGATTCGAGTACGCGTCGGGCTGGTTCGACACCATCAGCGGACCGCCGAAACTCGGGCGCGGCTCGTTCTCCCGCGGCAACCTCGCCACGCTCGACGAACTGCCGCCGAAACTGCAGTCCGATCCGCTGAGCTTCAACCCGAAGCCGCTGATCTCGGTGCCGGACATCTTCCCGCGGGGGCTGGCCAACAAGTTCGACTTCTCCCTGGTCGGCGAGGCCTACTACCGCATGGGGTCCAACAAGATGGGCCAGATCAAGAGCCTCGCGCAGTTCTATCACATGCTCGACGTGATCGGGGACTGGAACAACGCGTATGGCCGGGGTGGTGGTTTCGCCCAGTACCAGTTCATCGTGCCGACCGGCAACGAGCCCGAGTTCAAGCAGATCATCCTCGACATCCAGTCGTCGGGACACGTGAGCTTCCTCAATGTCATCAAGCTGTTCGGTGAGGGCAACCAGGCCCCGCTCTCCTTCCCCTTCAAGGGCTGGAACGTGTGCCTGGACTTCCCGATCAAGAAGGGCCTGAACGAATTCCTGCAGGAGATGGACCACCGCGTGATGGCGATCGGCGGTCGTCTCTACACCGCCAAGGATTCGGTGACCACCGCCGCCAACTTCCACGCGATGTACCCCCGCATCGACGAGTGGCTCGCGGTCCGTCGTCGCATCGACCCCGAGCACGTCTTCGTCTCGGACATGGCGCGTCGCCTCGAACTCGTCTGATTGTCGTAAATCTTTGATTTCCAACGGTTTTCACAAGGAGAAGTAGGAATATGATCAATGCCGTCGGCGTGCCGCGGTCCGTGCTGGTGTTGGGCGGCAGCTCCGAGATCGGGCTGGCCATCACTGCGGAGTACCTGAAGAAGGGTCCGATGCGCGTGGTCCTGGCCACCGTCCCGGGCGACCCGACGGCCTCTGCCGCGGTGGAGAAGATGGAGAAGGCGGGCGCGTCGAGCGTCGAGCAGATCGACTTCGACGCGCTGGCCCCCGACACTCACGCCGCGGTCCTCGATCAGGTGTTCGGTGGCGGCGACATCGACGTGGCCATCGTCGCGTTCGGTATCCAGCCCGACGACGAAAAGGCCTGGCAGGACCAGAAAACCGCGCTCACCGAGGTCGGCATCAACTACACCGCGGCGGTGTCGGTGGGCGTGCTGCTCGGCGAGAAGATGCGGGCGCAGGGCTTCGGCCAGATCATCGCGATGAGTTCGGTGGCCGGAGAACGTGTGCGGCGCAGCAACTTCGTCTACGGCTCCACCAAGGCCGGCCTCGACGGCTTCTACCTCGGACTCGGGGATGCACTGCGCCCCGACGGAATTCATGTCCTCGTCGTCCGCCCGGGACAGGTGCGGACCCGCCTGTCGGCGCATGTGGCCGAAGCACCGCTGACGGTGGAGAAGGAAGACGTGGCGCGACTGGCCGTGGCCGCCGCCGACAAGCACAAGGAAATCGTCTGGGCGCCCGGCGCATTCCGGTACGTGATGATGGTGCTGCGGCACGTCCCGCGACCGGTGTTCCGCCGCCTCCCGATCTGATCTGCGACGGTGCCCACCACACAGGTCGCCGGCCGCACTCGAGATGTCGCCGAACTGGTCGTCGGCGCGGTCGTCGGCGCCCTGGTCGCCGTCGTCGGACTGAAGGTCATCTCCGCTGTCGACTGGCCGGCGTTCAACGCCTCCAACGTCACTCGCGCTCTGACCACGGTCGGGCAGGTCGCGGCGATCACGGTACTGCTCGTCGCGGTGCTGCTCTACCGTTTCGGTCGATCGCGATGGCTGATCAGTCTGTTGTCGGCGCTGGGGGCCTCGGGTCTGGTCACCGTGAGCCTCGGCATGCCCCTCGGCGCGACGCGCCTCTACCTGTTCGGGCTGTCGGTGGATCAGGAGTTCCGCACCGAGTACCTGACCCGGATGACGAGCAGTCCGCGTCTGGCGGACATGACGTATCTGCATCTGGCGCCGTACTATCCGGCCGGGTGGTTCTGGGGTGGTGGGCGCTACGCGAATCTCGTGGGTGTCCCGGGGTGGGAGGCCTACAAGCCGTGGGCGATCCTGTCGATGTCGGCGGCCGCGGCAGTGGGTGTCCTGTTGTGGAACCGACTCGTCGGCGCCGACCGCGGCATCGCGGTGGCGCTGGCGGTCACCGTGATCACGGTGATGTACGCGTCACCGGAACCGTATGCGGCGGTACTGGTTCTGCTCGGCACGCCGATGCTCGTCACCCTGCTGTACGCCCTGCGGGGGCGGTCGCGGAACGCCGACGGCCCGATCGGCGGACTGCGATCCGGCACCAGTTGGCCGGCGGTGATCGCGGCCGGCGCGTTCCTGGGACTGTCGGCCACGTTCTACACGCTCTACACCGCCGTGTTCGCGCTGACAGCCGGGGTGATGGCGCTGTATCTGTCGGTGCAGGGCTGGTTTTCGACGGCGAACAAGGCGGATCCATCCGTCGGGTCTCACCGGCGCTCGGTGCTGGTGGCGGTGTGGGGTCGACTGGTCGTCGTCGGTGCGATCGCCGGCCTGATCGCCCTGCTCGTGTGGGCACCGTATCTGTGGGCCCGAGTGCGCAGTCAACCCGCCAGCGGCGGCACCGCCGAACACTACCTGCCCGAACGCGGTGCGATCCTGCCGCTCCCGTTCCTCCACCTCACCCTCGTCGGCGTGATCACCCTGATCGGGTTGATCTGGATTCTGCTCCGATTCCGGCAGCGCACCATCGCGCTCGCCTTCGGGTTGACCGTGGTCACCATCTATCTGTTCTGCCTGCTGTCGATGGCGGTGACCGCGGGCGGCAGCACCCTGCTGTCCTTCCGGCTCGACCCGATCCTGAACGCCACACTGGCGGCGGCGGGCGTGTTCGGCGTGGCCGAGATGGCACGCTGGGCGGTGGGCCGGTTCGGGGATGTCCGCTTCGCCGTCGGCGCGGTCGCCACCATCGCCGCCATCGGCCTGGCACAAGGGATTCCGGGTTTCCTGTCGACGGAGATCAGCACCGCCTACACCGACACCGACGGTTACGGCGAGCGCGCCGATCAGCGTCCGCCGGGTGCGGAATCGTACTTCCCGGAGATCCATCGGCTGATCGCGAAACAGACCGGCAAGCCGGCGACAGGCAATGTCGTGCTCACCGCCGACTTCGGCTTCCTCTCGATCTATCCGTACTGGGGATTCCAGGGACTGACGTCGCATTACGCGAATCCGTTGGCGGAGTTCGACAAACGTGCCGCCACCATCGAGCGATGGTCGAAATCGACGTCGCCCCAGGAGCTGATCACGAAGCTGAACAACTCACCCTGGACGCCACCGAACGTCTTCCTGTTCCGGTACAGCGCAGACGGATACACGCTACGGCTCGCCGAGGACGTCTACCCGAACGACCCGAATGTCAAGCGGTACACCGTGACGTTCGACCCGGCGGTGTTCGCCGATCCACGCTTCGAGGTCACCGAGGTCGGACCGTTCGTCCTGGTGGTGCGCCGATGATCGGCAAGTTCACGATCAGCAGGGTCGACGCCGGGTCGTCCACCGCTTTCCTGGTGTCCACCGGTGTGGCGAACTGGGTTCTGCTGCAAGAGGGTTCGGACATCACGCTGATCGACGGCGGATATCCCGGGCAGGCGTCGGCCGTCGAGGAATCGATCCGCAGCATCGGCGCACGGCCCGAGGACATCCGCGGCGCGCTGCTCACACACGCACACGTCGACCATCTCGGCGGGCTTGCGCGTCTGCACGACCGGTACGGCTTCGACGTGTACATGGACCCCGTGGAGGTCGCGCACGCCAAGCGCGAATACCTGCAGCAGGCCGGGCCGGGCGACATCGCACCCCTCGCCTACCAGCCGCGCGTGCTGCGCTGGCTGGCCGCGGTGACGCCGCTGGGAGTGTTGAGCCGGAAGGGTATTCCGGATGCGGAGGCCTTCCCCGATCCGCTCGACCTGCCCGGCCGGCCGGTGCCGGTCACCGCGCACGGGCACACCGACGGCCACAGCGCCTACCTCGTGGCCGACGGTGAGGTGCTGGTCAGCGGTGATGCCCTGGTGAGCGGACATCCGATCTCCGCGATCGCCGGGCCACAATGCATTTCGAGCGCATTCCAGCACGACGAGGCGGCCGCGCGACGAACCGTCGAATCGTTCACCGCGCTCGATGCCACCACGCTGTTCCCCGGCCACGGACCTCGGCACGACGGTGGGGTGGCCACGGCCGCACGCCGGGCGCTCGAGGTGAGCTGACGCGCTCAGCCGTCGTGCGGCGGGTTCTCCGCCAGATCCTTGATCCGGTCGAGTCGACGGTCCCACCCGCGGGCGATCGAATCCAGATGTCGGGCAAGGCGACTCAGGGTCGCGCCCACCGGCTCGTAACGAATCTCACGACCCACCTTGATCGGCGTCACCAGGCCGACCTCTTCGAGCACCCGCAGATGCTTGGCGATCGCCTGCCGGGAGATCGGCAGTTCGGCCGCCAACCCGGACGCCGATGCCGGAGAATCCGAGAGCTGCACCAGGATTCGCCATCGGCTGTCGTCGGCGAGCGCGGCGAACAGGTCGACGGGGGCGTCGGCGACGTCGGGGTCAGGCACGGGCAGCGGTCCCGGTGAGGTGCGCGCGTGCCAAGTCGAGTTCGACCTTCCAGCCCTCGGTGTGGTCGTCGAATCGGGCGCGCCGATTGGCCTCCGGTTCGGACAGCGAGGCGAAGCCACTCTCGGCGACCTTCAGTACCACCCCGGAATCGGATGGGGTGAGCCAGAATTCGATGAGGGTGGACGAACTCGCCAGGTCGTCGGCGTCGATGTGCCAGCGGAAGGCGGCGTAGTTGGGCTCGTCGAGTGCGACCGTGCGGAACGCGAACTTCCCGTGTGTCGGGTCGTAGACGTAACTGACGTCGCCCTCGCGTTCGATGCGGTGCTCGGTGATCTCGCGGTTGTTGCCGAACCATCCGGGCTCGCTCACGAGTGCCCACACATTCGCCGCCGGTGCGTCGATGGCGATCTCACGCTCGATGCGGTCGTATTCGGTGTTCATGGGGTGCCTCCTCGGCGATGGATTGGATTATCTGCAACTCCATAGTTGCACATAGCTCCCAGTAGTGCAACCGCTTAGTTGCAGTAGGTGTCAGTCCGCGCGCAGCGCTCGCGCTCGGGCGACCCGTCGGCGCGAGAACGGTTTCCACACCACCCGTTGCGTCCACAAAGTCGCAGCACCGGCCAGCGTCATCCCCACGATGTTGATGACGAGCTGAAATCCCGATCCTCGAACCTCGTGCCACTCCGCGAACGCCGCGGCCAGGGCGAGGTTGCCGGCGGCGGGAATCGTCGTGACCGAGATGAAGACGCCGGCCAGCGCACCGGTGCGCGCCGAGGTGATCGACAGCACCCCCGCCACCGCGGCCAGGATCGCCACGATGAGCGACCACCGGGACGGCGAGTAGATGAACTCGGTTTCCGGATGGTGGGTGATATCGGCCTCGGTCACCCAGCCGAGACCGCGCGCGACCAGGGAGGCGAGCAGCGTCAGCACGATGGCGACCGCGAACCCGATGATCAGGGTGGTCGTCGCCCGGCGCAGCAGGTGCCATCGCCGGAGAACCAGTGCGACCCCGATCGCGGTGATCGCTCCGAACTCGGGACCGAGGACCATCGCACCGATGGTCAGGATCTGGGAGTCGAGGACCACCGCGATCGCCGCGAGCATGGTCGCCAGCGTCATGAAGCCGAGATAGATGAAGTCGAGTTCCGATTCGTCGTAGGCACGACGTCCGACCTGCGCCCAGACGACCGCGTCCGATCCGAAGCCCGGAGACCGGCGGTCGGCGTCGAGTGCGGCCTGCGACAGGTAGGTTTCGACCTCCTCCACCCGAACCGCACCATCGCGCGGGATGCCGAGGTCATGGAGATCATTGATGAGGTCGTCGGCCGCCTCTCGCGCGACGTCGATCTTCACGATGTCACCCACGGGTTTGACCGATGCTCCGCGGACCAGGGCCACCGAACTCACCGCCTTGTCGTCGGCCACCAGCGCCAGCACATCGTCGGTGAGGTGCGCGGGCGAGGCGAGCTCGATGTGCAGCACCTGCTCAGCCGACCAGCTCGACCAATCGACGAATGGCGAACTCGTAACCGCGGATTCCGTAGCCGACGATGATGCCCGCCGCGATGGGCGACACGTAGGAGTGGTGCCGGAACGCTTCCCGCTTGTGGACGTTGCTGATGTGGACCTCCATGATCGGCACCTCGGGGATCACCAGCGCGTCGGCCAGCGCGACCGAGGTGTGCGTCCAGCCGCCCGGGTTGATCACGATGCCGCTGATCTGACCGCGGGCCTCGTGAATCCAGTCGATCATCTGGCCTTCGTGGTTGGTCTGCGCGGCGCGAAGGCCGTAGCCGAGTTCGGCGGCAGTGCGTTCGGCGAGGTCGACGACATCGGCCAGCGTGTCCGCACCGTAGACCTCGGGCTGTCGCACCCCGAGCGTGTTGAGGTTGGGGCCGTTGAGCAGCAGAATCGGCAACGGTTCGGGGCTCGTCTCGGTGTCGGCCATGGGTCTCACGATAGATCAGGCGTTCGCCCGCACGGGACGTCACCGGCCAACGGTTACCATCTCTCTTTGTGCCCGAGCTGACGATCCGACGAGCGAAGATCGTCGCCATCATCACCGGCCTGCTCGGCTTCCTCCTGGCACTGGCCACGCCCCTCATGCCGGTCAATCAGACGACCGCGCAGATCAGCTGGCCACAGAGCGGCACGGTGGGCTCGGTCGCCGCCCCGCTCATCAGCTATGTCCCCATCGACCTCGATGCGTCCATTCCGTGCTCGGCCGTCGAGCAGCTCGGCGACGACGAATCGATCCTGCTGTCCACCACCCCGAAGGACGCGGAGAAATCCCCCGAACGCGGCCTGTTCGTCCGCAAGACCGGGCAGCCGGGTGATCCCGCGGACCGGCAGACGGTCGAGGTGGTCATTCGCAACGTCCCGCTCGTGTCGGCGACGCTCGCGCAGATCCGCTCGCAGGACTGCCGTGACATCGTGGTCCACGCCGACTCCGACGCGGTGACCGCGGAGTTCGTCGGGATGCGCAACGACAAGGGCGAGGCGCTGACCGGGACCACCGAGGGCCGCGAGTCCAACACGTACGACAAGGATCAGCGACCGCAGGTCACCGGGCTCTTCACCGACCTCTCCGGTCCCGTCGCGAGCCTGCCCGGGCTGCGGGCGCATGTCACCATCGACTCCCGGTACTCCACCGCGCCGACCGTCCTGAAATGGATCGTGCTCGTCGTCGGCATCGTCGCGACGATCGTGTCGCTGATCGCGCTGGCGGTCCTCGACTCCACCGACGGCCGCAAACACCGGCGGATACTGCCCGCACGGTGGTGGCACTTCAACTCCCGCGACTACGTGGTGATCGGCGCGCTGATCCTGTGGCATTTCGTCGGACCGAACACCTCCGACGACGGCTACCTGCTGACCATGTCGCGCGTCGCGCAGAACGCCCAGTACACCGCGAACTACTTCCGTTGGTACGGCGCACCCGAGGCGCCGTTCGGCTGGTACTACGAGGTGTTCGGCCTGCTCAGCCACGTCAGTGTGGCGAGTCCGTGGATGCGTATCCCGGCGCTGCTGTGTGGGATCGGCGTCTGGCTGATCATCAGTCACGAGGTGCTGCCGCGGCTGGGCCGGGCCGCGATCACCCGGCCCGTCGTCGGATGGACCGCGGCGTTCGTGTTCCTCGCATCGTGGTTCCCGTTCAACAACGGGCTGCGACCCGAGCCCATCATCTGTCTGGGTGCGCTGCTCACCTGGTGTTCGGTGGAGCGATCGATCGCCACCGGACGGTTGCTGCCGGCCGCCGTCGCGTGCCTGATCGGGGCGTTCAGCCTGGCCGCCGGCCCGACCGGACTCCTCGCGGTGGCGGCGCTGATCGCCGGCGCCCGCCCGATGATGATGGCGCTCATCAAACGCGCCCGGGTGATCGGCGGTGACCGATGGGCCTACGTCGCGCTGGTGGCGCCGATCCTGGCGGCGGGCACCTTCGTCGTCTTCGTGGTGTTCTCGAACCTGACATTGCGGTCATTCCTCGAGGCGTCGTCGATGAAGTCGGCGCTCGGTCCGTCGCTGCACTGGTACAACGAGATCGACCGGTACTCGTCGCTGTTCGAGTTCTCCGCGAACGGTTCCATCGCACGACGATTCGCGGTCCTCGCGTTGATCCTCGGTCTCGTCGTGTCGGCGGCGATGCTCATCCGGCGCTCGCGCATCCCCGGCACCGCGCTGGGTCCGTCGCGGCGAATCGTCGGGATCACCTTCGCGTCGCTGGTCTTCCTGATGTTCACGCCCACCAAATGGACCCACCACTTCGGGGTCTTCGCCGGGTTGGGTGCGGCGCTGGCCGCGATCGCGGCGATCGCGGCGAGCAACCAGACGATGCATTCGCGTCGTAACCGCACCCTGTTCGCGGCGCTCGTCGTGTTCATCACCGGTCTCTCGTTCACCGCGCCCAACTCGTATTTCTATTCGTCGGCCTGGGGCATGCCCTGGGGCGTCACCCAGGTGACGTTCGGCATGAAGCTGGCCGATCTGCTGCTGTACCTGTCGCTACTGCTGTTGCTGCTCGCCCTCTGGTTCCACTTCCGGGAGCCCTTCGCCGGCACCGATCCCGCCGACCCGGCGCATCACCATCCGCGCGCCTGGTACCGGCGCGTCTGGGCCACCCTCGCGTCCGCACCGCTGGCATTCGTCTCGGCCGGCGTCGTCGTATTCCTCATCGTGACAGCGATTTTCGCCGGCATCCAGCAGAGCGGCTCGTACTCGGTGCCGCGGTCCAACCTGGAAGCGTTGGCGGGCAAGGAATGTGGGATGGCCGACAAGGTGTGGGTCGAGGAGGACCCCAGCCGGTTCCAGTTGACCCCGGTCGACGGTTCCATCGCCGACCCGTTGGCCGGCCCGGCGATCGCCCCGCCCGATGCGACCCGTCCGGCGACCACTGGGTTCACGTCGAACGGCGTGCCCGTCGATCTCGACACGAGCGCCAGCGAGGGATCGCTGGGGGTGCTCGCCGGGACCGCGGCATCGTCGCCGGATGTGTTGACCGCCAACACCGGAGGCACCGGCGGCGGCATCTCGTCGACCGCCGGCGTCAACGGCAGCTACGCGCAGTTGCCGTTCTTCCTGGACCCCGCGAAGACCCCCGTGATGGGCAGCTATTCGACCACCGATCAGGTGCCCGCCCGACTCACCTCGGCCTGGTACGCCTTGCCGGCCGACTACAAAGACCGTCCGCTGCTGACGTTCTCGGTCGCCGGACAGTACGACAACCCGAACCTGTTGCTGGAGTACACCACCGATCCGGTCGGCCCCGGCACACGCGACGCATCGCTGCACGCCACCGGTGACACGGAGCTGATCGACCCAGGGCCGCGACCCTCGTGGCGCAACGTGCGCGTGACGACCGATTCGTTGCCCGACGACATCACCGCGGTCCGCATCGTCGCGACCGACGACAACCTGTCCTCCGATCGGTTCATCGTCGTGACACCGCCTCGGCTGCCGAGCATGAAGACCCTCGAAGAGGTTGTGGGCCGGGAGGATCCGGTCCACGTGGACTGGACCTCGGGGTTGGTGTTCCCGTGCCAGCGTCCGTTCACCCATCGCAACGGGGTCGCGGAGATCCCCAAGTGGCGGATCAAGCCGGGCGCCGATCTCGCCGCGGCGGTGTCCGCCTGGCAGGACTCCTACGGTGGCGGGCCGCTCGGCTGGATCGAGGTGTCGCAGAAGTCGAACTCGATGGCCACCTACCTGCAGGGCGACATCGGGCGTGACTGGGGATCGCTCGAGCGCTACACGCCGTACAACGACGTCTCGACGCTCGCCGAACTCCAGCTCGGCACCGCCACCCGCAGCGGACTGTGGAGTCCCGCGCCGATCCGGCACTGAGGGTGGATAAGCGAGCCGAGCCTGCACGCTCGGAGCCTGAGCCGAAGAGTCGCCACACCTCGCTGATCGAGTAAGGCCCCGAGCTTGCGAGGGTCCGCATCGAGATCTCGTTCACCGTTGATCTCGATGCGCTCGCTCGCAAGCTCGCGTGCTTACTCGATCAGCGAAAAGGGCTGCGACTCTTCCCACCCCACGCCGGTCGCCTGCGTCGACCCCTAGAACTCGCCACCTGCTCGATCAGCGAATGGACGACTATCCCAGCCCAGAGCTCAGTTCTTGATCGCGCGCATCGGCCCCGGCGTCCACAGGCCGCTCTCGACGTCGGTGGTGAGCGTCAGGTCGGCCCGGGGACCGAAGAGTTCGCCCCATCGCTGATCGAGTAAGCGAGCGAGCTTGCGAGCCCGCGCATCGAGATCTCGTGCGCGGTGATCTCGATGCGGCGCCGGTTCCTGAGTAAGCGAGCTTGCGAGCGCATCGAAGGGCGCTGCGCTCGGTGCCTTACTCGATCAGCGAGAGACGAGTCTCGCCGACCAGCGTGCAGGACGCAGGACTCAGTTTTTGATCGCGCGCATCGGCCCCGGCGTCCACAGGCCGCTCTCGACGTCGGTGGTGAGCGTCAGTTCGGCGGGTACCTGCGGTTTGAGCGGGACGAGGCGTTGCAGGCTGCCCCAGTCCTTGGCCCAGTCGTTGGTCAGGTAGGCCGGCAGCACGATGGGCTGGAGTTCGTTCTCGACGATGCCGAGCGGGCCGCCGTAGTCGCCGGCCATCCAGCGGCGCGAATTGACGCGCTCGCCCTCGGCATCCGGCGTGATCCGCCACATCGGGGTCTCGAGGACGCCGTGGGCGACGCCGGCCGGCCGCTGGCACGGGAAGGCCAGCGCGACTTCCCAATCCAGCAACACGGGGTCCTCGCCGCCCACCAGAGAGTTCAGTGTCACCAGTGGGGTGACCCGGGGAGGAGTGACGGCGAGCCACTGCGCGGGGTCCGGGGAGGTGTCGTCGGCGACGATTCGCACCACCGTCGCCCGGGGCGGGGCCGCGTCGAGGGGGAACCGCAGGTTGCGCCACTCCGGCGCGGTGTTGATGCCCAGGGGTGCCATCGAAGCCGTCGTGGTCACCCGCCCGTCGGGTTCGACGCGGCCGAACTCGAGGCGCACCCTTGCTCCGGGATGGGTGACGGCCAGTTCGTCGACGTATTCGACCTCGCCGGCGACGGACACGGTGACGATCGGCTTGTCGTCGGCGCGGGCCGGCAGCTGATACCAGTCGGAGGTGAGATATCCACGGCCGCTGTCGGTTCCGTAGGTGCCGAGAACCGGCACGGTGCTCGGATTCAGGCCGAACGGCAGCTTCACCGATGACCCGTTGACGCCACGTGCGGAGGTGGTGCCGCCTCCGGTGTCCGCGGATCCCGCCGAGCCGGAGACCTCCTGCTGGGCTGCATTGGGGTCTGTCTGGGTGCGGTCGACCTGGGCGGAATCGCCGCTGTCGGAGTCGCTTTCCAGATGTGCCGAGACCCCGTCGGGGTCGAATCCGACCATGCCCTGCCCGGCGAGCGCCGCGCCCGGAGATGGATCGGCCTGCCCGGCAACATGTGCCGGTGCCAGGACACCGGTGTTGGGGTCGGCCTCGACGAGCACCGCGTCGGCCAGCGCACACGGCTTGCCGCGCATCGCGTCGATGTTGGAGCTCGTCCACGACCATGAGCCCTCCTGCGTGCGAATCGCTTTCGCATAGGACACGAAGGTGAACAGCAGGATGACCGCGGAGATGATGGCCAGGGAGTAGGTCGGTATCCGGCCGATGATGCCGCCGCCGGCGGTGGCCGAGGTCGGCTCGCCGCGTTCGTCGAGACGGTCGTCGCGGTAGTACTGCCATGCACCGTATGCGGTGAGTGCCACGGCGACAACGAGAATCGGCACGTAGAGGCCGATGCCCCGGATGTTCGGGGTGTCGTCGCCCCACGGCATGCCGTAGCTGCCGACGTACCACCACTGGTTCCGTCCGGCGAATGCGACGGCGAGCGCATACGCACAGCCGGCGGCGGCGAAGGTGCGGTTGCAACGGCGCGTCATCACCTCCGGTCGCAGGAAAGCCGTTGCGGCCGCGGCGAGTACACCGGTGAGACAGGCGAACGCACCCATCTGGTGAGTGGCCTTGGTCGGCACGAACGCGAGCACCGCGACCGCGCCCGAGGTGACCGCGATCAGCCGCCACAGCGGTGCGGTCGCCACCCCCGGCACCCGACGCCTGCTCAACAGGGTCAACACGATGACGATGACCGCGAGGATGGTGACGAAGATGCCGACGCGGCGGGCGATCGACCCGTCCGGGGTCGGGTTGAGCAGGATGTAGTACCGCATCGCCTCGGTCCACCACTTGTTGGTGGGTCCGACGATGCCCTGCACCTTGACGCCTTCGAGGATCGCCGCGAGCGGTTGGTCGGCGAAGATCTCGTAGAAGATGGCGAGCCCCGACGCGAGGATCGGCATCAGCAACGGCAGCGGGCCGTCCCGCTTCCAGCGCTTGCGCAGGCGGGTGAGCAACGGGCGAATCGCGGCGAGCAGCGGCAGGATCGCGATGGCCCCGGCCGGATGGATGGTCAGTGTGAGGGCGGCGGACACGATCGCCAGGGTCAGTGGGAAGAACCGTCCGGTCGCGATCGCCCGTTCCACCAGCGCCCAGGTGAGCAGGATGCCCACTGCCAGGGCGGGTTCCACCCGCAGACCGTTGTTGAACGGCAGCCACACCGCCAGGAATCCGAGACCGGCGGCCCATCGTGCGGCGGTGGACGTGCGTACCGCCTGTCCCAATCGCGGTATGGCGACACGACTGATCAGGAACCAGCCGGCGAGCGCGAACAGCAACGGCAGCAGGCGCAGCCACGGCGTCGCGATGCTGACCTTCATCCACAGGGCCAGATACTGGTAGTGCCAGCCGAAGGGATCCTGGGGCACACCGAAATACCGGTAGTAGTTGTCGAGGTACCCGGCGCCGGGCGCGACTCGTCCGACGGTGACCTGATAGCCGTCGTCGGCGGTGTTGCCGCCGATGAACAGCCAGACGACCAGCACTGCGGTGACGGTGACGTCGACCCAGGTCGGCCTCCACCATCGCGCCGGCAGCAACCGCGGCAGGCGACGGCCGTCCCGCGCGTCGAGGACGGCGAGGGCGAGCATCGACGCGATGGTGGCCAGCACACCGATGACGAGCAGCGCACCCTTGAGCGGCGTCGGACTCGAACTGAACCGGGTGTCGATGGTCGATCGGTAGGAAAGACCTTCTGTGGACGCCGTTTTCGGCAGGTCGGTGTAGACGCCGATGATCTGCGGGCGGGCGTTCGGGTCGTCGAGGCGGAATCCGGGTGGTGCGCCGCCGTCGGTGGCGAATCCGTCGACCGAGCCCCGGCTCCCGGTCCTGTCCGCATGGATCACGATGCGACAGTCGGGGTTTCGTTGTGCATCGGCACGTGGAACCGAGATCAGCACGGCATTGCGCTGGGTGACCAGGAGTCGGTCGGTGGTGGCGCGGATGAAGAGACCGACGGTGCCGGCCTCGGCGCCGTTCTCCGGGACCGTGGACAGCAGCACTCCGCCGCCGGCGGGGAGGTCGGCGGCCAGGCGGCACGGCACCGTGATGTCCATCGAGACCGGCACGAACGCCACGTTGGGGGCGGCGACGTTCTCGATCCCCCCGGATTGCGGCCACACCAGTTCCGTCTTGGTGTAGCTCACCGGGAGGAACGGCGCCGCGAGCGCCAGGAGAACGCCGATCGCCCCCGCGACCACCGCGACGATCTTCGCGATGCGGATTCTCCCGGTGTCGGTCACCCTGCCATCAGCCACTGTGCGGTCAGTCATTCTGCGGCACCACCCTGATCGCTCCCGGCCGGGTCCAGCCCCAGGTCGTCGTGGTGCCCGTGGTCACCGTCGCCGGTTGCGCACCCTCGACGATCGGCGAAAGTCGTTGCAGTCCGCCCCAATCGCGATACCAGTCGTTGTCGAGATAGGTCGCCATGGTGTCCGCCCGCGTCAACGCCTCGGGCGTGGTGAGGATTCCGCCGTTGATGCCTGCCTGCCAGGTCTTGGATTTCGAGTTCGTGGTGACCTGATCGGGCACGATGCGCCACCGCGGGATCTCACTGACCCCGGCGTGGGTGGTGATCGAATGCTGACACGGGAACTGGCTGCCCACGGACAGATCCAGCAGCACCGGCGTCGTGGAGCCGACGACCTCCTCCAGCGGCGCCAGCACCGGTGCACGCGGCGGCGTGAAGGCCAGCCACTGATCGGGAGCGAGGTTGTCGTCGGTGGCGACGATACGCATCGCCGTGGCGTCGGCCGGGACATCGGCCATCGGGATGCGCAGGTTGCGCCACGGCCGGTTGGGGCGGTCGGGCCCGGGATCGATGGGGATGTAGGGGGCGCCGATCTCGGTGAACGTCCCGTTCTCGTCGCGTCCGAACTGCACCTTGAGCGATCGCCCGGGCGTGACGACGCCGTCTTCGTCGACGGAGAACACCGGGCCGGCAGCGGTGATCACCAGCAGCTTCGACGACGACCGATCCGGCAGGCGATACGGCATCGAGGTGAGTTCGGCGGTGCCGTTGTCGTGGCCGTAACTGCCGAGCACCGGTGTCGTCGTCGCGTCGAGACCGAAAGGCAGTACGCCGCCGAGGGTTCCGGGCGGCCCGCCGGACACGACGAACGGCCGCGACAGGTCACCGGAGGTGTTGATGGTGCCCGCGCCCAGCGACGTCGCGTCGGGTGTCAGGTCGCCGGCGACCCCGTCGGGAGTGAATCCGGTGGATTCGCCGCGCAGGGCCGCGTTGCGGTCGTTGGTGCCGATGGGTTGCAGCGCACCACGATTCGGGTCGTCCTCGACGAGAACCTGATCCGCCATGCCGCAGGTGTGCCCGGCCAGCGCGCGCAGGTTGGCGCTGGCCGTCGTATAGGTGTCCGACCGCACGACGGCCGCCTTGGCGAACAACAGCAGCTCACCGACCACCACCAGGGTGGCGATCACCAGCATCGGCGCCGACGCCACCGCGCTGCTCCACCGCGACACCGGAACCCGGCCGTCGTGTCGCACACCGCGCTCGGCGTCGACGTCGATCCGGAGGTGAAACCACATGGCGACCGCCAGCGCCAGCACGGTCAGCACGAGGAACACCGACGACAGTTGCACGCCGGCGAGCGACGGCGCCTTGTCGAAGAACGCGATACCGAAGTCGTAGGCCCAGCCCCAGGCGTTCTTGCCGGCGGTGGCGACGGCGCAGGCGAACATCAGCACCGCGATGTACATCCACAGGTTGCGCGGGGAGCGGCGCGCCGATTGGGCGACACCGACCGTCGCGACCGCGGCCATGGCCGCCGCGACGCCCGCGTAGATGCCGAACTGCACGGTCCACTTGGTCGGGGTGAACGACAGCAGCAGCACACCGAGCAGGGCGGCGCCGATCAGCCGCCACACCGGGCCCGGGTCGACGCCGCGGATGTGCTTGCGCCGCAACATCAGGGCCAGGGTGACGAACAGGCCGGCGACGAACAGCAGCATCGGCACCCGGCGCACCAGCGAGCCGTCGACGGTGGTGAGCGAGAGGTAGTAGTAGCGGAGCAGTTCCTGGTACCAGACCAGGGTCGGGCCCACCGAGTAGCGGATGCGCAGCGCTTCGGCGATGCCGGCCAGCGTCTGGTCGCGGAACACGACGATCACGACGAAGGCGACTGCCGCGCCGATCGGCGCGATCAGCGGCAGGATGCCGTTCTCGCCACGTCGCCGGCGGATGGTGCGCAGCATCGGCCGCGAGCCGGCCAGCAGCAGCGCCACCGCGATGACGCCGTGGGGCGCGAGCGCCACCGTGAGGCCGGCGGCCAGTGCGGCGCCGGCGGCCGGCAGCATCCGGCGGGTGGCGATCGACTGTTCGACGCCCCACCAGGTGAGCAGCGAACCGAGCACGATGACGCCCTCGCTGCGCAGCCCACTGTCCAGGGGCATCCAGAACGCCAAGAACACCGCTGCCGCGGTCAGCATCGCCCATTGGGAGCGCCGCACGGCACCGCCGAGCCGGGGCAGCAGCACGCGGCTGAGGATGAACCAGCTCGCCAGCCCGGCGAACAGCGCGGGCAGCCGCATCCACACCCCGGCGGTGGAGATCGACGACCAGTGCCCCAGGAAGCTGTAGTACCAGTCGAACGGCGCCTCGGGGATCCCGAAGAAGCGGTAGTAATTCGCGAGGTAGCCGGCATCGGGTGCGTTGCGGCCCATCGCCAGGATGTAGCCGTCGTCCGACGAGCCGGCACCGAGGAAGTGCCAGGCGACGAGCGTGACGGTGACCGCGACGTCGGCGACCCGCGGGTCGAACACCCGTCGCAGGTCGGTGCGCCCGACCCGCCGGTGATACCCGTTGGCGACATCGAGCACCGCGATGGCGACGAGACAGGCGATGACCGCGAGCACGCCGACGATCATCACGAGCAGCTTGATCCAGGTGGGGCTCGTGTCGAAACGGTTGTCGATGTCGAGGTGGACGGACAGACCGTCGGCGCGGGCCCGCTGTGCCGCGGCGGGGTCGAGGTCGGTGAAGATCCCCGAGACCTGCGGCCGTTCGCCCGGTTCGGCGGTCCCCACCCGCCCGGCACCCACCAGCCGGGCCTCGACACCGGCCGGGGACGACGTCACCTGCAGCCGTTCGCAGCGGGCGAGGTCGGCCCGCGGCACCCGCAGCAGGTCCTTGCCCCGCAGCGTCACCGCGAGGACATCCGCGGTGGTCTGGACGAACAACCCCTTCTGCGCGGCCTGTAGCGCCGCCGACGGCACGGTGGAGACCACGACGGTCGACGCGTCGGACGGGGTCTGCTGGAGTGTGCGACAACCGACGGTGATCCGCATGTGGGCGGGCGACTGCGCGACCAGCGGCGCGGTGACCGACGCCGACGGTGCGGTCGCGACCGCGCGGGCCGGCCAGTCGACCGCCGCCGTCCGCGTGGTCACCGGCAGCAGCGGCGTCAACACCGCCGCAACGATCGCAACCAGTCCGGAGACGGTGGCGATCGTCGCCCACAGGCGCGTCGTCGCGGGTCGGGGATCAGCAGTCATCAGATCGTGACCCTAGTGGACCTGGGGTGCCTGAAAAGAATCGCGGTGAGCGCGCCGCGGGTATGTCTGAATACTCTCAGCAAAGTCACCTAGCATTTGGGATCGTGCCTGTGACAGCCCCGACCGCCCGCATTGTCGCCGTCGTCGCCGGCACGGTGGGGCTGATGCTGTGCGTGATCACGCCCTTTCTGCCGGTCAAGTCCACCGACGCCGGGTTCGACTGGCCGCAGGGGCAGTCCCTGTCCGGGGAGTCCGCCGACATCGTCGCACCCCTGATCGCTCAGACACCACAGTCGATGGACGCCCGGATCCCGTGCGCGGTGCTGTCCTCGTTGCCCGCCGAAGGCGGTCTCGTGCTCGCGACGATGTCGCCGGACGCCCCGAAGAGCAAGGCGTCGGCGCTGTACGTGACCGCCACGCCGTCGACCGTGTCGGTCACGTTCCGCAACACCCTGGCCGCGTCGGCACCCCGGACGAGCATGTCGCAGTGCCGTGAACTGCACATCTGGTCGGCACCGGCCGGCCCGGGCGCCGGATTCATCGGGCTGCCCGGCGACAACGGCGGCGAATCCAAGACGCTGCCGCCGGACAAGCGGCCTCAGGTGTCGGGCATCTACACCGACCTCACCCCCGCGCAGGCGACCGCTGCGGCCGACGCCGGGATGAGGGTGCACATCACCATCGACAACCGGTACGTGAGCTCGCCGAGCGTGCTCAAGCTGATCGTGATGGTGGCGGCAGTACTCGCGGTGCTCGTCGCGCTGGTGGCGCTCGGCATGCTGGACCGCATCCACGGCTATCACCGACGGATCGGTCAGCGCTCCCGGTCGCTGGCGCGGTCGCTGATCCCGCGACCCACCGACATCACCGTGACGATCGTGCTGGTCCTGTGGGCCCTGCTGGGCGCCGGCACGGCCGACGACGGTTACATCCTCAACATGGGACGCACCGCCGGCGCGTCCGGATACCTGGCCGACTATTACCGCTTCTACGGGATCGCCGAAGCCCCGTTCGACTGGTACTACAGCTTCCTCGCCCACTGGTCGGCGGTGTCGCCGAGCATCCTGTGGATGCACATCCCGTCGCTGGTCGCGGGCCTGGCGTCGTGGTTCGTGCTCAGCCGTGTGCTGCTGCCGCGCCTGGGTTCGGCGGTGCGGCGCTCCGGTTGGGCGATCTGGGCGGCGGCCGCGGTGTTCACCGCCTTCTGGCTCCCGTTCTGCAGCGGTCTGCGCAGCGAGTCGATCATCGTGCTCGGATCGCTGCTCACCTGGTGGGCCGCCGAACAGGCGATCGCGACCCGACGACTGCTGCCGGCCGCGGCCGCGGCGATCGCCGCCGGCTTCACCCTGGCGCTGGCGCCGCAGGGCGTGATCGGTGTGGCCATCCTGCTGGTGTCTGCACGTCCGCTGCTGCGCATCCTGCTCGACCGGCGCGGCGAGTCCGGGCTGACCGCGGTACTGGCACCGATCCTCGCCGCCGGATCGCTGGTGCTGGTCGTCGTATTCCGTGACCAGACCCTGGCGACGGTGCTCGAGGCGATGAAGGTGCGCTACCAGGTCGGGCCGGTCATCAGCTGGCATCAGGAATACCTGCGCTACTACTTCCTCACCGTGACCACCGACGACGGCGCACTGACCCGCCGCGTCCCGGTGCTGCTGCTGCTGGCCGCGCTGATCGTCACCGTCGCGGTGATGCTGCGGCGCACCCGGATCCGTGGCGTGGACCCGGGTCCCACCTGGCGGGCGATCGGCGCGGTCGGCGTCACGCTGCTGCTGTTCGCGTTCACCCCGACCAAGTGGACCATCCAGTTCGGGGTGTTCGCGGGACTCGCCGCGGCACTGGCCGCGACTGCCACGCTCGCGGTGGCGCAGTCGGCGGCCCGCTCGGCACGCAACCTCACGGTGTTCGTCTCCGGCCTCTTCTTCGCCCTGGCGGCGGCGATGGCCGGCAAGAATGCCTGGCCCTTCGCCTACGAGTACGGCATCTCCTGGTTCGACCGCGCCCCGGTGCTGCTCGGGTTCCAGGTGTCGAGCATCTTCCTGGGCCTGGCCGTCCTGACCGCGGGCCTCGCCGTGTGGCAGCACCTCCGCCTCGACTACGTCGAGAACCGCGGACTCTCCCACACCACCGACGGCCCCGGTGAGACCGCCGCCGACCGCCGCCGCCTGTTCCTCGCGTCGTCGCCGATCGCGGTGATCGCCGCGATCATGGTGGTCGCGCAGGTACTGGTGTTCACGAAGGCCGTCGTGGTCCGGCGCCCGGCGTTCACCGTGGCGGCGGAGAATCTCAACACGTTGCGCGGCAAGCCCTGTGGGATGGCCGATGCGGTCCTGGCCGAACCGGACCCCAACGCCGGCATCCTGCCGCCCGCCGGCGGTGAATCCGCGTCGGCGGCCCTGGCCGGCACCGGTTCGGTCGGCTTCACCCCCAACGGTGTGCCCGGCGATCTCACCCCGGACCCGGGCAGTGCGCGGCCGGGTCAGATGAACGTGGCGGCGAGCTTCTCCAAGCCGTTCGTCGTCAGCGGCGGAATGGGCGCCGGAACCACCGGCGGCACCGGCCCGGAAACGGTCAACGGCTCCACGGTCGCTCTGCCGTTCGGCCTGAACCCGGCGACCACGCCGGTACTCGGCAGCTACGGATTCACCGGCGAGGCACACCTCACGACGGGGTGGTACCAGCTGCCGCAACGCAATTCGTCACCCCTGCTGGTCGTCGCCGCGGCCGGGTCCATCGCCACCACCGACGTGTTCGGGGCGCAGGTGTTCGGGCAGAAACTGGTGATGCAGTTCGGTCGCCCCGGGGCGAACGGCTCGTTCGAGCAGGTCGGCCGGGACATCGTGCCGATCGATCCCGGTCCGGTGATCCCGAATCGACCGTGGCGCAATCTGCGGGTACCCATGGCACAGGTCCCGCCGCGTGCCACCGTGATGCGATTGTCCCTGCTGGACAACAACATCGACCCGAAGCAGTTCATCGGCATCACCCCGCCGCGAGCGCCGAGGCTGCAGACCCTGCAGCAGACGGTCGGCTCGCAGGCGCCCACCGTCATCGACTTCACCGTGGCCGCCCACTTCCCGTGCCAGCGGCCGCTGGAGGTGACCAACGGGGTCGCCGAGGTGCCGCAGTGGCGCATCCTGCCGGACTTCGCGTCGGCGAACTCGCAGTCCAAGACCTGGATGTCGGCGGCCGACGGGGGGCTGCTGGCGGTGTCGGAGTCGACGACCTCGGCCACCACGGTCCCCACCTACCTGCGCGACGACTGGCATCAGGATTGGGGTGCGCTGGAGAAACTGACCCCGCTGGAGCCCGACGCCGGATCGGTGGAGGTGGACCTCACACAGCAGACGCGATGGGGATGGTCGCGGACCGGTTCGATCAGGGTGGAGCCCCAATCAGATGACGACTGACACAGAACAGCGCAATTACCGGACGGTCAAGATCGTCGCGGTGGTCGCCGGTGTGATCGGCGTCCTGATGGCCGTGCTGACACCGCTGCTGCCGGTCAATCAGTCCACCTCCGAACTGAATTGGCCACAGGGTGAGGGTGTCGGCAGTGTGGCGGCACCGCTCGTCTCGTTCGTCCCGATCGACATGGACGTCGCGGTGCCGTGCTCGCTGGCCCGCGAGCTGCCGCCGGACGGTGGAGTGCTGTTGTCGACAGTGCCCGACGGCGGTCAGGATGCCGCGGCTCGCGGCCTGTTCATCCGCGCCACCGGCGACGCACTGACGGTCAGCGACCGCAACGTGGTGATCCTCAACACGGATCGGGCGGCGGCGCAGGCGAATCCGGCGTGCCGGGTGGTGTTCCACGCGGACGGCAAGGGCGTGAACGCGCGGATCGACGGCGTGACCGGCGATGGCGCGCTGAGGTATTCGGTCCCCGATCCCGACATGCGTCCGCAGATCGTCGGCGTCTACACCGATCTGCCGAGCGCCGCACCACGCGAGGGCCTGTCGTTCCACGCCACCATCGACACCCGCTATGTCAGCAGCCCGACGTTCCTGAAGCTCGCGGCGATCATCGTGGGCATCCTCATGACGATCCTGTCGCTGATCGCACTCGGCGTGCTCGATCATCGAGATGGCCGCGGCCACAAGCGGTTCCTGCCCGCCGGATGGTGGGCGATCACCCCCCTCGACGTCGTCGTGTTCGCCGTGCTCGCGTTCTGGTGGTTCATGGGCGCCAACACCTCCGACGACGGCTATAACTTCACCGTCGGCCGCATCACCAGCGATGCGGGCTACGCCGACAACTACTTCCGCTATTTCGGTGTGCCGCAGGACCCGTTCGGCTGGCACTATCAGGTGATCGCGGCGATGACCCATGTCAGCCTGTCGGCGCCGTGGATGCGGTTGCCCGCCTTCCTGCTGGGCCTGCTCGGCTGGTGGCTGCTCAGCCGCGAGGTCATCCCGCGTCTCGGTCGCGCGGTGCGCAACAGCACACCGGCGATGTGGTCGGGTGCGTTCGTGTTCCTGGCGATCTGGCTGCCCTACAACAACGGTTTGCGCCCGGAACCGGGTGAGGCGATCGGCGCGCTGCTCGCGTGGTGCTGCGTGGAGCGCGCCATCGCGACCCGCCGTCTGCTGCCCTATGCGGTGGCGGTGGTGACCGCGGCGTTCACCCTGGCGCTCGCGCCCGGCGGCCTGATGGCGGTGGCCGCGCTGCTCGCCGGCATCCGGCCGATCGTCAAGACAGTCGTGACCCGCCGCAAGCGCGACGGCCTGTTGCCGATGCTGGTACCGATCGTCGCGGCGGGCACCGCGGTGCTCTACGAGATCTTCTTCGACCAGCCGCTGGCTCCGCTGATCGCCGGCAACAAGGTCGCCACCGACGTCGGTCCCACCCTCGAGTGGTGGCAGGAGCCGGTCCGCTACTACTACCTGGACCTGCAGACCGCCGACGGCACCTTGGCGCGCCGGTTCGGTGTCCTCATCATGATCCTGTGCATCGTGGTGGTCCTGCTGCGCCTGTTGCGTCGGGAACACCCCAACGGTGTGGCGCGGGCACCGATCTGGCGTCTGCTCGCCGTGGTCCTCGGCACGATGTTCCTGATCTCGTTCACCCCCACCAAGTGGACCCACCACTTCGGCATCTACGCCGGGATCGCCGGCGGTCTGGCCGCGGCGGCCGGCGCGATGATGGCGCCCGCGATCCTGCGGTCACGGCGCAACCGGACGTTCTTCGCCGCCGCGGTACTCGGGGTCACCGCGATCTCGTTCGCCGGCACCAACGGCTGGTGGTTCGTGGGCAGCTATGGAATCCCGTGGTGGGACCGCCCGCCGTCGATCGCCGGCATCAAGCTCGGCTGGGTGATCCTCGTGCTGGCCGTGATCACCGCGCTGGTCGGCCTGTGGTTCCACTTCCGCGACGACTACGTCGACGAACAGACCCGCAGCCGTGGCGGCACCGGGTGGCTGTCCAAGCTGAAGTTCTCACCGCTGCCGGTGATCTCGGTGTTCGTCGTGATGTTCATGGTGGCGTCGTTCGCCAAGGCGGCCTACGTCCAGCGTGACAGCTGGTCGTGGCTCAACTCGAATGCCCGTGCCATCACCGGAAACGAGTGCGCACTCGCCAATGACGTTCTGGTGGAAGCAGATCCGAATACGGGCATGCTGCAGCCGGCGGCCGTCGACGGCAAGCCCGCACCCTCCGTCGCGGCCGCGCTGGCCGGGTCGTCGAGCCCGGAGGGGTTCTCTCCCAACGGGGTTCCCAACCGCCTGTCCGTCGACGTCACGGAGGAGCAGAACACCGCGACGACGACCGCGCAGAACACCGCACAAGCGGGGGCGGGCGCCGCCGCGGCCACCGACAGCAACACGTCCGCGCAGGGCGGAACCGAAGGCGGACAGGGCGCGCGCGGGGTGAACGGTTCCACCGTGCGTCTGCCGTTCGGGCTGAATCCGGCGACCACACCGGTGCTGGGAAGCTACGGAACCCCCTCGGGCACCGGATCATTGACCACCGATTGGTATCAACTGCCGCCGCGCGCCGGGGACAAGCCGTTGCTGACGATCTCCGTCGCCGGGTCGGTCCAGGCCGTCGACGGTATCGGAGTCGTCCATCCGGGACAGCAGTTGATCATGCGTTTCGGCCGCACCGGTCCGGACGGGCGCGTGACCCCGATCGGCACGTTGTCGCCGATCGACATCGGCGAGGTGCCCACCTGGCGCAATCTCCGTTTCCCGATGGATCAGGCGCCGCGCGACGCCGACGTCGTGCGGGTGGAGGTCAACGACACCGCCGGGGCGCCCTCGGAATGGGTGGCCGTCACCCCACCGAGGGTGACCGCGCTGAACACCCTGCAGGACGTGGTGGGCAGCACCGATCCGGTGTTCATCGACTGGCTGCCCGGCATGGTGTTCCCCTGCCAGCAACCGATGCGGGTGAGCAACGGGGTCCTCGAGGTACCCAAGTGGCGGATCATGCCCGACGCGGAGGCGACCCGGAAGAACAGCCAGACGTGGATGTCGGGCAAGGCCGGCGGCCCACTCGGCATCACCGAGGCGATGCTCACACCGACGCTGCTGCCGACGTATCTGCGGAACAACTGGGGCCGCGACTGGGGTGGGTTGCAACGGTTCACCGAGATCAAGCCGGCACCACCGGCCGAACTCGAACTCGGGACGGCCCGGCACTCCGGGCTGTACAGTCCGGCACCGATGCGATCCAGCGGATACTGACCGCCGGGGCGCCTCGCGGGGTTACGGTAGCCCCGTGAGCGTCATCGAGGACAGCTACCGGCATGCGCATGTCGCCGAGGTGCCCCGCGCCCGGCATCGGCGCCGCGTCCGCCGGACCGGTGACCTCGTGACCGGCCTGGGTCCGTCCATCGCGGGTGCCAATGTGATCATGCAGCTGGCCAACTCGAAAGTCGGTTACGGAGTGGTCGAGAGCCGGGTCGAGTCCGGCAGCGCGGTGAAGCATCCGATGAAGCGCAGCCGCACCACGGGCACGTTCCTGGCGGTGGCGCTGCTCGGCAGCGACGACGACCGCGCCTACGTCCGCGACGAACTGCGCCGCGTCCACGGGCTGGTCTACTCGACCGACGACAGCCCGGTCCGCTACAGCGGCAACGACTCCCGGCTCCAGCTCTGGGTGGCGGTGTGCCTGCTCAAGTACTTCATCGACCAGTACGAGTTGCTGTACGGCCGGTTGTCGGTGGCCGAACGCGAGCGGGTGGTGGCCGATTCGCGATGGCTCGGTACGACATTGAACGTGGCCGCCGACCAGTGGCCGCACAGTTACGCACAGCTCCAAGACTATTGGAACTCGGAGCTGGCAACCCTGTCCATCGATCCTCCGGTTCGCGCACTGCTGCAAAGCCTTTCGGACCTCTCGTTCTTGTCCTACCGGTTCGGCCCGGTCGGCACCCTGGCGCACAAGGCATTCGGCCAGCCCATGAACTACCTCATCAAGGCGGGGCTGCCGCCGGGCTTCCGCGACATGATGCAGTGGCGGTGGAGCAGCCGGGACGAGCAGATCTACGAGCGGACGCTGAGGGTCGCGCGCGCCGTCGATCCCGCGGTCGGCCGCGTCATGCGCGGCCTGCTGACCGCCTACCTCCTCGACATGCGGATGCGCCGGCGGATGGGGCTCCGCGTTTTCTGACCCACCCGCCGTCTGTGCCGTTACCGGACCGATACCGGACGTCTCGGTTGTGTTGCCGTCACGATTCGCCACGGGCCGCTGCGTGCGCGTCGGCAATAGCGTCGGGGCATGACCACATTCACCGCTCCGGGCCTGTCCATCGACGACGCCACCACGGTGGCCGACACACTGCAGGAGCGGCTCAGCGCGCTCAACGACCTTCACCTCACGCTCAAACACGTCCACTGGAATGTGTTGGGCGCCAACTTCATCGGAGTCCACGAGATGATCGATCCCCAGGTGGAACTCGTCCGCGGCTACGCCGACACCATCGCCGAGCGGATCGCCACCCTGGGCGTCTCCCCGCGCGGAACGGCAAAGGCCATCGAAGACGATCGGTCCTGGGACGATTACTCCATCGGGCGCGACACCGCCCAGGCACACCTGGGTGCGCTGAACCTGGTCTACAACGGCTTCATCACCTCGCACCGGGCAGCGATCGAGAAGGCCGGCGAGATCGATCCCGTGACCGAGGACATCCTGATCGGCCAGACCGCCGAACTGGAGAAGTTCCAGTGGTTCGTGCGCGCCCACCTGGAGAGCTACACGGGCGAACTCGCCACCGCGGGCGAGACCACCGAGGTCGGAGCCGCCGACGCGGCACGCGCCGCAGGCTGACCCGGTGACCACCGTCGATCCCGCCGCCGGCGACACCAGGGTTGAGGAGGCCGTGGTGTCGCCGGAGCGTCGGGTCCGCGACTCGGTCGCGGATCAGGGCGCCCTATACGGCCTTGCGCTTGCCGTGTCCATCCTGGTCTGGGTGTTTCTGATCGCTTTTCTATGCTCGGTTCGATCTGGACGGCCGTCGCGCTGGTGGGTTTTTTGCTACGCTAACGGCAGGGACTCTGCTCGTCCTCCTCCGGATGTGAAACAGTCCGCATCTGCCCAGATCAAACGGGGCGCCTCGCCCTGGCGGGAGGCCTCGAAATGGCCAAGGTTCAGCGATGAGGCCCAGCGCCGGGCCCGTTTCCGGCAGTGAATTCACCGTCTTCGACGATCTGGAGCTCCACATGCAATTCGCGCCGGTCTGCCGGCTGTCGGACGGCGCGGTGGCCGCCGTCGAATTGCAGCTCCGCGGACCGTCGGGCACCCGCGTCGGCACGGCGCGCGCACTGCGCCGCGCGGCCTGGCTGATGGATCAGCACCGGGTGCTCGACAACCGCAAACGTGACTTCGCGACGACCTCGCGCGCACAGTCCGTCGCCAAGATCCTCCCCCTGCTGGTGCCCCTGGATCTCGATCTGATCACCGGACTCGACGCCGTCACGGTCGAGACGCTCGAACGGCACGTGATGGTGGTGCTGCCCGACGCCGTGCAGCGCAGTCCCCAGCACACCCTGGCCAAGGTGGCCAAGGCACGGCGGACCGGACGGGTCATCTGCGTCGACGGCCTGACCACCAGCGAGCAGGCCGCCACCCTGCTGTCGCTGATCGAGCCGGACATCGTTATCACCAGTGCAGATCTGCTGCGCGGCAACGCAAGTCAGGAATCCGCCCGGGTCGCTCACGCCCTGGCGGCGCACACCGAACGCAGTCATGCGGTGGTGATCGCCGAGGGGGTGGACAACGAGGAGCAGCGTATCGCCGCGCTGACCATCGGTGCCGCCTATGGCACGGGGGCGCTGTATCCGCCCGTCGAGTCGCCGTCCTCGTTGACCTCGACAACCATCGTGCCGTTGCCGGAACTGCCCGTCTGGTCGACTCCGCCACCCGAACACGCGACACCGTTCGCCATCGCATCGGCGTCGATCACACCGCGCCGCGGCGACAAACGCCTGCTCATCGAGATGAGCAAGGCCCTCGAGCACCAGGCCGCCGTCGGCGGCCCGGCCGTGGTGCTCGGCACATTCCAGCACGCGCGCCACTTCACCGCGAGCACCGCAGACCGGTGGCGCCTGATGTCCGAGCAGACCGGACTCGCGGGTGTGTTCGGTGTCGATCTGGTGGACGTGCGGGACGGCAATGTCCATCGGGCGCCCTTGGCACCGGATGACGATCTGGTCAACGAATGGAATGTCGCGGTCCTGGGGCCACATTTCACCGCACTGCTGTCGGCACGTGACCAGCACTGCGGCGCAACGGATCTCGATCGCACATTCGATTTCGTGCAGAGTTATGACCGGCTCACGGTGACGCAGGCGGTGCAGTCGATCCTGATGCGCTTCGACTAGTCTCAGTCGGTTCGGCCCTGGACGGCTCGGCTTTAGGCAAGCATCACCTTGCTTGCGGCACAGCGGTATTCTCCGGTTCCCTGGATGCATGTCCGCGGACGAATCGCCAGCCGAGACCAACGGGGTGCCGCATCAGCATGCCGCGGAGCCGCATGCCGGTGGGGGCCTGGCCAATCGGCTCAACTGGTTACGCGCCGGGGTGCTGGGCGCCAACGACGGGATCGTCTCCACCGCCGGCATCGTCGTGGGTGTCGCGGCCGCGACGACCGCACGTGCACCGGTCTTCACCGCCGGCATCGCGGGGCTGGCCGCGGGAGCGGTGTCGATGGCGCTCGGCGAGTATGTGTCGGTGAGTACCCAGCGGGACACCGAGAAGGCCTTGCTGGCCAAGGAACGCCGTGAGCTCGCCGAGCAACCGCGCGCCGAATTCGAGGAATTGGTCGGCATTTACGAGGCCAAGGGACTCACCCACGACACGGCGTGTCAGGTGGCGACCGAGTTGACCGAGCACGACGTGTTCGAGGCGCATGTCGAGGCCGAACTCGGGATCGATCCGAACGATCTGACCAATCCGTGGCAGGCGGCGGGCTCGTCGGCGGTGTCGTTCACCCTCGGTGCGCTGCTGCCGCTCCTCGCGATCCTCATCCCGCCGGCGGCATGGCGCATACCGGTCGCCTTCGTCGCGGTGATCCTCGCGCTCGCGGTCACCGGCTGGATGGGCGCGACGCTCGGCGGCTCCCGCCCCTGGCGGCCGATGTGCCGGGTGGTGATCGGCGGGGCGATCGCGATGGTGGTGACGTTCGCGATCGGGCGGTTGGTCGGGACCGCGGTGGGGTGACCATCCGCTCCCTGAGGTGCGAGCGCAGCGAGCCTCGAAGGGTCAGATGGGCATCAGGAAGTGCTTGCGCGGCGTGCGGTACTCCGCCTTGTCCCGCAACTGCGCCATCGCCTTTCGCAGCTGCAGTCGTGTCTCGGCCGGTTCGATGACCGCGTCGATGTAGCCACGCTCCGCCGCGAGATACGGCGTCGCCATCATGGTGTTGTAGAAGCCGATGAAGTCGCGGCGCACCTTGTCCGCCTCGGCCGCGGACATGCCCGCCGTCTGCCGGCGGGTGAGGATCGCGGCGGCGGATTCGGCACCCATCACCGCGATCTTCGCGCTCGGCCAGGCGAGGTTGATGTCGGCGCCGAGCTGTTTGCAGCCCATCACCGCATACGCGCCGCCGTAGGCCTTACGCAGCACCACGGTGACCTTCGGGACGTCGGCTTCCACGTAGGCGTATAGGAACTTGCCCGAGCGCCGGATGGTGCCCTTCTGCTCCTCGGCGAGTCCGGGGAGGATGCCCGGGGTGTCCACGAGGAAGATCAGCGGGATGGAAAATGCGTTGCAGATCCGGACGAATCGCGTTGCCTTCTCCGATGAATCGGTGTCGAGCACACCCGACATCACGTTCGGCTGGTTCGCCACCACGCCAACCGCGTGCCCGTCGACGCGCGCATACCCGGTCAGGAGGTTCGGCGCGAACAGTTCGCCGACCTCGTGGAAGGCGCCGTCGTCGAACAGCTTGATGATGATGTCGTGCATGTCGTAACCGGCATTGTCGTTGTCCGGCATGAACTCGTTGAGCGACAGGTCCGACGCCGTGATCTCGGGTTCGAGGCCCGGGTTGATGATCGGGGGCTGCTCGTAGGCGCTCGACGGCATGTACTGGAGGTACTCGCGCACCCAGTCGAACGCCGCCTTCTCGTCCGGCGCCACGTGATGGATGTTGCCCCACCGCGCCTGGTTGTGGGCGCTGCCGAGGTCCTCGGCCGAGATGTCCTCTCCGTTCACCTGTTTGAGGACGTCGGGACCGGTGACGAACATGTAGCTCTTGTCCTCGACCGCCACCAGGATGTCGGTGTTGGCGGGCGTGTAGACGGCACCACCCGCGCACTTGCCGAGGATCACCGAGATCTGCGGAGCGAGTCCCGAGAGCAGCAGATTCCGTCGACCCATCTCCGCGTACCAGGCCAGCGAGGTGACCGCGTCCTGGATCCGGGCGCCGGCCGAGTCGTTGATCCCGACCATCGGGCAACCGATCTTGCCCGCCCACTCCATGAGGGCAGACACCTTGCGGCCGAACATCTCTCCGACCGTGCCGCCCAGCACGGTCTGGTCGTGCGAGAACGCCGCCACCGGGCGCCCGTGCACCAGTCCGTGACCGGTAACCACACCGTCGCCGTAACCCGTGTGGGCGGCACCGGGCATCTTGGCCAGTCCGCCGATCTCGACGAACGTCCCGGGATCGAACAGCATCGCCAACCGTTCACGCGGGGAGCAGATGCCTTTCGCCTCTCGCTTGGCGATCGCCTTCTCGCCGCCGGGTTCGTTGGCGGCAGCCAACTTCTCGCGGAGATCGGCCAGTTTGCCTGCGGTGGTGTCAGACACGGTCCTGCACTTTCTACTTGCCGAGGGCGCCGAGACGTTTGGAGAGGTCGGCACCGATCTTTCCGATGAAGGGCTCGTCGACGATGGACAGGTGATCGCCGCCGATGTGGATGATCTCGAGATCCTCGACTACCTCACCCCAGCGGCCGTCTTCGTCGATCTTCGCCCACTGCGGCTCGAGTTCGATTGCCCCGTCGTGCATCTTGTCCGCGCGATAGAGAATCACCTTGCCGTCGTAGCTCGTCGGCTCGATGTTGGTCAGTGCACGGTTGTCCAGGAACGAGGTGCGCTGGTGCTCGATGATGCCGCCCGGAATCTTCGTGCCCGACATGGACATCATCTCCATGATGATCTGGAACTGGCCCTCGTCGTCGGCTTCGACGAGCCGATCCATCGGGATCGGGATGTCGTCGTCGAGGTCATAGTTCTTGATGGCGAACTCTTTCCACCGCTCGAGCCGAGCACGTTTCGTGTCCGCGTTCTCCACGACGGGTTCGGACGGCCGCACCACGTCGATCAGCCCGACGAACGAGACCTCCTCGCCCTCGTCGCGCAGCACCTGCGCGCACCCGTAGGCGAGTGCTCCGCCCAGCGACCAGCCGACGAGCACGTACGGACCGTGCGGCTGGATCTCGCGCAGGCGCGGAAGATATTGGCGCACACGCTCTTCGATCGTTCCTTCAACCCGGTCGAAACCGATCACCGGTCGGTCCTCGGGCAGGCGCTTGAGTAGCGCCTCGTATGCCGAGGTGTTACCGCCGGCCGGATGGAACAAGAGCATGGGCGACGGATCGCCGGCGGCGGGGTCGTAGGACTTCTTGCCCTCGGGCACCAGGCGCAGATAGCGGATGAAGCCGTCGGTGTCGGCACTGGCGTCGAGGTACTGCCGGACGTAGTCCGACATCTCTTCGATGGTCTCCGAGTCGAGGATGTCCTCGACGTCGATGTCGCCACCGGTGCGTTCGTTGAGACGGTCCGTGAGCTGTTGCGCCACTTCCTCTTCGAGAACCGGCAGCTTGTTGAAGATGCCGCCCGCCGACTTCTTCGTCACCACCGCGTAGACGCCGAACGTCAGACGCTCGGCGGCGTCACGCGGCGGCACATCGGCGCCCGCGGCGTCGGCGACGGCGGCCTGGTCGGTGAGGTCGGCGGGACTCTTCGTGACGGCTGCCGGCGCGACTGCCGGTTCCTCGGCGATCGGGGGCACGGTGTCCGCCGCCTGAGGAGCGTCGCCGACCGATTGGTCTTCGTCGACGACCTGCGGGGTGCTGTCGGCGGGGGAAGCCTCCTCCGCCGACTCCTCGACGGCAGGCGCGGCATCGCGCTTCGCGTTCTGCTCGTCGATGTACGCGTTGAGCGCGGCGGTGTCCAATTCACCACCGCCCGCAGCGTTCTCGGCGAGGTCGTCGAGTTCGTCACGGTGCTCGACCGCATAGGCGACGAACTTGGTGACGTCGGCCAGATTGGCCTGTCGCATCGCCTGCAGCTGCAGTTGCGGGATGTCGAACTCGAACTCGACGCGGTTCTTGATCCGCACCGCCATCAGCGAGTCGAGGCCCAGTTCGATGAGCGGGATCTCGCGAGGCAGGTCCTCCGGGTCGTAGCCCATCGACTCGCCGACGATGATGGCGAGTCGATCCTCCACGGACTCATCGGAGTTCGGGTCCCACTTGTTGTCGATGTCGTGGACGACCTCGTCGTCGGTCACGACCTTGTCGTCGGCGAAGACAGCAGCCGCCGACTCGCCGGCCGCGGTCACCTCGGTCGCCGTCACTGCGGGCGCAGCCTCCGCCACGGCTCCGCCGCTGGTGACCACGGCCTCTAACAGCAGCCGGAAGTTCTTGTCCTCCTTGGCGTGCACGCTCACCGACGCGCCCCCCGGATGCGGGCTGAGCGTCGTGGTGACGGTGCCCGTCGTCGGAATCTGTCCGTGCGTGATCGCGGCGCCCACGCCCACATCGGTCATGACCTGCGCTGCGGCCGCGCGGACGAGGTCGCGCGGATCACCGATCGCCGACGCGTTGACCTCCCAGGCGTGCCGACCATCCGGCAGCGCCACATGCGATCCCGGCACGGTACCGGCCGAGCCACCGGCGGAGATCTGCGCCTTGAGCCAGAACTCCTTGCGTTCGAACCGGGTTCGCGGGATGTCCCCGAATTCGCCCGCGCCGAACAAGGATCCGACGTCGACCGCGTGGCCGTGCACGTAGAGCTTCATCAGCGCGTTGACGACGCCGTAGCTCTCGTCTTCCTTGCGCCGCAGGGTCTCGATGAGCTCGGCGTCGTGCAGACCGGACGAGAACGTCACCGCGGCAACGGAGATCAGTACCGCCGGATTCGGCGAGAGCTCCAGGAATGTGCGGTGTCCGTTCTCCACCGCCTTCGCGATGGCCTGCGAGAACCACACGCTGTGCCGAAGCCCCTTGGTGAAGTAGTCGATGGTGTGGACCGGCTCGCTGCCCGGACGATAGAAGGTCTCGCGGTCGACCGAGCTGTAGAACCCGACGGTCGGCCGCAGCGGCGCGATTCCGGTGAGCTCGTAGGCGAGTTCGCCGAGCAGCGGGTCCATCTGCGAGGTGTGGCTCGCACCCTTCGTCTGCAGCTTCCGGCCGAGCTTGCCCTCTTTCTCGGCACGTTCGACAATCGCGTCGACCTGTGCCTCCGGACCGCCGATGACCGTGTGGGTCGGGGCGGCGTAGACGCAGATCTCGAGGTCGGGGTAATCGGCGAGGACGCCCGTGATGTCGTCGGCGCTGTACTCGACGAGGGCCATCAGCCGGATGTCGTCGCCGACCAGCATGGCCTCGCCCTCGCCCATCAGGCGCGAGCGCTGGCAGATGACGCGGGTGGCGTCCTCCAGCGACAATCCGCCGCTGATGTAGGCCGCGGAAGCCTCACCCATCGAATGTGGCACGAGCACACCGGGTTCCGCGCCGTGATGACGCAGCAGGTCGGCGAGGGCGACCTGGATGGTGTAGATGCCGACCTGGCTGGTCTCGATGCCGTAGGTCTGCTCGTCGTCGAGGAACATCGCGGCGATCGAGTAGCCCAGCTCGTTCTCCACGAACGCGTCGACGCGGTCGACGTACTTCTTGAAGACCGGGTTCTCGAGGTAGAGCTGTTTGGCCATCTTGCGGTGTTGCGATCCGAAGCCGGACAGCAACCACACCGCGGATGCGGCATCGGGCGAATCCGCCACGTAGACAAGCGGATTGTTCTTGCCCTCGGCGATCGCACGAACGCCGTTGACGGCGTCGGCGTGTGTGCGGGCCATGACGACCGCACGGGAACGCGCATGGTTGCGGTGCGCCAGCGCCCGGCCGATGTCGGCGAGCGGAGTCGATTGTCCCGCTTCGGATTCCAGCCACTCCAGCAGATCCGCGGCGGCCTTGCGCCGACGCGACGGCAGGAACCCGGAGATGACCAGCGGCACCACCGATCCCTCGATGGCACACGGCGCGAAGCCTTCGGCGGGGTCCTTCTCGGTGTCCTCGGCGGGTGCGGTGTTCTTGTCGGCCTGCGCGGCCAGGATGGCGCGTTCGGCTTCGGTGAGGAACTCGTCGTCGTCTTCGTCGTCGAACGCAGGGGTCTCGATACGCGGCTCCTCCGTCGCCGCTACTCGACCAGCGGGAAGGGCTCCTTCGTCGCGGCCTGTCCGATCAGCGGGGGAGGCTCCTTCGTCGCGGCCTACCCGATCATCGGGGGAGGCTCCCTCGTCGAGGCCTACCCGATCAGCGGGGAGAGCGTCGCCGCCGGGGAGAGCGTCAACGGGAGAGCCGGTGGTCGCGGCCAGATCCGAGGGCAGCACCTCGCGCACGACGACGTGCGCGTTGGTGCCACCGAAGCCGAAGCCGGAGATACCGGCGATGGCGTGGCCGGAGTAGCGCGGCCAGTCGGCGGCCTCCGGGGTCACCTTGAGGCCGTTCGCGCCGAACTGGATGTACGGGTTGGGCTCCGAGTAGTTCAGTGATGCGGGAATCTTGTTGTGCTGCAACGCCAGGATCACCTTGGCGAGTGCGCCGGCACCAGCCGCGGACTCCATGTGCCCGAAGTTCGTCTTGGCCGAACCGAGCAGGGCCGGCGCACCGACGATACGTCCGCGCCCGACCACCCGTCCGAGCGCGTCGGCCTCGATCGGATCACCCAGAATCGTTCCGGTGCCGTGCGCCTCGACGTAGTCGACGGTGCGGGGGTCGAGCGCCGCGTCGAGGTAGGCGTCGCGCAGCACGTCGACCTGCGCCTCCGGGTTGGGGGCGAACAGTCCGTTCGAGCGGCCGTCGGAGTTCACCGCCGAACCCGCGACCACCGCGAGCACGTGGTCGCCGTCGCGGCGGGCGTCGGCCATCCGCTTGAGCACCACCAGGCCACCGCCCTCGGCGCGGATCATGCCGTCGGCGTCGGCGGAGAAGGCCTTGATGTGGCCGTCCTTGGCCTGTGCACCCACATTGTCGAAGCCCAAGGTCACCGCGGGCGTGATGATCATGTTCACGCCGCCGGCGAGCGCGACATCCGACTCGCCGGACCGCAGACTGCGCACCGCCTGATGCACCGCCACCAGCGACGACGAGCACGCCGTGTCGATGGCGAGCGACGGCCCGCGGAAGTCGAAGAAGTACGACACCCGGTTGGCGACGATCGACGTCGCGGTACCGGTCAGCGCGTACGCAGCGGTCTCCTGGGCACCTTCACCGAGGCCGAGCGTCGCGAGCATCTGATAGTCGTTGGTGGACGTGCCGATGAACACACCGACCGGGGCGCCCTTGAGGTCGCTCGCCGGGATGTGTGCGTGTTCGAGCGCCTCCCACGTCAGTTCCAGGGCGAGCCGCTGCTGCGGGTCGACCATCTCGACCTCGCGCGGGCTCATCTGGAAGAAGTCGGCGTCGAACGTCTTCACGTCGTCGAGGTAGCCGCCCTTGACGTTCGAGGACTCGATGATCTCGGCGAGCCGCGGGTCTGAGGTGAACTCGGTCCACCGGTCGGCAGGAAGATCGCTGATGCCGTCGCGGCCCTCGATCAGGGCCTCCCACGTCGACTCCGGAGTGGATCCTGCCTTCGGGAACCGCGTGGACAGGCCGACGATTGCGATGTCGTCGTCGTCGCTACGATCACGCTGCCAGTAGGTGTCGGCGGCGTCGTCGAGCAGCTCGTCCGGATCACCCTCGATGATGCGCTTGGCGAGCATCGCAATGGTCGGATGGTTGTAGGCCGCCGTCGCGGTGAGGATGACACCGGTCTTGTCCTCGACGTCGGCAGCCAGCGCCACCGCATCGCGCGACGAGAGCCCGAACTCCTCCATCGGCCGGTCCTCGGAGATCTGATCGGCCGGGATTCCGGTGGCCTCGGACACCCAGTTCCGCAACCAGTCGCGCAGCTCCGCGACGGTCAGATCACCCGCGGTCTCGCCGGCCGTGCCGTGCTCGTCGGGGGTGGTGGGCTCGTCGTTATTCAGTTCAGACATCGTTTTCCAGACTACTTAGTTTCATGGCGCCGACTCCGTCGACGCGGGTGTTGTTGCCACAGTGACCTTTGGCTCGGCCTAACACCCTTCTCCCCACGCAATCAAACGCTATCTGGGAAGGCGTTCTGCTTGTAGCCACCGCGCAGGCTGCCGTCGATGTAGGCGGCGCGGGTGGCCCGTCGCGCGATCTTGCCGCTCGACGTACGCGGAATCGAACCGGCCGGGGTGAGCAGGATGTCGCGGACCATCACGCCGTGTCGCTGGGCGATGGCGGCGCGCACGGTGTCGGCCACCTCCTGCGGATCGTGCCGCTTGCCCGGCGCCCGCTCGGCAACGATCACGAGCTGCTCGGAGGCATCGTCGGCGTCGAAGCTGAGACCCGACGTGGACTGTTCGAAGACCTCCGGCGGCAACTGATTGGCAGGCACCGAGAACGCGGCGACGAAACCCGGACGCAGGCTGGGGCTCGCCTCCTGCGCGCTGAACTCGAGGTCCTGCGGGTAGTGGTTGCGACCGTCCACGATGACCAGGTCCTTGACCCGGCCGGTGATGTAGAGCTCGCCGTCGAGCCAGACGCCGTAGTCGCCGGTCCGCATCCACGTGCCGTCGGCGGGCGCACCCTCGGAGTGACTGCCCTCGTCCAGCGGATGGGCGATCTTGTTCTCGAAGATCTCCTCGGTCTCGTCCGGCTTGTTCCAGTAGCCGGCACCGATGTTCAGACCGTGCAGCCAGATCTCGCCGACCTGACCGTCGGGAACCTCGGTGGCGGTCTCGGAATCGACGATGCAGGCCCACTGGCTCAGCGCGACCTGACCGCACGACACCTGCGCCACCGCATTCGGTGCGTGCTGGTCGACCGGCTTCATGTGGCCGGCGTTGAGCTCGTCGCGGTCGACGTAGATGATCTTGGCCTCGTTCTCGCGCTGGGTGGCGGAGACGAAGAGCGTGGCCTCGGCCATGCCGTAGCACGGCTTGATGGCCGTCTTGGGCAGACCGTAGGGGCCGAAGGCGTCGTTGAACTTCTTCATCGACGCCACGGTCACCGGCTCCGAGCCGTTGATCAGGCCGATGACGTTGGACAGGTCGAGATGCTCGCCCGGCTTGGGCAGTCCGCGGGCGGCGGCGTGCTCGTAGGCGAAGTTCGGGGCCGCCGCATAGGTCGGTGCGTTGTCCTTCTCGGCGGCGAGTTCCTTGATCCAGCGACCGGGACGACGCACGAACGCCTGCGGGCTCATGATCGTGATGTACTTGCCGCCCAGCGCAGGCAGGATCACCGTCAGCAGACCCATGTCGTGGAACATCGGCAGCCAGGTGACACCGCGTGCGTTGCGGTCGATCTCGATGCAGTCGTAGATCTGCAGGACGTTGGCCGCCACGGCCTCGTAGGTGATCTCCACCCCGGCGGGGACGCGAGTCGATCCGGACGTGTACTGCAGATACGCGACGGTGTCCTTGTTGTGGTCCTTGCCCGCGACCGGCGCCACCCAGCTCGACCCGACCGAATCGGGGACCGCGTCGACGGCGATCACGCGCGGGCGCTCCTTGGCGGGGCGGTCGGCGAAGAAGTCGCGGACGGCCTCGGCCGACTTGGTGGAGGTGAGGATCGCGCTCGGCTGGCAGTCGGCGAGGACCGCGGTCAGCCGGTCGGTATGTCCGGGTTCGTCCGGCGAGAACAGCGGCACGGCGATGTTGCTCGCATACAGGGCGGAGAAGAAGCCGATCACGTACTCGAGCGACTGCGGTGCCAGGATCGCCACCCGGTCGCCGGGCTTGGTGACCTGCTGCAGGCGAGCGGCGACGGCGCGCAGTCGCTTGCCGAACTGCGCCCACGTGAGGTCCTGGGCCTCCCCGTCGCGCTCCCGGCTGTAGTCGATGAACCGGTAGGCGAGCGTGTCGGCCTCGTCGCGGACATTGCGTTCGACGTAGTCGACGAGGGTCGCGTCCTCGGTGAACGACAAATTGCCGTTCGCGTCGAGGAACTGTTCGAATTCAGTGTTCAGCATCCGTTACTCCTGTGGCCCCCACGTGCGCGGCGATGTCCTACTCGTTCGCGCGACCGTCCCCGTCGGCCGCGGGCCATCGTCGTGCACGCCCTGTTTACTACCGCATGTCACGGTAGTCGAAACTCATTACCTGTCCGAAATACTTGCGATCGTCACGTAGCCCTTCGCGGTGCTGCAGATCGGACAAGGCCTACCTCCCGCACCGACATCGACCTCGGCATTCGCTCGCAGACCGACGGCCATCCTACTCTCCCTTGAGAATCGAGATCACCGGCGCGAACGCGTCCATCTGGGTGGGAAAAACGCCGACGTACGACATCGAGGTACGACGACGAACCGCGCGGATCTGGTCGGCGATCTCCTCGAACGAGCCGATCGCGATGTAGGGCGAGGACAGCACGTCGGCGACGGTGAACTCGGTGTCGCGCTCGATGTTGGGCGGGTAGCCCTGATCGAGGGCCTTCAGTGCCATCTCGGCGGTTGCCTCACGATCGTCGGTGATGACGATCACCGCGATCGTCCAGTTCAACTCGATGTCGTCGAACCGGTCGCCGGCCGCCACCCGGATCCGATCGACGCGCTCGGCGGTCTTGTCGAGGGTCATGTCGGACAGCTTCATCTTGCCGTCGGGCGTGGTTCCCGGCGCCACCGAGATGATGTCGGCGTGTTTCGCGGCGAGCGCGAGCATCTTGGGACCGCCGCCGCCCACCGCGATCGGGGGACGCGGACCCTGACGTGGACGCGGGCTCCCCTCGAGGTTCTTGATCTGGTAGAACTCGCCGTCGAAGTTGACGGTCTCACCACGCAGGAGACCGTCGAGAATGGTCAGCGACTCGTCGAGGCGGCGGATACGGGTGCCGGGTGACTCGAACTCGATGCCTGCCTTGTCGAACTCGTCACGCATCCAGCCGGCGCCGATGCCGAGCTCGAGCCGCCCCTTGGACAGCACGTCGATGGTGGTGGCCTCCTTGGCCAGGATGGCCGGGTGGCGGAAGCCGTTGGCGAGCACGGACGTGCCGAGCCGGATGGTGCTGGTGGCCTGGCTCAGCGCGCCGAGCGCGGCGAGCGGACCCACCTGATTGCCGAGGTGGTCGGGCACGGCGAAGGTGTCGTATCCGTACTCTTCGGCGGTCTGGGCCAGCTTCACGAACTTGCGGGCGCCGCCCTCGTCCTTGTTGCCCTCGCCGCCGGCGCCGAACCGGAACTTACGCAGCTGTCCGGCTTCGCTCATACGCTGTGTCTCCTCTGGTGTGGCACGTGCTCGGGTCGATGTCGCGTGCACAGTCGGCAGACAACGTTAATGCAGCACCGTGGCACCACCCAAACACATCGTCCCCCGCCGGCCGGTGGTTACCGATGGATTGACCACAACGCCACAAACGGGTCGTGTGACCCAGTGCACCGGCGCGGAGTCTGGGTCAGTTGTGGGCCGGCCGTGGCGCATCGTCGATGACACCGCTGGACCAGCCGTACATCCATTGGGTGGCGGTCGTGCCGTCGAGCGACCAGTACCGGGAAGTCGCGTACATCGCGTGCACCGGATTGTTGATCGCACCGGCGAGCTGCGCCGCGGCCCCGATCGGATTCGCCACCGTCGGCGAGTCGCAGATGAGATCACCTGGTGCACAGATGGATTGCACGCGGTCCTGGAGGGTGCCGAAGCCGCCGGTGCGCGGCCCGGTCAGGGTGATGCCGGGTACCAGCCGACCGATACCCGACAGTGCGATCTCCGCACCCACACCGCTCGGGCTGGGTCCGATGTCGTTCTGTTCACCCGGCTGGCGCCGGCCGTCGGCGATGAGTCCGACACCGAGCACGAGGTCCTCATCCGCGGCGTCGAGGACGCCACGGCCGTTCCCGATATTGCTCGCCAGATCACCGGCGATCACCGCTCCCTGGGAGAAACCGAGGATCACATAACGTGTCAGAGGACACTTTTGGTTGGTCGAGATGATCTTGCCCGCGGCCCGCTTGTATCCCTGCGTCCGGGACACGTTGTAGTCGACCTGGGTGTCGGTGAGATTCGTCGGATTCCGGAACTGCGCGACGTAGGGCACCGTCCACACCGCTGTCCGCGACGTCGGGAACTCATCCTGCAGCGCGCTCGACACCCGCAGCATCAGCGAACGCGGATTAGAACTCGGATGAACCGGATCGTCCTCGGCCGACGACTCCCAGGTACCGGGGATGACGACGGTGAGCACGTCGGGACAATCCGCCGACTGCGCTTCCGGACGCCTCACCGTCTCCGACGTCGACGGCCCGCCGGGGATCGGGATACGCGGTGCGCTCGGCTTGAGCAGCGTGATCACCAGGACGACGATCAGGATGATCGCGATCAGGGCGAGCAGCCCGAGGAAGATCAGGAATTTGGGCAGCCGGCGTTTGCGGCGTGCCCGTGCACGTGTCGCCACTCTCAGCAGTAGTGGTCGTCGGCGGCTTTGATCACCTTGTCGGCCTTGGCGTTGGCCTCGACGACGGTCTTGGTGCCGGGTCCCACGGATGCGGTGACGAAGGCCTTCACGGTGACCGGATCGGTGCCCTTACGCCGCTCGGCGCACACGTATTCGGCCATGGTCAGGGCGATCGAGTTGTCCGTGTCGCCCATGAACGTGACGTTCTGCGCCTTGAGCGCGGCCAGGTAGGCCTTCGCCTTCGGGGTCAGCTGCTGACCGTTGGGGCCGGGGAAATCCTTGGGCACGCTGGTGCTCGGATTGGGCGCGGTGGCGGGCAGGGCGGTACCGGGTTGCGTCGACGGCGTCGTCTTGTTCTCCTTCGACGGCGTGGACGTCGGGGTCGCGCTCGTCGACGCCGCAACGGACTCGCTCGCCGGCGTCGAGTACATCGACGTGGTGGTGACCGGATTGCTGGTGATCGGTGCGGTGGCCGTCGAGTCGTCGGCACATGCCGAGACCGAACCCAGCGCCAGCGCGGCCCCCGCCGCGACCAGCGTGAGTCGCAGGAACTTGCTCGTCATCATCACTTCCTTGTCGGTTCTCCACCCGGGCCGTGCACCATGCGTCAGGCTACCCGTTGAACCATGCCCTTCCGACGCAGCGACCCGCCCGACCTGCGACAACGCGGCGATTCCTCAGCGAAGTCTCAGCCGTGGTGCAGCCCCGCACTCAGGTTCGCGGTGCCTGCGTGCGGGGCCGGCGGCACTCACTTGGTGATGCGCGCGCCGCCCTTGGGAGTCCAGACGATCTTCCCGCGCTGGAAGGTGTTGAACCGGCCCTGTCCGTCGCGGGTGGGCAGTTCGCTGCTGGTCGGCAAGCCGAGTGGTCCACCTGGTCCGCCCGCTCCGGCGTAGGCGCCGCCGATACCGCCGCCGACCATCTTCGGTCCCTTCGGCCCGGTGATGATCCGGGCGCCGCGGAAGTCCTGAGCCCGTCCGCCCGGTACCGGGTACTCCGGTGTCAGGCATTCGCCGAGGGAGGCACGGTTGGCGTCGTACACCTTCTTGATCGCACCGCTGACGCGGCACATCGGTCCGTCACCGGCCAGGCCGAGCGCGGCGGCCGCCTGCGGCCACGCCTGTTGCATCTCGAACTCCCAGTAGGGCCAGGTGTGTGTGCCACTGGGCCGGTACACCGCCTGTCCGGGGATACCCAGTTGGTTGAGCTTGATGGCGAACTGCTGCGAGGTGACGCGGCTGAGGATCTCGAGGCCGACGCCGGAGTAATTGGTGGCCAGCATCGGGATGTCCGACGGCTTGTCGTGCGGGCCGATCAACCCGTTGCCCGACGACACGTACAGGCTGGTGCCGCGCAGTTTGTCGGCCAGCAGGTACGGGTCGTGTTCCTTCCACGCCGGGTCGCTGGGCGGACCGAACATCTTCATCGAGTCGTAGCCACCGCCGTCGCGCAGCGCGAACTGAATGGCCTGCGGCATCCCGTACGACGTCATCTGCAGGATGCCGGAGAACGACCCCGCGAACTTGTAGAAGCCCGGGTTGCGGGCGGCGAGCATCATCGCCGCCGAACCGCCCATCGACAGGCCCTCGATACCCCGCACGTCGGTCGACCGCCATTGACCTTCGATGATCGGCGGCAACTCCTTGATGATGAAGGTCTCCCAGCGGTACAGCTTGCCCTTGTCGGGCTCCTTCCAGTCGGTGTAGAAACTCGACTCGCCACCGATCGGCAGGATGACGTTGACGTTCTTGTCCTTGTAGAAGTCCTCGATGTTGGTGTTGATGATCCAGCCGCTCTGGTCATCTTGGGCGCGCAGACCGTCGAGCATGGTGAGCTGCGCGAACTTCTGGTTCGGCTTGGCCCACCAGTCACGGGCCAACAGGATCTGCACCTGGATGTCGGTGTTCATCGCCGGCGAATGCACCCAGAGCGCGACCCGACGGTCGGTGTACCAGTACGTCTTGGTGACCTTGACCACGCCGACGGGTGCCGCGGCCGGAGCCGGGGCCGGGGGCGGTGCCACCTGCGGAGCCGGGGCGGCCGGCGGTGCCGCCTGGGGAGCCGGTGCCGCCGGCGGAGCAGCGGGAGCCGGTGCGGCCGGAGAGGCAGCCGGCGGAGCTTCGGGTGCCGGTGCGGCCGGGGAGGCGGCCGGCGGAGCGGCGGGAGCCGGCGCGACCGGGGACGTGGGTGCCGGCGCGGCCGTGGCCACGGTGGTCGGCGCGACGACGAGCAGCGCGGCCGTCACGGCACCGGCCGCCATAACCGCCGACCGCACGAGGAACCCGCGCCTGGCATTCCGGTCCACCTTGGGACCCCGACTCACTTGACCGACCACCACTACTCCTTCACACCCCACCTGTCAGATCGGCGTTTCGGCTGGTCGGTATGCAACTTTAACCCCATAAGTCACATGAACCTCACAGACAACACAACGCCCTACGTGCTTTCATACACGTAGGGCGTTGTGTTGTACGTTCGCCACGCTGTGACGCGTGGGATTTCTGTGACTGGAGTTATTCGGTCAGTGGAAGAACCCGCGGTTCTTCGCGTTCCAGAGCATGTCCTGCCAGTAGCCCCATGCGTGGGTGCCGTTGGCGTAATACGTCATGACCGGCAGTCCCTGGACGAAGGCGGCCGCTTCGAACGCCTTCGCCTGCGTGAAGGCGAGGAACTCCAGCGTCGAGCCCTTGAACAGGTCGTCGAAGACGTTGGGCAGCGCGTTGTACTGACCGAACAGCCCGTTGCCGGAACCGACGAAGATCTTCATCCCGTGCATGCGGTTGATGTTCAGTAGCGGATCATTCTGGTACCAGCGGATACTCCACGGCGGTCCCCACATGCAGTCGATGTTCCACGGCTTGGGGTCGACGTCGAACATGGCGAGACGCAGCGCGGTGTGCATGCCGGGTGCGCTCAGGAAGTTGTAGCCCGAGAGGGATGCGGCACGGTCGAAGTTGCGCCGGTTCTGCGCGCCGATGACGAGCGAGGCGTTGCCGCCCATCGAGAGGCCGGCGATCGCGTACTTTCGGCTCGGGCCGACCCGGAACCCGCGAGCGTCGAGCGCACGCACGAGCGTGTTGGTGATGACGCAGTTCCAGGTGTAACGGAAACCCTGGCCGTTGAAGTTACTGGGCGCGTCCCAGTCGGTGTAGAAGCTCGCCGGTCCACCGATCGGTTCGACGACGTTGACGCCGGAGCGCACCATCTCCTGCACGTTGGTGTTGATCTCCCAGCCGCTGTAGTCGTACTGGGCGCGCATGCCGTCGAGCAGGATGACGGTCTTGTAGTTGCCGGGGCGCTTCCATGCGCGCACCTTCACGCTCGGCATCCCGCAGCCGTTGACGTAGAACTGCTGGAGTCCGACCTGCGTGCCACCGATGCGGGCGTTCGCCTGTCCGGCCCCGCCGACGACGCCGGCCAATCCGATGACCGTCGCCACTGCGACGAATGCGGCCACAAATCTGCCTCGGGTACCCCCGCGGCGCCGCAGCTTGGCAGAAGCTTCGCGCATCGCCTGATTTCTCCCTCTGTCAGTCAATCGACACCCGGTCGCTGGTCCTCCCCCGAACCGGCGCATACGCACCGTTTCGGGAGCCTATTGCATCCCCCGGGGGGTGACAAACCAGAAGTCCAGGTGCCCTGGTCACGTTGGTGTATCGACCAGAACCCGACGAACGTTACCGATTCGAGACCTTATGAGGCAAACCGGGCAAGCCGGATCACTTGGGATGAATCCGCGGAGGCATGGTGAGTCCGCACCGCAGGATCTCGTATTCGGGCTCGCGCTCGATCCGATAGTCGGTGAACTCGAACGACTTGCGGAGGTTCTGCTTGAACCGTGCGAACGTCCACGCCGACTCGTACGAGACGAACCGGTCCTTGGTCGCGGGGCAGGTGAGCGCCACCTCCGCCTGACGGACCACGTCCTCGTCGAGGTAGCCGGGCAGGCCCGGTTTGCGCGGATATGCCCCCGACTCCGCGACCACCCACTCCGACGGCAGGTTCTTGTCATGACCGATACGGCCGTCGGTCAGACGTTCGGTGTGGGCGGCGAGCGGGTAGGCCAGACCCATCTGGTCGACGACCCGGACGTCGAGCGGGGCATTCATGCTCGTCATGCCGAGGTTCAGGAAGTACACCGTCAGCTTCCGCTTGTCCTGCGGGGTGTCATCGGGCAGCTTCGCGATGAACCACTCGTCGTAGTTCGACGACGGCAGGATCACGCCACCCTGCGAATGGAACTCGTCGATCCACTCGGCCATCGCCCGCATGCGCGGGTAGTCGAGGTAGTCGGATGCCGTCACCGGGTTCTCGTTGCCCATGTTGGTGACGTAGAAGCGACGCTCGTCGACGATGCCGCTGCGGCCGATGTCGATGCCGGCGTTCGGCAGCGTGTTCTGGTGGCAGACGACGGCCCACACGACCGTGGTGACCCACATGGCGGCCAGCACCCCGGCGGTCGCCAGCTGCAGCCGTGGACTCCGCCGAGACCGCGCCGGAACAGCATCGTCCGCGGCGCTCGTCGAACGGGCGGGCAGGGTGATGGGTAGCACCATCAACGGCAGCAGCAGCGTGAACAACGGCACGAGCAGCACCCGGCCATGCATGAAGTCGCCGCCCTGCCGCATCCAGTAGAGACCACCGATGAGGCCGGCCACGATCACCGTGACGACCACCGCGGTCGGTGTCTGCAGTCCCGACGACCAGCCGGACACCCGGCCGCGCCAGCCCTTCGGCGCTGCGGTCTCGGGCGCTGCGGTCTCGGGCGCTGCGGTCTCCGGTGCTGCGGGCTCCGGCGCAGTGGCGGCCTGGGACGTTGCGCTATCGGGATCCGCAGCGTCGGGCGCAGCAGTCCCAGCGTCTGCGGCCTCGGGCGCCGCGGTCTCGGTCCCTGCGGTCTCGGTCCGCGCAGCCTCGGTCCCTGCGGTCTCGAGCGCCACCGTCTCGGTCCCAGCCGCCTCGGTCCCACGCGCCTCGGTGCCAGCGGTCGGCGCGGTCTCGGTCCCAGCGGTTTGCCGCACCGCAGTCTCCCCGGTGCCGGCCGCCTCCTGCTGCCCCCGTCCGCGGTAGGCGATGACGAGCAGGATGCCGGCGATGATCGCCAGGATCACCGGGAGGAGCAGCGCGTACGGACCGAAGAGGTTGGCCAGATAGACGAAGCCCTGGTGCCACTTCGATCCGCTGGCATCCTTCGCGACCGCCGGGTTCGGCACGAGCAGCGCGTAGTAGCCCATCCGGAAGATCTGATAGCCCACCGGCAGTACGGCCGCCACGACGACGACCCCGAACCGCATCGGCCAGGACAGTGGTGCCAGCACGACGAGCAGCAGGACCAGACCGCCGAACACGGCGAGTTCCGGCCGGATCAGTGGGGCGAGGCCGGCGGTGAATGCCAGCAAGAGGGTCGCGGTGTTGGCGGCGACACCGCCGCGGCGCCGGCGGCTCCATGCGACGAGCTGACACCACAGGACGGCGACCCAGAAGATGGCCAGCCCGTTCTCGAGGCCGCTGGTCGCGAAGTCCCGAGCGGGTGGCAGCGCTATGTAGATGATCGCGCCGAAGGGCAGCAGCAGCGTGTAGCCGTTCCCGGTCAGTCCGCCGAAGCGGGTCCGCATCAGGCGGGCGGTGCCGTACATGGCGATCGGGATGGCGCTCAACGACAGCACCAGCGCCACCCAGAGGGCGACGTATTCGAGCTGGCCGCCGGTCACCCAGGCCCAGAACCAGAGGACGTAGGTCCAGGCGGTGGAGGTGTTGGCCTCCACGCGCTCACCCGCGTTGAAGACCGGACCGTTGCCGGCGAACAGATTGCGCAGCGTGCGCAGCACGATGAGACCGTCGTCGGCGATCCACCGACGCTGCCATGCCCCGATGGCGAAGAACATGGTGACGGCGACGGCCCCGACGAGGAAGCTGATGGTCGGCACCCATTGCTGTGCGCCCCACCGGCGCCGGCCCCGCCGCTGCGGGCCCGGCTGTGGTCGGAAGTCCCCCGCCGTCTCGTCGGGGATGGTCTCAGTTGACTGCATAGACAGCGATACCCACACAGACCACCCACGCCACAGCGAGTAGTTGCAGAACGCGGTCGCCGAGCGCGATCTCCTCCGGCTCCCCCGCCTGGCCGCCGTCGATGTCGACGGCATAGCGCAGGATGGCGATGGTGAACGGCACCATCGAGATCGCATAGGCGACGTTGGTGTCGTGTGAGGTCTTGTCGAAGGCCCACAGGCCGTAGAAGATGACGACCGCGGTCGCCGAGAGCGTCCACACGAACCGCAGGTACGTCGTCGTGTAGTACTGCAGCGCCTTCCGGATCTTCGCGCCGGTTCGCTCGGCCAACTGGAGTTCGGCGTAGCGCTTGCCGGCCGCCATGAACAAGGACCCGAACGCCATCACCAGCAGGAACCACTGTGACAGGACGATCTCGGTGGCCACACCACCCGCGATCGCACGCAGCAGAAATCCCGACGACACGATGCAGATGTCGATGACCGGCTGGTTCTTCCAGCCGAAGCAGTAGCCGAGCTGAATGCCCAGATAGACGGCGATGACGACGGCGGTCTGCCAGTTCGCGACGAACGAGATGCCCAGCGCCGCCACACCCAACACGATCGCGAGACCGTACGCCAGTGACACGGGGACCACACCCGCGGCGATCGGGCGGAACCGCTTGGTCGGGTGATTCCGGTCCGACTCGACGTCCTTGGCGTCGTTGATCAGGTAGATACACGACGCGGCGAGGCAGAAGGCGACGAAGGCGATACCGGCGTGCCACAGCACGTCGACGTCGGTGATGCTCCCGGCCGCCAGGGGCGCAGCCAGCACCAGGACGTTCTTGACCCACTGTCGGGGTCGAATGGCCTTGACCAGTCCGGACGCCAGACTCTTCGGGGGGCCCTTCACCGGTTCCTGCTCGATCAGCTCTTCGCTCATGTCCTCGGGTTCACCTCGTGTTGCGGCGCGCGTCATTGCTGTCGCTGTGTCGCGATCAGTCTGTCACCCGCGATGACCGCGGCTGCGCTCGCCGCACCGATGGCGGCGCCGGCGAGTACATCGGTCGGATAGTGCACTCCGAGTACCAGGCGTGAGGCGAGCATCGGCGGCACGACCACGGCGGGCAGTGCGGCGGGCGGCAGGCCGGCCGCCCGGCCGATGAGGATGGCGGCGGCGGTCGACGACGTCGCATGCGACGACGGAAAGCTCAGCCGGCTCGGTGTGGAGACCCCGACGTCGATCGCCGGATGGTCCGGGCGTGGTCGTCGGACGATGCGCTTGAGGACCACCGAGGCCGCGTGCGCGCCGAACGCGCCCACCCCGGCCTCGATCCATCGCCGTTGCGCCTCGGCGTCTCCGCGTCGGCGCGCCAGCGCCCACCCGGCGGCGCTGACCCCGATCCAGCCCAGCGAATGCTCCCCGAAATGAGAGAGACCGCGAGCCACCGGCCGCGCGCCGGGTAGCGACCCGACCGTGTTCTGGACGTCGTAGAGGATGCCCATCTCACCCGTCGGTGTGGTCTCGGCAGCCGCGGCCGCGTCGGCCACCGGGTCAATCGATTCCGAAGACACGCGCCCAACTCTCCTCACTGGTCAGTTCCCGATGCTTGGCGCGGTACTCATCCCGCATCTCGGGGAACCGCTCCTGCAATTCCTTCACCAGCTCGAAATGCTCTCGCGCCAAGCCGATCATCTTGTCCCGATCGCGTTGCCGGTAGACCACACCACGACCGTCGGCGGTGGTCACCGTCACCCCGTCGACCCGGCCCAGCGAGAACCAGCGCGCCTCGATCGGCGGGTAATTGGCCTGCGGAACTTCGTGATGACGCGGATCGGCGGGCCGCATGTTGTTGCGTACCGCGGCCGCCAGCGCCTTCGCCTTGGCAAGCGGGTTCGTCGGCGGTGTGGTGCCCAGATGGGTGGCCTCGCCGCTGGTGCGGGGCAGCTCGGTGGCCGACGGCAGCACCACCGCGTCGGGGAACTGCTTGCGCATCTCGGCGATCTTGGGCAGCGCGGTCGGCAGCAGACTGCGGATGTGGTCCGGTCCGGCGAGGAAGTCCCGGATCGCCTCGTTCTGGATCGCGACCGTCGAATACTCCAGGCAGAGCAGATGTTTCGCGGTCGCTTTGTTCATCGACCGCAGAATGCCCTTGATCGGGCCGTCGTGGTGGATGGACGCGACGACGAGCCGGTTGCGCAGATGGAAGTACGCCTGCCAGTCGATGGCATCGTCCTTGTCGCTCCACGCCATGTGCCAGATCGCGATACCCGGGATGGTCGCGGTGGGGTAACCGGCCTTGGCGGCGCGCAGCGCGAACTCCCAGTCGTCCCACTTGATGAACAGCGGCATCGGCAGCCCGATGGTCTCCGCGCATTCCCGCGGGATCATGCACATCCACCAGCCATTGCCCTCGACGTCGATCCGGCGGTGCAGGTTCTTGGAGTTCTCCCGGTCGCGCAGTGGGTATTTCGCGAAGTTGTGGTCGTAATCGACGAACGGCGCGGCGGTCCACATGAAGTTCTGGCGATTGATGACCTCACCCATGCAGTGCAGGTGACTGCGGTCCTGCAGGTTGAGCATCTGCCCACCGACGAGCATCGGCGTCTTCGCGAACCGTGACATCGCGAGCGCGCGCAGGATCGAGTCGGGTTCGATCGCGATGTCGTCGTCCATGTACAACACGTACGGAGAATCGGTGCGCCGCAACGCCTCGTACATGATGCGGGCGTAGCCCCCGGAGCCGCCGAGGTTGCCCTGATCGAAGATGTGCAGCCGATCACCCAGCGCCGCAGCGGCTTCCGTGTAACCCGGCTCGTCGCGGACCTTGCGGGTGCCCTGATCCGGCATCAGCACCGCATCGATCACCTCGTCCACCAACGGATCCGAGGTGAGCGCGGCGAGCGCGGCAACGGCGTCGTTCGGCCGGTTGAAGGTGGGGATGCCCACCGTCACCCGTTTGGTCTCCGGACCGGTCGGTGCGTCGATCGGTGCGTACCAGCCCGCGGCCACGATCTCGGTGTCGGTGTCGGTGGTGACGTCGAACCAGATCCAGCCGCCGTCCTCGAACGGGCCCAGGTCGAGCTCGAATTCGATGACCCCACGGCCGTTCTCGTCGGTCGGGACCAGGTCTCCGCCGATGCCGATGCGGGCACCGTTGAACTTCGAGCGGTAGAGGTCGACGCGGCAGGTGCCGATCACCTCGATGCGCAGGACCACCGAGTCCAGCACGCTCCACCGCCGCCAGTACGCGGCCGCGAACGCGTTGAAGTAGGTCTCGAAGCTGACCTCGGACTCCGCACCGAGCAGCACCGAGGTCCGGCTCGGTGCGTGTGCACGACGCGAATTGTTTTGCGACTCTATCTGATACAGCGATCGGACGTCGATCGGTTCGCCGGGACGCGGGAAGATCACCCGCTGCAGAAGGGTTTTCGCCTTCGACGACGGGCCGTCGACCGGGTCGGCCGGGTGGGTCGCGTGCTTGGTGGGAGTCACAGTCATTCGTTGTTGCCCTCTGCCAGCGCCGCACCGTCGGTCAGGTGCGGAGCCAGCGTGTTGTCGAACATGGTGAGCGCGCTCGCGATCGCCATGTGCATGTCCAGGTATTGGTAGGTGCCCAGACGGCCACCGAAAAGCACCTTGCGCGAGGCGGTTTCCGCCTTGGCCAGATCCCGGTAGGCGCCCAGCATCGCGCGATCCTCCGGGGTGTTGATCGGATAGTAGGGTTCGTCCTCGGCGTCGGCGAATCGGCTGAACTCGCGCATGATGACGGTCTTGTCGGCCGGATAGGTGTCGCGTTCGGGATGGAAATGCCGGAACTCGTGGATGCGGGTGAACGGCACATCGGCATCGTTGTAGTTCATCACCGGGGTGCCCTGGAAGTCCCCGGTGTCGAGCACTTCCACCTCGAAATCAAGTGTGCGCCAACCGAGTCGACCGGCAGAGTAGTCGAAGTAGCGGTCCAGCGGACCCGTGTAGACGATCGGGGCGTCGGGCGACGCGGCCCGCAGTTCGTCGCGGACCGCGAACCAGTCGGTGCCCAGTCGGACCTCGATGAGCTCGTCGGCGGCCATCCGTTCCAGCCATGCGGTGTAGCCGTCGACGGGCAGGCCCTCGTAGGTGTCGTTGAAGTAGCGGTTGTTGAACGTGTACCGAACGGGCAGTCGGGTGATGTTGCCGGCGGGCAGTTCCTTCGGATCGGTCTGCCATTGCTTGGCCGTGTAGTCCTTGACGAAGGCCTCGTACAGCGGGCGCCCGATGAGGCTGATGGCCTTCTCTTCGAGGTTCTTGGCATCCTCGGTGTCGATCTCGCTGGCCTGCTCGGCGATGAGGGCGCGCGCTTCGTCGGGGCTGTAGTAGCGGCCGAAGAACTGGGCGACGAGTCCGAGTCCCATCGGGAACTGATAGGCCTGCCCGTTGTGCATCGCGAACACGCGATGCTGGTAGCCGGTGAAGTCGGTGAACTGGTTGACGTAGTCCCAGACCTTCTTGTTGGAGGTGTGGAACAGGTGTGCGCCGTACTTGTGGACTTCGATGCCGGTGGTCGGTTCGGCTTCCGAGTAGGCGTTGCCGCCGATGTGGGGCCGCCGTTCGACGACGAGGACCCGCTTGCCCAATTGCGTCGCCGCCCGCTCGGCGACGGTGAGCCCGAAGAATCCGGATCCGACGACGATCAGGTCGTAGGAGTTCTCGCTGTTGACCACCACGGGTGTTCAGGGTATCCGACTCAACCTGAGGAATTGCCGAACGCGCGCGTCCCAACCGGTCACGGGTGACGGGTGTGACGGGCCCGCGTGGCACGGATCACGGGTGGTGTCGGCGGATCGGCCTGCAGCCATCGGGCTCCGATCTCCTGTCCACGGTGTTCAGGGGGCTGCAGTGACCGATCTCGTCGGCCACCATCACCGACCCGGGGACCGGACGGATCCTCGGCGTCGTGCCGCACACATCGCGCAGTGTCTGCTTCCCGCGTGTCTGACGTCACTGTCCGTGGCCGCCGCCCGGCCGGTGCCGACCATCCCCAGACCGGCGATGCGGTGCACGACCGGCCGATTCCGTGCTGGTCCCCCCGCGTCGTACCGGGACCGTGACGTGGGTCGACGCCGGCCCGCACCCAGGCGACCCGGTGGCACGGTAGGAAGGACGGGCGCCCCCCGAGGTCGTAATCTGAAGATCTGTCGGAGCGGATTGTGCCGAGGAGGATGCGCGATGACCGTGGATATCAGTGTGCGGATGGCCGGGCTGGTCCGCGATCTGCACATCGAGAGCGGCGACACCGAAGCCATGCTGCGCGGGATGTCCAAGGCCGCGGTCAGCACGGTGCCCGGCGCGGAGTACGCGAGCGTCACCCTGGTCACGAAGGGGCGCATCGAGACCCCGGTCATGATCGGTGACCTCGCCGGTCGGTGCGACGATCTGCAGCGTGAGCTGGTCGAGGGTCCGTGCCTACGGGCCGCGCTGGACGACTCGACCATCCACATCATCGACATGACCCACGAGCCCCGCTGGCCCCGATTCGCTCCTGCGGCAGCCGATTTGGGCATCTCGTCGATGGTGTGCTTCTGCCTCTACATCGATGGGAAGGATTCGGCCGCGCTCAACCTTCACAGCACCCGCCCCAGCGCGTTCGACGAGGATGCCCGCGCATTGGGCGGGCTGTTCGCCGCACACTGCGCCACCGCGTTCGCCACCGTGCGGGAACGTGAGCAACTCCGCAGCGCCCTGACCACGCGCGACATCATCGGCCAGGCGAAGGGCATGCTCATGGAGCGCTACGCCATCGACGCCGACGCCGCCTTCGCGCTGCTGGCCCGACTCTCCCAGGAGACCAACACCAAGTTGGTCGCCGTCGCCGAACAGCTGGTGCTCGCGGGGCCGGACAGGCGCCCGACGAACTAGACGCGGAATCGAGTGCCCCGACTGCTCGGGGTGATTCCGTGGCGTGAACAGACCGGACGGGGACAACGGCGCGAAGCACGCCGGCCCGATTTGGCGCACACCCGTGTTCACTCCCGACGTCGCCGCACACATTTTGCTCTCTGCCGACACCGGCCACAGCTGTCGCGGGTGTATGCGCGCACAGTGCACGCGACGACCGCTCGCGCTGTGCTCCATGTCAAGTCATTCGCGAGACCGGGTGGAACGCCGGGCCGTCCCGCCCGCGGCACGATCCCGATCGAGCCCGACCGCCTACTTCAACCCATCGGCCTGCGGGAATCCCAGCACCGGCTGGCCACCGCGTTCCAGATAGTCGGCGAGGGACGCACCGACCAGCGCATGCGCACCCGTCTGCTGGCTGAAGAGCATCAGCCCGCGCTGGAACAGGGCGATCACGCCCTTTCCGTCCGGGGTCAGGTTCGGCACGCCGATGAGCTGGCCGAGCGGTCCGGTGATGCCCCCGAGTTCGCTGTATTTGCCGTTCATCGCGCTGGTGCCGAGACTGAGCAGCTGCGACAGCCCGGGCGAGAGGCCGTCGAAAAGGGAGGAGAGGCTGCCGAGATCCAGTAGTCCACCGCTGCCGTCGGGTCCGGTCGGCGGCGTCACGATCTTCGGTTTGCTGGTCTGGCCGGCGATCGAGAAGAACGCCGACTTGAGCTGCAGGAGGGTGCGGGCCTGTTCACCGCTGACCTCGCGGGTGCCGCCGGAGCCGATCGCCCGGACCTTGATCGCACGGCCGTTCTCCGGGCCGAGCCCGTTGGCCTCGACGACTTCGAGGGCGCGCAGCGCACCCACCCCGAACGCGGCGCCGGCACTCCCGGCGCTGACCGTCGCGGTCCAGTTGTGATTGGGGGAGGCGGTGTCGCCGTCGTCGCGAACCGCCGGGAACCTGCCGCCCGCCGTGTAGCCGCCGGTCGACGACGAGAACTCGGTGAAGGCAGGTTTGCCGCCTTGGTTCAGGATCTGGCCGGCCGTGGCGTCGGCGGCGGCGTTGGTGCGGGGGTCCTCGCTCGCGACTGCCCCGTAGACCTGGGAGTTCTGGGTGTCGTCGATCTTCTTGCCGCTCGCGATCGCCGCCAGCGCATAGGTGCGAGCCGCGACCGCCTGGGCCTTCAGCGCCTCGGCGCCACCGGAGTCGGCCCACCCCGGGGAACTCTCCTTGGGGATGACGCCCTTGACGTAGTCGTCGACGTTCAGCCGATTGACCACACGGCCACCGTCGAATCCGAGCGCCCCGCGGTAGGCCTGATTGGAGCCGCAGTACTTGAGGAACTCGCGGGCCGGCCGGCTCGCCGCCAGGTTGATCGGTTCGACGAACTGTGCCGGCACACTGCGCACCACACCGCCGCCGCACCCGGTCCGGATGGTGGCCGTGGCCCCGGACAAGCTGACCGCCTGTCCGGGAGCCACCGTCTGGCCACCGACTCGCATCCCGGCGTCCGCGTGCACATCCACCGAATTCTTCCCGGTCAAGATCACCGAGATATCGGGTCTGTCCACCTTCCCCGCGGTGGTGCCGCCGTAATAGTGGCGCAAAATCTGTGCCGCCGACCAGCCCTGACGGGCGTAACCGTAGGCGCCCCACTGGCCCATCCCACGACCATGGCCGAGGCCGTGACCGATCAGCGTCAGTTCAGAACCAGCCGAGAGTGTGACCCGTTGCGTGGTCTCGGTCGACCCACCGACGGTGAGCAGACCGCCGAGCAGCAACGCCGGAACCAGTCCGATCGCTGCGAAGGACAGTGTTCGGGCGCGCGTGTGCCGTGGGCGTGCTCTGACCAAGGTCCGGGCCTCCCTGCTGTGACCGCCGCTGTTACTGAAGTGACTGGTGTGACTCTAGTGAACTCGCGAGTAGGACGACAACCCGAGGAGGGTCACAACCGCGTCACGAGTTGGGAGGGCGTACCGGACGACGTCTCAGGTCGCGGTCGCATGCCACTCCACCACGATCGCGCGGCCTCGGCCAAGGTCGCATTCACCAGATGTGTTCGTGGCAGCGTCCCGCACGCGGTCGAGCACGGGAAGCGCGGCGCCGATCATTCGGTCGGTCGGGTCAGGCTCTCGAGTCGTCCGGGTCAAGGGCATCGAGCAGTCGCTGCATGGTGGCGCACATCCGCGCATATTCGGTATCGCCAACCGTTGCCGCCCAGCGTGATTCGATGTCGGCGACGCGGCCACCGGCTTCCCGCATGAGTTCCTGGCCACGCGTGGTGAGATCGATCAGTTTGGCGCGGCCGTCCGCGGGATCGGGCCTCCTGGTCAGGTAACCCAGGTGCTCGAGGTCGTTCACCAGCTCCGACGTCGCGGCCAGACTCAGCTGCGCCCGCGACGCGAGCTCGGTGAGTCGGATGCCACCTATTCGGATATTGCCGAAGATCTGCATGTGCGGGTCGCGGATGTCGCCGTAACCGGCAGCCGCGCGCGGTGCGGCGAGATCGGCACGGAATTCGTTGAGCAGACGTATCAGCAATTGGCCGATGGCCAGGCGGTCCGCGTCCGGCACCCTTGACGAGGTCATGAAACCGGAGAATACTACGGATACCGAAATTTCGGTTTCCGAAGCAAATCCTCGAGGACGTGAGCGCCATGGGCAACCCCGACTCTGTACTGATCACCACCGACCTCGGACGCCTGCATGTCCGCCGTGCCGGGTCCGGACCCCCGGTCGTGTTGTGGCACAGCCTGTTCGTGGACTCCCGGTCCTGGGGGCCGCTGTTCGACGAAATCGCCTCCCAGCGTGAAGTTTTTGCCATCGACGGCCCCTGCCACGGAGGCAGCGATCCCCTGGATCGGGATTTCACCTTCCCCGAGGTGATCGACGCCGCGGTCGCGGTACTCGATGAGCTCGGAGTGACCACTCCGGTCGACTGGGTCGGCAACGCGTGGGGCGGGCATATCGGAATCCAGGTGGCCGCCGATCATCCCGAGCGCGTGCATACGGTGACGACGATCGGTTGCCCGTTGCGCGCGTTGAGCGCTCGCGAGAAGTGGATCCTGTGCTGGCCGCTCGTTCAGCTCTACCGCGTCACCGGACCGACCCGATGGTTGACGAACATGTTGAGCGACAAGCTGATCGGAGCCGAGGCGTCGAACGCCGAACCCGACCGGACCCGCGAGACGATGGCCGCGTTCACCGACACGGATCGTCGCGGCATGCTGCACGCGATGAACTCGATGATGCTGCACCGTAAAGGGATCGAGCATCTGGTCACACAGCTCCGGATGCCCACGCTGATGCTGGCCGCCGCGGACGACACGATGGGATGCAGTCCCGCCGAACTCGCTGCCCTTGCCGGTGGCGCATCACACGTGCGCACCGGCACCGTCCGCGGCGGTGGTCATGTGGCGCCGCTGCTGATCGACACCGAGGCCATCCTGCACCACATGGACCAGCTGTGGTCCAGCCTGCTGGCGTGACTCCCCATGCTCCAACCACGATCCCATGGTGCACCCCGGGAGTGTGGTTGCAACCTGGGAGTTCGGCACGCATTGGGTCGGGCCGGGAGTTGTTCAGCCGAACCAACGTTCGAGCACCCGCGCGACACCGTGGTCGTTGTTGCCGACGGTGATCTCGTCGGCGGCCTCGCGCGCGGCGGGGTGTCCGTGCCCCATCGCGACCCCGTGATGGGCCCAGCTCAGCATCTCGACGTCGTTCGGCATGTCGCCGAAGGCGATCGTGGCGGTGATGTCGAGGCCGGCGAGGCCGGCGAGGCCGACCAGCCCGGAGGCCTTGTGGGTGTCGGGCAGCGACAGCTCGATCAGTCCGTTGTCGGTGGAATAGGTCACCTGGGCGAGATCACCCACCGCCGCGGACATCCGGGCAGCCATCTCCCTGCTGGTCATCTCGGGTTGCCGCACAAGGAGTTTCACCGCCGGTTCGGAGTACACCTCGTCGTCGCCGACCTCGATGTGGTCCGGGTTGAGCCACGCGTGCCGATAGCCCGACGTCGCGACGAACGGAGGGGTGACCGCATCGTGCGCGGAACGACCGACCCGTTCGGCGGCGATGCCGCAGCCCGGCAACTGACGGTAGGCACGCTCCACGAGCACCTCGAGGACGTCGGGTTGCACTGTCGCCGAGGCCATCACGTGGTCGTTGCGGACGTCGTAGAGGATGGCACCGTTGGCACACACGGCGTACCGGATCGGCGACTCGGCGCCGAACTGATCGGTGATCTCGGCGATCCACCGTGGCGGCCGGCCGGTGGCGAGCACGAACTCCACCCCGGAATCATGTGCTGCCGCAAGCACTTTCATTGTCCGCTCGGACACCTTGTTGTCGTCGTCGATCAACGTGCCGTCGACGTCGCTGGCGATGAGCGTGGGCGGACCGAAGGTCATCGCTTCTCCCTCGCCTTCCGCGCCCGCGCCTCGGCCTTCCGTGCGGCCTCGGCATCCTCGATCAGATGGGCCTCCTCGGGCGTCGGCGCCGAGCCACCGAGCCGAGACGGCACCCAGAACTCGCCCGCCGGATGCGGCCCGTATTCGGTCTGTACCTCGAGCAGTTCGGCCTCCATCACCTCGCGCAGACGTTGTGTGGCAGCCTCCGGAGACTCGTCGGCACCGACCCGAAACGGGGGTCCGAAGCTCACCGACACGGGAATGTGCTTGCGGCCCATCGCTCGCGTGCCACCTTTGGTCCACTGCCGCTGCGCACCCCACACGACGGCCGGGATGATCGGCACGTCGGCCGCGGCGGCCATCCGGACGGCCCCGGTCTTGAACTCCTTCAGTTCGAAACTGCGGCTGATGGTCGCCTCCGGGTAGACCACGACGATCTCGCCCTCACGCAACCGCTGCACCGCGGCCCCGAAGGCCTCGGCGCCGGCCGACCGGTCGACCGGCACGGTCTTGGTGTGGTTGACCAGGAAACGCATGATAGCGACGTCCATCACCTCGGACTTGATCAGGAAGCGCGGGCGGCGTCCGGCCCGCCGCAGGCCCAGGGCGGCGGGCAGGAAGTCGACGTAGCCGGTGTGGTTGACGGTCAGCACGGCGCCGCCGCTGCCGGGAATGTTCTCGACGCCACGGAACGTGAGCTTCAGGCCCTGGGCATGCGCGAGTCCGTTCGCGATGATCTCCAGGGTCCGGAAGACCGGTTCCACGATCCCGTCAGCCTTCCTCGCGCTGAGCTCGCTTCGCGGCACGCGCGGCCTGCTCCTCGGCGTCCATCCGGTTGGCCTCCTCCAGCGTCGGGGCCGAACCTCCGAGCCGGGCCGGCACCCAGAACTCACCCGCGGGGTGCTCACCGTAGGCGTCCTGCAGCTCGAGCAGCTTGTCCTCCATCACCTTGTGCAGCTTCGCGGTGATGGCCTCGGCGTCGCCGGTCGGTTCGATCGGTTCGGCGACGCCGATCGAGATGGGGGTGTTGGTGCGGCCGAGCCGCTTGGGATAGCCCTTCGTCCAGATCCGCTGCGCACCCCAGATCACCGTCGGGATGATCGGCGCATCGGCTTCGAGCGCCATCCGCGCCGCGCCCGACTTGAACCCCTTGATCTCGAAGCTGCGACTGATCGTCGCCTCCGGGTAGACCCCGACGAGTTCGCCGCTCTTCAGACGGTCGACGGCGTCCTCGTAGCTCTGCGCGCCGCTCGCGCGGTCGACCGGGATGTGCTTGAGCGCACGCATGATGGGTCCGGAGATCTTGTTGTCGAAGACCTCCTTCTTCGCCATGAACCGGACGTACCGCTTGCCCTGCAGATAGGCGGGAATCCCGGCGAAGGTGAAGTCCATGTAGCCCGTGTGATTGATGGCGATCACACCCGGGCCGGTCTTCGGCACGTTCTCCACGCCGGAGATGGTGAATTTCAGCCCCTCGGCCAGCCACAGCATCCGAGCCGTGGTGATGACGCTGGAATAGACCGGTTCCATGTGACGAGCTTATCGGTCGGTGCCGTTGCGGGTCGAAGGTCCCGACCGCCCGCCTCGATGCCGTGTCCGAAGGTCCCCGACGCTACCCTGGTCAGGTACTTGCGCGGACCCACCACAGCCTGGTCCGGACCACTTTGGAGGCGAGAACTTGCAGATCACCAGCGTCGGCCACGCCGGATTCCACATTCAGACGGCCGCCGGCTCCATCCTCTGCGACCCCTGGGTCAACCCGGCGTACTTCGCATCGTGGGTACCCTTCCCGGACAATTCCGACCTGGACTGGAAAGCCCTCGGCGACTGCGACTACCTCTACGTCTCGCACCTGCACCGCGATCACTTCGACGAGAAGAACCTGCGGGAGAACATCAGCAAGGACGCCACGGTCCTGCTGCCCGACTACCCGGTGCCGGACCTCAAGCGCGAACTGGAGAAGCTCGGGTTCACCAAGTTCGTCGAGACCACCGACTCGGTGAAGACCACGGTCACCGGCGACAAGGGTTCGCTGGACGTGATGATCATCGCGCTGCGCGCCCCGGCCGACGGCCCCATCGGCGATTCCGGTCTGGTCGTCTCCGACGGCGAGACCACCGTGTTCAACATGAACGACGCCCGGCCCATCGACCTCGACGTCATCGGCGAGCAGTTCGGCCACGTCGACGTGCACCTGCTGCAGTACTCGGGGGCCATCTGGTACCCGATGGTCTACGACATCCCCCGCAAGTCGAAGGCGAACTTCGCGGCGCAGAAACGTCAGCGCGGCATGGACCGCGCACGGTCCTACATCGAGCAGGTCGGCGCCACCTGGGTGGTGCCGTCGGCGGGGCCGCCGATGTTCCTCGACGACGATCTGTTCGTGCTCAACGACTTCGGGTCGGGCATCGAAGGTGGCGACAACGAGCGGCCCGGTGATGTGACGTCGATCTTCCCCGACCAGGAGACCTTCCTGGAGCAGATGCGTATCCACGGCACCGACGACGGCGAGAAACATCGCGGCCTGATGATGGTGTCCGGGTCGGTGGCGACCTTCACCGGGTCGGCACTCGAGGAGATCAGCCATCCGTATCCGCCGCACGAGGTGTTCGGCGAGAACAAGCAGGCCTATCTGGAGCGGATGAAGGAGAAGTTCGCACCGGTGATCGCGGCCGACAAGGCGACCTGGGCGACCGAAGACGGCGACCCGCTGCTGCCGCCGCTGCGGGATCTGTTCGAGCCGATCATGGCGCAGTCGGACCTGATCTGCGACGGCATCGGCTATCCGGTCGGACTCGTCATCGGCGACCAGACCGTCGTCCTCGACTTCCCCAACCGGATCGTGCGCGAGCCCAAAGAGGGAGAAGGCAAGTACCGCTACGGGTTCCGCATCGCGCCGGAACTCGTGCGCACCGTGCTGCGCGACGACGAGCCGGACTGGGTGAACACGATCTTCCTGTCGACGCGGTTCACCACGTGGCGCATCGGCGGGTACAACGAGTACCTGTACACCTTCTTCAAGTGTCTGACCGACGAACGAATCGCCTACGCCGACGGCTGGTTTTCCGAAGCGCACGACGACTCGGCGTCGATCACCAAGGACGGCTGGGAGATTCAGCGCCGGTGCCCGCACCTCAAGGCCGACCTGTCGAAGTTCGGTGTCATCGAGGGCGAGAAACTGACCTGCAATCTGCACGGCTGGCAGTGGGATCTGGAGAGCGGACGCTGCCTGACGTCGAAGGGACATGAGCTGCGCGCGCAGCGGCTCGACGGCTGACGCCGTGTCCCCCGAATGGGGGTCAGACTCGGGGCGTTATTGACCGATGTACCCGAGGTAAACGCGAGACAATCAGCACGAGAACGTCACCCGGCGGATCACTCATTCCTTCGACGGACGGATTCGTGATGATCGAGGAGCCCAGCGACTCGCCCGACGCCGTACCCGGGGTCAAACCGCCGAGCCTCCTCGACGCGATCATCCCGATCGTCGCGCTCGCAGTCCTGATCGCGGGGTCGCTGCTGCTGTTCGGGCTCGACGCCCTCGACGGCCCGATCCAGGTCGCACTTCTGCTGTGCTGCGCGATCGTGACGGTGATCCTCTTCAAGAACGGATACCGCTGGGAGCACATCGAGGAGGCGAGCCGCGGCGCGCTCTCGTCGATCACGACGGCACTGTTCATCCTGTTGGCCGTCGGCGCGCTGATCGGCACCTGGAATCTGTCGGGCACCATTCCGACGCTGGTCTACTACGGCATCCAGATCCTCGCGCCCGGCTACTTCTACATCGCGGCCGCGCTGGTCTGCGGCGCCATCGCGATGTCCATCGGCAGCTCCTGGACGACGGTCGGGACGATCGGGGTGGGGCTCATCGGGATCGCGGGCCTGCTCGGCGTCTCCACCGCCATCACCGCCGGCGCGGTGATCTCGGGCGCCTATCTCGGCGACAAGCTCTCACCGCTGTCGGAGACCACGGTGCTCACGGCCCAGATGGTGAGGGTGGATCTGTTCACCCATATCCGCAATCAGTCGTGGACGTCGTTGCCCGCCTTCGGTGTTGCGTGCATCGCGTTCGCGATCCTGGGTGTGGCCGGCCCGGCCGTGCAGGCCACCCCCGGTGAGGCGGTCGAACTCGCCGGCCTCGACCAAGTGTTCTGGATCAATCCGCTCAACCTGCTGCCACTGCTGTTGCTGATCGTGCTGTCGGTGCGGAAGTGGCCGCCGTATCTGGCACTGATGACCGCATCGCTGTTCGCCGCGATCATGGCACCCTTCACCCAGCACGACGCGCTGACCGCCTACGTCGCCACCTTCGACGGGTCGTCCAACCCGGTGGTGGCCGGACTGCAGGCGGGTTGGCGGGCGATGGCCAACGGGTTCGTCGCCGAGAGCGGCGTGCCGGACATCGACCGCCTGGTATCCCGCGGCGGCATGGACTCCATGCTGCTCACGATCTGGCTGATCATCGGCGCCGTCACCTTCGGCGCGCTGCTCGAGAAGTTCGGGCTCATCTCGCGCCTCATCGACCCCATGGTGGCCGCCGCCCGCACACGCGGGCGTATCTATCTGACCGTGTTCGCGACCTGCTTCGGCCTCAATGTCGTTGCGGGTGACCAGTACATCGCCCTCGTACTGCCCAGCCGCATCTTCCGGACCGAGTTCGTCCAGCGTCGGCTGGCGCCGCAGAACCTGTCGCGACTGTGCGCCGACAGCGCGACCGTCACCTCCCCACTGGTGCCATGGAATTCGTGCGGCGCGTTCATGGGGGCGGTGCTCGGCGTGGCCACCCTCTCGTATCTGCCGTTCGCCATCTTCTGTTTCATGAGTCCGATCCTCAGTGTCCTCTACGGCTTCACCGGTTTCCGGATCAAGAGACTCTCCGACGAGGAGGCCGCCGCCGAACTCGAGAAGTCAGGCTGAACCGTTCGGTCCGTTCGGCACGATGAAGCCGTCGTCGGTTGCCGCAGCGAACAATTCGGACCTCGTCCGCGCCGGATGACCGACCGCCTCGTACTTCCTGCGGACCCGGTCCACATACTGCTTCGCGGTGCTCGGGGCGATGCCCATTCGCCGGGCCACGCTGTCGAGTTTCATGCCGCCCGCGTACATGCGCAACGCCTCGAGTTCCTTGGCCGACAACACCGGCCGCTCGATGTCCCGATCGTCGAGGACCGCCCGCGCGATCGTCGTGGTCATCCACTTCTCGCCGGAAAGGGCGGCGCGTACCGCCTCCTGCAGATCGTCGAGAGCGTCGTTCTTCGACACGACGGCAGCCGCGCCTGCGGCCATCATCCGGCGGACATGGCGGGAACTCGCCAGCGCCGAGACGACCACCACCGCCACGCCGCGACCACACAACGCGGCGACGATGCGGTCGTCGGCGATACCGGTCGGCCCGAGGTCGAGATCCAACAGCAGCAGATCGATACCATCCTGTGCCACAACATCATCCAGCGAGCCAGAACATACGACGATGTCGAATCCGGCGGCGACCATCTGCGCGGACAGAGCGTCGCGCACCAGGGCGTGGTCGTCGACGATCGCCAGCCGGGCGGTCATGCGTCCGCGCCGATCTCGGCGAAACCGTTCGGCAACGACCCGGCCACCACGTCGACGCGCATGTCCGGCCCGATGGCGAAAACCGACACCGACACCGATTCCCCCGGCCGGCACCGCGCGATCGCGGCCGCCACCGCTTCGATCCGTGACGGCGACGTGTTTCGCGGCACCGGATGATCGGCTGTGAAGAAATGGAGATCGAGCACGACCCCGGCCATCCGCGCTGCCGTGATGATGCGGGTCCATTCGTGATCCTCATGCTCCCAGATGGCGATCATCGCCCGCAGGCATCCTTCCTCGACGCCGGCACCGTCACGGATTCGCGGGTCCACGATCCGTTCGGGGTGGCGCGCCAACTCGCCGAGCAACATCCGCGCCCGGGCGAGCACGGACTCGCCGTCGACGGTGTGCAATCGCGACGCCCGCCGCTCCTTCTCCTCGCGGCGCCGCAGCTCGATACGGTGCCGCCGTTCGATCTCGATGGCCATCGCCACGAGTCCTCGTCGCACGATGACGAACACCGTGACGATCGCGACGTCGGCGATCAGCACCGCGATGGTCGATCCGCCCGGATCGGCTCCGGTGATCATCGCCCAGCAGACAGCGGCCACACCCGCCAGGACCGGCGGGAGGAAGACCCGGGCCCGGCCGTCCACCACGATGAACGCTATGCACGCGGTGGCCGCAGCATCGCCGGCCCATGCCATGTTGGGGGGCACCACCGCCGCAGAGGTCGCGACCAGCACACCGGCGAGCATGAGCAGGTACCCCACCCCGATGACGGTCGCCGGCAGATGTGGTCCGCGGCGACCCGCCGTCGTCACCATCGTCAGCAGCGTTGCGGTGATGGTCCAGAGCAGCGCTGCGGGCAGGACCGCATTCAGCGACCACCCGGTGCCGAACGCGGTCGCCACCACGGCGACGATCGCGAACTCGACGAGCATCACGGGCACCAGCCGACCGACCATCTCGGTGGCCGCCCGGGTCAGCACCCCCTGGCCGTCGATGGACTCCAGCGGCGGGACGATGAGTGTCACCGTCGTCCCCGCGCCCGCAGCCGAGTCGACATCGGCGGTGATCATCGCGTCCGCCGCGCGCCATGCCAGCGTCGCTCGCAGCCGATCGAGGTCGACCACGCCGACCCCACGATCGCGAATCGTGATGTGGCCCGTCGGCGCGTTGATGCCGACCTCGACGCTATCGCTGCCGGAATGTTTTGCCGCGTTGGTGATCGACTCGACGAGGAGGCCGATGATCTCGCGTCGACGCCACGGTGGCTGCACGCCGAGCAGGGCTTCGATGGTCCCCGGTGAGTCGACCGCGACGTCGACGCCCAGCGCACGCGCGTAGGCCAGGATGTCGTCCAAGCCGGTGGTGTCGGGAACGTTCAGTCGCTCGAGTTCGTCGAGCGCCGCGAATTCGGCCACACACCGGCGGCGTATCGCGTCGAGGTCACTGACGATCACACCACGCGCGACGGCACCCAACGTGTTGATGACGGTGTCGTGCATGAGGCGGGCCCGCACGCCGGTCAGACCCCACGAGGACGGCCTTGCGAGGAGCGCGGCGTCGGCGCCGCGACGGGGCACGGTGGAACGGTCGGCGAGTTCCGCGACCTCGCGGAGACCACCCGTGACAATGGCCACCGCGAGCGTGGAACAGATCGTGTAGACGGGTATCAGCAGCGCGTAGTAGCTGTCGGCGACGAGCAGACCGGCCGATACGGACAACACCGCCGCCACGAGTACCGCCGGACGCCGCGGGCACACCAGAGCCGCCGCGATCCCGACGGTGAGGCTGGTGTCCAGCACGATCCGCTGACCGGCGACATCCGGCCCGGTCGACGACATCGCCAAGACCAGGCAGACGAGTCCCCACGTCGCCACGGGTGTCCACACCGGTCCGCGCCGCCGGACGGCCAGCAGCCAGACCACGGCATGGACGCCGAACGCCCAGACGATCAGTTCACGGTGCGCGAAGGACGGTACTCCCAGAGACGCGATGAACTGCGCGACCGGCATCACGCCCGACCAGATGAACAAGGCCGAACACAGGACAACCGTCAGGCGCGGCGCATAGCCGCGCCTGCTCGTCGTCGGCTCCTGAACCAAAAGACCCTCCGTGCGCCCGGTCGGCCCCCCGCTCATCATCGCAGTGGATCCGTCGGCACGTTGGCGGGAGCGAAAAGCGAGTGACCTTGGTCCCGTGCGGCGATCGTCTGGTCGGCCAGTCTCGGAACGCGCAGCAGCCGGCGTGCGCGATCCTCTCGTCCCCCGAATTGGGGACAGTCGTTGGGCGCTGCGGTGATCGCCGGGCGGGCAGGATTGAGCCAGCCCGGTATCCATCCCTCACGGGGAGCGACCCCCAGGAGCGACCCATGGCATCCGCGGACGCGACAACCGAAACGACCACCGACCAGAAGGTCAATCTCCCGACGCTGTCCGCGATGGTCGTCGTTCGATGGTCGGCTCCTGTGTCTTCCTGCTGCCGCGAAGATTCGGCACCGAGACCGGCGTCCTCGGTGCGCTCATCGCGCTCTCGTCACCCTGGTCTCCTACGGCGCCATGCCGCAGGGACAGCTGGCCGAGATCCCCCAACCGTCGATGGCATCGGTGTTGGAAACGCTTGTCGGAGAGTGGGGTTCGGTGTACATCCGGATCGGTGTGATCCTGTCGGTGCTGGGCGCGTACCTGGCCTGGACGCTGATGGTGGCCGAGGTCCTCTTCGTTCCGGCCCGCAGCGCCGACGACCCAACGAATCGTGCGTCGTGCACCAAACGGGTGCCGGACATGGCGATCGCCGTCGTCGCGGTGATCTACACGGTGTTCCTGGTCTGGGCGGCCGGCCTGGACAAGCTGCTGCTTTCGTGCATCCTCTGCGCGCTCGGCACTATTCTCTACGTCAAGGCGCGCCGGGAGCAGGACCTGCCGATCTTCCGGCGTGCAGAGGCGGTGCTGCTGTTCGGCGTGTTCGTCATCGGGGCCGTTTCCGGAATCGTCTACCTGGCAACAGGATCGGAGGATACCTTCGAACATCCAGAGCAGGAACGGCATTCGTACTACGTCGACGATCCGTCGGCGACGCACCCGGACTGATTCGCGTTCATCGAGAAGGGACACATCATGACCGCACCATCATCGGCCTACGGAGTTCACTCCGAGGTCGGACGACTGCACAAGGTACTCGTGTGTGCGCCCGGCCTCGCGCACGAACGTCTCACCCCCACCAACGCCGACGACCTGCTCTTCGACGACGTGCTCTGGGTGCAGAACGCCAAACGCGATCACTTCGACTTCATGACCAAGATGCGCGATCGCGGGGTCGACGTCGTCGAACTGCACAACGTCCTGGCCGAGACGATGGGCAATCCGGAGGCGCGGACCTGGCTGCTCGACCGCAAGATCATCGCGAACGACACCGGCATCGGGCTCGTCGCCGCCACCCGCGAGTTCCTCGACGAGCTCGACTCCCGCGAACTCGCCAAGTTCCTCATCGGCGGGCTCTCGACCATGGATCTGCCGACCGAGCTGCGGCCGAGCAATTACATCTCGCTGGTCGACGAGGCAACCGGCCGCGGCGAGTATCTGATGCCTCCCCTGCCCAACACCCTCTACACCCGCGACACCACCTGCTGGATCTACGGCGGCGTGACGCTCAATCCGTTGTTCTGGCCGGCGCGCCACGACGAGACACTGCTGATGAAGGCGATCTACGAGTTCCATCCCGACTTCGTCGGCTCCACCGTGTGGTGGGGTGATCCCGAAAAACACTGGGGCGCGGCGACAATCGAGGGCGGCGACGTCCTGGTTCCGGGCAACGGGGTGGTGCTGATCGGGATGAGCGAACGTACCTCGCGGCAAGCCGTCACCCAGGTCGCGCTCGATCTGTTCGCCAGCGGCGCAGCCGAGAAGGTCGTCGTGGCCGGGATGCCGAAGTTGCGCTCGGCCATGCACCTCGACACCGTGTTCACGTTCGCCGATCGTGACCTGGTGTCGGTGTATCCCGCCATCATCGATGCGGTGCGGCCGTTCACCCTGGTCCCGAGTGACACGGCGCTGGGGCTCGACGTCATTTCCGAGACCGATCACTTCCTCAAGGTGGTGCAGAAGGCGCTCGACCTCGACGGACTGCGGGTGGTGGAAGCGGGCGGCACCGCGTATGCCTCCGAACGCCAGCAGTGGGACAGCGGCAACAACCTCGTCGCCGTCGAACCGGGCGTGGTGTTCGCCTACGATCGCAACACCTACACCAATGCGCTGCTGCGCAAGCAGGGCGTGGAGGTCATCACCATCGTCGGGGCCGAACTCGGCCGCGGCCGCGGCGGTGGGCATTGCATGACCTGTCCACTGATCCGCGACCCGTTGCCCGCCTGACACGCTCCGACACGGGCACGCGCCCTATCCGCCCGAATGTTTGGCAAACGAACGAATTATTCAGGCGGACTGTCGGTTTGCCCCTTCGGGAGGCCGACTCGTCTCAACCATCAAGGGCAGCTTGGTAACTGAGCACGCTCAGTCATCTGCCCGGGCCGAACGCGTCCGACGGCGGGGAGCCACCGTGCGCCCGATGGTCGGTGTTGAGGGACTTGAATTGCGCGCCAACCGAATCGATGGGCGATCGTCGCCTATCGTAGAGGCGTGGCACAGCGCTCGTATGGCGGTCGGTCGGTCGCCGAACGCCAAGCCGAACGATCCGACCGATTCATGGCGGCTGCGCTGGGCGTGTTCGGCACCCAGGGGTACGCGCAGGGAACCGTGTCGGCGATCTGCAGTGCCGCCGGGCTGTCGCGCCGGCAGTTCTACGAGCTCTTCGACAGCCGCGAGGATCTGCTGATCGCGGTATACGACATGATCCACGCCGAGGCACGCGCCGCGGTGCTGACGGCACTGGCCTCCGTCGACGAATCGGTCACCGACGTGCTGGATCGGGTCCGGCCGGGGATCGCCGCGTTCTTCGATTCGGTGGCGTCCGACCCGCGCAGGATGCGGGTCGCGTTCATCGAGGTGGGTGGGGTGAGTCCACGCGTGGAAGCCCACCGGCTGGCGGCGCGCTCCGAATGGAGCACGTTCTTCTCGGCGATGGCCAACATGATCGCACCCGACCTGACGGAGTCGCAGTTCGACTGGGATTACGAGGCAGCCGCGTTCGTCGGGGCGCTGACCGAGGCGGGTCACCTGTGGACGGGCAGCTCGCCGCGCCCGGATCAGGATGCAGTGGTCGACATGCTGATGCAGATCATCAAGTCGTTCGTCCGTGCGCGCGCACCGCACGGGTCGGGAACCTGACCGGCCACGCTACTGGGTCTGCGCCACCACCGGCGAGGACGCGACCGTGACCGCCCCGGCCACCGCCGCGATGAACGCGATCAGCGCGACGATCCCCCAGCCGGCCCGGGTCGTGTCGCCGAGGACCAGGATGCCGACGGCACCCGGGATCACTGTCTCGCCCACCACGATCGCCGCCGCCGCGCCCTGCACCGACCCCGTCTGCAGTGCGACGGTGAAGAGGTAGAAGCCCCCTCCCCCGCCGACCAGGAGCGCGTAGAAGGCCGGACTGGTCAGCAGCGCGCCGGCATCGAATGGGTCGACGCCGGGCAGGATACGCACGGCGATCGCGAGTATGCCGAACAGGACACCGCCGACGAGTCCCGCGACGATCGCGACCCGGTTGCCGAGTGTGCGGATGAGCACCGCGGTCACCGCGAACAATCCGATCGCCACGAGGAGCACCACCCAGCCCAGTACGTCGTGGTTGCCGCCATGCCCTTCCTCACCCGCGGTGAGACTGAGCACCACGAGTGCCACGACGACGACCCCGATGGCCGTCCAGTCACGACGCGACAGTCGTGCGTGCAGGAATACGACCGCGAGGACGGCGGTGACGGCCAGATTCGCGCTGATGATGGTCTGCGACAGGAACAACGGGATCAGGCGGGCCGACACCAGCGAGCCCGCGAAACCGACGACGTCGAGCGCCATGCCGGCCAGGAACCAGACGGTGAGCATGGCGGTGATGGTCGAGCGCAGGGTGGGCACGGCGTCGTCGTGGGTGTCCACACTCTGCGCGCCACGCGCCTGCAACACCGAGGCCGTGCCATAGGCCAGGGCCCCGATCACCGCCGCGAGTATCCCGATGATCACCGCCGCCCCTCCCGGGGCAGATGCCCATAGCCGGCAGGCAGATTCGTCGCGTCCCCGGATTCCACCGCCGTCACCGCCCCCGACGACGCCAGCACCACGCCGCCGGCCACCGCGCCGGCGAAGGCGATCACCGCGACCAGACCCCACCCGGGGCGGGTCGTGTCGCCGAGGAACCAGATGCCCACCGCGCCGGGCAGCACGGTCTGGCCGACGACGAGCGCGGCGGCCGCCCCGTTCACCGAACCGGTCTGCAGCGCCACCGTGAACAGGTAGAAGCCGCCGATCCCGCTGAACAGCAGCGCGTACAGTGCCGGGTCGGTGAACAGCTCACCCGGGTGGAAGGGGTCGAGGCCGTCGAGGATGCGGGAGGCGACGGCCATCACCCCGAACACCGCTCCGGCGATCAGCCCCGTGGCCGCGGCGATGTGCCGGTGCACGGTGCGCATCACGACCAGACCGAGCACGAACAGTCCCGGCCCGGCCACCAGCACCGCCCAGTGCATCCAGGTCTCGCTCACCGTGCCCTCGCTGCCGGCGGACACCGCCAGCAACACCAGCGACGCCACCACGACGCTGCCCGCGATCCAGTCGCGCGTCGTCAGCGAGACGTGCAGCACCACCATGGCCAGCAGGGCGGTCGCGACCAGGCGTGCGGAGATGATGGTCTGAGACAAGAACAACGGGATCAGCCGCGCCGACAGGATCGTCGACACGAATCCGACGATGTCGAAGGCGAATCCGATCAGGAACGGGACGGTCAGCATGGTCGCCACGGTCGAGCGCAGGGACGGGTGCGCCTTCGCCGACTGTCGCCGCTCCTCGCGGATGGCCGCGCGTTGGGCCACCTGATCGGCGCCGAGCGCCTGCAGGACGGCCGCGGCCGCGAACGACAGCGAACCGATCACCGCGATGACGATGCCGAGGGTCACCGTTGATCGGTTCCTCTCGCGAGTTCGACGAAGCGGCGCAACAGTTCCGGCGGATGTGTGACGACGCTGGCTCTCGCCATCGCCTGCAGCGCATCGTGTTCGGCCGGGTCGTAGTAGCCGTGGTGCCGGTAGGTCGTGATGCGCGTGCAGAGGCCGTCGACGTCGAGTTCGGGATGGAATTGGGTCGCATACACGCGGGAGCCGACACGGAAGGCCTGCACCGGGCAGGTCGGCGAGGAGGCCAGCGTCACCGCCCCCGCCGACAGTTCGGTGATCGCCTCCTTGTGGCCGACGAACGCGTCGAACGTCGACGGCAACACGCCGAACAGGGGGTCGGTGCGGCCGGCGTCGGTGAGGGTGACCGGCACCGCGCTGATCGGCTCGGAGAATGTCCGGTCGACCACCGCGCCCTGATGGGTGCCGAGCAGCCCGATGCCGTAGCACGCCCCGAGGAACCAGCTGTCGCGGGTGACGATCCGGTCGAGCAAAGCGGCGAGCTCGGCCTCCACCCGCAGCTGGACCGGCTCCTTGAGGTGATCGGGATCGCTCGCGTTGAACGGTCCGCCGCCGACCATGATCCCGGCGTAGTCGTCGAGGTCGATGTCACCGATCGGCCCGCGTTCGGTGCGCACCCGGATCAGGTCGCGGTCGGTGAGGCCACTGAACCTGACGAACGCGGCGTACTCTTCATCCGCGGCGTCGTCGTCGGCGCGGATGGAGAGCAGCAGGAATGGCTTCGGCACGGTCGGCGGTCGGGGCTCAGGCGGGTGCGAGTACCTCGGTCCCGACGAATCGCGCCAGCTCGGGCGGCAGCTTGACCGTGCCGTCGGGCTGCTGGTGGTTCTCCAGGATCGCGACGATCCAGCGGGTGGTGGCCAGCGTGCCGTTGAGCGTCGCGGCGACCTGGGGTTTGCCGTTCTCGTCGCGGTAACGGATCGAGAGTCGTCGGGCCTGGAAGGTGGTGCAGTTCGACGTCGAGGTGAGTTCGCGGTAGCGGTTCTGGGTGGGCACCCACGCCTCACAGTCGAACTTGCGGGCCGCCGACGATCCGAGGTCGCCGCCCGCGACGTCGATGACCCGGTAGGGCACGTCGATCGCGGCGAGCATGTCCTTCTCCCAGCCCAGCAGCTTCTGGTGTTCGGCGGCGGCGTCCTCGGGCCTGCAGTAGACGAAGCCCTCGACCTTGTCGAACTGGTGCACCCGGATGATGCCCTGGGTGTCCTTGCCGTAGCTGCCCGCCTCGCGGCGGAAGCAACTCGACCATCCGGCGTAGCGCTTGGGGCCCGCGGACAGGTCGATGATCTCGTCCATGTGGTAGCCGGCGAGCGGCACCTCCGAGGTGCCGACGAGGTAGAGGTCGTCCTCCTCGAGGTGATAGATCTCGTCGGAGTGTGCGCCGAGGAAGCCGGTGCCGCCCATCACCTCCGGACGCACCAGGACCGGCGGGATCATCAGCGTGAACCCGTTGGCGACGGCCTTCTGCGCGGCCATGGTCAGCAAGCCGAGTTGCAGCATCGCGCCCTGGCCGGTGAGGAAGTAGAAACGCGAGCCGGAGACCTTGGCCCCGCGCTCCATGTCGAACAGGCCCAGCGACGTGCCGAGTTCGAGGTGGTTCTTGGCGTTCTCGATCTCCCGCGGTTCACCGACGTGCTCGAGGACCACGAAGTCGTCCTCGCCACCGGCCGGTGCCCCGTCCTCCACGATGTTGGAGATGGCCCGATGCGCCGACTCGGCGGCCTGGTCGGCTTCGGACTGCCGGGCGACGGCCGCCTTGACCTGCTCGGCGAGATCCTTGCCCTTGGCCAGCAGTGCCTGCTTCTCGTCGCCCTGCGCCTTGCCGACCTGCTTGCCGAGCGCCTTCTGTTCCGACCGCAACGTGTCGGCCTCGACGATGGCGGCGCGGCGGGCGGCATCGGCGTCGAGCAGTGCGTCCACCAGGCCGGGGTCCTCGCCGCGGGTGCGTTGCGATGCGCGCACGACGTCGGGATTGTCACGCAGAATCTTCAGGTCGATCACAATGCAGAACCCTACCGGGATGCGATCGCTTACCTGACGCTGACGGCGCCAGGCATGATGGATGCCGATGACTTCCAACGACGAGCACCCCGACTGGCAACGCAGACTGCTGTCCAATCCGGTCCGCCTGATCCTGTCCGCAGTGGTCATCGGCGCGATCGTGGCAGGGGCCGTCGCGCTGGCGATGGGGGTGTTCAACGACAGTGGCAGCGTCGGCGGCACCGACATCGGCGAGAACGAGCGTCTCGCGGAGAATGCGTTCACCCAGTCGGTGGCCGGCGACTGCCTGGACTGGGCGCAGGGTGACCCGGGCAATCCGTCCAAGGTAGGGTGCGAGCAGAGGCATCGGTTCGAGGTCGCCGGACCGCTGAACACCGCCCAGTTCCCCGGTGCGGAGTTCGGGGAGAGCGCCACCTGGCCCGGCGTGGATCGGTTCGCCGCGATCCGCGACGAACAGTGCCCGGTCATCGTCGACGCCTACCTCAACGGCCGGCTCGACCCGCAGGGCCGATTCTCCGTCGGCATGATGTATCCGTCGCAGGCCCAGTGGGACAAGGGCGCGCGGGAGCTGCGCTGCGGGCTGCAGCAGACCGGGAAGGACGGCACGCCCGATCAGTTCGTCGGCCGCGTGGCCGATCAGGACCAGTCGTTCGCGTGGCCGGCCGGTACCTGCATCGGCATCGATCCCCCCACCAAGAAGCCGACCGGATACCCGGTGAGCTGCACCGAGCCGCACGCGTTCCAGACCACCGGCACGGTCAACCTGGCGGTGAAGTTCGGCGACGCCCGGTCGGGCAAGCCGTGGCCGCCCGTGGCGGCGCAGAACGACTATCTGGCGTCCATCTGCCCGGTGCAGGCGACCCGGTTCATGGGTGGCAAGAACAAGCTGGATGCGTCGACGCTGAACGTGCAGTGGTCGGTGCTCGCCGAGCCCAGCTGGCTGGCCGGCAGCCGCACGGTGGTCTGTTATCTGGGCCTGCCCGACGGCGGCGGGTTCGCCACGCTCGTGGGCGACGCGCGGTCGACGCTGTTGATCAACGGCAAGCTGCCGGTGCCACCGCCCGCCGCGCCACCGGGCCGCGCGCTGCCGACTCCGGTGCCGTTGCCGCCCGGGGTCGCGCCGAACCCGGAGGAGGTCCCGGCACCCGCCGGGTGAGTCGATGGCTGTCCGAATGTCCGACGACGACTTCGACGGACTGGTGTCCGACGCGCTGGACACCATTCCGTCCGAGTTGACCGACAACATGTCCAATGTGGTGATCCTGGTGGAGCCGCGCCACCCGGAATCCCCGCACATCCTCGGGCTGTATCACGGTGTGGCGCTGACCATGCGTGACCACGACTACGGTGGCTTCCTCCCCGACACGATCACGATCTATCGCGATTCGATCCTGGCGATATGTCACACCCGCGAGCAGGTCGTGCGCGAGGTGGCGGTGACGGTGATCCACGAAATCGCGCATCATTTCGGCATCAGTGACGAGTGGTTGCATGCGAATGGGTGGGGCTGAGGGTGGGAGCCCGCTCGGTGAGTGCCGATGTCCTCTCAACGACGTCGACCAGCCGAAGTCTCTCGTGCGGCAACGCGCAGCACCGCTCGGCGAGAATGAGTTCCTTTGTTGGTGCAGTGGACACGCGCGCAGAGCCGAGAGACTGCCCACTCTCCCGAGTACCCGAGTGTCTCTGTACTCACCGACTCGCCGAGTTATGAAGCACCGGTTGCGGACATGAGTTTTGAGACGACCCGCTGCCTGGATGAGCGTTTCGAAACCTATGTGTCCCGAACGGTCGTATTCGAGACACTGGCTGTTGGCCCAGCCACGGGTCAACTGTTCGGCCACCGCATGTGTGCGGTGTCGATCACGAAGTCGTGTCGGTGACTGACCAATCCCGCGCTGACAAGGGTGGCATCGGTGACGTGTTCTGGGTCCGCGTCGTCGAGTGCATGGGTGTGTTCGATCTCGACGGGATCGTTGCGTGGCCACACCAGGGCGGCGACAATGACGCCGGTTACGCTCAAGCAGCCCAGCACAATCCAGGCGGGGCCGAATCCGAGTGCGATACCCAGCCATCCGGCGATCGGGTATGTCACCAACCAACACAAGTGGGACAGCGAGAATTGTGCCGCGAATACCGCTGCCCGGTCGGGCGGCGCCGATGATCTGCGCAGTACCTGTCCGATGGGGGTGAGGGCCAGGCTCATGCCGACGCCGATCGCCAACCAGATGACCACCGCAACGGGCCATGTGGTTGCGGCGGGGATCAGGATCATCAGTACCGCTGCAGCGGCGGCGATGATCAGCAATCCGCCACCGGTGAACATCACCGGCCGTACGGGTAGTCGATCGAGAAGCCGGGGCAGCAGCAGTGCTACCACCATCGTCCCGGTGCCGGACGCGACGAGCAGCCATGCGACATCGGACTGTGTGCCGTGCAGGTGGTCGCGCACCACGTTCACGGTACTGACCATCACGATCGATCCTGCTCCGGCCACGGCGAGGTCGAGGGCGAAGACGCCACGCAGGCGCGGGGTGGCCAGGAAGACACGGATTCCGGCGACAGTGCGGTCGAAGATGCCATCCCGTTGGCTGCGTTGGGCATTGGGGATCGAGGTGGACACGACCAAAGCCGCTGATCCGAGGAACCCGACCACGGTGACGAGAAACAGCCAGTTGTAGCTCATCACCATCAGCGCGAGCGCTGCCAGTACCGGGCTGAGCAAGGACTCCATGGTGGAAGCCAGTTGCGATGCCGACAGTGCCCGTGTGTATTGGTTCTCCGCGGGCACGATATCGGGAATGACTGCCTGGAACGTCGGAGTGAATGCCGCCGACGCCGTTTGCAAGACCGCGACGAGCACGTAGATCTGCCACACCTGATCGATCCACGGCAACGCCAGAACCACCAACGCCCGCACCACATCCAAGCTCACCAACATCAACCGGCGCGGTACCCGATCGGCGAAGGCCCCCGCGATCGGCGCGATCACCACGTAGGCAACCATCTTGATGGTCAACGCTGTTCCGAGGACCGCAGCCGCTCTCGCTCCGGCCAGATCGTAGGCCAGCAGACCCAGAGCGACCGTGGTCATCCCCGTCCCGAACAACGCGACCACCTGCGCAGTGAACAAGTGACGGTAGTCGCGGATACCGAACAACGCACGCGCTGATCCTTGGGCCGCGAACGCACCCCGGCCAGATGACAACGACATCAGCACACCCGCGTGCATACGTTGTTACCGCACAACACTATTGACCGAGAGTGCAAACCGGTCAGCGACGACCAGATCAACGTGCACATCGCCCGAGCCCCGAAACTTCACTATCTGCGCACATGCATAGATAGTAGGTCAGGCCGGATGGCCACGCCACCCCGGTCGCCACTGGCGAACCACTGCGCGGCTCCTCCAACGGGCGAGCCGTACCCAGTGTTGTCAGGGCCGATGACCGACAACGCACCGAAACTCGGTTGAATGTCCTCGTTGAACGTCAACGAGACACGTTGCGGCAGCGTATCAACCGTGGCGCCGTCGCCGGGAGTGCTGCTAGATAAGCGATGAGACGCCGCAGGCTGTGGTCGCTCAGAGGTGCACTCGCGCCCGGGTTGGATTTGTCGATCACCCCATCGGGTCGGTCACCAACGGCTCGTCCACGCGCGCGCCGAACGGTCCGGTGACCGCGCCCCAGCGGTGCACCACCCACAGCCCGTCGCGATACTCGAGTTCGATACTGCCGGTGTTCTGCAGATGCGTGCCGGCGGCGAAGGCCGGGTCGATGTCGCCGAGATGCGCCGCGATGAGCCGGATGGCCGCACCGTGGCTGACGATGTAGACGTCCTGCGGATCGTCGGCGGCCAGGAAACGGCGCGTGAGGTCGTCGACGACGGGCAGATACCGCTGATACACCATGGCCAACGATTCGCCGCCGGGTAGGCGTGCGTCGAGCTCACCGCGGTGCCAACGCCCGACGACGTCCTTGAACACGCCGTGCGCGTCGTCGTCGAAGCGGTCCTCGAGCTCCCCGACCTGAACCTCGTGGATACCCTCGGCCACAACGGGTTCCACACCCCACACCGATCCGATCAACTCGGCGGTCTGCTGCGCGCGCCGCGCGGCCGAGCTGACGAGGGTCACCGGCTCCGGATGTGCGTTCTCCAGCGCGAAGCGAACCCCTTGGCGCACACCGAAATCGGTGAGCGCCGCGCCGGGCAGTGCGGTGTCGAGGCGGCGCATGACGTTGGAGGTGGTCTCACCGTGACGGACCAGATGCAGTCGCGCCACTAGAATCCGTCTCCGCGCTGAAGGGATTCGAACCACCGAACGGACTCGCGATGGTCCGGCGGCAGCGCACCGGCGGCGCGATCCGCCTGCCATGAGCCCAGATACACCACACGGTCACTGCGACGATACAGCGCACGCAGGGCCTCGCCGACGGCGTCGTCGTCGAGATGCCCGATGGCATCGAGGTAGAAATGGTAGGAGCCACGCTTGTCCTTGCGCGGACGTGACTCGATGCGTGTGAGATCGATTCCGCGCGAGCCGAACTCGTTCATCGCGGTCATCAGGCTGCCGGGCACGTTCGGCAGGTCGAGGATCACCGAGGTGCGGTCGTGACCGGTGGGCGGCAGCGGCGGAGCGGGGCGTCCGATGAGCAGGAATCGGGTCTCCGCGTCGGCGGCGTCGGCAACCCCGTCGGCCAGAATCACCAGATTCGAGATCTCCGCGGCGAGCGGCGTGGTGATGGCGACGTCGGCATGCCCGGCCGCAACATCCTGCGCAGCAGCCGAATTCGACGATGCGGTGACGAATTCCGCTCCGGGATAGAGCTTTTCCACCGAGTCACGCACCTGCGCGGCCGCGACCGGGTAGGCCGCGACCGTCCGGACGTCGGAGGCCGACATGGCCTCACGCGCGGCCACCGTGAACGCGACGTCGAGTATGACCTCCGCGAAGATCTGCACCCGGCCGTCCGAGTCGGTTCCGGGCGGGACCAATGCGTCGGCAGTCGCCGGCACCGCACCCTCGACCGAACTCTCGATGGGCACGCAACCGAACGCAGCGGCGCCCGAGCGGACCATCTCGATGGTCGCGGCGGGGCTGGTGGTGGCGACCTTCTGCGCATTGCCAGGATCCGGGTCCGATGGCAGGGCTGGGCGCGCGAGAAATTTGTCGAGGGCCATCTCGGTGAAGGTTCCCGGAGGACCGAAGTAGGCGTACACGGACACACCCAAAGAGTAATCGAGCACCGTGACAGACCCGTTGACGTCTCACGATCCGATCACTTAGGTTAGGGTTACCTACATTGAAGGGAGCCCGCATGACCCGCGCCATCACCGACCGTCCGACGGACGCCGAACTGATCCAGACCGCCTGTCGCCGCGTGCAGGGCGCGACATTGGCCGTCGAGGGAGCCGACCCGACGCCCGTCAACGTGGTGCACCTGTTCGAGTCGCAGGCGTTTGTGCTGGTCCCGACCGACGGTGACGCGACAGTGCTGGTGAGCGACAGCCACGACGGATTACCGGCGATGGTCGAGGTGACCGACTGCGCGCCCATCGACCTGCGGGAGCGTGTGCGCTCCCTGATCTGGCTCAACGGCCGCCTGCATGCCGTCCCGGCGAATCTCGAACGAGACCTCGCGCTCGAGATCGCTGCCGAACACCCCGACGACGGACTCCTCGACCTCGGCCACGGCTACTCGATGCTGCGGCTGCAGGTCGACAACGCGGTGATCGCCACCGGATCCGGCGCGGCATCGGTCCCCGCTCTCGAGTTGGCCACCGCGGCACCCGACCCGTTCTGGGAGTACGAATCGGGATGGATCGCCCACCTCGACGCCGATCATGCCGACGTCGTCGGACAGTTGGCCCGCAAGCTGCCCAGGAATCTGCGGGACGGGCGGGTACGCCCACTCGGACTCGACCGGTTCGGCATCCGCTTCCGCGTCGAAGGCCCATCCGGCGACTCCGACGTCCGACTGCCGTTCCCTCGACCGGTCACCGACGTCTACGAACTCTCGCAGGCGTTGCGCGGTCTCGCCGGGTGCCCGTTCATCAACAGCTTGCCGGAGTGATTTCTGCGCTCCGTAGGGTGGCCGCATGGCTGTCCCGCTGCGTGAGCTGCTGAATCCGCACCCACGCGATCCGATCGCACGGGTGTCCGACCCGATCGAGCGGCGGGGCATCGTCATCGAGCTCGTCATCGTCGGGATTCTGACATTCGCGTTCTCCGCGATCGCGGCGGCGCTCTCGCTCATCGAAGCCCAGCTCTCCGGTGGCATCGGGAACACGACCGTCGCGCTCAACCCGGTCCGTTCGAATCTCGGGTGGATCGACTTCACGCGGCAGCTGATGAGTGCCATACGACTCTTCGCCATCGGCGGGTTGGGTGCCTACCTGTTGTGGCGCAGCGGAATCGGCCTGGACCGGGTCGGGTTGGCGCGCTGGGCGCCCCGCCGACGCGATGTGCCGCCCGGCCTCGCGTTGGCCGCCGTGATCGGGCTCCCCGGACTGGCTTTGGTCGCGATCGCCCGCGCCCTGGGCATAAACGCGCACCTCGTGCCCAGCGAGGTCGACGGCGTCTGGTGGCGATGGCCGGTCCTGATCCTGATCGCGATCGGCAACGCCGCGGCCGAGGAAATCGTCGTGGTCGCCTACTTCATCACGCGTCTGCGTCAGTTGGGTGCGCCGGAAAACGGGTCGCTGGCCGCAAGCGCGGTGCTGCGCGGCGGCTACCACCTCTACCAGGGTGTCGGGGCCGGCCTGGGCAACATCGCGATGGGCCTGGTCTTCGGCCGCTACTTTCAGCTCACCGCACGCGTCTGGCCGCTCGTCGTCGCGCATGCGGTGATGGACGTGGTCGCGTTCGTCGGGTACGCACTGCTGCACGACCACCTGGGGTGGGTTGGGTGAGTGGCGCCGCGGGACCGAGCCCCTCGTGACGCCCGCTCGTTCGCGCGGGGCTCCTGATAAGGATCGGTTGGCCACCGCCCCGGCCCCAGGGCCTTGATGAGGTGCGGGACACCAGTTCGCCCCCGGATCGCTGAGATGCGAGGCGCCAGCCGCTTTAGGATGCGCTCGCATTACCCACGACCTGCCGCGAAGGGGCGTTCCCATCCACCATGAAGACCCCTTGCCACCGGACTCGGTCGCCGCTATACTCGAACATACGTTCGATGCGATCGAGAGGGGGACTCGATGACCAGTAACACCACAACCACCGACGGCACTGACACCGGCATCGTGTCGCTCTACCGTGAACTCGACGATGTGTTGGATCGGATCGCCGCCGCCGATGCCACCCCGGCCTCCTACGACGAGGTCGTGGCGGTCGCCGAAGTCCATGAACGCTCCGCGCGGCGGATGAGCTTTATGGGGTTGCAGCGGTTGCTGGACTGTTCGGACCGCAACGTGGTCGGCGAGGAAGGGTACCGGTCGCTCACCGATTTCATGGTGGACCGGCTGCGGATCACCGATACCGGCCGCCGGCGTAAGCAGATGGCGGCGCTGTTGTCGTTGCACGCGCTGTCGGGTGAGAAGTTGGACCCGCAGTGCCCGACCCTGGCGGAGGCGTTCGCCGAGGGTGCGATCGGCGTCGACCATGCGGTGACCGTGATCGGGGTGCTCGACAAACTCCCCACCACACTCGACGCCGAGCAACGCGCCGCGGCGGAAGAACTGATGGCCGACTACGCCCGCGTGCACACCCCGAAAGAGTTGACCACCCTCGGTGCGCGGCTGCTGGCTCACCTCGATCCCGACGGCGCCCTGACCGACGAGAAGGATCGGGCCCGGCGACGCAGCCTGCACCTGTCCAAGCAGGACGCCCAACTGATGAGTGCCCTCGAAGGCCAGTTGGATCCGGTCACCCGGGCGTTGTTGGATGTGGTGCTCGATGCGTGGGCGGCGCCGGGCATGAACAACCCGGCCGACGAGGCCTCGCCCAAGGGCAGCAAGGACGATGCCGATCCCGAGGCCCTGAAGCAGGCCGCCGAGCGGGACCTCCGCACGCCCGGGCAACGTAATCACGATGCCCTGCACGCGCTGCTGCAGGCGGTCGCCGACGGTGGCCTGCTCGGGAAGAGTCATCGCGGCCTGCCGCCGCATCTGATCATCACCATCTCCGAAACCGAACTGCGCGAGCGGGCCGGGGTGGCGTCCACCGTCGGTGGTGCGTTGCTGCCGATCGCCGACGTGATCGAACTGGCCGCCGAAGCCCACCAGCACCTCGCCGTCTTCGCCGACCACACCGCCCAACCGCTGTACCTGGGGCGGGCCAACCGGTTCGCCACTCAGGCCCAGCGGATGATGCTGCTGGCCCGTGACGGCGCCACCTGTACCTGCCCGGGTTGCAGTCAGCCGTTCACCCACACCGAAGCCCACCACGCCGAACAGGATTGGAAAGACGGCGGGCTCACCGACGTCCAGGATCTGGCCGCCGCGTGCCCCACCCACAATCGGATGGTCGGCGACAAGCCCGGCCAGTGGTCGACCCACATCATCAAGACCGGGCCCGACGCCGGCCGCCCGGCCTGGACGCGCAACACCCGACGCGGCAACGGTAAGGGTCGGCCGCGGGTGCGCATCGATCGCACCCGGGAGGTCGCCGAAGCGTTCACCCGCCACCTGCACCGGACCGACCAGACCCGACCGGCCCAGAATCGTTCGGCCACAACCGAACCCAAAACCCCGACCGGACCGCCCGGTCACCCCGAGGAACGCCGACGCATCCCCCGGTTGATCGCCGCGGGATGGTCAGTCACCGTCGTCAACCTCGGGTGACGCTTCGAGACGCTCGCTCGTTCCTCGCTCGCCATAGCCGAGAAACGAAGGGTCAAACGACCAACGACTCGAGCGGATACGGCGGCACCCCCGCGCCCACCACCCGGACGTCACCGGACGGCGTGATCTCGGTCAGCCGGGCCTCGGCCGGTTCGCCACCGGGGACCGCGACGGACACCCGCGTCACCCGGGCTTCCTTCCATGAGCGTACCGACGGCCCGAAAACCGTTCCCGCCCAATGGTAGTGCCCGTCGAGCGGGTCGAGGTGGCCGAGCAGCCGGGCGCGGGCGACGATCTGGTCGTCGTCGGTGGCAAGGATGACGTCACCGTCGAAGACCTCGTCGTCGATCGATCCGGCGCCGAGCACCACGAAGCCGTCCTTCACGCCACGACGGATCACGGCAGGAACCCGCCGCGCCGCCAGCCGTACCGGGACAACCGCGACATCAGCCCCGCCTCCTCGAAAAATGCTGCCAGCGAGGCGAATCCACGGATCTGCGCCTCGTGGAAGTGCGGGTTGGCCCGCGCCGCCCTCGCCGCCTCGCGCCCGTCGAGTCCGGCGCGGCGATACATCGCGGGGTTGGTGAACAGGCGACGGAACGTGAGTCCGGCGACGGCGTGGCCGTTGGAGGCCACGAAGGTCTCCCACCTGCCTCGAATCGGCTTGCGCCGCATGATTCCGTCGCGGGCGAACCCGATGTGGCGGGCTTCCTCGGCCACGTGCACCTGCATCAGTCTCGCGACCAGCGGCTGCAATTCCGGATGGTCGAGCATCTCCCGCTGCAGGGCGTCGAAGATCTCCTCGCCGACGAGCGCCGCCACCCACAACAGACTGCCGCGCAGCGCATACGGCAAGAGAGCCATGACGAGACGTTCGTCGAGTCGCATCCGGAACGGCCGGGCGCCGGACCAGTCGATGGCGCGGCCGAACATCACCATGTGCCGGCACTCGTCACCCATCTCGGTCAAGGCATAGTGCGTGGCCGCCGACGACGGGTCGGCCTTCATCAGCCGGGCGAGCAGCGTGCGGTTGAGCAGGTTCTCGAACCAGATCCCCACCGAGAGGATGTTGGCGAGTTCGTGACGGGAGACCTCGATGCGCTGCTCCTCCGACAGTCCCTCCCAGATGTCGGTGCCCACCAGGGTCAGCACCGTCGGCGGCAGGAAGTACCGGCCGGGCCGCGGGGGTGAGTCCCAATCCAGGTCGACGATCGGCGAGTACGACCGCTTCACCGACCCGTTGATCAGTCGACGGGCGATGGCCTCGCGCTCGACGGTGGTGCTCATCTTCAGACCTCCCTGGCGACGCGGCAGCTGTGACTTCCGACACTAGAACGAAGTCGCAAAACGTGTCAACACTCACTGTTACAGTCAATGATGGGTGCATTGCTCACCACCTGCGATGCGTACATTGGTTGGGATGAACCAGCCAGAGCCGCCGATGATGCGACGTGGCGCCCCGCCTCCGCAGGGCCCCGCGCGGCGCTCCGGCGACCCCGGCCAGCCAGGTCCGCCGGTGCGCAGCCATCGCCGGCCGGTACCGCCGCCACCCCCGGCACCGGCCCCCGCACCGGGGCCGCCGCGCAACCTTCCGCCCCGCGACAATCGGCCGACCCAGCGCGCCGCATCGCCCGCCGGCCAGCGCTACCAGCCGCCTCTGGCCTGGTCGAACGCTCCCGACCAGCCGTCACGCGCAGGCACCCGGTACGCCCCCACCCAGCGGCCCGAGCCGATTCCGGCCGCGCCGACCCGTGATCCCGCGCGGCGCCGCACCGAGCCGCGCCGGACCGACCCGGTCCGCAGTACGCCACCCCCGCCCCGCCCGCCGGCATCGTCGCGTGGATCGGACGGCGCGTCCCCGCGGAAGCCGGCGGGCGCGACGGCGAAGCCGCGTCGCCGTCGCAAGATGCGCATCGGCCGCATGATCCTGGTGATGCTGCTGGTGCTCGTCGTCGGTTCCGTGGGACTCGTCTTCTACTACGACTCCCAGTTGCATCGCACCGACGCGCTCGCCGCCTACGCGGGGCGCCCGGCCGACACCCCGGGAACCAACTGGCTGATCGTCGGCACCGACTCCCGATCGGATCTGTCCGCCGAGGAGAAGAAGGAACTGTCCACCGGCGACAGTGACGGCTCGCGCACCGACACCATCATGCTGGTGTCCAAGCGGCCGGGCGGTAAAGCGATGATCACCAGCATTCCGCGTGACCTCTATGTCCCGATCCCCGGCATGGGGTCGCACAAGATCAACGCGGCATTCAACTTCGGCGGCCCCCAACTGCTCGTCCAGACGGTCGAGGGGCTGACCGGTGTCCACATCGATCACTACGCCGAGATCGGCTTCGGCGGATTCGACCAGTTGGTCGACGCCGTCGGCGGCGTCCGCATGTGCCTCGATCAGCCGCTGAACGATCCGAAGGCGGGACTGAACCTGCCGGCGGGTTGCCAGAACCTCAACGGCCAGCAGGCGCTCGGCCTGGTGCGCACCCGAGCCTTCCCGAACGCAGACCTCGAACGGGTCGTCAACCAGCGAAAGTTCCTGAGCGCGTTGATGGCCAAGGCCACCAGCCCGGCCGTGCTGTTGAACCCGTTCCGGCTGATCCCGTTCGTCAACGGTGCGGTCAACGCGGTCACCGTCGACAAGCGCGATCACATCTGGAATCTGTTCATGCTGGCACTCATGTTGCGGGGCAACCCCATCACCACGACCACGCCCACCGGCGGCGACGAGTACACCGACGACGGTGACGCTCTCGTCGTCGACGACTCGACCACACAGTTCTTCGACCACATCCGCACGGGCACAGCCGTTCCCGAGGATCTGCTGTCGACCGGCGGCGGCGCGGTCGGCTGAACGCCCGAGTACTACAGCGGCGGCAACTCGCAGATCTGCACCATCTCGTGCCCGCGGGCCCGCGAGATGAACTCGCCTCGGCCCGCCGGCAACTTCTGCATCTTGGTGCGGCCCACGATGTTTCCTTCGTCGCGGTCACCGCTCATCAGCAGCAGGTCGCCGGAGAGGTCCTTCATCTTGCCCAGCACCGGGTCGAACAGCGCGCGGCTCGCACCACCCGAGCGGCGGCACACCACGATCCGCAGACCGATGTCACGCGCCGACGGCAACAGTTCACTCAACGCGGCCAACGGATTTCCACTCGATGCCGACGCCACCATGTCGTAGTCGTCGATCAGCACATGGACGTTCGGGCCGTCCCACCAACTCTGATCGCGCAGTTGCTGCTGGGTCAGATCCGGCCCGGGCAGACGTCCCTGGAGAACCTGCTGCAGCTGCATCATCATCGGGCCCGCCGCCTGACCGGAGGTCGCGTAACCGGCCAGATGTTCGCCCTCGACAACGCCGAGCATGGTGCGCCGGTAGTCGATCAGCACGATCTTGTTGCGGGTCGGATCCCCCTGCTCCATCAGCCCCATGGCGACGTTGCGCAACAGTGTTGTCTTTCCGGATTCGTTATCGGCGAAGGTGATCAGCAGTGGCTGTGCGTCGAAGTCGAGCACCAGCGGCGCCAGTTCGTTCTCGCCGAGACCGATCGGGATCTGCGACGGGCCGAGCCGCATGCCCATTTCGTTTGCCCGCGCATACATCTCGGCTCGTGACAGATGCAAGCCGAGCTTGCGCACGCGACGCGCGGTGCGCCCCGGATAGATCTGGCGCAGCTGATCGACCGACCAGGCGACGGCCTCGGTGAGTGTGTCGGGGTTGCTGTCGCCGTCGAGTCGCGGAAGACCGACAAGCAGATGCAAGGCGTCGGGCGAGATACCGCGGCCCGGGCGTCCCTGCGGCACGAGCGCCGCGATCTTGCGGGCCATGTCCGATTCCATCGGGTCACCGAGCCGCAGTTCCAGCCGGGAACCGATGAGATCCTTGATGGCCGGACGGATCTCGCCCCATCGGGAGGCGGTGAGCACCACGTGGATGCCGTAGGTCAGGCCCTGGTTGATGAGCGTCGTGACGGTGCCCTCGAGGGCTTCGAAGTCCGTCCGGAACGCCGCCCAGTTGTCGATGACCAGGAACACGTCGCCGAATCCGTCGGCGGCCACCGGGTCCCGATCGGCGCCGGCGACGCCGGTGAGCACCGCGGCCTTGCGTTTGCGGAAGTCCCGCATGCTCTCGACGCCGATCTCCCGGAACCGCTCCTCGCGCTCACGCAGCAGCGTCGCGAGTTCGGCCACCGTCCGCCGGACCCCGTCGGCGTCGGACCGGGTGGCGACCACACCGACGTGCGGCAACTCCGCGAGGCCCGACAGCGTGCCACCGCCGAGGTCCAGGCAGTAGAACTGCACCTGCTCGGGCGTATGGGTGGCGCTCGCGGACATGATCATGGTGCGCAGTGCGGTCGACTTGCCCGACTGCGGTCCGCCGACGATCGCCACGTTGCCCGCGGCACCCCCGACGTCGAGGACCAGCACGTCGCGTCGCTGGTCGTAGGGCCGGTCGACGACGCCCATCTGGAACTGCAGGCCGCCGAGTTGATTGGTGCCCTCTCGCCAATCCGCCGACGGCACAAGCATGTCCACCGTCGGGGACTCGTTGAGCGGCGGCAGCCACACCTCGTGGGCGGCGCGGCCGTGCCCGGCCAACCGGGACACGACGACGTCGAGCAGCGTCGGTCCGACGGCCGGCTTGGACGGCAGTGGCGCCTCGAGTTCCTCGAGTGACGGCAGCCCGGACGCGAGTGCGGGCGCGGCGGTCTCGGGTTCGTCGTCCCAGTCGATCGGTACCCGGCCGGCGGTGAACATCTTCATGCGGCTCTGCCGGCCGGCGCCGCTGCTCTCGGGCACCGAATCCGGTGTGGTGTACTGCCCCGACACGTAAGAGCCGTTGAATCGGATGAGATCCGACGAGTCGCACTTGAGGTAGCCGGAGCCCGGGATGCTCGGCAGGTGGTAGGCGTCGGGCACGCCCAGCACGGTGCGGGATTCGTTCGCGGAGAACGTCTTCAGGCCGATCCGGTACGACAGGTGGCTGTCGAGTCCGCGCAGTTTGCCTTCCTCCAGGCGCTGCGACGCCAGCAGCAGGTGCATGTGCAGCGAACGCCCCAGCCGGCCGATCGCGACGAACAGTTCCGCGAAATCCGGTTTCTGCGAGAGGAGTTCGGAGAATTCGTCGACGACGATGAACAGCGCGGGCAGCGGTTCGAGCGGCTGTCCCGCCGCACGGGCACGTTCGTAGTCTCCGACATTCGCGAAATTACCTGCGGCGCGCAGCAATTCCTGGCGGCGGTTCATCTCGCCGGAGAGTGCGTCCTTCATGCGGTCGACCATCGCCAGTTCCTCTTCGAGGTTGGTGATGACGGCCGCGACATGCGGCGCCGAGTCGAGACCGAGGAAGGTCGCGCCACCCTTGAAGTCCACCAGCACCAGGTTCAACGCGTCCGGCGAATGCGTAGTGATCATCGAAAGGACAAGTGTCCGAAGGAATTCCGATTTTCCAGATCCGGTAGCCCCGATGCACAGCCCGTGCGGGCCCATGCCGTTCTCGGCCGCTTCCTTGATGTCGATCTCGACGGGTGTGCCGTTCTGCGATACACCGATCGGCACCCGCAGGCGTTCCCGCGGGGTCCGGGGGCGCCACACCACGTTGGGGTCGATGAGGTTGGCGTCCGGGATCTTCAGCAACGCCATCAGGCCGGGATCGACCGGCGAGGAATCCTGTTCGAGGCTGACGATCTGGGCGGCGGTCGCGATGCGGTAGCGCGACATGGCCCGGGCGAACACCTCGGCGTCGGCCACCGAGATCGTGTCGATGTCGGCGAAGGTTTCCGCACCGGCGGCACCGATCGCGGCGATCGTGCCCTCGTTCACCACGAGCCGCAGACCACGCCGAGCAGCCAGACCGTCGGGCGCGGCGGTCATGTCGATGATCGTCACGCCGTCCATGCCGGCGTCGCTGATGAGCCGTTCGTCACCGTTGACGTAGCCGTCGTCGATGATGACCACGTAGTGGATCCGTCCCGGCGTGGGTGGTGCGGTGCGGGAGAACCGCCCGCGGTCGAGCAGGTCGGCGGCGATGGCCTCCTCGAGTTCGGCGACCGATCCGTAGAGCATGCGTTCGGCGCCGACCGCGTCGCGTCTGGACGGGTGGTGCAGTTGCGGCAACCATTTCGTCCACGACCACGACTCGGCTTCCGCGTCGGCGCAGACGATCCCGATCCGCAGATGATCCGGCCCGTGGAAGGCACACAGCTCCATGACCATGGAACGGACGAGCGCACGGGTCTCCTGGCGGCGGCCGGCGATGCTGATCGCCGGGAACCCGCGCAGCGACACCGCGGTCGGCAGGCGATGCACGACGGAGTAGGTGCGGACGAACCGGCGCAGCGCGACGGTCGACACCGGCTCGAGGTCCTCGAGTGGACCGGTCTCCGGCGGCATCAGCCGGGAGGCGAGGCGCTGGCTGCCGAGACCCACCCGGACGTTGCCGAAGTCGTGATCGCCGGGGCGTCGTTCCCACATGCGGCGGCTGCCCACCACACCCTGCAGGGCCTTGGGTTCGGGGTGGCTCCATTCGAGGGCTTGGCGCTGCGCGGTACCGGTGGCGCTCACATCGTCGCGGAGCTGCGAGAGATAGCGGAAGTAGTCCTTGCGTTCCTCGTTGAGCTCGGCGGCCTTCTTGCCGCCGGAACGGCCACCGCCCATGAACATGCCGAGTGTCGACATGACCATGATCATCGGGAACATCAGCATCATCGGGTTGGTCAGCATCGACCGGCCACCGACGGTGAACATCATCGCGATCATGCCGACGATCGCCAGAATCATGATGATCGGCAGCATCTTCATCATGATGCTGCCGGGAATCACCCGCGGTACGTCGGGTGGTGGCTGCACCGCCACCTCGCCCCCCGGCGTGCGCGGCGGCGAAATCCGTGGTCGCCGCACAAAGCCAGTCGTCGCCATGGCCCCCTCCATATGCGTCGTGCGCGTGTTCCGCGCGAGTTGGATGCTAGCGAGAAGTTGACTAGATTGCCTAAACGACCGGGGACATCGCAGAACGCCTCGGGGGCAGTGACCTGGGGGAATGACTGACCATGACGATCGAGGACCCGCTCGCCGATCTCGATCACGAAGCCGGCAACGGCGAACCGGATCTGACGCGTATCTCGATTCTGGGTGGCAACACCCAGGTCGATGTCGCCCTGCCGTCGTCGCTGCCCATCGCCGCCCTGCTCCCCGACCTGGTCACCTTGATCGAGTCGCGAAATCCGCAGCGCCGCAACGACGATCCCACACGCGACGAGAAGCGTGAGCACTGGACGCTGAGTCAGGTCGGACGCGACCCGATCGACTCGCACCGCTCACTCAACGAAGCCGGCGTCCTCGACGGCGACCTGCTGATCCTCAAGTCGGTGGTGTCCCGGGAGACCCCGGCACTGTTCGACGACGTGATCGATGCCGTCGGTCGTTTGAACGAATCTCGCTTCACCATGTGGTCGGCGCGATCGGCCCGCACCATGGCCCACGTCGTCGCGCTGGTGACCAGCGTGGTGGCCGCCGTGATCCTCTGCACCTCCCGCTGGCACGTCGACAGCTGGCTCCCCGGTCTGGTGAGCGCCCTCCTGGGCCTCGGTTTCGTGGCCGCCGCGGTGATCGTCGTGCGGTACTACCGGGACACCGGCACCGCCACCGTCCTGTCCGCGTGCTCGCAACCGTTGGTGTTCGCCGGCGCGATGCTGCTGACCCCGCACGCATTCGGGGCACCGCACGTGACGTTCGCGTGCGCCGCGTCGCTGCTGATGGCCGTCATCGTCTACCGGGTCACCGCGGTCGGGCCGATGCTGCACAGCGCGATCCTCTTCGCCTCGCTGGGCGGTCTGATCTCCGCCGGGGTGATCGTGGCGTTCGGCACCGGCCTGGTGTCCGTGGGCGCCGCCCTGGCCTCGATCGCGGTGCTCTGCGTGCTGCTCGCCCCCCGCTTCACGATCGCGATGGCGCGCCTGCCGCTGCCCCCGGTGCCCACCTCGGGCGGTCCGATCGACCCGATCGACGCGGAGGCGCGGCCGAGTATCGAGGGCATCGGCGCGATCGGTGCGATGGCGTTGCCGTCGGCGGCGGCACTCGAGCGACGCGCCTACACCGCGAACCAGTACCTGACCGGAACCGTGTTGGGCCTTGCCGCACTGGCCGGGGTGGGGGCGTTGCTCGCCGCCGACCCGCTGCACGGATTCGACTGGCGGACAACCCTGCTCGCCGTCATCGTGGCGATCGTGCTGGCGTTGCGGGGACGCGCTCACACCGATGTGGCACAGACCGCGATCCTGGTCGCGGCCGGCGCCGTCGTCTTCACGCTCCTGATGGCCGGTCTGGCGGTCGGCGGTGGTACGACGTGGATCTACGTCGCGTTCGGTCTGATCCTGGCGCTCGGACTGCTGGCGCTGCTGACCGGTGTCGTCGCACCGCAGCAGGAATTCTCTCCGGTCATGAAGCGCACCGGCGAGATCCTGGAATACACGCTCGTCGGAGTCATCGCGCCGCTCGCGTTCTGGGTGATGGGCGTCTACAGCGCGGTGCGCAACCTCTGATGCGGCAGCGGACTCGTCTGCTGCGCGGCGCTGCGCTGACCGCGGTGTGCTGTGCGACCTGGGTGTCTGCCGGCCCCGCGGCCGCGATCACGCCGCCCGCCGCGTCACCGTCGAATCTGGTGCTGCAGGTGCCGTCGGGCCCGCCCCAGCCGACCGAACAGAAGGCGGTGTGCGGTAAGCCGTTTGCCTCCAGCAGTGCCGACGTGCGGGATCCGTCGGCCGCCCAGCAGTTGATGGAGGTGGCGGCCGCGCACCGCTACAGCACCGGTAAGGGCGTGAAGGTGGCCGTCATCGACACGGGCGTCTCCCCCTCGAGCCGATTCGCCAAGGTCACCGGCGGCGGCGACTTCGTCAGCAGCGGCAACGGGCTCGACGACTGCGACGGCCACGGCACCATGGTGGCCGGGATCATCGCCGGAAGACCCAGTGCAAGTGACGGTTTCGCCGGTGTGGCGCCCGACGCCGAGATCATCTCGATCCGGCAGACCTCGCTCTCCTACGGCACCAAGGACAGCAACTCCTCGGCCGATCCCGGGGACATGGCGTCGAGCAGTTACGGCAGCGTCCAGACGCTCGCCTACGCGGTGGTCGCCGCGGTCCGCAGCGGCGCCGACGTCATCAACATCTCCGAGGTCGCGTGCGCCCCGGCCGGCAGCGACATGCACGACAAGTCCCTCGGCGCCGCCCTGCAGTACGCGTACAGCCGAAACGTGGTGGTGGTCGCGGCAGCAGGCAACCTGGTGGACGCGTGCAAGCCACAGAACGACGGTGTCAATCCCGGCAATCCTGCTGCGAATGGCTGGGATTCGCTGAACACGGTGGTCAGCCCGGCCTGGTACCAGCAGTACGTGATGACCGTCGGCGGGGTGGATTCGGCGACCGGCAGTCCGTGGCCGCTGAGCGTGCACGGCCCCTGGGTGTCGGTCGCGGCACCGGCGACCGAGGTGGTGAGCGTCGGATTGCGCGGGCAGGCGGTCAACCGTCAGGAAGGGCAGAACGGGGCGACGACACTCGACGGCACGAGCTTCGCAAGCCCCTACGTGGCCGGCCTCGCGGCGCTGATCAAGGCCCGCTTCCCGGGCATCTCGGCGGCCGACGTGATCCGTCGGATCACCGCGACCGCCCACGGCGCGGGCTCCGGCCACAATCACGTCATCGGGTACGGCGTGGTGGATCCCGTTGCCGCACTGAGCGACACCGTCGTCGCTTCGGGAATCGATCCGGATGCCACACGGCCCATCGCCGCGCCCGGCAGCCATCCGCCGGACAACACCGCGCGCAACGTGGCGCTGGCCGGCACCGGCATCTGTCTGCTCACCGCACTCATCTGGTGGGCGGTGTCCATTCCTCGCCGTCGGTTGCGCCGTCTGCACGAAGACGACTACTGAAAAAGCCGTCCCGCACTCCTGCGACGAGGAGTGCGGGACGGCCTTTCGTTCAGCAGCGGCGGCCGATCAGCCTGCGGCAGGGGCGATCTCCTGCGGCCAGCTGATGGTGACGCCCGGCAGGATCTGCTTGATCTGCGGTGCGTTCTGCTTGGTGTACTTGGCGGCGTTGGCCTTCTGTGCGGGACCGCTCGCACCCATCGCCTGATACGGCGCGGCCGCCTGCTCCGCCGACCAGCTGATCTTGGCGGTACCGACCTGGACGTTCACGTCGCCACGCTGGTTGACGACGTAGTCCGCCTTCGGCAGTCCGGCCTGTGCGGCCTTCTCGGCGGGCAGGTGCACCTCGAACTGGTTCGCCTGCGGGTTGGCCACCGGCGCGGCCTCGGGTGCCTGCCGAACACCCGGGGTGGTGGTGTCACCCTGCTTCCAGGGCTCGGTCGGTCGTGCCCCCGGGTCACCGGCACCCAAGGCGTATGCGGTTGCGCCACCGATGGTTCCGCCGATGACGGCACCGGTGGCCGCGCCAGCGGCGCCCGCAGCAGCGGCACCGATCGCCGTACCGGCAGCCAGGCCGATGCCGGCTCCCGCGAGGGCGCCGAGACCGATCAGGTTCGCGTAGGCCACCTGGCCGCCACCAGGCACCACGTTCACTTGAGCAAACACGACACCGTTGTAGATGGCACCCACGATTGCACCGACCGGCACACCGACAAGTGCGCCCGCCATGGCCCCGGGAACAGCAGCCGTCGAACCGATCGCCGCGCCCGTCGTACCACCAAGTGCCACACCGATGATCGTCGATGCAGCCCGTCGCGACGCCTCATCCTTCGGCACACCCACCGCGATCAGGTTCTGCGCGATCTTGGCCTCGCCGTAGGCGGCCCATTCGTTGATCGACGTCACGTCGCGCTTCGCCATCCCCTGGGGGATGTCGGTGATGAAGTTACCGACACGGATCTTCTCCGGCGGCGGCGCGATCGGACGGACCGGTGCGGTGGGTTTCGGTGCGGTCAATGGCTTTTCGGGGACCGGGTCGTAATCGGTCTGGTAGCTGGGCCCGGTGTTGTCGTGGGTGGTGGGCTCGACGTACGGCTGGTACGGAGCCTCCTGCGGCGGCGCCGGCAACGTTCCGGGGCCGGGCGTGTAGACGGGCTCGACGGGAGCGGCCGGTTCCGGGGTGGGCGTGGTGCCACCCTGCTGAAGAACCTGCGGCGCATCCGACTCCGGGCTGGTGCCGAGCTGCTGTGGCGCAGTGTCATTCGGGTTCGTACCGCCCTGTTCCGGAGCCGCCTGCGCGAGCCCCGCGCCGGCGCCCATGGCGATCGAGGCGACCAGCGCCGCCGAGGTGACGGTCTTGAGGACCGGTCCTCGCCTGTGTGAGCGAGCCATGTTCAAACACTTCCTTTTCTCAATGCCCCCGACAGAAGGCCGTGTGGTCGACAGTCAACGCGCACAGCGAGAAGCCCCCGAGAAGGATTCGGCGCATTGAGGTTTCGTGCGAGGTTAAGGATTCCGTCGCGAATTCGGTTCACCCGGTACAGACACCGGCATAGACCCTACGCATCATCGCCCCCCGACGAGTCATTTCAGCAAACAGCATCTTCAGCATAGTGCAGGTCTTCACGGTCACGAAATCATGTGACCTACGTCACGACGGCGTTCCGCCCGCGGCCATCTCCTGGCCACCGTTCGACATCGAATCCCGTTCCACCAGCGCATCATGCTGCGACAGACGGGGTCCCGGCGGCAACAACCCGACGATGGGCCAGGGTCCGACCTGAGGCTTGTCGCCGAGTCCGAGTGCCTTACCGGTGTCGGCGTCGGCGACCTCGAAACGCACTCCGGCGTCGCTGACGAAGATCAACGATTCGCGACGTGGGGAGTCGGGGTCGCTGCCGCTGGTCGCCAGGTAGGCGCCGGTGCTCGCCGGGATGTAAGCGGCGTCGAGGCCGGGACCCGACCCGTCGCTCGTCGCCAGCGCGACCGGTTCCTTGCCGTCGCCGAGCGGAAGACCCGTGCCGGCGAGCACCCGCAGTGTGGCGGAGGCGGTGTCCGTGGACGCGCGATCCCAGGCGAGACACCCCACCGGAGCCTTCTGCTGATCGATGATGGTCGGTGCGGTGGCCGGGAAGTCGTCGACCGGCAGGACGCGACGCTGATGGACATCGGTGATCGCCGCGGGCGCAACGCTCTTGACCTGCCCGCCGGTTGCGGTGTCGGAGTACCGGATGACGTCCGCGGCGGCCTGTCCGACCGGCTGGATGCCGTCGTCGAGCACCACGTACAGGGTGGGCGCGGAGTCGGCGACGCCCGCGACCTCGACGACGGAACCGACGGCACCGAGGCCGGTCGCCGAGGTCTTGCCGCGGTCGGGGATGTCCGGGGTGGTGAGTGCATCGGCGTCGGGGAAGGCATTGAGCATGCCGGCGCTGATCGGTCGCGCGGCCGCATCCTCGAGCCCGAAGGCGCGTTGCACGGCCGGGTCGGCGGTGTCGACGAGATAGCGCTTGCCGGCGTTGAGCAGGTAGGTCTTGTCGCCGGCCCGGACCAGTAATCCCTCGCGGGCCGACAGGGCTCGGGTCGCCGCGGAGTTCTCCGGTGCGGCGGACAGCACGGTGGTGCGCACGCCCCCGGTGATCGATCCCGACCCGGTCGGGACGAGCACCGTGTCGCACACGGTCCAGTACGCGTGGCCGGCGTCCGCGGGTCCCGGAAGGCTCTGTGGCGCACCGGGGATGCCGACGAGGGGACCTCGTTTGTAGGAGCTGAGCTTGGATTCCGACACCGACTTGGGCTTGTCCGGGCTGCCGATGATCAGTCGCGCCGACGCCAGGTTGAGCACCGGGTGCAGCGTGTCGTCGACCATCACGTACAGGCCGCCGGATTCCGTGCCGATGATGATCTTGCTGTCGCCGACCGAGCCGGCCGGCTTGATCAGGCCGTACACGGCGCACGCGCCGGTCACCAGCAGTGCGAGACCGAGTCCGACTGCGACCGCACGAAAATGGGATCGCATCGGGTCGTGCAGCATGCGGACATCACGGCGCATCAGCGCGTGTTCAAGGCGACGAAGCAGGAAGCGATACCCGTTGACCTGTTGCCGCGTCGTCAACTGTGCGGGCATAGACCCTCCCCCGAATTCCCCCGATACCCGACGTGCAGGGTACCGTATACGTGCTTGGCGCTGGTAAATGAGTACGGGGGAGGCTGCGCGAGGTGTTCGATCAAACGACGTTTCGCGTCCATACGGCTGATTCGTTCTGGGCCAAACGCTGGCTGCCGACGTCGGTCCTGTTGATCGCCGAGGCGGTCGTCATGGTCGTGACGATCATCGCCGCGATCGTCGGTTTGCCGTGGTGGATCGGGGTGATCGTCGGTGTCGTCCTGGCCATTCCGGTCTTCCTGCGGCCGGGTGGCGTCTCGGTTGCCCGCACCCTCGCCGACCGCCTCGGCTTCCTCGGCCGACGCACGCGTACACCCGACTTCTGGTACGAGGCACCCTTCGACGTGCCGCTGGCCGAGGGCGGCTCCTGCGGCATGCGCTGGGACGGCGATCGCGTCATCACCATGGTGCGCATCGAGGCCAATCCCCGTGCCCTGACCCGTTTTGCGCCCGGCCGCATCATCACCGACGACGTCGTGCCCCTCGACCTGATCGCCGAATGCCTGCACCAGTTCGACATCGAACTCGAATCCGCCGACATCGTCAGCCACGGGTCGCGCGCCTACGGCAACGGCCCGATCGCCCGGATCTACGGCAGCATCCTCGGGCCGCTGCCGGCCACCGCGTTCCGCACCGTGACCGTCGTGCTGCGGATGAACCCGCTCGACAACGCCGATGCCGTCGAGCGGCGTGGCGGCGGATCGACCGGCGTGCTGAAGACCGCTCTGGTGGCCACCCGCAGGGTCGCGAACAAGCTGTCCGGCAAGGGACATGCCGCGACGATCCTGACAGCGGCCGAGATCAACGCCGTGTTCTCGTCGCTTCTCGAGGGAGCGTCGCCGGATTCGTTGACCGAGTCGTGGGATCACGTCCAGCTCGGCGCTCTGTCCACGCAGTCGTTCCACCTGGATTCCGAGGCCCTTTCCGAGCCGGGCCTGGGTGCGGCGTGGACACTCCCGAGTCTGAGTACCGTTCTGGCACTTCACCTGGAGCCGGTCGACGACAGTGAGGTGCGGCTGAGTGCGATCGCCCGCTTCAGCTCGATGAGTCCGGAGCCCATGCACGTTCCGCCCGGCTTCCACGCCTGCACCGGTCATCAGCGGGACGCCTTCGTGGCCTGCCTCCCGCTCGCCGACCCGTTCTCCGATCGCAGCTCGATGGAGTATCTGACGACCCTGGAATCGCTTGGCACGCTCGCCCTTCCGGCCGCGGGCTGCGGGCAGCTGGTCGGCGCGGACACCGAGGGCCGGGCGGTGGCCCTGTCGCTGGTGGGCTCGGCCGTCCGTACCGTCGAGGTGGCCGGGACGCTCAACCTGTGCCAGCAGGTGGTGTTGCGCGCGATCGCGCTCGGCGCCCGCGTGATGGTCAGCTCGGACCGTGCGGCGCACTGGATGCCGATGGCGCACGCGGTGGGTGATCCGCGGACGCTCGCGGTGGCCGGGCCGGCAGCGGGATCGCAGATCGCCGGCCAGCGGCAGGGCTATTCGGTGCTGGTATTCGACGGTGTACCACCGGAATCGATCAGTGCGGAGGTCACGATCATCACGGTGACCGCGGCCGGGATGGTCGCCGACGCGGCGGCCGATGTCGCACTCATGCAGAGCGCGGACGCGGGACCGTGGGTGACCGTCCGGAGCGGCGGTGTCACCGACCAGGTGATCATGGTCGCGACCGACGACGAGATGCGTTTCATCGGTGCGTCGCTGAACGCGCCCGACCGGCGGCCTCGCCGGCGTGTGACGGCCGACCACTGAACGTTGGTCGCAGGCCGTGAAACGACTTGTGCCCGCACCGGATTCCGGTGCGGGCACAGTCGTCGTGCGCTGACGTACGGTTGACTAGCCGAAGGAGGCCGCGTTCCGCGCGTCGGTGCCCTGCATGTGCTGTCCACCCTCGCGCACCGCGCTCGCGATGCGGTGCAGGATGTCCTGGGTATCGGTCATCTCCGAGCGCCACGACGCCATCTTGGCGTCGTAGGCTTCCTGTGCGCCACCCTGGAAGGTGCTGCTGAGCTGCTTGACCGCCGAATCCAGGGTGTCGGTCTGGGCGATCAGGTTACGGCCGTTCTGCTCGAGGGCGGAGGCCAGGGCCTCGATCTCCCCGAAGTTGTACTTCATCGAACCACCAGCTGCAGGCATGTTCGTTCCTTTCGTGTAAGAGTGTCGGTTTCGGGAACCGGATCAGAGGTTGAGCCCGCCGGCGTGAATGCTGGTGAAGCTCTGGGCGATGTCTTCGTTCGCGGCGTCGGAGCCCTTGAACACGGTGCCGCTCAGCGTCTCTGCCAGATCGTTGAGCTTCGCGTTGAGGCGGGTGGCCTCGGCGTCCCACTCCATCGACGTGTTCTGGAAGGCGTCGAACGCGCCGCCGTGCCAGGAGGCACGCGCGGTGTCGACCTCGTGGCTGATGGTCTTCAGGGTGTTGCGCAACGAGTCGATGATCTCGTGCACGGTGTCTGTGTGCTTGTATCCGGTATCGAGATCGAGCTCGAAGTTGTTGGACACGTGGTCACCTCATTCTCTCTAGTTGATGTCGGTCACCGGATCGGTGTTCCGATGTTGTCCCCCGCCCCACGGTCATGGCATCCATCGCCCACTCGGCAAGGTTTCCACCAGCAGGCCGATGGCCTGCTTGATGCGATGTCCCGAACCAGCGGACAATGTCGTCCACATCTGACCGTCCGGTGACACGCTGGGGCTGCCCACCACGCGACCGCGGACGGTCTCGTAGATCACGACAGCTCCAGACGACTGTTGGGTACGCCCCTCCCACGACTCCGCGGCGACGATCTCCGTGTAACCACGGCAATCGGCCAGGGCGGTACCAAGTTTCATAGATTCCCGCTCGTCGGCCCCGAGCGCGTACAGGGCATCGGAGTACGCGGCGGGAGCGGCCGCCTCGTCGAGGCGGCGGGCGAGGTCGGCGGTGGGCGCGCTGATCGTGCCCACGTCGGCCGGTGCGATGTCACCCAGACAGGCGATGATCCGCTGTGCGGCGGTCTGTACACCGTCCACCGCGACCGTCTCGATGGTCACCGAGTCCCCGAATCGCAGAGCGAGTACGTGATCGCGGCCGCGTCGGGCCAAGCAGACCCGGCGGACCCCGTCGGTGCCGAAAATCCGTGCCGCCAGACCCGATTCGTATCGGGTGAGGATCGCCAAGGCGAGCTGCAGACCGTCGTCGACGCCGTCGGTGCCCAGCAGTCCGGCGGCGCGTAGCTCCTCGTCGGCCCGTCGCGCACCGTCCTGATAGGCCTCGATGGTGTCGTAGGCCGGCGCCATGTTCAGCACGCTGGGCCAGATCTGCACGTCGATCAGTTCACCGACCCGCCACAGCGCGTTCGCGGAGAGCGTGGCCCGGGTGTCGGACATGGTGTTCCACAGCATCATTCGCCTCCGTCCGGCGCGCCGATCACCGAGGGGGCGACCGTGTTCCCGAGGTCGAGCACCCCTTCCGGCAATGCCGGCTTCGAGGATTCGTAGCGACCGGCGATGTCGGCCCAGGTGACGGTGCTGTCGTGCTGGTCGGCTTGTACCCACCCGCTGGGCAGATTCACGTCTGCCGCGGAGGCACCGGCGGCCGCGCCGGTGACACCGTAGTTCTCCGGGTGGTGCTCGTCGTCGTCTCGATTGCCATGTGCGGCAGCCGCACCCATCGGTCCCATGGGCATCGTGGACCGCATCGGCTCGGCGGACATGCCCGAGCCGTTCTGCACGATCGACGGCGCGGGTTGCACGTCTGCACTCAGGTCGACGGCGGCGTACTTGGTCTTCTCCCGCTGGTACGTGCCGGCGCCGCCGCCGCCGCCGCGACTCATCGAGCCGATCGCCGGAGCGGCGGCCAGGCCCGCCTGAATTCCGGAAGGCGCTGCCGCCTTGGCTTTCTCGGCTGCCTCGCGCGCCGCGGCGATCTCGGCGTTCAATGCATCCGCCGCAACGATCTTCGGTGGATTGGGCTGCTGCCACGGCGCGGACACCGGCGTGGTGGCGCGCTCGTAGCTCTCCATCACCCGGGATGCCCGCTGCTTCTGATCCTGATGCGCCCGTTCGGTATTCGCGGCGACGGCGTGCAGCGGCGAACCTGCCGCCATGTGCACGTGCGAGAGTGCTTCCGCGATGGCCTCGGTGGCCGCGATCTCCACCGGGTTGGGCATCGCCGTCAACGCGACGGTGGTGGCCACCGCCTGCTCCTCCGCCTTGGCCGCGGTGAACACCGCGTGCCCGGCCGCATCGGCGAACCAGGGCACCAACTGGGTCAGCTTGGCGAAAGCGTGGTTGTAGGAAGCCGATTCCCAATGCAGACCGAGGTCGGCCAGGATCTTTCCGTATTCGACACCGATGTCGACGAGTTCGGCACCAAGCTTGGCCCAGGCCGCACCGCTCTCGGCCAGATGGGCAGGACCGAGCCCGTCGTGCAGGTCGTGCGCGAGCCGCTCGGCGGGCCGCGCCTCCCAGATCACTCCGGTGAATCCCACGATCATGGCTTCATCCCCAACACTGTGCCGTTACACCGACCGACCTCAGGAGAGGAAGGTCTGCATGTTCGAATCGTCGGCGTGCCCAAAGGTATTGGCCTGCAGGCGCAACACCGCGGCGATCTTGCGCAGTTCGAGGACCGCATTGTCGCCGTCGGTGCCGAACTCGTCGGCGACCTTGTTGAAGCTCGTCGCGGCACGGACCGAGACCTCGTCGGATCCCGAGGCCGGAACCTTCAGGCCCGGCGTCTGCGCCGTCAACGTCTTGTCGAGACGTGCTGCGAGTGCGTCGAGTTTGGCTGCTGCCGTGTGCAGTTGATGCGGATCGACGGAAAGCTGGTTGTCGCTCATGTCGGTTGTCCCTCCCTGGTTGTGCATGTGTGTTCTTCGTGATCAGTGGTGCTACAGCCGGAGATCGACGTCGGGTGAGTCGATCTCAGTCTCGTGTTCCCCGCCGAGGACGGCAGGTGCCGCCTTCGGCATCTCACCGACGACCTCGCTGCCGTGTTCGGCGGTCACGAGGAAGTCCGGTGATCCGTGCCCGTCGTCGCTTCCGGCTCCGCGCGCGGCACCCGCCGCTCCGGCGGCACCGGCACCCATCGGCATCATGCCGCCGCCCGACGTTGTGGTAGTGGTCATTCCGGCGGTCCGTGCGGCGGGTCCACTCGAAGCCGAGGTCTCCGCGACTGCCGCGGTACCGAGGTTGGGCACCGACGGGCGGGCCGACAGCGGCGTCGCGATCCCACCGATGCCACCGGCACCTCCGCCGCCGCCCCCACCGGCCTTCTTGGCGCCCGCGCCGCCGGCGCCACCACCGACGCCGCCGGCACCGTGCGGCGACAGGGAGGCCGGCTTGGTGCTCTCGGCGTCCTTCTTGCCCTCGGCGCCTGTGGTTTTCGCGGCTGCCGAGGTCAGCTGCTTGGTCATGGTGCCCATCATCTGCGCACCCTGGCTGCTGAAGCTGCTCAGTGGTTGGCCCACGCTCTCGAGTACCGTCGCGGCGATGCCGAACGGCGACGGACTCGTCGGGGCACCGGTGATCGGCAACTGCTGGCCGTTCACCGCCTGCTGGGCGGTCTCTGGTGCGAGGCTGGCCTTGGTCCCGGTGACCACGGCGATCGCAGCATTGAGCGCCTTGACCGCCGCCGCGATGAGGGCCGGCGCGCCGAACGGCTCCGTCGCCAGCGCCGCGGCCATCTCGGCCATGAACTCGGCGATCACCTCGTCCATGGCGGCGCGGCCGGTGGCGACAACCCCGGCACCGGTGGTCGTGTTGGTCGCGACGTTGGCCGACTTGGCGCCGACGGCCGCTCCGTCGGCGGCCGCGGCGGCGGACTTCCCGCCGTTCGCGGTCGCCGCCATGCCCTGCCACACGCCGTCGGCGGCCTTCAGGGCACCGCCGGACAGACCGATCATGGTCTGCATCAACGTCGAGAGCCCGGTGAAGATCATCGTCGGGTCAAAACCGCTGTCGCCCAGGTTTCCCGAGCCGATCGACTGTGATAGATCGGTGACCGGCTTGAAGAGATCGTCGATGTTGATCACCGGGAACGGCGGCAGGCCCGGCATCGGCGGCAGCGGTGGTGGCGCCGCCGGCAACGGCGGGAAGCCGAGATCGGAGAGCACCTTGCTGACCGGCGTGTTGAGAATCGGCCCGAGCGGGCTGTGATTCACCATGTCGATCAGCGACTGATCGATGGGTGCCGGCACCAGCGAATTGGTGCTCTCGAACGGCGCATGCCCCGAATGCGTCATGGAAGAGTGCAGCCTCGGTGTCAGAGGTTGAGTGCAGCGATGCCCTCGAGGGCCCCCGCGTGGCTGACATCAGTGGCGGTATACGCGGCGGCCGAGCCGTATGCGGCCGCGGCCTGACCGGCGTGCACCGCCGCAAGTTGGCCGGTCTCAAAGAGATTCGTGGTCATCGCGACGATGGTGGCGACGACGTGCTCGGCACCCAGCAGGCCGAATGTGGGGGTCAGGATGCCGGCGATCGCCGCCATGTCGACCAGGCCCGCACTCGCGATCTCGGCTGCGATGGCGGCCTCGGTATCTCCGTACGTCGAAATGCCCAGCGGATCCGCTACCACATCACTCACGACAATCCCCCAATCGGTGTTGATGCCTCCCGTGCGGTCACCGTAGCGCACGTTCGGTCCTGCTCGCCCGGCCTGTGGGTCGCATGACCGACAGCGGTCATTCGTTTGAGCGACACGCGTCCTGTGATGGACCCCACATTGCTGTAGCGAAGCCGGAGTTTACCGGTAGCGGTGACCTGGGTCTACCCTGCGTCGGGCTGGTCGGTTGCGTCCGGTGGCGCGACCAGTCCGGCGAACTCGGCGTTGAACTCCTCGATGATCTGAGCCCGCATGGCAAATGCCCTCTGACACGCCACATTCGCGGTCGCGACGACGAGCTGCTCGAGTTGTTTTCCGGTCAGCATGGAGATGCGATCGGAGAACTCCAGGTCGATCAGCGCGCCGTTGCCGTCCACGACGACCCGCACCTCACCGTCGGGCGAACGCTCACCGGCCCGCACGCTCGCCATCCGTTCGCTGACCGAGTTCAGGCTGTCGAGCTGACGTCGTGCCCGTTCCTCCAGCTGATCCATGGCCCAGCTCATACCGACCTCATCCAGCTCGACGTGTCGTATCCGTCCTCCCACTCGGTGACGATCTCCTCGCGGGCCACGTCCTCGGGCTTGGGTAGGTTGAACAGGTCGATCACGTGCGCCGGATATCCCTGCTCCACCATCTGCGCGCGCCGTTCGAGACCGGCCCGCTGCGCCGCCTGACGACACAGCCGGAGCACATCCTTGGCCAGTGTCCGCGGATCGCGTTTCAGTTGGGCGTTGTCGATGGTCAGCGCGGTGGGCAAGCCCTGCTCGGTGGTCGTCACCCGCAACGCACCATCCCTGCTGGATGCGGTCGTCATCGTTCCCCCCTTGTCCGATGCCCGATGGTCGCACACCGCCGACGGTGAATCCATTCCGGTGAACGACGATTCCGCTATTGGCAATACCCGCCCCTATAGTGGGGGGTTGGACCTGGGGCGTCTACATGGGGGATTGCGAGGACAACCGTGAGTTTTGATCGAAGCCGGATGCCGGCCGTGCCGCCGTGGCTGGCGGGCGGTGCCGCGAACGTACCACCCCCACCGCCATGGGTCGACGACGAGGAGTCGTCCTACGACGCGCCCGCGCCGGCGCCGCGACCCGACACGCCGCGCCCTCCGCTCCGGGTGGTGTCCGACGAGCCGACCTCGCGTCCGCCGACCATTCCGCCTGCGCCCCAAGAACAGTCGTGGCCGCCTGCCACAGCACCGCAGGCCGAGCCGACCCCGCCGCAATCCGGGCACTACGCTCCTGCGCCGCACCATCCCGTCGCGCCGCAGCAGCCGCACACCGCCCCGCCGCAACACCCCGTGGCACCGGCGCAGCAGCACGCCACCCCGCCACTGCAGCACACGGCCCCGCAACACCCAGCGGCACTGCCGCAGCAGCATGCCGCCCCGCCGCAACACCCAGCGGCACTGCCGCAGCCGCACACCGGCCCGCCGCAACACCCCGAAGGTCCGGGGCAGCAACACGCCACCCCACAACCGCACCCCACACCGCAGCCGCACCGCGCCCCGCCACAACCGTATCCGGTTCCGCCACAACCGCATCCGGCCGCACCCGGGCCGTACGGCGCGCCCCACGATCCATACGGTTCGCCGGCCGACCAACGGTTCGGTCCTCCGTCCAACCCCTACCAGCCGAACCCTCACTACGCGCGCGACCAGATCCGCCCCCAGGGTTTCGGGCCACAGGGGTTCGTTGCCGGCCAACCGGGCGACGGTCTCGAATCGGCCGCGTTGCTCCGCAAGGCGCGACGCGCACCCCGGTCGGGCTGGCGCCGCACCGTGCACCGGATCACCGGCGGCGTCGTCAATCCGGGCGACTCCCAACAGACCGTCTACTACGACGACCTCGTGCGCCAGGTGAACGCGCCGGTCCGCGACGACTTCCGGATCGCCGTCCTCTCCCTCAAGGGCGGCGTCGGCAAGACGACCACCACCGTCGGTCTCGGCTCGACGTTCGCCAACCTGCGCGGCGACCGCGTCATCGCGGTCGATGCCAACCCCGACCTGGGCACACTGTCACAGCGGGTGCGGCTCCAGACTCCGTCGACGGTGCGCGACGTCCTGCTCGACGACTCGATCTTCCGCTACTCCGACATCCGCCGGCACACCTCGCAGTCCAGCAGCAGGCTGGAAGTGCTTGCGTCCGAACGTGATCCGGCGACCGCGGAGACCTTCAACGAGCAGGATTACCGCAGCGTCATGCGAATCCTGCAGCGGTACTACAACATCATCCTGACCGACTGCGGGACCGGGCTCTCCCACTCCGCGATGAACGGTGTCCTCGACCTGGCACAGACGCTGATCCTCGTCTCCACGCCCGCGCTCGACGGGGCGCGCAGCGCCAGCGCCACGCTGGACTGGCTGGAGGCCCACGGCTACGAGCACCTGGTGTCGCGGGCGGTCGTCGTGTTGAGCGGACCCCGCAAGGGCTCCACGAAGATCGACGTCGACCGGCTGGCGCAGCACTTCCTGGCGCGCACCCGGGCCGTGCAGATCGTCCCGTACGATGACCATCTCGCCGAGGGCGCGGAGGTCGACCTGGCGTTGCTGGACAAGGCAACTCGACGGGCGTTCGTCGAGCTGGCGGCGACCGTGGCCGAGGACTTCGCCGTGGCCGGCGACGAGCGCGAACAGCACCACCAGTAGAAGGCACGAGACAATGGCAGATTTCATGCAGGCCCGCCGCGTCTTCGACGCGGGAGTGTTGGCGTGGGGAATACCCGTCGATGGCCAAGAGGCGCAACGCGATCAGCGGTATGCGTCGCTCGCGTTCAAGCGGGCCACCGAGTACGCGCCGATCATGGCCGATGCGTGGCTCGGTCGTCTCGCCACTGGCGACAACTCCACCGAGGTGCTGTTCAACATCTACAAGCATCGCGAATCGCTGTTCGTCGAGCAGCGGCGGCTGGGTCTGGCACCGCGAACCCTGTTCGGGCGGATGTACACCGGCTTCTACATCGACTACCCGGTGTCGGATCCCTCGGAGGCAGCCGCCGCATATGCCTGCGCGATGATCGGCGAGGGTGACTACGACGAGGCCGAACGGGCCCTCGATTCCGTTGCCCCCACCGAGAAACCGCCGATCATCGCCTTCGCCCGCGGCCGGCTGCACTTCCAGACCCAACGCTGGCCGGACGTGTTGACGGCACTGGCCTCGTCGGCGAACTGGACCGACGAGTACATGGCCGCCACCGGCCACATGATGGTCGGGACCGCATGCGCGCAGCTCGGCTTGTTCGGCGAGGCCGTCAAGCGTCTCGAGGCGGCCGAGTCCGGCCCGATCCCCGCGGCCCAGACCGCATCGATGTTCACCCGCGGGCTGTGTCTGCGCGAGATGGGCAAGGAAGCCGAAGCCCGCGCGGTGTTCGAGACGGTCTACTCTCGCCAGCCCGACTACGAGGACAACGCGAAAGCGCTGGCGGACCCCAAGTTCCGCATCGTGGTGACCACCAAGGAAGAGATCGACAAGCGCACCGACCCCTGGGACCCGCAGTCGGTGCCCGCCGAGGAGACCGCACCGGTCGAGCCCAAGCCGGACCTGCTTGCACAAGCGCAGCAGGAACTCGGTGAGCAGATCGGGCTGGAATCGGTGAAGGCGCAGGTCGCCAAGCTCGAGTCGGCCGCGTCGCTGGCCAAGGTGCGCGCTGAACGCGGGCTCGCCAGTGCGGCCCGCTCGCAGCACCTGGCGTTCACCGGTCCCCCCGGTACCGGCAAGACGACGATCGCCCGCATCGTCGCCAAGATCTATTGCGCGCTGGGCATTTTGAAGACCGATACGGTTGTCGAGGCCAGCCGGCGCGACTTCGTCGGCGAACATCTCGGCGCCACCGCCATCAAGACCGGGGCGCTCATCGATCGGGCTCTCGACGGCGTCCTGTTCATCGACGAGGCGTACACGCTGATCCAGACCGGCCTGTCCGGCGGCGACGCGTTCGGCCGGGAGGCCGTGGACACGCTGCTCGCGCGGATGGAGAACGACCGCGATCGCCTCGTCGTGATCGTCGCCGGATACGACGGTGAGATCGACCGCTTCCTCGCCGCCAACGACGGCCTCGCCTCACGCTTCGCCCGCCGGATCCGATTCGACTCGTATTCGCCCGCCGAATTGGCCGAGATCGGGAAGCTCATGGCCGGCAAACGGGATTCGATCATCTCCGACGATGCGTTCGACGCGTTGATCGCCCGGGTCTCGCCGCTCTGCGAGACGACGCAGGTCGATCAGAGTGGCGAGGTGCGCCGCAGCATCGACCTCGCCGGCAACGGCCGGTTCATCCGCAATGTGCTCGAGGCGGCCGAGGAAGAACGCGAATACCGGTTGAGTACCGGGGACGTCGGCATCGACGAACTCGACGAGCAGGCACTGATGCGGATCGAGGCCGGTGACCTCAACGCCGCGCTCGACACGGTGCTCGGGATGTTGCAGCGCAGCTGAACTCCGGGTACCGATCAGCCGGCCGGTACCACGACCACCTGCACGCCACCGATCCCGTTGTCGGCCAACAGCTTGGCTGCGGCGTCGGCGGAGCGCTGCTCCGCGAACACCCAGCGGACCGGCTGACCGGCGCCCGCCGCGGCGGCCCTGCGCGCCTGATCGACGAGCTGCGCGGTACCGGGCCACGAGGGGTCGAATGCCCCGCTGGACAACACATGCGAGTCGTAGCCGGGTGCCGCGGTCATCAACAGGGTGCCGTCCGTTTCCCGGCCGTCGAACCCGAAGTCGCCCACCGTGTACACGAAACCCGAAGGCGTACCGGTGATCTGCTGATCGAAGCGGCGGGCGGTGGGGTCGAGCTTGTAGCCGGTCGGGAACCAATGACCGGGCTGCCTGGTGGCGACGTCGCGACCCTTCTCCGCCGACTGCACGATCACCGTGACGTCCTTCTCGGCGGTCGCCGAGATGGTGAAGTCACTGTCGGCGTGATAGTTGATCGTCTGGGTGCGCGGATCGGCAAACGTGAAGACGCACTGCGACATTCCGGTGCCGTTCATCGGCATCGTGGTGGTCTGCGTGCACGAACCGGCAGGCGACCCGTTGACCGTGAGTGACGACGTCTGGACGATCGTCACCGATCCCCGGTCCGCGCCGGGCATCGAATTGGTGAAGTGGTAGACCAACAGACAGTAGGTGTTGGTGCAATTGTCCAGATTGCCACTGGGTTTGGGGACGTTGACCTCGGGCGCGGCCACCTTGGACAGCGGATCCTTCAGTCCCTGCACAGTCGCGTAGAACTCGGTGACACCGTCGTTGCTGAGGAGTGTCACCTTCAGTTTGGTGGTCGTCGGACGATCGGCGGGGGCGGTGCGAACCGGTCCGGCGATGCCGAAGATGGTCCCATCCGGGTTGAGCCGCACCGGATTCTGGCCCGCCAGGATCGTCTGACCGTCGTCCTGCATGGGGCCGAGCGCGATGCCCTGCGGATCGCCCGTCGGTGTTCCCCGCCGGTCGGGTGTCTGGTCGCCGGCGGGCATCGGGGTGGTCGAGGTGTCCGGTTTGATGCGGTCGTCCTGGTCCTGGGAGGTGAGAGCGAAGGTCGACGGTCGCAGGACCTCCCCCAGGTCGACGCCGAAGAAGTCCGGCGGCACCATCGCCCACTGGCCGGCGGCGCCTGTCGAGTCGCGATGGATGTTGTCGGGCGCGTCGGCGTTCCACGCGTCCCAGAACCCGGCACCCGCCTTCACATACGTCGTGCCGGCGAGTTCGAGGACCTCGGCGGGTTGCTTGTCGGCGGCGATCTTGCCGTGCACATCACCGGCGGCGGTCACCGTCAGGTCCTGCATCTGCAGGGTGCGGCCGCCGACCGCCATCTGGCCGGTGTACTGCGCGGCGGGTGCGTCGGCCATCGGGAGTGTGGCGGCGTTCAGCCGCTGCTGGGCGCGGGTCGGGGCCGACGCCACCGCCTGCCCGGACGTGGAAACGGGGATCACGCCACTGAAAGCCAGGATCAGGGTGACCACCAGGCACGCCACTCCCACGATCGCGGTGATCAGCGATCCACGCATTCCCCGACCCCCTCACCGTGATCCTCGATGTCATCCATCCGATCGCATGATTCTCGATCGAACACCCGAATTGATAACCTACATGCGTTGTTTGTGTCGCCAAGCGGCGATGTAGGGGGACAAGTGACAGAACTGAATGTTGAGCTCGACGCCATCCATGGTTTCGGGGTGCGGACCGAGGACCGCGGCACCACGGTATCCGTCGAAGCCAAGCGGGGCGAATTCGACACCGCCCTGATGACGACCGTCTTCGGTCTGGTCGGCGCAGATTTCATGGCGGTGGCCTCCCTCGTCACCAATACCCATCACCGCCAGATCGGTGACCTCGGCAAGCGCTACGCGGAGATCGGGCGGGCGGTGATGAGCGCCGCGTTCGGCTACTCCGAGACGGATGCGCAGAACGCCACGCAGTTCGGGAGTGTCGATGCGATGGCGAAGTCGCTGGGCGGAGCGAGCACCAACCTCGCCACGGGACTCGATCCGGCGAGCCAGAGTCTCACCCGCGAACAGGTCGCGCGGATCATCATCGACCGCGGCCACAAGATGGGCATGTCCGACGACGAGATCAAGTCCGCGATCGCCACCGGCATGGTCGAATCGAATCTGCAGAACATCAACTTCGGCGACCGCGACAGCGTCGGCGTGTTCCAGCAGCGCAACTTCGCCCCCTGGACCGTCAACGGCCGCAACCGGATGAACGTCGATGACGCGGCGACGTCCTACTACGAACAACTGCGCGGGACGTCGGGCAGCCCGGGCGACCGGGCTCAGGCGGTACAGAGGTCGGCATTTCCTGACAGGTACGCGGCCCGGATGGGCGAGGCCACCCAACTGTTCACCACGCTGAACTCGACCGGTACCGTCGCCGCGAGCGCCGACACCACCGCTCCCGGCCCCGATAGCCGGGTGCGCGCGTAGATGATTCCCCTGGCACTTCTCCTCGCGCCGCTGCACGCGCTGCTGCAGGCATTCGGGACCGGCTCGATGCCCTTTCACGGTCCGTCCACCCAGCTACGCGACGCCAGTGACGTGCTCGACGGGGTGCGCGCACAATCGACGCGATCCACCGTCGAACTCGACCAGCACTGGAACAGTCCCGCCGCAGCACAGGTCGTGCAGACCATGGGCTCCGCCCACGCCGATACGGGTCACGTCTCCGATCGCGGCAACCACATCGCGTCGGTCACCGACACCGCGACCGATCTCATCAACGGCGGCTACAAGGACCTCAGCGGGGTCATCGACTCGTTCGTCGAGTCGGTATCCGCCTCCCCGATCGTGTTGACACCGGAGGGTTTTCCGGCGTTGATCCAGCTCGCCGAAACCCATCTGCAACGTGCGGACACGATCGTCAAGCGTGTCCGACACGATCTGGCCTCCGAGACCCACAAGTTGCAGAAGGTGGCCGACGAGCAGGCGGCCGAACAGCGCGAGTTCACCAAGCGCCACAAGGAGATCGCCGCGTTGTCGCGGTCGATGGCGTCGGCTCCGGACGGGAGTGATGCGTCCAAGGCCGGTGTCGCGCAGGCGATCACATCCGAGAACCTGCCCGGCGGCGGCGTGCGTCTGACACTGCCGAACGGGAAGGTGGTGAACGCGCCGAACGAGAAGGCCGCCAACGCCGTTCGCGCCGCGCTCACCCAGCAGGGTGTGCACTATGTGTGGGGCGGCACCACCCCGGGGCAGGGTCTCGACTGCAGTGGCCTGACGCAGTACGCGTATCGGCAAGCGGGCATGGAGATTCCACGCACCGCGGAGAATCAGGCGGTCGGCGCCCGTGTCCCGGAGGGTCAAGCACAGGCGGGCGACCTGGTGGTGTGGAGCGGGCACGTGGCCATGGCGCTCGGCGACGGCACGATGATCGAGGCCGGTGACCCGGTGGGGATCTCACCCATGCGGACCGACAACATCGGCCAGCAGTACATGGGTATCTACCGACCCACCTCGACCGGGACCGTCAGCGCCGCATCCTGATTCGGCGCCGCAGCCCGGCTCAGCGCAGCGTGACCTGCCGGCCGCGGATGCCGTCGCGTGACCTGAGTTCGGCGCCGGTGAGGTCGCCGGTCGCGGCGAGGGCTTCGCCGAGCCATTCGTCGAACTGATCGAGACCGCCGTACCACTCTTCGTGGTGGAGTTCGTTGTCGAGATCGAACACCGGCACCAGCAGGCCATGGGTGCGGAAGGAGCCGGCGAACCGCGACCCCTCGCCGAGGGTGAGCCGGCCCGCCGCGTGCAAGCGGGCGAGCGCGGTCATCAGCTCGTCCTCGGGTTCGGGCCGCACCCACCGCAGATGCGCCCGTTCGCCGGCGTCGACCCACCAAGGCGCGCCGACACCGCTCTTCGGGGTCAGTCGCGCGGTCGGCATGATCGAGTCGTTCGCGCGCTGGACCATCTGTGCGATCTCCGGCGGGACGTCGGTGCCTTCGGGAAACCACCAGCCGAAGTCGTCGTAGACGGTGATCTCGAGCGGTGAATCGACCTTGAGCAACTCGGCCGCCGTCTGGTCGGTGCCGGTCGGCCGGTACTCCGCGCCGATCGGCGCGTGGGCGGCCCAGGCGATCGCATCGGCGAACGCACCCGGCAGATCGGTCGGCTCGGGATCGGTCTGCAGCGCGACGAGCCCTTCCGGTCCGACCCGAGGATTCTCCCGCACCAGCGCGGGCACCGCGCCGGGCAGAATCGTCGCGACCAGCACATCGTTGCGTACGCCCTCCGGTCGCGCGGGCGGCGTGTCGGGAACGTCGTCGGACGGCACCACGGATGTCGGCGCCGGCGTCGCGGCACCCGGTTCGACCAGGTCGAGCATCGCGGTCGCCGAGGCGACGAACGATCGCAGTGCGACGAGATCGCACTCGGCGGCCAGGCCGGCGAACGGCCGGGGCGTGGGTGCCATCGCGGCGGCCTGCCGCTGCTTGCGCGCGGCCACCCGCTCCGCGCGATTGCCGCCGGGACGTGGGCCGGCGCCGCGTTTGCTCTTCTTCGCCATGGCGCTACCTTCTCACGTCAGTCGACGGTGACAAGCCATTCCCTCACCTGTGCGGGTGTGTTGGTGGCGAGCCAGCGGACCCCGATGTCGGCGCAGAACTGGACGTCGACCCGTTCGTCGACGGTCCAGCAATATGTCACGCGTCCCGACGCGGCGGCCCGGTCGACGAGGTCCGGGTATTGGCGCAGGGTTTGCACCGAGGGCCCGATGCCGGTGGCACCGACCGCGGTGGCGGCGCTGCCGCCGAAGAGACGTGCGGTGTCGCCGAGCAGGATCGTCGGCAACATCGGCGCGTGCCGCCGCACCCGCCAGACGCCCGCCGACGAGAAGGAGATCACCACGGCCCGACTGTGATCGGCCGACGGCGGTGCCGCGACGCCGAACTCATGGAGCACCTCGAGGAGCTTGGTTTCGACGAGGCTGCCGAATCGCACCGGATGCTTGGTCTCGATGAACAGCCGCACCGGTCGCCGCCAGTCGAGGGTCAGCGTGAGCAGGTCTCGCAGCGTCAGCACCGTGGCGGGTTTGCCGTTCTGGTGCCAGCTGCCGAAGTCCAGTTCCTTCAGCTCGGCGAGCGTCATCTCGCTCACCACCCCGCTGCCGTCGGAGGTGCGGTCCACCGTGCGGTCGTGGATGCACACCAGCTCGTGGTCGCTGGTGAGCCGCACGTCGCACTCGAGTCCGTCGGCGCCCTGCGTCAGGGCGAGTTCGTAGGCGTCGAGCGTGTGCTCCGCGAGATCGGCCGACGCCCCCCGATGGGCGACCACCGCGGGTTTGCCGGAACGGGAGATCTGCTCGGCGCTCGTCATACGACCGCCACCCACCGTCGTTCCGGCACCGGCTCCTGCCGCACGCCGGCGAAGATACTGTCGATACGGCGGGCCAACCACCAGGCGAACACCGCCGAGACCGCCGAGCACACGGCAACGGCCAACAGGCCGTTGGCGCCGGTCTGGATCGACCCGGACCGCCATGCGACAACGCGGGTGGCCAGTGCGAGGATCGCGAGCCCGTTGACGATCGCCCAGGCCACCCAGACACGGGTGAGCCGGTCCCGGGTCATGGCGGCGTCGAGGTCGTCGCGCATCGCCGTGACCTCGTGGAGCAGCAGCCCCGCGCCGAGCACATTGACCAGCGGAACGCCGGCGAGCAGCGCGACCACCCACCGTCGACGCGGGTCACGACGGTCGTGACGCCGATAGGCATCCGACCGCAGCTCGATGATCCAGCGGACGAATACCACTGTGGCGTAGGCGAAGGCGAAGAGTGACACGATCCCGCCGAACAGCACCAGGAGTGTGGTCAGCATGTCCGTCCAGGCGGGCACCGGGGTCGACCGGTTGACGACCAGCAGGAGGTATCGAAGCAGATGGGCGCCGGCAGAGATCCCGAGCGTCACCGCGAGGACCTGCAGCGCCCGCAACAGCGCGGCGGCGAGGTGCTCGCTGGGCGAACTTTCGGCGACCTCGGAGAGCGGGACGTCGCGCAGTCCCCAATGCGGGACGTAGACGTAGCGGGGGATCAGGCGGGGACCACTCGGCCGGGCGGCCCGACGTGGCGGGATGGCCTCGGGTGGGCGGCGGGCCACCCACCGAACGCGGTGGCTGCGGTAGACCCGGTGGGTTCGGGGGGCGTGGGCACGCGGGGGTTCGGCGCCGATCACCCGCAGTGGGCCGCCGCATCGCGGGCATCGCTCCCGCCCGGGGCGATGAGGTGCCTGGATACGGCACCTTGGGCAGAGGTCGATCATCGTGCCTCGGGATTCCCCGTCTCGATCGGCTTACCGTGCTCGACCCAGGCCAGCATGCCACCCCGGACGCAGTCACCCTGCAATCCGAGCTGATCGAGGTATTGCAGAAGCCGCATCGATCGCCCGCTGGAATGGCAGACCACCAACAACTCGTTGTCGAGATCGATCTCGTCGAGACGCGCCGGCACGTCGCCGAGCGGGATGTGCACCGCTCCGCGCACATGGCCTGCCGCCCACTCGTCGTCCTCACGGACGTCGAGCAGAACGCGGCCGACCTCGTCGGAGAAATCGTCCGGCAGCTCCGTCACCGGCACCTGCCGGATCTCGTCCATGCTCACCAAACCATGGTGGCACAGGCACTGCCCGCTGGGGCGTGTCTCCTACTGCTTCCGCGACACCAGCAAGGGCCGATGGGAGACACGCCCGAGGTGCCAGGTGCTGATCTGCGGGCACCCCGGCCTGTGCACAAACCACTCGACGGGGGTTCGACTGGACTTGAGAGGCCACATATGCGGACGACCCGAATCGTCACTATGACGACCTGCATAATCCTATCCACATGGCGATTTGACAACCGCCACCGCCCGTGAGGCGACGACCGTCAACCTGTGGATGAGACTGTGGAAACTGTGGAAAACCGCAGCGCGATTGGCACCCATTTTGTGACCCCTTTCACAAGGTGTGTGATCGCGGTCACCGAAATCGTCTGTCGTTGGATCAGATCATGCACCAGTCTGCATCTCGGGCGTCGCTTGCGGGTGAGTTCCCAGCCCGCCTAGCGCTGTGGATAACTTGGGGAGAATTGGCTCCTCGGGCGGCTGCGACACTAACGAAGGTCGGTTCGCACACCCCGCCGGCCGACACCGTCCTCGACGGCGTCGAGCGCGGAATCCACCAGACCGGCGACCAGACCCTCACGCCATCCGCGCACACCGACATGTCCGCCCGTGAGTCTGGCCAGCAGCGGCTTGGGCGCCTCGATCACGGTGATCTCCGCGTCCGGGAAGCGTTCGGCCAGCACCGACCGCATGACCCCGACCCCGTCGACGAGGCCGACCTCCATCGCGCGCTCGCCCACCCAGATGTCACCACTGAACAACTCGTCGTCGGGCGCATCGAGTCTCTTGCCGCGACGTTGCCGGACCCACGCGATGAACGCCCCGTGCAGCTGCGACTGGAGATCCTTGAGCCACTCGACGTCCTCGGGCCGCTCCGGCGAGAAGGTGTCCAAGCGGGCCTTGTTGGCGCCGCTCGTGTAGAGCCGACGCTCCACGCCGAATCGGGTCAGGACATCGGCGAGACCGAACCCCGACGACACCACCCCGATCGAACCCACCAGCGAGGTGTGCGCGGCGAAGATCTCGTCGGCCGCGCACGCGATCCAGTAACCGCCCGACGCCACGATGTCCTCGCAGAAGGCGAGCACCGGCACACCCTTCTCCGACGACAGCTGCCGGATCCGTTCGGCGATGTACTCGGACTGCGCCGGCGAACCGCCCGGCGAATTGATGACCACCACGACCGCCTTGAGATGCTCGGTGTCGAAAGCCCGCTTGAGGACGGGTTCGATCGACTCCGTGGTGATCCCCGGGCGGCCCGTCATCGCCATCCCGATGGCACCATCGAGACGCACCACCGCCACCCGATCGGCGCGGGCGGCCGCCCTGCGCTTCATCAGCTTCGTCCACGGTCGTGCACTCATGTGGCGAGTGTATGGCGTGGGACAGGCCATTACACTCTTCTCCCGTGCACATCCGTTGGCTCACCGCGTTCCTCGACTTCCCTGCGGAACAGTTCGGGCCGGAGGTCACCTTCTGGCGGGCCATCGCCGGCAGCACCGTCTCCCCGCCCCGTGGCGCACATCGCGAATTCGCTTCCCTCGAACCGTTCAACGGCGATCCCCACCTCCGCGTGCAACGCATCGAGAAGGGCCCCGGTGGCGTCCATCTCGACCTGCACGTCGACGATCCCCGGGCCGCGGTCGCCGAGGCTATCGGCCTGGGCGCCACCGTGCTTCAGGAATGGCCGGACGGGCATGTCATCGTCGAGTCACCCGCGGGCTTCCGGTTCTGCATCGTCGAGTGGCACGGCGAGTCCGAGCGGTCGCGGCCGATCCGGTGGCCCGGCGACACGATCAGCATCATCGATCAGGTGACCATCGACGTGCCGGCCACGTTTCACGACCGCGAACTCGTCTTCTGGGCGCAGCTGACCGGACGCCCGACCGCCCCCACGTCGCGGCCCGAACTGACCGCGGTGCAGCGTGATCCACGGCTTGCCATCGGAATCCTGCTGCAGCGCAACGGACCCGAGTGCGATTCACTTCGCGCGACCGGCCATCTCGACCTGGCGACGACGTCGGTCGACGACGAGGTGTCGCGTCACGAGGGGTGGGGTGCGCGGGTGATCGAGCGGATGCCGAAGTGGACCGTGATGGCCGACCCGGTGGGGCGTCGCTACTGCATCACCAGCCGAAACCCGCGTACCGGACGCTGAGCGGGCGGCGGCACGAAGCCGTCAGCGGTCACAGAAGTCCTGCAGGAGTTCGATTTCCGCGTGCAGCGCGGATCTGGTTCGTCGATCCGGTTCGACGTCCAGGTTCACCCGGACACGACGCTGCGCGTCGAAACCCCAACTGCCGGCGAGCCGGCCGTCGACGAGGACGAAGCCCGGCGATATCCCGTTGGCGGTCTGCAGCGCCCGGTAGTACTCCTCGTCCGCCACCCTGCGTCGATCTGCTTGTGCGACAAGGATGTTGTCGTACGGGGCGATCAATCTCGGTGGCGCCGCGAGATCGTCGTCGACGATGTCGAGGCCCTCGAGGTCGAACAGCGCCTCATCGTCCGGTCCGGTCAGGGTTGTCAGTTCCCAATCCGCGACCATCTCGTCGATCAGCGGGCGCAGTCGGGTCAGTCCACACCACGATTGGATGCCGTTGACCGTGGCCGGCCCGAACCCCCGCAGGTAGAGACGGATCAGATCCTTGCGGGCCTCGTCCCCGGTGACCGCCGGTGATCGGGGCCCGACCCAGTCGTCGAAGAGCCGATAGGTCGGTGCCGCACTGCCCCGCCAGAGTCCGCGCGGTGGCACCTGGACCAACGGCAGTCCGCAACGCGCCACGCCGACCATCGATGCCCGGTCCGCACCGGGATGTACCTCGGTCAGGTGTCGACCGAGAGCGGCCGTGGATGCCGGACCCTCGGCAAGCAATTCCGTTGCAGTCGTGAGAACTTCGTCTACGGAGACCGACTCGAGGCGACGGGCGTGCACCGAGAGTTCGGCGTCGAGGACCGGTTGCGCGACGGCCCGGATCCATCGGGCGTCCTCGGCGTCGGCGAGGAACACCGTCGAGCGCAGCAGCGCCATCCGCACCACCTCCCGGGACGAGAGGAGATCGTCGAGTTCGGACGGTTCGAAATCGGCCATCCGCGACCACAGTCCGTAGAACGGCGCCCTGGGATCCTGGGCCTGCATCCCGACACAGCGGTCAAGGACCTCGATCGCGTCCTCGTCGACCCGGGAGAGCAGATGCTGACGTGCCAGCAGCGTACGGTTCCACTGCCGCAACGTGATCCGTTCGGTCACCGATCAGGTGGTGGGATAGTGCAGCCCGGTGGCGGCGTGGCATCGATAGCCGTGCGGGTTCTTCGCGAGGTACTGCTGGTGATAATCCTCGGCGCAGTAGAAGCGTCCGTCGCCCGCGCGCTTCAGCGGCGCGATCTCGGTGGCGATCGGCCCGAGACCCGCCTCGGCGAGCACCGTCGCGAACTTCTCCGCCGAAGCCCGGGCGAGGTCGGCATCGCCGTCGGAGAATGTGTAGATCGCCGACCGGTATTGGGTGCCGATGTCGTTGCCCTGCTGCATTTCCTGCGTCGGGTCGTGGCTCTCCCAGAAGATCTTCAGGATGCCTTCGAGGTCGATGACCGCGGGGTCGAACACCACGAGAACCGATTCGGTGTGTCCGGTACGCGCCGTGCACACCTCCTCGTACGACGGATTCGAGGTGTGTCCGCCGGCGTAGCCCACCGCGGTGGTGTACACGCCGGGCACCTGCCAGAAGATCTCCTCGACGCCCCAGAAGCATCCGCCGGCGAGAACCACCTTCTGTAGTCCGTCGCCGAAATCGCCCACCCCGGTGCCATCGCGGTCACCGTCACCGCGCATCGGATGGTGGAGCAGGAGGTGTTCGGGCGCCAATGGCACCGGCTGGTTGCGGCCCGGCAGCGCCTTGTCGGGCGAGATCATCGTGCGCTTGCCGGATTGGGCCGAAAGTAGCTGGTCAAGCCAAGACATGTGTCGATTCTACGCGGGCCCGGCGACACACCGACCTTGAGAGATGCTGGACAGTCTGCCTATGATGTGCCCCACGTCGAGATGGTGTGACCACGCTCACGCCGTCGGAAGGGGTTGCATGGCCACGCACGCAGGTTCTGATCTCCGCCGGGTCCTCGGGCCGCGGCCGAGCGCGCCGCGTGCCACCTACAACGTCCGGTCCGCCTGCCTGGGTATCGCGGCCAGCCTCGTCGCTCTTCTGGCATTGTTCGTCGTCCTCGCGATCATCTGACGGGCCCACTGCGTCGCCTTCGCCCCCGTTGTTGCATTCGTCTTCGCGCTGCGTAAGGTCGGAGTGAGTACCCCCGTAGCAGTTCAGAGAGGAATACCGTGGCTGAATACACCTTGCCGGATCTCCCTTACGACTATGGGGCCCTCGAACCCCACATCTCCGGCAGGATCATGGAGCTCCACCACGACAAGCACCACGCCACCTACGTGAAGGGTGCCAACGACACCCTCGAAAAGCTGGCTGCCGCACGCGAAGACGAGAGCATCGCGGGCAAGGTCTACGGGCTGTCGGCGACGCTGTCGTTCCATCTCGGTGGTCACACCAACCACTCGATCTTCTGGAAGAACCTGTCCCCCAACGGCGGTGGCGAGCCCGAGGGTGATCTCGCGACCGCGATCACCGAACAGTTCGGCGGCTTCGACAAGTTCAAGGCCCACTTCACCGCAGCGGCCACCACCCTGCAGGGTTCCGGCTGGGCGATCCTGGGTTACGACACCATCGGCGGCAACCTCGTGATCCTGCAGCTGACCGACCAGAGCGGCAACATCCCGGCCGCCATCATCCCGGTGGTCATGCTCGACATGTGGGAGCACGCCTTCTACCTCGACTACCAGAACGTGAAGCCGGACTACGTGAAGGCCTGGTGGAACGTGGTCAACTGGGCCGACGCCGGCGAACGGTACGCCCGTGCCACCAGCCAGGGTGCCGGACTCATCGTCTCCGCCTGATTCCCGTCGCCCGACGGCGGTCACCCTTCGTTCAGGGTGACCGCCGTTCGTGCTTCTACAGCAGGATCGTCGCGACGACAGCGCCGACGCAGGCCACGACCACCACGGTGATGACCGCCGCATCGGCACGGCCGGGCCGAGACGGATAGGCGGTCAGTCGGCCGGTGCCGCCGCGGGCGGTGATCGCCTCGGACATCTCCGCGCTGCGTCGCAGGGCGCTCGACATGGCCGCGGTGATCATGTCGACGATGCCCATCTCGGCGGCCGGATGACCCGACCGGGCCGGGGCGCTCGGCCGCAGCCGATGCGCAGCGCGGAGCAGGCGGAGTTCGTCGACCAGCAACGGCAACCCACGCAGGCACAGCGCGATCGCCACAGCCCACTCGTCGACGGGCAGCCGGAGGAACCGCAGCGGCCGCATCAGCGTCGCGATGGCCGGCGCGACCTCGGCCATCGGGGTGGTCCAGATGACCAGGATCGAGCTCGCGAGCAGCACCAGGCCCAGCGTCGTGGCCCGGAGGTAGACGACGAGGGCCGCCGGACCGAAGAACAGGTTGAGCGCGCCGCCGGCGATGATCAGTCCCCAGAACCACCACGGCGGACGCGGGATCGCACCCAACGGGATGCCCGCGGCGAGCGCGGTGATCACCATGACGGCCGCGACCACACCGAGCGCGGGCCACGACGGCAACACCCAGGTCAACGCACTCAGCACGAGCACCACGAGCAGCTTCGTGCCCGCCCACAGGCGGTGCACGAAGGAGTCGCCGGGCACCTGCCGCAACGGCACGCTCTGCATGGTCATTCGACGACCTCCCGGGCGTTGTGGTGAGCGGGGATCTCGGTGAGCGTCCCGTCGACGAGCCGCACGCGGCGGTTGATGACCGCGTCGAGGTCGGCGAAGTCGTGCGAGATGATGACGAGGGTCAGACCGTCGGCCCGCAGCCGTGCGAGCAGCGCGACGATCTCCACCCGCGCGTAGGGATCGACGCCGGCCAGCGGTTCGTCGAGGACGAGTACCTGTGGGCGTCGGGCGATCAGCCCCGCGAGGACGACACGGCGCATCTGCCCGCCCGACAGGGAATCGATCTGCCGCGCCGCGATCTCCCGGGGCAATCCGACGAGTTCGAGGACCCGGGCAACCTCGGCGCTCCCGACCCGCAACCCGCCCGCGGCCATGATCTCGTCGCCGACGACCTGCTTCTGCAGCTGCAGCCGCGGATGCTGGAAGGCCAGTGCGACCTCGCCGACCTGATCTTTGACCGCCTTGCCCGCCAGGGTCGCCGACCCGGACGTCGGGGCGATCAGACCGGCCATGATCCACGCGAGCGTGGTCTTGCCGGAACCGTTGCCACCGACGATGAGGATGCCGTCGCCACGGTTGACGGTCAGGTCGACGTCGTGCAGCGCCTGCACCTCCCAGGGCGATCGGGGCAGGTACTTGTGCGCGATGTGGTCGAGGCGCAGCAAGGGCGGTCCCGCGGACGAGTGCGGCGTGGTCATCGCGCGCCACCCGACCGCGGGCGCTTCGGCGACCGACCCTGGCCGCGGTATCCACTCCGGTGGGTGCGACACCAACCGGCCCTGGTGCAGGTGGATGACCCGGTCCGCAGCCGCCGCCTCGGTGCCCCGGTGGGTGATCAGCACGACGCTCATGCCACGGCGCCGGGGCAGATCGGCGAGCAGCGTGAGCAATTCGTCGCGGCCCGTCGGATCGACCATCGAGGTGACCTCGTCGGCGATGAGGAGCACCGGATCGCGGGCGAGGGCGGCCGCGATGGCCAGCCGTTGTTGCTGGCCACCGGACAGATCCGAGGTCTCACGGTCGCCGAGTCCCGGTAGCCCGACCTCCGCGAGCAGCGCCTCGACGTCCACGTCGACGCCCGGCGGCAGCCCCCAGACGACGTCGTCGGCCACGCGCGACCCGAGCATCTGCGTTTCGGGCCGCTGCAACACCATCGCCGTGCCGCCGTGCCTGCCGAGGCCGGCCGCCCCCGGCCGGTGCACGGCTCCGGTGGTGGCTTCGTGGCCCGCGAGGATCTTCGCCAGGGTCGACTTGCCGGATCCGTTGGCACCGACGACCGCGACGAACTCGCCTGGCTGGATGCGGGCGGTGATGTCGTCGAGGACGAGGGGCGCACCGGCGTGATACCGGAAGCCGACGTGGTCCAGGGTCAGCGGCAGGGGGCCCGGCTCGACGTCGTCGATACCGCCGGCGAGGGTGTCCTCACTGGGGATCTCGGCCAGCCGGCTGATCACCCCTCCGAGCACCCACCACGCCACCGCCAGCGAGATGGCCGTGCCGATCGCCCCGGAGATCCACATCCACACCCACCAGTAGTCGACCAGGCTGTCACCCAGGGTCTGCACCGCATCGGCGACACCGCCCAACGCCGTGGAGGTGTTCAGCAGTTTGACCAGGCCACCGACCGTGTTGGCCAGCGCCTCGATGGCCAGCTCGCGCAACGGTTTGAGGATCAGCAGGATCAGTACCGAGAACCCGCCGAGGATGGGGGCGGCGATCAGCCCGGCCAGCACGATCGACAGCGCGCCACGTCCGCGGCGCTTGGTGTCACCGACGATGCCGCCGATGAGCGCCGAACCGAGCACGGTGAGGGCCGCACCCGTTCCCGCCATCGCGAAACTCACGCCGACGGTGGCGACCGCCGCGGCCGCGAGCGCACGTGGCCTGGTCCGCGCGGCGACCAGCGCCAACGGCACCGGCGCGAGGAGTCCGACGGCGGAGGCGAACGGGATGACCGCGGCGACGACGATCGCCGCGACGGTCAGTCCGCCGAAGATGGCGACGGATGCCATCTCCATCGGGCGCAGCGGGCCGGAGGTTTTCACCCCATCCAGTGTGCCTGGTGGTCGGAACACTGAATGAAGCTGTGTTAAAGAACCGTCACAACTCCCGTGTTCGAGTTGTCATCGAAGGTTGGCGGGTGGATTCTGCTTCCACACGGTTTCGGGCACTCGGGTATGTGCGGTAGAGGGGAGCCAGCGATGACGTCATCCATTCCGATCGGTCTCACACCGTTTCAGCACGGCGGTCACCTGAACGGCATCATGATCTCCGGCCGCTGGCCAGAATCGACACTGGAGTGGACGCAGACCCTCGTCGCGTCGGTCCGCATCGCGTGCCGCCCCGGGTTCCTGCCGACGACCACCATCTTCGGCGTCGTCGAGGACCGGCCCGACGACGCGGATGCCGACGCGGTCGGGATGATGGTGGCGGTCGGCAACGTCATCGACGACAGCTTCGTCGAAGCGGGCCGATTCCTGAGCAACCCGCCCGCCCTGGTGATGCTGCACCCGCCGTCGCAGACACGGCCGTCGCTGCCGGAGTGCTCACAGGTGGCGTCCGGATGTGTACTGCTGCCCGGGCTCCCCGAACTCGGTCTGGAACATCGCGCAGGGTGGGCCGAGGCCGAGGCGGACGGCACAGTGGTGACGCTCCGCAACCAGGTCGGGATCGACCCGAACGCCGATCCCGACACCGCCGTGCTCGCGATGCTGTTGGTGGCCTGACCTGCGAGCGGCACGATTTAGGGTGCCCAAACTTTCAGTTTTGTGCCCCCTACCTGCGAAAATGTGGCCAGGCGAGCAGTTGCGCGCTCAGGTGTGGGCGCCCTAACCTGGCCAACATGATTGCTGCCCTCCTCCTGAGCTTCGGCGTGATCTTCGTCGCCGAACTCGGCGACAAGTCGCAGCTGATGGCCATGACCTACGCCCTCCGCTACAAGTGGTGGGTGGTGCTCGCCGCCATCACCGTGGCAACCACCGCCGTGCACGCGGTGTCGGTGTTCTTCGGCCATTTCCTCGGTGTGTCGATCCCGTCCGATGTCATGTCGATCCTGGCCGGACTCGCGATGCTGGTGTTCGGACTGTGGACCATTCGCGGCGACCACCTCGACGACGACGAGTCCACCAAGGCCGAACGCGCCGGTGCGTCGGTGTTCTTCGCGGTGATGTCGGCCTTCCTGCTCGCCGAACTCGGCGACAAGACGATGCTCGCCACCATCACGCTGGCCACCAACCACGACTGGGTCGGCGTGTGGATCGGCTCGACCATCGGCATGGTCGCCGCCGACGCCCTCGCGATCCTCGTCGGCGCGCTGCTCCACAAGCACCTGCCGGAGAAGGCCATCTCGCGCATGGCCGCGGTCCTGTTCTTCGGGTTCGCCGCCTGGCTCCTCTACGAAGGCCTCAAGGACGCCGGCACGGTCACGGTCATCGCGACACTGTCCGCCGTCGTGGCGCTGCTGGGCATCGGCGCCGTCTACATCCATCGGGTACGACGCGCTGCCGCGCTCGCTGCCTCCGACGACACCGACACCGACGTCCACGAGGTCGGTACCCCTCGTTAGTGTTCTCGGTGTCGTCTCTCGAAAGGACACCGTCATGGACGTCTCCGGTTCCTCAGTCCTCGTCACGGGCGCCGCATCGGGCCTGGGCGCCGCCACCGCCAAGCGATTCGCCGCCGCGGGAGCCCAGGTCTTCGGCCTCGATCTGCAACCGTCGATCGACAAGGCCGCGCCGGTGGGCGGGGTCACCCTGATCCCTGCGGACGTGACCAGCGAGTCGGACGTGCAGTCCGCGATCGACACCATCGTCGAGGCCGGTGCGCCGCTGCGGGTCGCCGTCAACTGCGCCGGTGTTGGATGGGCCGCACGCATCCTCGGCAAGGACGGTCCGCACGACCTCGGGCTGTTCCAGAAGGTCATCAACATCAATCTCGTCGGCACGTTCAACGTGATGCGCCTGGCGGCCAACCGGATCGCGCAGGAACGGGTCGTCGACGGCGACGGTCAGCGCGGCGTCATCATCAACACCGCGTCCGTTGCCGCGTTCGAGGGACAGATCGGTCAGATCGCCTACGCCGCGTCGAAGGGTGGCGTGCATGCGATGACCATCTCCGCGGCCCGTGACCTGGCACGCGTGGGTGTGCGGGTGTGCACCATCGCGCCCGGCACAATCAGCACCCCGATGCTCGCGGGCGTGACCCCCGAGTTCCAGAAGACGCTGGCCGAGGCGATCCCGTTCCCGCAGCGCCTCGGCGAACCCGACGAGTACGCACAGCTCGCGGAGTTCATCGTGACGCACAACTATCTGAACGGCGAGACCATCCGGATGGACGGCGCGATCCGGATGGCACCGCGCTGATCCGCGGACTCCTACAGCGCCGACGCCTGCACGTCGGCCAGTGCACGTGACAGCCGGATGAGCGGAGCGGCGTCCTCGTCGAGGTCGGCGACCTCGCTGGGCACCACGTCACGCACCGCGCCGCGCACGCGGCCGACCTCGGTGTACTCGTCGACGGCCGCCCACAGCAACTCCGCGCGGGCAGCGTCGTCGACGACATCGAAATCTTCCGTAAGGAACGGGCTGAGCTGGGTCAGCGCGTCCCGGATCTCCACCACACGACGGCGCAGCAGCATCGACGGCGCCATCCCCCGGCCGGCGGGCAGGACGACCTCCGGGATCGCGTCGGTCAGCAGCGTCCACAACGGGAGCAGTTCCTCGGCGTCGTGACGATGGCGGCGTCCGGCGGTGACCGCATGCCAGCGCGCGTGCAGCATCGGGTAACTGATGCCGATCAGGAAGCCGACAACACCGACGATCGATGCGACCTGACTGCAGGTCAGCAACCAGTTCCAGCCGCCGAGACCGATCGACGCGATGACGACGAACGAGATCTGCAGCAGCGCACTCAGCGCCAGGGCCATGAGGCCGGCGACCAGCAGGCCGAGCGATATCTTGAGATACCCGTCGGCGAGACGGAAGAATCGCCGCACACTGTGGACACACGCCAGGAAGCCGTACGCCAGGTAGCCGCTGGCGATGAGGACGAACAGTGCGTATGCGATGTTGCTGACCGTCCAGTCCGACAGACTCTCTGTGCGCATATCGATCGGAATGATCAGCATCGTGATCTGCAGCCCGACGATGGCCGCGACCAGCGGGATCGCTTCGATACCCGCCCGATGCTCGCGCGTGGAGTGGTCGGGGAAGAAGAAGACGACGATCAGGGCCGCGACCCCGACCGCGAGCAGCCCGAAGAACAGCACCCGCTCGGCACCGACGAACGCGATGGTGTCGATCGCGTTGGCGACGTCCTCGTTGGACACCACGAACGCGAGGGTGAGAGCGGCGATCGCCACGGTCATCGCCAGCGGTTGGAGTCCACCGCCCTGGCGTCGGATCTGTTCGAGCCGCCAGCACAGCGCACCGGCAAAAACCACGGCGGCGAGTGCGTTGAGGATGCCGACGACGATCACGCTACAACCATCCCTTATGCCCTCCGAGGAGTCGTTGGAGACCGCGCAACTCGGTGTTTTCGGATGTGTGTCCGACCGTATCACCGGCCTCCCCGGCCCAGTCGAGAATCATCGAGGCAAGCATCTCGGCCTCCCACTCGCGTTCGTCGGAGTAGCAGGTCCGCCGGAGGGCGGCGTCGGAGTCGTCGTCGGACGGGCCGGCGAGGGCGGAGACGGCCGACAGGTCCCCGAGCATCTGATGTCCGGCGATGAGATGTCCGAACTCGTGGACGATGATCTGGTCCTGATGCAGGCGTGACGTGTTGGCCTGGTAGAAGAAGTAGTCCGCGTCGTCGGCGGCCAGCCAGATCCCGTTGGGCATACCGGCCGGCAACGGATGCGCGATCAATCGAATGGGGCGGCCGCGCCGCTCCCCGAAACGGTCACAGAGCTGGGTGACGTCCAAAGGCAGGTCAAGATCGAGGCCCCGCAGGGTCTCGCGACACAACGTGCGCAGGGCGCGTCGGCTCCGGCGCATCTGCCATCACTCCCGGAAGGAGACTGGTCAGTCTTTTGGCGGCTGCCCATTGACGACCCGCAGATGCGCGTCTGCGGATTCCGCTTCCTCGGACAGCCCGGTCGCTGCGATGTCCGGTGGATCCTTCGGTAGTCCCTGCTGTTCCCGGAGCACCTTGATCAGTTCGTTGACGACGGTGACCGAGTCACTCGACAGGCCGGCGAGGCGGAATGCCGCGAGCTGAACGTTGGTGTCGGCTTGCAGGCGCATCAGGTCGATCTCGTCACGCGTGCGCTGCGCCGCACGATCCTCCAGGAAATAGTGGACGTCGACCCCGAAGGCCGCCGCGATGCCCTCCACCGTGCGGAACGAGGGGGACTTCGCCTTCCCGGATCGCAACTGACTCAGGTACGACTCACCGAGGCGGAAGCCGCGCTCGGTGGACCGAGCCGCGATGGCCTTTGCACTGTATGCGCGCCCATTGGGTCCCGGTACAGTGCGAAACAATTCCTCGAGTCGGCGTGCAAAGAGTCCGGGATCCACCGACTCGAGCTGGTCTGCTTCTTTGCGCGAGTAATCGCCAGCAGACGACTCCGTACTTCGTGAAGTCATCATTCTCCCCGGCAAATAAACCTTGATCCTGCAATCATTAAACTTGCCTATGCATCCTTGATGCAACGCTCGATACAGTGAGAAGCTACCTGACTGTCACCTCCAACCCACACCACCTGTGGCGATACGGTGTGATCACCTATTGTGGCATTGATCACATGAGATCGTAAATTCGGTGTGTTGCATCAAATCGAAGTTTACCGAAGGGTGAACGAAGAGCGACAATAACGACACAGTGCATCCACAGCTGTAACGCAGACACGCTCACCGACGACGGACAGCCCATCCTGGAGCCCACATGACACACCGCGTCCCGCGCGAGAGCCGATCGACCACGCGTCGCATCGGCTCGATGCTCGCTGCCCTCGCGGCGGTGTTCACGCTGGTGTTCGCGGTCGGTGCGGGTTTCGCGTTTTCCGAGCCAGACGGCGTCGCGAACCAAGAGACAGCGTCGACGGGCACCGGGACGGCCAAGGAGAACACCGGGGCGAACAACAGCGGCGAGCCTGGCGACACCAAGCCCGGTGACACCAAGCCCGGCGACACCAAGCCCGGCGACACCAAAGAGGATGACGAAGGCGACAGCAGCCCTGGACCGAGTGGAACCAAGACCACCAAACCCGAGACTTCGACGGACACAACCACCAAGACGACCAGACCGACCACCACAACGACCACGACCACGACCACGCCTGGCGGCGGCGATGGAAACGGTGGCGGCGGCGAAGGTGGCGGCGGCGATGGTGGCGGCGGCGAAGGCGGCGGCGGCGATGGTGGTGACGGCGGCGGAAACGGCGGCGGCGGTAACAGCGGCGGCGGCGTGACCATCACTTACCCGCCCTCTCCCCCGGCGCAGCAACCCGACCCGATCATCACCCCCGGCAGCCCTGGCACGGGCGCCTCGGGCGGCGGACAGACCGGAACCGGCACACTCCCGGCCGGGGTCCCGGTGCCCCGTGTGCCCACCGGTGCGACACCTCCACCGGTCGTCGGGCCACCGGTGGATGGTGCACTGCTCGCCGTGAGCGCGGTGGCCGGCGCCGCCGCGGATACCGATTCGTCGGGCGGTGACGGCAGCACGTCGGACTCGAATTCCGGCGCCGCCGGTGGCTCGGAAAACGGCTCCGGGTCGGGCAACGGCACCGGCTCAGGGAGCGGCAGCGGCTCGGGTAACGGCGGCAGTGGTTCCGCGAGCTCCGGTGACACCACTGGCGGATCGTCGAACTCGTCGGCAGGTCAATCGAACTCGTCGAGCAACGTGGCGGCACCGACCGGGTTCGAAGCCCAACTCGCAGCCACCCGCAAGGTCATCATCGGTCTCGCACCGGGCGCGCTGCTACTGCTCGGCGCCATCGCGCTGCTGGGCAGCGGATCGTTCCTCGAGGCGCTCCGTTCGATGCGGATGTGATCGGAACGCCAGCAACTGGTCCTGATGCGGCACTTGATCTTTCGCGCCGTCTGAGATCCATTCGCGCAGCACTTTGGTGGCCCGCACGTCGTCCTCGTTGTACGCCAGCAGCCGGTCACGCTGGGCCAGGTCGACCGTGGTACCGCCCAGGCCTACCGCGTCGCGGTACCAGTCCATCGACGCTTCTCCGCCGGCCTCGGCGTCGCGCCAGGTGAAGCCGGCCACGGGCGCCACCCTCTTCAACCCTTTTCCGTTGGGACAGATGAAGTTCCGTCCGACTGCGGCGTAGATGTCCACCCATTCCGACGAACCGATGAACGCCTCGATCTCGCCGACGGACGGCACCCCGTGGTCCCCGGCGAACCGGGTCGCCGACCCCAACAACCACCGGTTCTCGGCCTGCTGCGAATAGCAGTAGGCGGCAAAGGTCTTGCCGGCGTCGTACGCCGCCCGACGCTCGGCCATCAGCCATCCCCAGAACTCGGCGAAGGAGCGCGCCTCGTCACGGGTGGGGAGCGGCTGCCAGGTGAGGAACGCCCGATAGCGCACCGGTCGCGACGGATTGGTGTTGTCGGTCAACAACGTGCCCCACATGTACGCGCCGAGCTCTCCGTAGCTCTCCATGTCGACATCGACCTCGACATCGGCGCGCGCCACGCGGGGTTGTGTCAGCCGGCGGATCAGGGGTGTGTCGTTGAGCCAGGCGATCGCATTGATGATCGCGTCGTCGAAAGGGATGTTGCCGGGCCAGTCCCGGGGCGGTTCACCCGTGTAGTGCGCCAGCTGGTCGATGGTGCTCACCCCGATGTCGTCGAGGAGACCCGCCTGGTTGCCGCCGACGACGAGGCTCACATCGCGACGCTGCTCGAGTTCCGGCCCGCAGCGCGGCCACCACGGACAGCTGCGGCACTCACCGATCCGGCGCGGCGCCGTCGCGACGAGGTCGTCGGCGATCGCCCTGCGACGCGCGATCACCCGCTCGTACTCATCGAGAAGCGGCGCCATGTCGTAGACGACGATGCAGTCGGCATCCAGCCCGATGACACCGCCGCGCAGCTCCGATCGGTCTGCCGAGCCGGAGAGCCTCAGATCGCCGAGCATCGCGGTGAGCTGCGCCAGTCGCAGTTGGTCCCGTCGTTGATTGCGCCCGTTGCGGGTCGGGTCCGGTGTGGGGGCCCATGTCCACACCGGGCTGGTGATGGTGGACGGCGGGCGGGGGTCGGTGCCGCGATCCCGTTTGGCGCGATAGCTGACACGGTGATTGACGACGATGATCGGCAGGTACCCGTCGTCGACGTGCAGCAGGAGTTCGGAATGACCGCGACGTCCTCGGGCCCGGTCGGTCGGCAGCGTCGCGTTCCAGATCCACTCGGCACCGTCGTCGCAGGCGCGCAGCGTCGCCTGCACGCGAGTGTCGTGATCGAGGCCGTCGTCGATCACGACTACCGTGCCGGGCGGTTGATCGCTGTGCAGGCCGCGGATCATCTCCCGCACCTTCGCGCGGTGGTCCGCGGCGGCATCTTTGCGGCGCCGGGCTTCGGGGGTCTCGCCGCGGTCGCGCACGATGTCGGGGTGGGCATGATCGAGGAAGAGGCGATGCTCGCAGCCCGACAGATCTCGGGGGTGCAGGACTGTCGCCACTCGTGGTCCTCTCCGGTTGGGCCCTCGTTGGTCTGACACAGACCGGCCGGTTCGAGCCTATGTAATGCTTGTAGCACCTGACCGAGACACCAGGAGGTAGGTCCTCAGATGGGACTGTTCTCGTCCAAAGGCATGACTCGCGCCCAGCGCAAGGCCGAGGCCAAGGCGCTCAAGGCCAAGGCCAAGATGGAGGCCAAGCTCGACCGCAAGGGTCGACGCAAGTCGGACAAGGATCGGCGCCGCGACGAACGCAAACTGCACAAGCAGGATGCCAAGGAGCACCGCAAGACCGCGAAGGCCGACGCCAAGGCACAGGAGAAGGTGGCAAAGGCCGAGGCGAAGACGGTCGCCGCGAAGGCCAAGGCCGCGGCCGACGCCAAGACCCTGAGCCCGGCGAACGTTCGGCGCTATCTCACGGTCGCGCGGCTGGTGTCGCCGATCGTCGTACCGATCGCCTACCGCGCAGCCGTCGGCGCGCGCGGCCAGCTGGCCGCCCTGCAGGCCAACCGCGCGGGCGTCAGCCCGGACGTGTTGCGGCAGTTCTCCGGGCACGGCGCCGCGCTGTCGGCGCGCGTCACGACGGTCCGCAGCGCTCTCGAGAAGATCACGACCAGAGACCCGTCGGACGAGGCGAAGCAATTCGTCAAGGCGATGAACACCCGCCTCGACAATCTCGCGATCGCGGTGGACGCCGCCGAGACGATGCCACCGTCGCAACGCCGTGTCGCCCATCAGTCGATCGACGCCGAGCTCGCCGCGATCGACGCCGATGTGCTGGCCCGGCTGGGTGTGCAGGTCTGATCTAATGACCCCCGACCAGTCTCACTGATCCACCACGCAAGGGAGCGTGCGCAGATGACCGAGCCCGACCCGAACAGCAACGGGCAACCGACGCCATTGAACGACGTCGACAACCCCGCCAAGAAGGCCCCGGCGAAGAAAGCACCGGCGAAGAAGGTCGCGGCGAAGGCCACGCCGGCCAAGAAGGCCCCGGCGAAAAAGGCACCCGCCCGCAAGGCACCCCCGAAGAAGGCCGCGGCCAAGGCTGCTCCGGACGCCAATGCCGTTGCTGCACAACCACAATCAGAGGTGTCGGAATCCGCCGTGACGGCACCGGCGGCCGAAGCAGCCGCCGCAGCGGGCGCGACATCGCAGGCGTCCCCACCGCAGGTCGCCGAACCTCAGGCGACGCAACCCCAGGCGCCAGCACCGGAACCTCAGGCACCGACGGCGCCACCCAGGGCACCAGCGGCGGAACCGGTGAAGCGGCCCCCGGCCGTGGATGTCGTCGCCGAGTCCGACGCACAGCGGGCCACGTTCGCGCAGCTGCGGGCGGGCGCGCCCACCGAGTTGCCGACGGCCAATCACACCCTGCCGATGGCAGCAGCAGGAGCCCTCGGACTCCTGCTGCTGCTCATCGTGGTGTTGCGCCGCCGGCGCTGATCGATCGGATCAGTTCAACTTGTACACCGTCTGACCACCGATCGTGGTTGCCGTGTAATGCTCGGCGACCCAGCTGGAGATCTCGGAGTTGCCGCCGGGGCCGCCCCCACTTCCACCGATGTAGTAGGCGATCTTGCCGTCCTGCACGTAGGCGATGAACTGCTGGAGGGTCGGGGCGGGGTCGCCGCTCCATCCGCCGATCGCCATGACGGCCTTGCCGGTCGCGAGTTCGATGCCGGATGCCGACTGCGAGCCGTTGGTCGCCGCTGCCCACGTCGTGGTTGTGCTCTTCAGGAGATTCACCAACTCGGTGTTCGACGAGATGTCACCCATGCCGCCCGGTCCACCGCCGGCGCGCTGGCTGCCGGTCCCGGATGCCGTTCCGGTGGGCGGTGTGCCGGTCGGCGCGCCGTCACCCTGCTGAGCGGTGCCCTGAGTGCTGCTCTGCTGAGGGCCACCCTGCGTTGATCCGCCCTGCTGAGGGCCACCCTGCTGACCACCACCCGGGCCACCCTGTCCACCACCGGGGCCACCCATGCCGCCGCCCGAGATGGACGTGCTGACCGCGGTCGGGATCGATCCGGTGTGCGGGGTCGCGGCCGTCGCGACGGTGAATGCGGCGGTGCCCGCGAATCCGGCGAGAGCTCCGGCGATCACGGCTCCGGCAACTGCCTTGCGCCAGGCCAGCACACTGCCCACGAGGAACACGATCACGCTGACCGCGGCCACGGCGCCGATCACCCACCGGCACCATTCGGGTCCCCAGTCGTTGCGGTTGAGCAGCACGATCGACCACCAGCCGGCGAGACCGATCATCCCGGCCAGGGTGATCCGGCCGTCCCAATGGTCACGGCGCCGCCACGCGAAGATACTGCCCATGCCGATCAGCGCGCCGATCGCGGGCGCCAGTGCGACCGTGTAGTACGGGTGGATGGTGCCGCTCATGTAGCTGAAGATCAGTCCGGTGACCACCAGCCAGCCGCCCCAGGCAACCACCGCACCGCCCTCGACGCGGCTCAGTCCACCGGTGAACCGGAAGATCGGGAAGCTGCGAACCATCAGGTAGACCGCGAAGGCGAGCGCGAGGAGAGCCACCGGCAGCAGCCAGGAGATCTCGTTGCCCATCTCGGAGCTGAACAGACGGTCGAGTCCGGTCGAGCCGCCGAACGATCCGCCGGCCTGGCCGCCACCACCCGGTCCGCCACCGTTGCCCGCGCCGCCGCTGATGCGTCCGACACCGTTGTAGCCCCACACGAGGTCCATGAACGTGTTGTCACTCGATCCGCCGATGTACGGACGCGACGACGCGGGGACGAGCATGGTCACGACGACGAACCAGCCGGCCGAGACGACGAGCGCGACGGTGGCCCCGACGAGGTGGCCGATCCGCTTGAGCCAGCCGGTGTCGGCGAACATGAGGTAGGCGAGCCCGAATGCCGGAAGCACCAGCAGGCCCTGCAGCATCTTGGTGAGGAACGCGAATCCCAGGGCCACCCCGACCAGCGCGAGCCAGCGTCCGGAGTTGGTCCCGATCGCCCGGGTCAGCGCGTAGCCCGCGGCCACCATCAGCAGCACGAGCAGCGCGTCGGGGTTGTTGAACCGGAACATGAGGGCGGCGGCCGGGGTGAAGGCGAGTACCCCGCCGGCGATGAGTCCGGCGATCGTGCCGTGCACCGGGTCGCGGAACGTGCGTCGCATCGCGCAGTACAGCAGTGCCACGGCGGCGACGCCCATCAACGCCTGCGGTACCAGCGCGGCCCAGCTGTTGACGCCGAAGATCCGCATCGAGAGTCCGGTGACCCATATCGAGGCGGGTGGCTTGTCGACGGTGATGAAGTTGGCGGAGTCGAGCGACCCGAAGAACCAGGCCGTCCAGTTCTGCGACCCGGCCTGCGCGGCCGCGGCGTAGAACGAGTTGCCCCAGCCGCTGGCCGACAGGTTCCACAGATAGAGCACCGCGGTGGTCACCAACAGTCCGGTCAGGGCATACGGACTCCAGCGCACCGCGCGCCGCTTCTTGGGCCGGTCGGGTCGCCAACGCCGACCGCGGTCGGCGTGGGTGGGCGGTGGGCCGTCGGGCACCTGCGTGCCCGGCGCTTCCAGCACTGTTGTCATTGGGTCCTCCTGTCGGATGTCCGACCGTCGAACATCGATGCTTCCACCATGCGTTGCCGCTCTCCGACGACGCTGGATGGTGGCTGGGAGAAGTCTGTGAACGCCTCCCGGCGACCGAGTCGCGCCGCGCAGCGAGGTCGGGACCTTTGGAACTGGAAAAGCCACCCGATTCAGTAGAATCTGGTGACAGGTACTCCATTCACCATCACGGGGGTCGCCATGGAAGGGCGAACGACATCGAGCCGGATGCGCGGCTATCAGCCGTGGTCACGGAATCCGCTGATGCGGCGAGGCGATCGTGTCAGGGCAACCGCATCCCTGGCGGCCATTCTGCTTGCCTTGCTTGCAGTTCCGGTGTGCATCGTGGTCTCCATGGGGACCTACTCGAGCGTCACGAACCGCGTCGACCAAGCGGTCGCGGTGACCGCACACGTCGACTCGGTCGCCGCCACCGCCACACCGTCGCCGGCGCGGGGAGCCGTGGTCTCGTGGAATCGGCAAGGCACCCGCCACACCGGTTCGACCGTGGTCCCGAACGCCACCAAGGCCGGCGATTCCATCCAGGTGTGGCTCGACCGCAACGGCACTCTCGTCCCTGAACCGGCCGGGATGTTCGAACGCCTCCTCACCGCTGCCTGGGCCGGTCTGCTCTGCTGGATGGGCGCGATCGCCGTGACGCTGGCAGGTGTCGGCCTCGTCCACCGGCGCGTCGCCAAACGGCATGCCGCGCTCTGGGATCTCGAGTGGACCGAGGCCAGCCAGACGAACGGTTGGGCGTCTCACTAAGCGTCCCTGGCACTCCCGACTCTGCCGCGTTCGCCGGCGGGAGTGTTCGGCTGCGGTCCGAATGCGGGCGCGCATGGGTGGTTGCGGGTGCGTCATCGACCCCCCAACGCCCCGATCGGTGCAAGACCGCCGACACTCACGCCGAGCCGCCGGTCGCGCCGCGGAACTTCGGTGCGCCGACCACCACCGTCGCCCCGGCGGCTGGCACGGCGGCAAGCTTCGCCATGGCCTCCACCGCGCATCGCCCGGCGCCAGGGATGGCGGCGTGCGCGGCCGACGTGCCCGTGAGCACGGTGCGCTCCCGATTCGTCTGTCCGATTCATCTGCGCCCGATTCATCTGCGACCAGTCGCCGGACGCCCGGCACACAACGATGTTGATGACCTGACCGGTATTCGGCGCTGACCGCGGCCGATCCGCGCGCTCCAGCGGGATCCCCGGTGCCCGACCGCCGGTCGTCGTTGTGGCGCGACCGCTCGGTCACGGTTTCGCCGATCGGCTGCACCGGCCCGATTACCGGAACGACGGCACGGATCACTCTTGACGGGCGATGAGCGGCATGCCACAATTTTGATCACTTCGTTCATCTACTGAACACATCAAGCCTGAGGGTCTTTCGAGAGGAGCTGTCGTCAATGTCGACGATTCGCGAAGCGGTCACCGCACTGGCCGAGAAGAAGATGGTCCTCGTCGTCGACGACGAGGACCGAGAGAACGAGGGCGACCTGATCATGGCCGCCGAGCACGCCACCACCGACACCGTCGCGTTCTTCCTCGAACACACTTCCGGCTTCCTCTGTGTGTCGATCGACGAAGATCGGGCTCGCCGACTCGACCTGGATCTGATGGTCACCGACAACACCGATCGTCATCGGACCGCATTCTTGATCAGCGTCGACTACCGGCATGGCACATCGACCGGCATCAGTGCCGGGGATCGCGCCGCCACCGTTCGAGCTTTGGCCGATCCCCGTCTGGCCCCCGCAGATCTCGCTCGACCCGGACACGTCATGCCTCTGCTCGCCAAACCCGGCGGCGTCCTCGAGCGGCCTGGTCACACCGAGGCCGGCGTCGACCTGTGCCGGCTGGCCGGGCTGTCCGGTGCGGCACTCCTGTGCGAGATCGTCACCCCGGACCGTCGGGAGATGATGCGGGGCAAGGATCTGCGGAACTTCGCGGCCGCCCACCGCATTCCGATGATCTCCATCGCCGACCTGCAGGCCTACCGCAGTCAGACCGACAGCGCGGCGGTGACCACGATCCGCCCGCGCCTGCTGCCGACGCCCGACTCGGTCACCCGCACCGGTGCCAGCACATTGCCCACCGAGGTGGGCACCTTCGAGGCGGTGGCCTACCGTGGCGGCGGCGGTGTCGAACACATGGCGCTGGTGATGGGCGACCTGGCCGCGGCCCACGCTCCTCTCGTCCGGATCCACAGCGAGTGCATCACCGGTGATCTCGCCGGCTCCCTGCGGTGTGATTGCGGCGTCCAGTTTCGAAACGCGTTGAGCGCCATAGCCGATGCCGGGTGCGGCGCCGTGATCTATCTACGTGGACACGAGGGCCGGGGCATCGGACTCGGGCACAAGCTGCAAGCGTACGAACTGCAGCAGCACGAAGGTCTCGACACCATCGATGCCAACCTGCGGCTGGGCCTCCCCGTCGATTCCCGGAGTTACGACGACGCGTGCGCCATCCTCGACGATCTCGGGGTGCGCGCGCTGCGCTTGATGACCAACAACCCCGACAAGGCAATCGCCGTCACGGAGCACGGGGTTCGCGTCGTCGAGCAGGTCGCCCACGAGTCGACACCCACCCGCCACAACCGTCCCTACCTCCTGGCCAAGCGTGACCGCTTGGGCCACAACCTGAAACGGCTCGGCTGACGCCGAGCGACCCGAAGAATCACCCGTTGAAAGGAACCGCATCAATGACCACCGTCGAGAGCATCGTTCAGACCCGCCCCGCCCCGTTCACCTGGGCCCAATCCGCCCAGTACAGCCAGGGAACGCGCTCCGGTGACCTCGTCTTCACCTCGGGCCAGGCCGGCTACGACGACGCCGGCAACCTGGTGGACGGCGGTTTCGAGGCGCAGGCGCGTCAGGTGCTGACCAACATCAAGGCCGTGCTCGAACAGCACGGCGCCTCGCTCGACTCGGTGGTGAAGTTGACCGCCTACCTGGGCGACCGCGCCGACTTCGAAACGTTCAAAAAGGTGCGCGGCGAGTTCTTCTCGAGCCCATGGCCGGCGGTGACCGCCGTACAGAACTCGTTCCTGGTCGACGGCATGCTCGTCGAGATGGACGCCATCGCCACCGTCGGCGGTCGTCGCGTCGCCGTCGACTGATCTGTTCGCTCCCGCCCCCCAATTGCACTGATCAGGATCTTCATGTCCAACACACTGTTTCCGAATCTGTTGTCGCCGTTGCAGATCGGCGCCGTCACGCTCCGTAACCGGATCTTCTCGTCCGGCCACGACACCGTGATGGTCCACGACGGAGCTGTCACCGATCAGCTCGTCGAATACCACCGGGCGCGGGCGATCGGGGGTGCGGGCCTGATCATCATGCAGGTGGCGGGAATACACGAGACCGCGCACTACACCTCGCACTCGTTGATGGCCACCGACGACAGTTGCATCGACGGCTACCGACGGGTCGCCGACGCCGTACATCCCCACGGCTGCGCGCTGTTCGGTCAGGTCTTCCACCCCGGGCGCGAGATCATGGAGTCCACCGACGGCGCATTGCCGGTTGCATATGCGCCGTCGGCGGTCCCCAACGAGCGGTTCCGGGTCATGCCCCGGCCGATGTCGGAGACGATGATCGCCGAGATCATCGCGGGATATGCGGCGGGTGCGCGCCGCCTACAGCAGGCCGGTCTCGACGGCGTGGAGATCGTCGCCAGCCACGGCTATCTGCCGGCTCAATTTCTCAGTCCGACAGTCAATCTCCGAACCGACGCCTACGGTGGCGATCTCGACGGCCGCATGCGGTTCCTGCGCGAGGCGATTGCCGCCGTGCGGGCCGCCGTCGGCCCGGAGTTCGCCGTCGGTGTGCGGCTGTCGAGCAGTGAGCACAATTTCGCCGAAGAGGAGAGTGCGGATGTCGTCGAGATCTGCCGACGACTCGACGCCGACGGCGGCCTCGACTACATCGGCATCACCGAGGGTACGTCGGCGAGCATCGGCGGTTCGCTGCACATCGTTCCGCCGATGAGCGAGGCCGCGGCCTACGCGGCGCGGGGCGCCAAGGACATCACCGACGCCGTCTCGATTCCTGTGTTGGTGGCGGGGCGCATCAATCAGCCGCACGAGGCCGAGATCGTCATCGCGGGCGGTCAGGCCGACGCCTGCGCCATGACCCGCGCACTCATCTGTGACCCGGACATGCCGGCCAAGGCGGAAGCCGAACGCCCCGATGACATCCGGGCCTGCATCGGATGCAACCAGGCGTGTATCGGCCACTTCCAGTCCGGGTATCCCATCTCGTGCATCCAGCGTCCGGAGACCGGGCGTGAACGCGAGTACGGCACCCTCACAATCTCGCCGAAACCGAAGGACGTGATGGTCGTCGGCGGCGGCCCGGCGGGCATGAAGGCCGCGTCCATCGCGGCCCAGCGCGGCCATCGGGTCACGCTCTTCGAGGCCTCCGGTCATGTCGGCGGGCAGGTCCGACTGGCCGAGTTGCTTCCCGGCCGCTCCGAGTTCGGCGGCGCCACAACCAATCTGCAGGCCGAGCTCGATCGCTACGGCGTGATCGTGAAGACGCACACCGAGGTGGACGCCGCCGTGATCGCCGAACACCGGCCCGATCACGTGATCGTGGCCACCGGTGCACGGCCCTATCGGCCGCCGTTGGAACTCGACGGCGACATGCCGGTCTTCGACGCCTGGGAAGTGCTCACCGCATCCGCGTCGAACACTCCCAAGGGCGAGATCGTGGTCGCCGACTGGCGCTGCGACTGGACCGGCCTGGGTGTCGCGGAGCTACTCGCACGAGAAGGCCGTCGGGTCACGCTCTGCGTCAACGGTTTTGCCGCCGGCGAGAATCTGCAACGATTCACCCGCATCTCCATGCTGCGCTCTGCCGCCGAGGCCAAGGTGAAGATCATCCCGACCGCACGGCTGTTCGGTGCCGACGACGACACGGTCTACCTGGTCGACACCATCACCGGTGAGCCGATCATCCTCGACGGCATCGCCGGACTCGTTCTGGCACTGGGCCATCGGCAGAACGACGGATTGCTCACCGATCTGGAATCCAGCGGTATCCCGTTCACCGGTGTCGGCGACTGCCTGTCCCCGCGGACAGTCGAGGAGGCCGTTCTCGACGGACTGAGGGCCGCCACCGCCCTCTGATCTGACCAAAACTGCTCTTCCTTCACCTGCCTACATCAACTGACCAAGGAGCAACCGTGTCCATCGCTTCAGATGTCCTGGCAAGACCGTCGATCCGACCACCGGTCGGCGGGTTCAGCACTTCCCCACGTGTCTCCGGCACATCAGCTTCACCCTGGTGCGCGGTTCGATCGATGTAGTTCATCGACCGCACCATCCCGATACCAGGTGCCCTGCCGTGTGACGTCCGGCAGGGCACCTTTTGTCGTTGCACGGACGGCCATCCGGTCCATTGTCGTATCACGAAATGAGATCACCATGACCTCCGCAAGCCACCATTCGATCCCCGGCACCATGTCCGCCGTCCTCCTCACCGGCCACGGCGGACTCGACAAACTCGAATACCGCACCGATGTGCCGACCCCCCAAGCCAAATCCGATGAGGTACTCATCCACGTCGCCGCAGCGGGCATCAACAACACGGACGTCAACACCCGCATCGGTCTCAAGATCTCCAAGACCGGCGGTCTCACCCGCGGACGGCGACACCACGACATCTGCCAGGCTGCGGGCATGACGATGAGCGTCCAGGACACCACCGGATCGGCGATCGCGTTCGCGGCAATCCTTCACCTCGGTGCGAGCATCGCGCCACGCTTCCTGCGCTGCATCCTCAACACCGAGGACATGGTCACGCTCACGACCGCCGATCTCGCGATCGCCCGGAACGGCGCCGGCGGGGTTCTGGCGCCGACCATGCCGGGTCTGGGAATCGACGTCCGCCAGGCCGTCCTCGGCGAACCCGTCGCTACCTGGGCGCGGTAGACACACCGTACTCGGAGCCCGACCTGTAATGCGAAAGTTCCTCCCCCACAGCTACGTTCGTCCGCCCCTTGCCGGGGGCGGACGAACGTAGAGCGGCCGGAAGAAATGCGGCTATGGACAGCCTGGATCAGACGGCGAGTTCTTTCACGTTGATCGCCGCCATCTTGCCCGTGTCACCGAGCGCGCGTCCGGTCATCTCCGGGGCCATCCGCTGGGCCACAACGGCGCCGACGACACAGAACACTGCGGCGACGATCATCGTCGTGGCACCGCCGAGGTTGGTCATGGAAAATGGCAGGAGGAAAGTACCCATGGCCGCACCGATACGGCTGACGGCGCAGGCGAATCCGGTCCCCAGGCCGCGGATCTCGGTGGGCAGGACCTCACCCGGATAGACGCCGGTCAGGGCGGTGTACATCGCGTTGAAGAACGCAAAGACGAAGAAGCACAACAGGATGACCATCGTCGGCGCATCGACCCACGCTCCGATGATCACCAGCGCGACCGCGCAGATCCATTGCGGCATAATGGTGAGGCGGCGCCGGCCGACCCGTTCGATCGCGACGACGGCGACCATGACACCGAACATCGCCGCTGCGTTCACGATGATGCCGCCGGCCAGACCGTCGCTGAGACCGTACTTCTCCAGCACGCTGGCGGCGAAGGTGGCGATGGCGAAGTACGGTGTGACCGCACAGAACCAGAAGACCGAGATGAAGATGACGTTGCGACGATTCCGGTCGTTGAACAGGTGGCGGAACGAACCGCGTTCTCCCGTCTCATTGGCAAGGTCTGCGATGTCATCGGGATCCTCCAGATACCGTTCGGCGATCCGCAGAGCATCCGCCTCGCGCTTCTGCTGCATGAGCCACCGCGGGGATTCGGGCATACCGATACGGGCTATCAGGAGAATGACTGCCGGCAATGTGCTGGTGCCCAAAATGATTCGCCAATCCACGTCCCAGGTGTTCACCATGAAGTAGCCGACGACGAAGGCGAACACGAACCCGACGTACCAGAGCACTTCCTGCAGGGCGAGGAGTCTCCCGCGCAGTCGCCGGGGACTGAACTCGGACTGCAGCGGCCATCCGATGGAGTAATCGGCGCCGATCGCAATTCCCATCAGCAACCGGATGACGAACAACAAGAGCACCGAGTGAACGAAGAACTGGGCGAACGAGGCGGCCGTGAACAGGATCAGATCGCAGGTGAAGAGCAGCTTGCGTCCGAGTCTGTCGGTGAGCCACCCACCGAGCGGTCCGCCGATGAAGATGCCGATCAACGCTGCTGATGCGACCGCGCCCTCGGCGAAGACCGACATCGACAGATCGGTCTTGATCAGACCGATCACGGTCCCGATGATGCCGAGGATGTAGCCGTCGAGAAACATGCCACCGGAAACGACGGCTGTCAGACGTATCAGGAATCGGCGTTTTCGGGCCGCATCACTCTGGGTGTCAAGGAATGTGGTGTCGTCGTTCACGGTGGAACTCCTTTGGCGACGCGCAGAAAGTTGGTGGCTCGCCGGGCGCACCGAAAGAGGTGCGCGGGCAATCCGGCGGTGGGCAGGGCCGGCGCGTGATTTCGACCCTCATTCGTTCACTGTATGAACGAATCATTCGTAGTGTGACACCCGCCTCTTTTGGCTGTCAAGAGGTTGGGCCGTCACAAACAACCGCCGATACGCCCCTTGACACTGTGCCCCCGGTCACTCTATTGTTCTGCGGTATCCATCAGGTGATGGAAGCATTCACCTAGTGAACATCCAAGGAATCGCCATGACAAAGCACATGAAACTGCTGGCCTTCGACTTCAACGGACCGTCACATCTGTCCGCCGGCTTGTGGCGCCACGAACGTGACCGGGGCGAGCAGCACAAGAACATCCATGCGTGGATCGAATACGCACAGATGCTCGAGGCCGCATGCTTCGACGGCATGTTCTTCGCCGACAATGACGGCTACCACGAGAAATACAATGGGAGCGTCGACGCCGCCCTGCGCGACGCCGCCCAGATCCCCACCAACGATCCGTCATACCTCGTGCCGGCGCTGGCCGCCGCCACCCGGCACCTGGGCTTCGGCGTGACCACCTCGACGGCCTACACACCTCCGTACACCGTCGCGCGGAAGTTCGCGACGCTCGATCACCTGACCGACGGTCGCGTCGGCTGGAATGTGGTGACCTCGTACTCCGACTCCGCCGCCCGCAACCTGGGCAACGGCACGCAGCTCGCCCATGACGAGCGCTACGAGCGCGCCGACGAGTTCATCGACGTCGCACTGAAGCTCCTCGAGGGATCGTGGGAAGACGACGCCGTGGTCCGCGACCGCGCGACCTGCACGTACGTCGATCCGGCCCGCGTGCACGAGATCCGGCACGAGGGCAAGCACTTCACGGTCCCCGGGATCTTTGCGTGCGAACCGTCGACGCAGCGCACCCCGGTGATCTTCCAGGCCGGGGGCTCGCCGGCAGGCGTCGCCCTGGCCGCCAAGACCGCAGAGGCGGTCTTCATGAACTCGATGTCCAAGTCCGGTTTGAAGAAGCAGGTCGATGCCCTGCGCGCGAAAGCAGCCGAGTTCGGTCGAGACCCGAGGCACATCGCTGTCCTGCAGATGATCACCGTCATCTCGGCCGCGACCGATGAGGAGGCGCAGCAGAAGTACCGCGAGTACCTCGACCTGGTCTCCTACGAAGGCGCGATGGCCCGCTACAGCGGCTGGACCGGCCTCGACATGGCGCAGTTCGACCCCGACCAGCCGTTCGAGGACGTCAAGACCAATGCCGGCCAGACGATGGTGGACGTTTACACCAAACTCGACCCGGGCAAGAAGTGGACACCCCGCGACATCGCCCTGGAGAACGGCATCGGCGGTACCTCTCCGGTGATTGTCGGAGGACCGGAAACCGTTGCAGATCAATTGATCTCGTGGATGGAGGAAACCGGCATCGACGGATTCAACGTTGCGCACGCAGTCAAGTTCGCCGACGTGGAGGACTTCGCCACCCACGTCGTCCCGGAATTGCAGCGTCGTGGCGCCATGCGCACCTCCTACGACGGGAACACCCTGCGAGAGAATATCTTCGGTGCCGGCAATATCCGGCTCTTCGATGATCACCCGGGTGCCGAACTCCACCGCACAGCGACCGCCGCGGACTTCTCGGAGGTGATCCCGGCATGAGCGTCATCGTCACCACCGAACCGGAAATCGTCGATCCGGCACAGTTTCGCCAGGTCTTCGGGACCCTGCCCACCGGCGTCACCGCCATCACCGGCCTGACCGACTGCGGTACACCGTGCGGCTTGATCGTCGGTACCTTCGGTTCGCTGTCGCAGGACCCACCGTTGGCCACCTTCTGCGTGGACAAGGGCTCGAGCACCTGGCCGAAGCTCCGATCACTGGGCCGCTTCACCGCCAACATCCTGTCCACCGACCAACTGCCCGTGTGCCGGGCCCTGGCCCGGAAAGGTGAGGAGAAGTTCCGCGGCATCAGCTACACCGAGTCGGTGATCGGCACCCCGCGCATCGCGGGTGCGGCGGCCTGGGTGGACTGCGAAGTCCTCTCCGAAGTCGTCGCCGGCGACCACTTCGTCATCGTCGGCGCCATCCGAGCGCTGGATGCCGGAGAAGGTGACGCGATGCTCTTCCGCGCCGGAAAGTTCGGCGACTTCAACCTCTGGCCCACCCCCGACCCGACCACCCAGGAGCGCACCGCATGACCAGCATGCTCGACCAGGTCACCACCGCCTGGTCCAAGGCCTGGGGCGACGGTGACACCGCGGCCTTCCAGGCCATCACCGGCCCCGGCTACGTCCGCCACTCCAAGACCGGAGAGGAGACGCTGACCGACGTCCTGCTCCAGATCTCCGAGCAGCACAGTGCCTTCAGCGGTTTCCGGATGCGCATCCTCACCGTGGTCGAAGGCGACGGCATCATCGCCATCCACTGGGAGAGCAGCGGTACGCATTCCGGCGACTTCATGGGTGTGCCGGCCACCGGACGCCCGGTGACCGTCACCGGCGCCTCCTTCATCAACCACCGCGACGGACTGATCACCTCCGAGGCGGTCGTGTGGGATCCACGCGAAATGCTCGCCGCCGTTGGTATCTGGCACCTGGCTCACTGACCGACCGCATCCGACGAAGACAAGGACAACCACATATGGCGATCAACATCATCGACACCGCCGAGCGGATCATCGCGGCTCACGATTCCCGGACCCCGCTGGACACGCTCATCGACCCGGCCAGCGACCCGACCACGGCCGACGCCTTCCGTGTACAGCAGGAGGTCATCCGTCGTCGGGTGGCCGCCGGCGACGCGGTGGCCGGCTTCAAACTCGGCAACATCGCCAATGCGATGCAGACCAAGTTCGGCGTCGACGAGCCGGATTACGGCTACCTGCTGGCAAGTCAGTTCCGTCCGGAGAACCTCCCGATCAGCGCCGACGAGTTCATCGAACCGTTCGTCGAACTCGAGCCGGCATTTGTGCTGAAGCGCTCGGTCGGCGGTGCACATACCACCGCCGTCGACATCATCGCGGCCACTGACTTCGTCGTCCCGGCCCTCGAGATCATCGACTCTCGAGTCCGCGACTGGAACATCGAGATCTACGACACGCTGGCCGATTGCGGTTCGAGCGGGGCCGTGATCGTGGGTGGATCACCGCGGAAGCTGTCCGAGGTGAACCTCGCCGACACCACCGGCGAGATCCGCTTCGGCGGCGAGGTCAAGGCCAAGGGCAACACGTCGGCCGTCTACGGCAATCCCATCGGTGCGCTCGTGTGGCTGTGCCGGCGGATCTCCGAGTACGGGCTGGGCCTCGAAGCGGGTCAGCTGATCTTGCCGGGCAGCATCCTCGCCGCCGAGAAGATGATCCCGGGCCGGCAGATCGTGGGCCACTTCGAGGATTGGGGTGACGTCGCATTCGACTACACCGAGGCCGAACCGCGGGTCTGACGTCGGCAGGCGGTGACCAGAGGTGTCGCTACAGTGGACAGATCATCCACAGAGAGGACACTTTCATGTCGTCGCCACCGAACCCGCGCGAGTCCGGCAGCACGATGTCGTCGAATCGTTCGGTCATCAGGGCAGTACATGTCCTGCGGACCCTCGGTGCGAGCTCACGCCCGATGACCGCGACCGAGGTCGCGCAACGGATGGGATTGCCCCGAGCCACGACGTTCCGACTCCTCCTCACCCTCGAGGACGAGGGTTTCGTGGAACGCGACGACACCCGGTACTCACTCGGTTGGGACCTCGCCCGACTCGCCGGCGGCATCGACCCGGCAGCGCGGCTGGCACCGCGCGTCAGCAAGGACCTCGGTGACCTCGCCGACGAGATCGGCGAAACCGTCACCCTGTCCCTGCGGCGCGGCCGCTACGACCTGGACCTGGTGGTGCAGGCCAACCCTCGCCGGGTCGGCGTGGCGATGACCGACATGCACGGCCAGAAATGGCCGCTTCACGCATCGGCCACCGGAAAGCTGCTGCTGTCGGAGCTCGACGACGACGAGCTGAAGGACGCCACCCCCGGTGGGCTCGATGCGCTCACCGAGAAGACCATCACCGACTACCCCGCACTGCGCAAGGAACTGGACATCACCCGGGAACGCGGCTGGGCCATCACCGATCAGGAGCTCGAGGACGGCATCGTCTCGGTCGCCGTGCCCATCCGCGACTCGGTGGGTGACCTGCTCGCCGCACTGACCTTCGTGGGTCCCGTCCACCGCATCGGACCCGAGAAACTACCCGAGCTGAACCGCCGCCTATTCGCCGGCGCAGAACACGTACGACGACATCTGAACACCACCACCGCCGCAACCTGACCCGAGGCCCACGGTGCGGTGGTGGCAATCACCGAAGGAGCCCCGACCATGAGCGTCGACACCGCCCACCGCACCCGCCCCGAGACCGACATCCCCGAGGTCGATGTCACCCTGGCACGCGCAGTCGCCGCGCATTCCCGTTGGACTGCAACGCCTGCGCAAACCCGGGCCGAAACTCTCCGCTCGATCGCGCGCGCCCTGCGGGCCGCCGCCGACGACCTGATCCCGATCGCACGCGCCGAAACCCACCTGCCCGAAGCCCGGCTGCGGGGCGAGCTCAAGCGCACCGCCTTCCAGCTCGACGTGTTCGCCGAGGTCCTGCTGGACGGCAGCTACGCCGACGCCCGCATCGACCATGCCGACGCCGACTGGCCGATGGGCGCGCCGCGCCCCGATCTCCGCCGGTACCGACGTCCGATCGGCCCGGTCCTGGTGTTCGCGGCCAGCAACTTTCCGTTCGCGTTCTCTGTGATCGGAGGCGACACCGCCTCCGCACTCGCCGCCGGCAACGCCGTCGTGGTCAAGGCGCATCCCGGCCACGCAGAGCTCTCCGACCGCACAGCCGCGGTGGTGCGCCGAGCCCTGCGCTCGGTCGGCGCCGACTCCGATCTGCTGCAGGTGATCCACGGCCGCGACGCCGGCCCGCACGCGCTGCGGGACCCGCGGATCAAGGCCGCCGGCTTCACCGGCTCGATCGCCGGCGGACGGGCACTCTTCGACATCGCGACCTCCCGCTCGGAGCCGATTCCCTTCTATGGAGAGCTCGGCTCCAATAATCCGGTGTTCGTCACCCGGGCGGCGGCAGCCGACCGCGGCGACGAGATCGTCGCCGGTTTCATCACCTCGTTCACCCAGAACGCGGGCCAGTTCTGCACCAAGCCGGGCACGCTGTTCGTCCCGGCTGGATCGGGCATCGTCGAGTCGCTGGCGGCGGCCACGTTGCCGTCGGCCGACCCCATGCTGAACGACACGATCGACACCGCGTTCCGTGCGGGAGTCGAGGAGCTCGCCGCGCATCCTGGCGTCACCGTGTTGGTGCGCACCATCGATGGCGAATCGAGCCCGGGCGCGGTGCTGCTGCACACCACCATCGACCAGCTACTCGCCGACCCCACTGCCCTCCAGAAAGAGTGCTTCGGACCCACCGCACTGGTGGTGGAATACGACGACGAATCCCAACTCACCACCGCCGCAAGCACATTCGATGGACAGTTGACCGCCACGCTGCAGGCCCAGGACACCTGCGACGTCGCCGACCTCATCGCGGTGCTGGTCGAGAAGGCCGGCCGCGTGCTCTTCAACCAATGGCCAACCGGTGTCTCGGTGACCTACGCCCAGCAGCACGGTGGACCGTACCCGGCGACGACCGCTGTGGGCACCACCAGCGTCGGCACCGCAGCGATCGAGCGGTTCCTCCGGCCGGTGGCGTTCCAGAACTTCCCGCAACATCTGCTGCCTCCGGAGCTGCGCGACGACAACCCCGTCGCGGTGCCGCAACTCGTCGACGGACACCGCCGGTGAGCGCGATCGAGGAGTTCGTGGCCCGCGTCCGGCGTCGCGAGCCGATGGTCGGCTACTGGCTGTTGGCCGACTCGGCGGTGATGGCGGAACGACTGGCCCGGGTCGGCTACGACTACCTCTGCCTCGACCAGCAACACGGGCTGATGGGCTACCGCGAGATCCGTGACGGGCTGATGGCGATCGACGCCGGGTCGACTCTCGGCTCGCAGCGCACCTTCGGACTGGTCCGAACACGGAGCAACGACCACGCGTGTATCGGGCAAGCCCTCGACGCCGGGGCCGTCGGCGTCATCGTGCCGATGGTCGACGACGCGCATGCGGCGGCCGACGCCGTGCGCAACGCCAAGTATCCACCCTACGGACGACGGTCTTTCGGGCCGATGCGCGCCGAATTGCGTCTCGGACCGGACCTCGGCACGGTCAACGACAGCACTCTGGTGGTGGTGATGATCGAGACCGCGGCCGGCCTGGCCAACGTCGAGGAGATCGCCGCCGTCGACGGGGTGGATGCACTCTACGTGGGCCCCTACGACCTGACCCTGGCCATGGGTGGCGGCGATCCGTCCGACCCGCTCGCGGAAGGTCCTCGCGCCGAGGCACTCTCGCGCATCCTGCGCGCGGGACACGACGCCGGGAAGGCAGTCGGCATCCACTCCGACGACGGCGACATGGCAGCGCACCGTCTGGGGCTCGGATTCGACTTCGTCAGCATCGAGGGCGACCTGGTGCACCTCGAACAGATCGCCCGCCGGCATCTCGAGCTCGCGCTCGTCCGTTAGCCGGGCCTGGCGCGACCGACCTCAGCGCCCCGGCAGATACTTCAGCGCCCGCACCGCATGCGGCGTCACCGCCCGATAGACACCCTGCGGGATGCCCGGCGCCCGGTCGATGCCGATGAACCGCTGCTCGGCAACGGTCTGCGGCTCGGTGTACTTGAGCAGGCCCTCGTCGCCGTGGCGTCGTCCGACACCGGAGATGCCCATGCCACCCATCGGCGCGGCGGTCGACGCCCACGCTGCGGCGTAGCCCTCGTTGATGTTGACGGTGCCGGCCCGCAGGCGGTCGGCGACGGCGTTGGCCTCGGCGCTGCTCCCGGCGAAGACGCTCGCGTTGAGTCCGTAGCGGGTGGCGTTGGCCAGCTTGACGGCCTCGTCGGTGGAATCGACGGGATAGACCGACACCACCGGACCGAAGGTCTCCTCGCCGTGGCAGGTCATCTCGTCGGTGACACCGGTGAGCACCGTCGGCTCGTAGAAGAACGGGCCGAGGTCGGCGCGCCGCCGGCCACCGGCGATCACCGTGGCGCCCTTGCCGACCGCGTCCTGGACGTGGGCCTCGGTGGCCTCGATCTGCGCGGCCGATGCCAGCGAACCCATGGCGGCGCTGAAGTCGTAGGCCGCGTTGAGGGTCATCGACCTGACGTGGTCGCCGAGCTTCGTGATGAACTCGTCGGCGATCGCGGTGTCCACGTAGAGACGCTCGATGGAGATGCACAGCTGACCCGAGTTGGAGAAGCAGGCGCGGGCCGCGCCCTCGACGGCTCGGTCGATGTTGGCGTTGGCGGTGACGATCATCGGGTTCTTGCCGCCGAGTTCTGCGGAGAAGCCGATCAGACGACGCCCGGCCTGCTCGGCCAGGGTCGCACCGGTTTCCGACGATCCGGTGAACATCACATAGTCGGTGGTGGCCATGATCGCCTGTCCGACAACACTTCCCGGCCCCGGGACGACGGCGAACAGCTCCGGTGGCAACCCGGCCTCGTACAGCAACTCGGCCAAGGCCAGTGCACAGTAGGGTGTTTGGCTGTCGGGTTTGATCACCACGGCGTTGCCCGCGATCAGGGCCGCGGCCGCGTCGGACACCGCCAGCGTCAGCGGATAGTTCCACGGACTGATCACGCCCACAACGCCTTTGGGCTGATAGCGCACCCGGACGGTGGTGGCGCCGGGCAGCATGCCCTTGACCTTGCGCTCGGCGAGCAACTTGGGCCCGTTGGCGGCGTAGTATCGCGCCGTCAGGGCGACGTCGAGGACTTCCTCCTGCGCATAGATCCGGGCCTTGCCGGTCTCGGCCTGCGCGATGTCCATCAGTTCCGCGGTGCGCTTGTAGACGATCGCGGCGAATCGGTGGAGCACCTCGGCCCGCTGCGTCGGCGTGTGCTGCGCCCAGCCCTCCTGCGCCACGCGAGCCCGGGCGACCGCCGCCTCGAGGTCCTCGGCGGTGCCCACCGGGATGGTGGCCATCTCGACACCGCTGAACGCTTCGAGCACCGGGCGCGTGGGGCGGGACGACGCGTTGTCGATGGCGGCGAGAGCACCGAGCCGCCGGAAGTAATCGGGGGTGGGCTTGGGCACGGCTACCTCAGCTTTCGGGGGTGACGAGGACGATGCCGTCGTCGTCGGAGTACACGATGTCGCCCGGGGTGAAGGTCTCTCCGCCGATGGTCAGCGGGATGTCACGCTCACCGACACCGGTCTTGCTGGATTTACGCGGGTTGGTGCCGAGTGCCTTGACACCGATCTCCATGCCGCCGATGGTCTTGGCGTCGCGGATGGCTCCGTTGACGATGATCCCGACCCAGCCGTTGGACCTGCCCAATTCGGCGATCAGATCGCCGACCAGTGCGGTGTGCACCGACGCCGCGCCGTCGATGACCAGCACACCGCCGGGATTCGACTCGGACAGGATCGATTTGAGCAGCGCGTTGTCCTGGAAGCAGGAGATGGTGGTCACCCGTCCCACGAACTCGCGGTTACCGCCGTACTGGGTGAACTGGGTGTCGCAGCTGCGGACACCGTCGCCGATCTCGTCGACGAGGTCGGCGGTCGGGGTGAAGGTCGGCTCGGTCATGGTGACCAGCATAGGCGGTGGTGGGCCCGAATATTACCCGTGGGTAAGAAACCGGACGGATCGGCGCGCGTCACCCGCCACCGGGATCGCGGACCCCCTCCACGACGTCGGCCACCGCATCCGGCCGATCCAGCACGAGGAAGTGCCGGGCCGGCTCGACCGTGACCAGCCGCCCGCCCAGGGTTTGCGCGAACCGTCGCTGCTTCCACGTCCAGAACCACCGCCATGGCGCGGGCCCGGACAGCGCCGCCACCACGACCACCGGGACCTCGGGCAGCGGCCGTCGCCGCAGCAGACGCAGTTCGGCATGCATCGCCGGGAACGCCGCGTTCTCCGCCAGGGTCGACAGGACCATCGACGGTTGCCCGAAAAGCAGTGCGCTCCATCGGTGTTGATCGTCATCGAAACCCTCCGGCGGAGCGGGCAGCGCACGTGGCCGCATCCTGCCCCTGCCCCAGCGCCGGATACCGAGACGACCCGTGACCGACTCGGCAGTCGTGACCACCCGATGTGCGTTACCCACCCGGAAGCTCGTCGGCACCAGACGCCACGGAACCAGCACATGCGAGCCGTCGAGCATGATCACCGCGCCGGTACGTTCCGGATACCGCCGCGCGAACGCCTCCACATGGAAGCTCGCCATCGAATGCCCGACGAGGGTGACCGGCTCGTCGACGCCGAGGAGATCGAGCACGGCGTTCATCCGGTCCACCTCGCCGATCAGCGTCGGCACGAATCCCTGCGGGATCCGTTCGGACAGCCCGTATCCGGGACGGTCGTACCGGATCACCCGCCACCGGTCGCGGAGGCGCGCGACCAACGGGTCCAGGTCGAACCAGTTGCTGCCCAATGCGGCCATCAGCAGCAGCGGCGGACCGGCGCCGTCGTCGAGAACGTGCACCCGCGCGCCGCCGACCTCGACGATCCGGCCCGGCGGACGAGGTGTCCTTGCCTCAGACTCAACTGGGTCAGGCTGAATTGCCTCAGGCTCGGTTCTTCCGCCCGCTGTCCGCTCCTCCGCCCCGTGCAAGGTGCGGCGGAACCAAGAGTGGGCGGAAGAACTCGTCACCCCTGCTCGTCACCCCTCCTGCGGCTTGGCCAACGGGAACGCCAACGATTCGCGGATGGACTGGCCGGTGATCAGCATGACGACTCGGTCCACACCCACCCCGAGGCCACCCGTGGGCGGCATCGCGTATTCGAGCGCCTGCAGGAAGTCCTCGTCGAGCTCCATGGCCTCGGGGTCGCCGCCGGCCGCCAGGACCGACTGCGCCGTCAACCGGGCCCGCTGCTCCACCGGGTCGGTCAGCTCGGTGTAGGCGGTCCCGAGTTCGACACCCCAGGCGACGAGGTCCCAGCGTTCGGCGACACCGGGAATCGACCGGTGCGCCCGAGTCAGCGGCGACGTGGACGTCGGGAAGTTGGTGTAGAAGGTCGGGAAGGTGGTCTTGTCCTCGCCGAGGTGCTCGTAGAGTTCGAGCACCACCTGTCCGGCGTCCCAGTCGGGGCGGCAGGCGATGTCCAGGCGATCGCAGATCGCGCGCAACGTCTCGACGGGCGTGTCCGGGGTGACCTCCTCGCCGGCCCCCTCGGATACCACCTCGTGCACCGTCTTGACCGGCCACTGACCCGAGATGTCCACGCGCTCTTCGTTTCCGGCGTCGTCGGTGCGTACGATCACCGGTTCGCCGTACGCCGCGGTGGCCGCGTGCTGGATCATCTCGCGCGTCAGGTCCAGCATCTTGAGGTAATCACTGTGCGCCTCATAGGCTTCCAGGCTGGTGAACTCGGGGTTGTGGCTGAAGTCGACGCCCTCGTTGCGGAAGTTGCGGCCGATCTCGAACACCTTCTCCACGCCGCCGACGCACAGCCGCTTCAGGTAGAGCTCGGGGGCGATCCGCAGGTAGAGATCGAGGTCGTAGGCGTTGATGTGCGTCAGGAACGGGGTGGCGTTCGCTCCCCCGTGGATCTGCTGCAGGATCGGTGTCTCCACCTCCAGGAATCCGCGCCCGGCCAGGAAGTCACGCATCGACTTGACGACCGCGCTGCGTGTGGCGAGCAACTGCCGGCTGCGTTCGTTGATCGCGAGGTCGACGTAGCGTTGCCGCACCCTCGCCTCGGGGTCGGTCAGCCCACTCCACTTGTCGGGCAGCGGTCGCAGGCATTTGCCGTTGAAGCGCCACGCGTCGACCAGGATCGACAACTCGCCCGAGCGGCTGCGGCCGACGACGCCGCGTGCCTCGACCAGGTCACCGAGATCCACATCGGATCCGAAATCCGGTGTGCCGGGAATCAGTCGGGACTCCTCGACGAGCATCTGCACCTGCCCGGACCAGTCGTGGAGATCGGCGAAACTCACCTTGCCGAAGTCCCGTAGCCGGGTGACACGTCCGGCGATCGTCACGACCGTGCCCTCGGGCTCGGCGACGGCCTCCGCGACCGTGTGCGTGGGGGCGTCGGCCGGCGGATACGGGTCGAATCCGGCGTCGACGAGTCGGTTCATCTTGTCCAGGCGCACCCGGACCTGTTCGGGCCGATGCACTTCCACCACCGACCGGTCGGTCTCGGCCTCCAGCTCGGCGATCAGCGCGTCGACGTCGACGCCCGCCGGGATCGCCGATTCACCCTGCGTGTAGTGCTCGGCCCGCCCGAAACGCGGCAGACGAACGAAGCCCTCGGTCACGATGGACGCCAGACCGACCCGCGGCAGCACCCGGTTGTCCTCGAAACACAGATAGCGCGGCTGCCAGTCCGGCCGGTACTTGGCGTTCGACTTGTACAGCGACTCCATCTGGAAGAACTTGGAGCCGAACATGAGCACCGAGTAGGTCGCCCGCATCACCGGGCCCGCGCCGATCTCCGCCCCGTGTTCGAAGAACGCGCGGAAGGTCGCGAAGTTCAGCGAGATCTCCGTGATGCCGTAGTACTCCGAGTTCTTCGCGAGTTCGGTCACCATCGTCTCGACGATGCCGTTGACGGCATCCCGGTCCCGGCGCATGACGTCCAGTGACACCCCCGTGCGGCCCCACGGGACGAACGAGAGCATCCCGACGACCTTCTCCGACGGCGTGCCCTCCCCCTCGATCGCCTCGACGAGAAGACAGTTGCCGTCATCCGGGTCACCCAGGCGGCCGAGTGCCATCGCGAATCCGCGCTCCTCATCGGTGTCGCGCCACGCGTCGGCCCGCGCCACCACCTCGGCCATCTCCGAGGGCGCCCCGCCGATCGAGGTCGTCGAGATCTCGCTGTGCCGCCGGATGCGCACGGTGATGCCGGCGCGGCGTGTGCGAGTGACCGCCTGCCGCACACCCTTCATCGCCGCACCGCTGATGCTGTAGTCCCGCGTGTAGAGGATGGCCTCGTCACCGATGTTCAAGGAGCCGAAGCCGGCGGCGTCGAACGCCGCGGCGCCGCGTGCGCTCGGCCCACTCGCCGCGGCGTGCCACCCGTACCGTTCGCACAGCGTGAGGAACTCGGCGATCGCGTCGTCCCACGAGTCCGGGTCCCCGATCGGGTCGCCGCCGGCCAGCCCAACACCGACCTCCACCCGGTAGGTCAGGGCCGCGCGGCCGTCCCGGGAGAACACCACCGCCTTGTCCCGGCGGGTGGAGAAGTACGCCAGCGAGTCGTCGTCGTTGAACCGGGCGATGAGCGCCCGGATGAGGCGTTCGTCATCGACGGTCATCAGCGAGCGCAGGCGCACCGACCGGAACAACACGACGGCCGCGGCGATCAGCGCGAGCGCCCCGAACAGACCGAGCAGGCCGTTGACCAACGCGTAGGTGTGCCGGCCGTCGAATGCGGCGTCGGAGTCGATGGAGCCGAACGCGACGACTCGGTTGAACGCATACGGCAGCCGTTCGCCCCGGACGAGGGTGTGCGGGAACAGCCACACCAGTCCCCAGCCGAGCAGCGTCGCGATCAGCAGCCCGAGAAGCAGTGCGCCGAACGCCTTGAGAACGGCTCCGCGCCGCACCTTCGTGTAGAACTGCCGCCGGGTGACCAGCAGGAAGATCAACGCCCCGAGCTCGACGACGATGCCGATCATCAGATTGATCCGGTCGTTGTCGGTGACCTCGAGGGTGTCCGCGAGGGCGGGGATCAGGTAGAGCACGTTCCCCGTCAGGTAGAGCAGGAGATAGATGACGCAGATCCACCATGCGATGCGTTTGCGCGACGACAACGCCACGGCCACCAGGGCGAGGATGAACGCCCACGCGAAACTGGTGTCCGGCAGCGTGATGATGAAGGTGTCGATGTAGTCGCGCGGCACATGGATCAGGTGCCGGAAGAGCGGGAACAGGCTGGACAACAGCGAGATGGCGGCCAGCGTTCCGACGACGGTCCCGGCGATCCGCGGCGCGTTGCGTCCGAATCCGCGTGGCGCCCGGATGTGTTCGATGAGATCTCGGGAGCGGCGCTGCGCTTCGGTGTGCGCCTCGTGGACGGCTCGGCGGGTGTCGGGCTCGGCGTCTCGCTGGGTTTCCAACGTCATGGGGCAAACAGTAACGACGTTCGGCAAGATGGGGGCGTGGACGACATTGCGATCCGCGACGGATCGATCCGACTGGGGCAGTTCCTGAAGCTGGCCAACCTGATCGAATCGGGTGCCGAGGCCAAAGGTGTGCTCGCCGACGGGCTGGTGACGGTCAACGGTGAGGTGGAGTCACGTCGCGGACGGCAGTTGGTCGCGGGCGACGTGGTGGAGATCGGCGGTCAGACGGTCCGCGTCACGGATGAAGGCGTTTGAGCTCGGCGGGTGTCACGAGACGTTCTGCCTCCGCGGGGAACATGCGGGCAGAGCGCCCACGGCCGAACCGACCACCGGTGATCGAACTCAGCATCGAGGCTCGACGGGGACTGGATGTATTGGACAACCTCATTGCCAATCACTTCCCTGTTTACTGCATCGGACTCAGTGTTCAACTTACTGTAGTCGCTCGCGTCGCGCAGCCCAACCGATTTTTGCCGCGTTCCGTGATCGAGTTCAGACCACTACCCGTAGGATCGATGCTCGCACGAAATCCGTTACCGATTCGGGACCGACGCGCACGTCAGGCAAGTCCAGCCAGAAACCGATGAGCCCAGTCGACGGCGGTCACGCCGGGACTGACTTGGAATGACGCGTAGTTGCCGTGCGCACCGGATTGCAGAAACCGGTTGAAGATCAAGATCTGCTCCCGTGCCCGCGCGTTGCTCAACTCGTTGACGATGGCTCCCGGACCACCCCGGGTGAGGAGTTCGGCGAGGATGGCACCCGCTTCGGCCTGGTACTGGCCGATCTGACTCGGAGTGGGGTCGCTGGTCTCGGCGAGGTAGCCGACGATCCGGGTGACGTAGTAGGCCCTCGGCACGTTGCAGTACAGATCCGACGGCTCACAGATGGTGAAGGCGCGTGGCAGCACCCAGCCCATCCCGTAGAGCCGTGGTCCGCCACTACCCTGGCCCTGCAGCGGCGGCCCGACGAGGTTGTCGCGCTTGGACCGTCGCGGGTCGGAGATCAGCACCACACCGGCCACCTGACCGGGACGGATGGCCGCGCGTCCGGTGCCGATCTCGGAAGCGACGTCACCGGCGGCGTCGGCGCCCTGGCTGTAGCCGGTCAACGCGATCCGGGTGCCCGGACAGCGGCGCAGCATCGTCAGGGCCAGCCCCTTGGTGTTGGCGACCGCCTGAGCCTTCGACTTGCCGTAGATCGCCTTCTCCCACGGGAACGCGGTGGCGTCGTACCCGACGAAACGCACCTCGGTCTCGGGCCCGAGTCCCGAGGTGATCTGGCCCAGGATGCCCGGACTCATCCCGTTGGCCCACGTCCCGGGCACCGCGAGGACGTAGATCTTGGGGCAGCCGCCCGGAGCGGCGGTCGCCGATCCCGGCGGGGAGACGGCCGCGGCCATGCCGAGGAGCACGCTCAGCATGGTGAACATCAACGTGCGCAACCGAATTCGCATCACAAAATGCTCCCTTGACGCTCCGACTTCGCCTGTTATGCGCCTGAGTGTAGCCATCCGGACCGACAACGTCTCCGAACTCCTGGCATGGTCGAGGGATCCCGCGCTCGCCGACACGGTCGGGCGCCAGATGACACAGGTGCTCAGCGCGCAGCGGTGATCGGGGCGTAGAGGACCGCCCGCGCCAGCAGGGCGGCATAGTCGGGCAGGTCCGGCTCCCGCAGACCGGGGACACGCACGACGCCGGTATCGACCGCGAGCGCGAGATCGACGAGCGACTGCGCCTGATCGGGCCGTAGCTCGGGCCGGCACAACAGCAGCAGACGCCGGTATTCCCCGACCAGGTCGAGGTAACTGCGTCCGAGAATCTGCTGTTCCGCCTCGTCGAGCATCGTGAAATGCGACAGGCACACGGTGGTCAGATCCCAGTGGTCATAGGCGAACCGCGCATGCAGGCGGATCATCGAGTCGAGCGCCTCCGCCGGATCGGTGGTCTGTCGGAGCGCGTGCCCCACCATCAGCCACAGCACCTCGAAAGCGCGGGTCACCCCGCCGACCAGGAGTTCCCGTTTGCTGGAGAAGTGGTTGTAGACGCTCGGGCCGGCGATGCCGACGACCTCACCGATGTCGTCGAGGCTGACGTTCGGGTAGCCGCGCGTCGCGAAGAGCGTGATCGCCGAGTCCAGCAGCGCCTCCCGGCGGGAGGCGGGCAGCAAACCCTGTTCGGCCGGCCCGGGCCCCGCGCCCGCGGGCATCCTCTGGTGCGTTCGGCGGGTCACCTCCGCCGCACAGCCGGCCCGGACGATCGCGTCGGCGACGGCCGACAGCAGCGGCACCTGCTCGCCGCCCACCACCTCGAGATCGCGGTGGCTGGGCCACTCCATGACCGACATCACCGCCCACGCGATGGTGTCGGCCGGCATGCTGTTCTCGCTGGTCTGCACCTTGATGAGATCGGCGAGGCGAGTCGACATCGCCCGCACCCGCAGCACCAGTGCCTGGTATTCGCAGCCCGACAGGTGGCCACGATCCCGTGTCCAGATCAGGTCGAAGGCCCGCGATTCGAGCGTCGCCTCGGCGATCCGGCGGCTGATCTCCGACCACGTCTGAGACTCGCTGAGCGCGTCGTCGTATCGGTCGAGCGCATCATCGAGCACCGCCGCCAGCAGATCCTGCTTACTGCGGTAATGGCGGTAGAGAGCACTGGGCACGATGCCGACCGCCGAGGCGATGTCGCTCATGCCGACCTCGGCGTAGCCGTTGACCCGGAACTTCTCGGCCGCCGTTGCCAGGATCTGTTGCTTACGGTCCCGGGGACGTGTGCGCCGCGGCTGGGCGTCGATCTCGGCCGTCACCATACACATCCTGTCGGTCATGGACTGGTCTCACATCATTCGTAGCGGTCATCCATTCGGATGACCGCTACGTCCACTGTGCCCGAACCGGACGTGGCAACGCACGTCGACCACCCCTGAATCGGCATCTCGAACGGATACCGATTCAGCGTTGCGCCACCTGTGACGGGTAGATCGGCGCCGGCAACTCCGAGACACCGGCCAGATACTTGTCCGCTGCCGCCGCGGCCGACCGACCTTCGGCGATCGCCCACACGATCAGCGACTGCCCGCGGCCGGCGTCGCCGGCGACGAACACGCCGGGCTGTCCCACCGCGCCGAAGTCCTGGTTCCGGGCGATGTTCCCGCGCTGGTCGTACTCCACGCCCAGCTTGTCGAGGAAGTCGCCGCGCTCGGGGCCGACGAAGCCCATCGCCAGCAGGACGAGGTCGCATTCGAGTTCGAAGTCGGAATCCACGACCTTCTCGAACCGGCCGTCGCGCATGACCACCTCGTGCGCCTTGAGCGCGGTGACCGTGCCGTTCTCGCCGACGAACTGCTCGGTGTTCACCGAGAACACCCGTTCGCCGCCCTCTTCGTGAGCCGACGACACGCGGTACATCAGCGGGTAGGTCGGCCACGGCGTGGAGGCCGCGCGCTCCTGCGGCGGGCGGGGCATGATCTCGAACTGGTGCACGATCTCCGCACCCTGCCGCAGGGAGGTGCCCAGGCAGTCGGCGCCGGTGTCGCCACCGCCGATGATGACGACCTTCTTGCCCTTCGCCGTGATCTGGCCCTCGACGGTGTCACCGAGCTGCACGCGGTTGGCCTGCGGCAGGAACTCCATCGCCTGGTGGATGCCGTCGAGGTCGCGGCCCGGAATCGGCAGATCGCGTCCGATGGTGGACCCGTTGGCCAGGATCACGGCGTCGAACTCGTCGCGCAACTGCTCGACGGTGATGTCGACGCCGACATTCACACCGGCACGGAAGACGGTGCCCTCGGCCTCCATCTGCGCCAGGCGGCGATCGATGTGCCGCTTCTCCATCTTGAACTCGGGGATGCCGTACCGCAGCAGGCCGCCGATGCGGTCGGCCCGCTCGAACAGCGTGACATCGTGTCCGGCGCGGGTCAGCTGCTGGGCGGCCGCGAGGCCGGCCGGCCCCGAACCGACGATGGCGACCTTCTTGCCGGTCTTCTCGGCCGGCAGCACCGGGGTGACCCATCCGTTGTCGAAGGCGTTGTCGATGAGTTCGACCTCGACCTGCTTGATGGTCACCGCCGGCTGGTTGATGCCGAGCACGCAGGACGCCTCACACGGCGCCGGGCACAGCCGACCGGTGAACTCCGGGAAGTTGTTGGTCGCGTGCAGCCGTTCGATACCGTCGCGCCACTGCCCCTTGTAGACCAGGTCATTCCACTCCGGGATCAGGTTCCCGAGGGGGCAACCGTTGTGGCAGAACGGGATTCCGCAGTCCATGCAGCGGCTGGCCTGAGTCTTCAGGTCCTTGTGGTCGAAGTCGGTGTAGACCTCTTTCCAGTCCAGCAGGCGCAGCTCGACCGGACGACGGTCGGGCAGTTCCCGTTCGGGGTGCTTGAGGAATCCTCTGGGGTCAGCCACGTGCGGCCTCCATGATCGCTTCGTTCACGTCTCGTCCATCGCGCTCGGCGGCTTCGATCGCCAGGAGCACTCGCTTGAAGTCGCGGGGCATCACCTTCGCGAACTTCCCGCGCGTCGTCTCCCAGTCCGCGAGAACCGCTGCGGCCACGGGAGAATCGGTCTCCGCACGGTGTTCGGCGATGATCGCGGCGAGGAAGTCGACGTCCTCGGACTCGAGTTCCTCGATCTCCACCAGTTCGGTGTTCAGGTTGTCGGCGAAGGTGCCGTTCGGGTCGTACACGTAGGCGATACCGCCCGACATGCCCGCCGCGAAGTTGCGGCCGGTGTCTCCGAGGACCACCACGCGACCGCCCGTCATGTACTCGCATCCGTGATCACCGACGCCCTCGACGACGGCGGTCACGCCCGAGTTGCGGACGCAGAACCGCTCGCCGACGACGCCGCGCAGGAAGATCTTGCCGGCGGTCGCGCCGAACCCGATGACGTTTCCGGCGATGATGTTGTCCTCGGCGACAAAGCCTTCCGGGGCATTGCGGGCCGGGCGCACGACGATGCGGCCACCCGACAGACCCTTGCCGACAAAGTCGTTGGCGTCGCCCTCGAGCCGCAGGGTGATGCCCTTGGGCACGAACGCGCCGAAGCTGTTGCCGGCCGATCCGGTGAAGTCGATCATGATCGTGCCGTCCGGGAGCCCGTGCGCGCCATAGGTCTTGGAGACCTCGTGGCCGAGCATGGTGCCGACGGTCCGGTTCACGTTGGTGATCTTCGAACTGAAGGACACCCGCGAGCCGCTGTCGATCGCCTCCCGGCTCTGTGCGATCAGCTGCTGATCGAGCGCCTTGTCCAGCGAATGATCCTGCACGCCAGAGCAGTACAGGTCCTGGTTCATGAACGGCGAATCGGGCATGGTCAGCACCGCGGACAGGTCGAGCTTGCCCGCCTTGGCCGAACCCCAGTGCGCCAGCGCCTTTACGGTGTCGAGCGCCTCGACGTGGCCGACGGCCTCCTGCAATGTCCGGAAACCGAGACGCGCCAACAGCTCTCGCACCTCTTCGGCGATGAACAGGAAGAAGTTCTCCACGAACTCCGGCTTGCCGGTGAAACGTTCACGCAGCAGCGGATTCTGGGTCGCCACACCCACCGGGCAGGTGTCGAGGTGGCACACACGCATCATCACGCAGCCGGCCACCACCAGCGGTGCGGTGGCGAAGCCGAACTCCTCGGCGCCGAGCAGCGCGGCGATCAGCACGTCGCGTCCGGTCTTCAGCTGACCGTCGACCTGCACCACGATGCGGTCGCGAAGTCCGTTGAGCAGCAACGTCTGCTGGGTCTCGGCGAGGCCGATCTCCCACGGTGCGCCCGCGTGCTTGAGCGAGGTGAGCGGAGCCGCGCCGGTACCGCCGTCATGTCCGGAGATGAGCACCACGTCGGCGTGCGCCTTGGACACACCGGCGGCGACGGTGCCCACGCCGAGCTCGGAGACGAGCTTGACGTGAATCCGGGCCTGCGGGTTGGCGTTCTTCAGATCGTGGATCAGCTGGGCCAGATCCTCGATCGAGTAGATGTCGTGATGCGGCGGCGGCGAGATCAGCCCCACACCCGGGGTCGATCCACGCACCTCGGCCACCCACGGGTACACCTTGTGCGCCGGAAGCTGACCGCCCTCACCGGGTTTCGCGCCCTGCGCCATCTTGATCTGGATGTCGGTGCAGTTGCTCAGGTAGTGCGAGGTGACGCCGAAGCGGCCCGACGCGACCTGCTTGATCGCACTGCGCCGCCAGTCGCCGTTCTCGTCGTGGTGGTAGCGACGCGAATCCTCGCCGCCCTCACCGGAATTCGACCGGCCACCGAGCCGGTTCATGGCGATGGCGAGGGTCTCGTGCGCCTCGGCGGAGATCGAGCCGAAGCTCATCGCACCGGTGGAGAAACGCTTGACGATCTCGGCGGCCGGTTCGACCTTGTCGATCGGGATCGGGTCGCGGTCACCGAAATTGAAGTCGAACAACCCGCGCAGCGTCGCCAGCTTGCGCGCCTGGTCGTCGACCATCCGGGTGTATTCCTTGAACACCTTGTACTGGCCGGTGCGGGTCGAGTGCTGCAGCTTGAACACCGTGTCCGGGTTGAACAGGTGGTACTCGCCCTCACGGCGCCACTGGTATTCGCCGCCGACCTCGAGTTCACGGTGTGCGCGCTCGGTCGGGCGGTCGCTGAACGCGAGCGCGTGCCGGGCGGCGACCTCTGCCGCGATCTCGTCGAGCCCGATACCACCGAGCTGGCTGTTCAGGCCGGTGAAGAACTCGTCGACGGTGTCCTGGGACAGGCCGATGACCTGGAAGAGTTGCGCGCCGGTGTAGGAGGCGAGCGTGGAGATGCCCATCTTGGACATCACCTTCAGCACACCCTTGCCGGCCGCCTTGATGTAGTTCTTGCGGGCCGTCGGGAAGTCGATGTCGCCGAGCAGGCCGCGCTCGGCCATGTCCTCGATCGACTCGAACGCCATGTACGGGTTGACCGCGGCGGCACCGAAGCCGACCAGGGCGGCGACGTGGTGCACCTCGCGGCAGTCACCGGATTCGACGATCAGTCCGACGCGGGTGCGCTTGCGTTCCCGCACCAGGTGGTGGTGGACGGCGGCGGTGAGCAGCAGCGACGGGATCGGCGCGAGGGTCTCGTCGGATTCCCGATCCGACAGCACGATCAGGTTGACGCCGTCGTCGATCGCCGCGGACACCGTCGCGCGGATCTCGTCGAGCGCTGCGCGCAGGCCCGCACCACCCTCGGCGACCGGGTAGAGGCCGTGGATGTGGCGCCCGCGGAAGTCGGGCAGTGCTTCGTCGTCGTTGATGTTGACGAGCTTGGCGAGGGTGTCGTTGTCGAGGACCGGTTCGGGCAGCACGATCTGTCGGCACGATCCGGGTCCGGGGTGCAGCAGGTCGGCCTCGGGTCCGATACTGCCGCCGAGGCTGGTGACGACCTCCTCACGGATGGCGTCCAGCGGCGGGTTGGTCACCTGCGCGAACAGCTGCTGGAAGTAGTCGAAGAGCATCCGCGGGCGGGCCGAGAGCACCGCGATCGGTGTGTCGGTGCCCATCGATCCGATGGCCTCGGCCCCGGTTTTCGCCATCGGCGCGACGAGTAGGTTGAGTTCCTCGTTGGTGTAGCCGAAGACCTGCTGGCGCAACGCAATCCGATGATGCGCCATGTGCTGGTGCGGGCGGCCGGCGACCCGATCGATCGGAACGAGGCCGGCGTCGAGCCACTCCTGATAGGGGTGCTCGGCGGCGAGTTCGTCCTTGATGTGTTCGTCGTCGACGATGCGGCCGGCGGCGGTGTCCACCAGGAACATCCGGCCGGGCTGCAGGCGCATCTTCTGCACCACGTCGGCGTGGTCGATGTCCAGCACGCCGACCTCCGACGCCATCACCACAAGACCGTCCTTGGTGACCCAGATCCGGCTGGGGCGCAAGCCGTTTCGGTCCAAGACGGCGCCGACGACGGTGCCGTCGGTGAAGCACACCGATGCCGGTCCGTCCCACGGTTCCATGAGCGCCGAGTGGTACTGGTAGAACGCCCGGTGGGCGGGCTTCATCGCCTCGTGGCGTTCCCAAGCCTCGGGAATCATCATCAGCACGGCGTGCGGCAGGCTGCGCCCACCGAGATGCAGCAACTCGAGGACCTCGTCGAACCGCGCGGTGTCCGAGGCGCCCGGGGTGCAGGTCGGGAAGATCTTGTCCTTGATGTCGGCGTTCGCGCCGTTCCCGAACACCGACGCGTCGATGAGCGCCTCGCGCGCCCGCATCCAGTTCTCGTTGCCGGTGACGGTGTTGATCTCGCCGTTGTGCGCGATGCGGCGGAACGGATGCGCCAGCGGCCACGACGGGAAGGTGTTGGTGGAGAACCGGGAGTGAACCAGCCCGAGCGCGCTCTCCACCCGCGAATCCTGCAGGTCGAGGTAGAACTCACGCAGCTGCGGGGTGGTCAGCATGCCCTTGTAGACGAAGGTCTGCCCGGACAGGCTGGGGAAGTAGACGGTGTCGCGGCCGGGGCCGTCGGCGCCGGCGCCCTTGCTGCCGAGCTCGTGCTGCACCCGCTTGCGCACGACGAACGCCTTGCGCTCGAGGTCCATGGCTTGGGCGCTGTCCTGGTCGCTCCCGCTCGCTTCGCTCCCGGCGAGCGAGAAGAACACCTGCCGGAACGTCGGCATCGCGTCGCGGGCCAGCGCACCCAGCGAGTTCTCGTTGGTGGGCACATCGCGCCAGCCGAGCAGCGTCAGCCCCTCGGCCTCGACGATCTTCTCCACACCCTCGCACGCGAGGCGGGCGTCCTCGGAGCCCTGCGGCAGAAAGGCGATACCGGTGGCGTACGAGCCCTCGGCGGGCAGCTCGAAGTCGACGACCTCGCGCAGGAAGCGGTCCGGGACCTGGATCATGATGCCCGCGCCGTCACCGGTGTTCGGCTCGGCACCGGCTGCTCCGCGATGTTCCAGGTTGACCAGCGCCATGATGGCCTTGTCGACGATGTCGCGGCTTCGGCGACCGTACATGTCGACGACAAAGGCGACGCCACACGCGTCGTGCTCGTTGACCGGGTCGTAGAGCCCGATGGGGCCCGGAGCATGCTTCATAAGTTGCCTCACTTTGTGCGCGACGCTGCGCACGGATCCACCGTTACGGTCCTGGGGACACCATTGCGGGTGTCCTCGTCGACACCTCGGCGAGCGTCCTGCAAACCACCCGAATCCTTGGGCTGACCTAGGCTGGTTCATCGGTCGCTCGGCGGTGTCCTTGCCAGCGTCGTTGCTGACGGCACGCCCGGGCGCGTTCTCGCCGGCCCGGCACCACCCTGCTCTGCAAGCATTGTCGGCCATTTTCTCACGAGCGGTACCCCGTATCGAAATCCGGCTACCACATCGCCGGGGAGTCCGCAGCGTACGCACTGTACCGCCACGACCGCGCCGACCGGCCCAAACGGCATCGGATTGGTATCGGAGATGCCGGAGAACCGTTCGCGGAGAGCATGAATGATCTAGCGTCGGGGCCGTGTCCATCACCACTTCGACGCAGCAGTGGCGACCCACCGGCCCCGGCTCGGTGCGTTCGCGCACCATCAACGGCTATTTCTCCCGCGTCTCGCACCCGTTCATGACCGCGGCCGGCCTGCCGGGAGCGCGGTCGGCACAGTTCATCACCGCCATGCGGCCCGGACTGAACCGGTCGCTGACCGTGATGTCCCCGGTCCCGGCGGAAACCCACGTGCAGCCCGTGCACGAATGGCTCGACGGCCAACGCGTGCGCGGCGAATGGGTGGGCGTCGGGCCGCATGCCCCACGGCCCGACGACCCGGCGTCGGCGCGCATCATCTACTACCTGCACGGCAGCGGCTACCTCGTCTGCTCGCCCCGCACGCACCGCGGTCTGGTCGGCCGGCTCGCGAAGCGCACCGGTTGGTCGGCGTTCAGCCTCGACTACCGCCTCGGCCCCGAACACCCCTTTCCGGCCGCCGGCGACGACACGATCCGCGGCTACCACTGGTTGCTGTCGCAGGGTTTCCGGCCCGAACAGATCGTGGTCGCGGGCGATTCGGCGGGCGGGCATCTCGCGCTCGACCTGCTGGCCGACAATCACCGTCGCGGCGTCGGTCAACCCGCCGGACTGGTGCTGTTCTCCCCGCTCTACGACCCCACCTTCGATCTGGCGGTGGCCAGCCAGATGCGTGGTGTCCGCGATCCGCTGATCGACGCGTTCGCCGGGCAGCGACTGCTTCGCCTGTACACCCGGGGCACCGCCGCCGACCACCCCCGCATGCGGGTCCAACTGCACACCGAGATGTCGTTGCCGCCGACGCTCATCCAGGTGGGCGCGCTGGAGGTGATGGGCGACGATGCCCGCGCCACCCACCACGCGCTGCGGGCGGCCGGTGCGGACTCGTCACTGCAGGAGTGGCCCGGGCAGGGGCACGTCTTCCAGATGTTCCCGCTGTTCTCGCCCGACTCGCGCCACGCACTGCACGAAGCCGCCGCGTTCATGCGCGCGGTGCACGACGCCTGACCTGGTTTCTCGCGACGCTATCCGTCGGTCCCTGATCGCGGTCCACGCGCATCGGTGTTGATACTGAGCCGCTGGCCGCGCCCGTGACCCTCCTCCGACCCGAGGCCCTGGACGTCGGCGCCCAGCGCCAGACGGCGGTCCAGGACGGTGGTCCACTGTGTCGGCACCGCTTCGTCGAGGGCCTGCAGGCGGGCGAGCAGCGGGCCGTCGTGCACGTCGGGACACTGCTCGATCAGGTTCTCGAACAGGGCGCGCAACCGCCGCTGAACCTGTACCGAGTCCATGCCGTAGTGCCGGATCTGGTCGGTGCCGATGGCGACATAGTCGGACCAGCTACGTCGATACCCCCGGATCATCGACAGCGATTCGGAACTCTCGTCGGCCAGCAGACGCGGCGAGAGCATCAGGAGGAGATCCTCTATGTGGTTGAGCGCCTGGACCGCGCGGCTCGGATCGTTGATGGCCGGTGACAGCGCCTTGAGCGCGACGTCGGTGATGGCCTGCAGCGCGGCGGCCGGACTCACCTCGGGCCGGTGCGTGTCGCCGAACAACACGCAGGACAGCAGTTGGCGCGGGTGGACCAAATGGGCGTCGCCGATGACCTCGAACACGCCGACGTTGTGGGGTACGAAGTCGCCGGTGCCCACCAACAGGTCGACGCGCACCCCCCATTTGACCGCCAGACGCTGGATTCGGGTCAGGTCGATGGCCAGGATGATCCGGCCCTCGGACGGGACGTCGCGGAAATGGACGACGGTCCGCTGCGCGTGCGGATCGGGGGCGACGTCGGCGGTGATGTGATCGTGCAGGCCGGTGGGGATCTCGTCCGGGTAGAGCCGCCGGATGGCGCCGCGGCCCTCGGCTTCGATCCAGCGCAGCAGCTGGGAGGAGTTCAGGATGCTGCCGACCTTGGCGGTCAGCTGGATGAACATGTAGACGCTCAGCAGGGTGAGGAACAGCGAGATGCCGGTGGAGATGCCGGGAACGGTGCCGGACTTCGACGTCGTCGCGAGATCCAGCGCGATGATCAGCGTGAAGGCGAACGTGGCGAGGAAGATGCCGATCGACCACCGCAGAATCCGATCCTGCTGGAACATCGGGATCACCCGCACCGAGATCTGCGCGGCACCGAACTGCATGGCCAGGGTGACGGCGGTGAACACCAGGCCCGTGAGGGTTGCCATCGCGCCGGCGATCACACCGAGCAACGTCGCGGTCACCCCCGAGTCCAGCCCGTTGAACTGCACACTCGTGTCCGTGACGGACGCGATGAGGCCGGCGACGATCGCCACGGTCACGCAGATCACCGGCAGACGCCACGGGGGCTTGCGGGACAACAGCCGCCGGGTGCGGCGCCAGCGAATCCAGGAGGCGACCCGGGCGGGTGCCCGGTGCCGCTGCGCCGCCGACTCCGGGGCCACCGGGAAACTGGCCGGCGCTTCGGGCAAGCCGAATCGCCCGGCCAGGACCTCCTGCACGACGACCTTCCACCGCATGACCGGCCGCCGGTAGCGACGCTCACGATCCACCGATTTCTCCTGCTTCCGGGGCTTCTCGACGTAACGCCACCGGGCCCACGGCGAGCGGGGGCGGGCGATCCGGATGGCGCCGACCATCAGCAGCGGCGGGATGAACAAGCCCACCAAACCGGTCCACAGTTTGCCCTTCAGCAGGGTGATGACCGCGAGGAGCAGATTGATGGCGAGCGCGATGACGAGTCCGATCCGGGTGCCGGCATCCGACGATTCCTCGAACCCGGAGATCGTGTCGGACAGACCCAGCGGTCGGAATCCGACCATGAAGAACACGCCGATGGCGATCGCGACGAAGACCGCGTCGATCGATGACCGGCCTTCTTCCTCCCAGTACACGTCGCGCAGGTGCAGGAGCAGAGCGAACTCGTCGAGGACCAGCGCGCATCCGATGCCGAACACCCCGGCGAGCAGGCAGTCGGCGATCGGTGTGTCGAAGCTGGACAGCGCGACGAGGCCGAACCCGGACAGCAGCATCAGGATGACGCCGAAGAACTCGTGGTGCATGTGGATGCCGGCCGGGGTGACGTTGCCGGGCCACCACTTCACCTGCGCCCGGATCATGCGCACGCTGAGGCGGATGAACAGGAAGGTGACGATGAACGCGACGAGCATGATGAACAGCGGCAGCCGCCCGGTGTCGACGATTGTCTGATCGAACCACCCCATCATGAGCACGACCCTACTGCGCGGGCGTGGCCGAAATATGCAGGCGCGTCGCCTATCCTGGGCCGATGGACTCTCTGGTCACCGTGGTGGTGGTCGACGATCATCCGTTCTTCCGTGACGGGGTGGCGCGAGGGCTCACCCAGAGCGGCCGGATCCGGGTGGTCGGCGAGGCCGGCGACGGCACCTCGGGGCTGGAGGTCATCCGACGGGAGGACCCGGACGTCGCCGTCGTCGACTACCAGATGCCGGGCATGACCGGTGTCGACGTCGCGCACGCGGTGACCCGGGACGGCCTGCGTACCAAGGTGCTGTTGCTGTCGGCGGTGACCGACGGCCCGATCGTCTTCGCGGCGCTGGAGAAGGGCGCCGCGGGCTATCTGTCCAAGGATGCCGACCGCGACGACATCGTGGGTGCGGTGACGCGGGTGGCCAAGGGCGAGACCGTGGTGCCTGCCGAACTCGCGGCCGGACTGGTCGGCGAGATCCGGACACGGTCGCAGTCGGACGCCCCGGTCCTCAGCGAGCGGGAACGGCAGGTGCTCAACGGCTTTGCGCGCGGCCTGTCGATTCCGCAGGTGGCCGCCGAGCTGTACATCGGTGCCGCGACCGTCAAGACGCACACCCAGCGCCTGTACGAGAAGTTGGGGGTCTCCGATCGCGCCGCCGCGGTCGCCGAGGCGATGCGCCGTGGTCTCCTCGAATAGCCTCACGTCGAGCGGGCCGTCCCCCGCGCGCGGGCTGATCGACCTGGCCGCCGAGCCGCGTATCTCGTCGATCCTCGTCGACCACGCCCTGCGCGGCATCCGTGTTCAGGTGCTGCTGCGGTTGCTGCTGGGTGTGTTCACGATCTTCACCGTCGTGCTCGATCCACCGGCGCACGGTGCGGCGTTCTGTGTCGTTCTGGCCGCGGTGTACCTCGCGTGGTGCATCGTCGGGCTGGTGCTCGGCCCGCGCGGCGGGATCGTGGTGATCCGCTACGCCTGGCTGGCGCTGTTCGTCGACCTCGCCGTGCTGACGGTCCTGGCGATCGTGGCGAGTGCGTCGGATCAGATCAGCTGGACCTCGGACGTTCTGGTGAACGGATTCGCCATCGTGCCGATGATTGCGGCAACCCAGCTGCGTCCACGGGTCTGCGCCGCCGTGGTGATCCCGACCGTGGTGGTCTACTTCGTGAGCAGCGCGGTGGCGCGGGTTCCGAACGGGGAACCGTGGTCGCTGATCGTGTTGCGCACCCTGGTGATCGCGACGCTCGCGCTCGGCAGTGTGCTGCTGTCGAGCGTCCAGCGGTCGCGGGTCACGACCATCGGGACGCTCGCCGCGCAACGTGCCCAGTTGCTCGACGACACGGCTCGGATCGAGGAGCGCGAGCGCCGTGACCTCGCCGAACATCTGCACGACGGCGCGCTCCAGTACATCCTCGGCGCGCGACAGGAACTCGCCGCGGTGCGCGACGGTACCGATCCCGATGCGCTGACGCGGGTCGACGAGGCCCTGCGGGAGTCGGCACGCCTGCTGCGTTCCACGCTGGGCGAGTTGCATCCGGCGGTCCTCGAGCAGGCCGGGCTCGCGGTGGCCCTCGGTGACCTCGCCGCCGCCGTCGAACGCCGGGGCCCGATATCGGTGTCGGTGGACACCGCGGGGTGGCCGACCGATCTGCGGACGCCGGTCGATTCGCTGTTGTTCGCCACCGCTCGCGAGCTGCTGACCAACGTGGTCAAACACGCCGGTGCACGTTCGGTGGACCTGAGCGCGGAGTTCGACGACGGACGCGCCCGGCTGGTCGTCCTCGACGACGGACACGGCATCGACGAAGACGTCCTCGGCGAACGGGTGGCCGCCGGCCACATCGGCCTGGCGTCGCGCCGGGTGCGGCTCGAGGGGCTGGGCGGAACGCTGAGCATCACCCGACGCCCCACGGGCGGTACCGCGGCGGTGGCCGAGGTGCCGGTGCCGGACGACGTGAATCCCGAAGTGACATCATCGAACCCGTGAGCACCATCGTCTTCGTCCATGCCCACCCCGACGACGAGGGCACCGCCACCGCGGGCAGCATGATCCGGGCGGCCCGTGAGGGTCACCGGGTGGTCGTCGTCTATTGCACCGACGGGGACCCGGGTGTCGTACCCGACGACCTGGCGCCCGGCGAGACGGTGGCGAGCCGACGGCGCGGTGAGGCCGAGGCGTCGGCGGCCATCACCGGTACCGCCCGGGTGGCTTGGCTGGGGTATGCCGATTCGGGGATGACGGGCTGGGCGCGCAACGACGCCGACGGCGTGTTCGTACGCGCTGACCTCGGGGAGGCGGCACGTCGTCTGGCCGACCTGTTCGACGAAGAGGGCGCCGCCGTCGTGGTCGGCTACGACTGGCACGGCAATTACGGCCATCCCGACCACATCATGCTGCACAAGGTCACGCTGGCCGCTGCGGACCTCGCGGCGACCCGGCCGCGCTACCTCGAGGTCACGATGAACCGGGACCTCATGCGACTGATGTTCACGCTTGCCACCGAGATCGGCATGGAAGGGTTCGATCCCGACATCCGGGGCGACGACGGGAACCCGGTCGGCACTCCCGAGGAGGAGTTGCACTGGGCGGTCGACCTCGGTGACGACGTGACCACCAAACGTGCGGCGCTCGCCTGTCATGCCAGCCAGACCGACGTCCGACAGATCCTGGCGATGCCGGAGGAGATCTTCCCGTACGGGTTCGGCACCGAGCACTACCTCGAACCCGGTCGGCCACCCGGCATGGTTCGGGGCTGGTGGCTCGATCACCCACCCGCCGGCTAGCCCACCGGGTCACCCCGGACTTCGCGCGGGCCGCCGACGAAATCCCGGAAGCGCCCGGCCGCGGCGGGCAACGGGCGGGGGCGAAACCACGTCAGTCCGATCTCGCGGGACTCCCCGGCCAGCGGCACCAGGACCACGTCGACGTGTGGGTCGGAGTCCTCGACGGGCACCACACCGACGCCGAGGCCCGCCCCGGCGAGGCCCGTGATGGTCGTGAGTTCGCTCGATTCGAAGGTGATCGCCGGGGTGATCTCGGCGGCGGCGCACAGTTCGTCGAAGATCCGTCGCATGCCGAATCCCGGTGCCATGGCGATGAATTCCTCGTCGGCCGCCTCGGCCAACCCGATCGACGAGCGTCCGGCGAAGCGATGGTCACGAGGTACGGCCAGAGCGAGGCGTTGCTCGGTGATCGGCACCCACGCCATGTCGGTGCGCATCGGTCGGGGTGACACGATCGCGAGATCGGCATGGCCCTCCACGACGTGCCCGACCACGGTGGCCGCCGCATCCTGCGTGAGGGTGAACCGGGCGCCGGGGTTCTCCAGGCGGAAACGGCGGATCAGATCCGGGACCAGCCGCACCCCGAAGGAGTGCAGGAACGCCAGATGCACCGCACCGTGCGCCGGCATCCGCAGCTCGTCGATCTCGCGCCCGGCCGCATCGAGCTGCGCAACCGCCCGCCGCGACCGGTCGAGATAGATCTGCCCGAACCGGTTGAGCACGATGCTGCGGCCGTGGCGATCGAACAGTGCGACACCCATCTCCCGCTCGAGCCGCGCGAGGAATCGGGAGAGCGTGGGCTGGGAGACGTGGCACCGGGCTGCCGCGACCGTCAGGTTCTCGGTCTCGGCGATCGCTATGAACCACCTCACCTCGTCGTGCACGAAGATCGATACTACCTGCGGTCATACAGGGATGAATCGATCTGCACACAAGACTTCATTTCTCTATCAGCACGTGCGCGACGACTCTGGACGGTGATGACCACCGACACCGCACGAATCGCCCTACCCGACCGGCACACGCTCGGCTCGCCGGGCTACCGACGCACCACCCTCGCGCTCTTCGCCGCCGGCATGACCACCTTCATGGCGCTCTACTACGTGCAGGCACTGCTCCCGCAGTTGTCGGAACACTTCGGCATCTCCCCGGCCACCTCGGCACTCACGGTGTCGCTGACGACCGGCTTCCTGGCTCTCGCGATCATCCCGGCGAGTGTGCTGTCGGAACGATTCGGTCGCGTGCGGGTGATGGTGATCTCGGCGGTCGCGGCGTCGGTGATCGGCGTGGCACTGCCGTGGTCGCCGACGGTGGAGATCCTGCTCGCCGGCCGTGCCGTGCAGGGTGTGCTGTGCGCCGGGGTGCCCGCAGTGGCGATGGCCTATCTCGCCGAGGAGGTCGACGGCCGATCCCTGGGGACCGCGATGGGCCGCTACGTCGCGGGCACCACGATCGGCGGGTTGACCGGACGCCTGATCCCCGGATTCGCCGTCGACGTCGTGTCGTGGCAATGGGCGCTGGAGATCGCCTGTCTCGTGTCGCTGGGTTTCGCCCTGGTCTTCGCCCGCACCGTGCCGACCTCCCGGTTCTTCGCGCCACAACCCGTGTCGCCGAGCGCCACGCTACGCAATCTACTTGCGCACCTGCGGGATCCGCGGTTGCGTCCACTGTTCCTGCTGGGCTTCGTGCTGATGGGCGGCTTCGTGACCGTCTACAACTTCCTCGGTTACCGATTGCTGCGCGCGCCGTTCGGCCTGAGTGAGGCGGTGGTGGCGCTGGTGTTCGTGATGTACCTGGCCGGCACCGTCACCTCCGCGCTCGCGGGACGGCTCGCCGATCGGATCGGGCGTCGGCCGGTCCTGATCGTCTCGATCACCACGATGCTCGCCGGTCTGGCGCTCACGGTGCCGGACACCCTGTGGCTCATCCTGTTCGGGATGCTGCTGTTCACCGGCGGATTCTTCGGCGCGCACTCGGTGGCCGGCGCCGGGGTTTCGGCGCAGGCCACCGAGCATCGCGCGGAGGCGTCGTCGCTGTACCTGTTCCACTACTACCTGGGCAGCTCGGTCGTGGGAGCCCTTGGTGGACTGGCCTTTTCCGCGGCCGGCTGGGTGGGGGTCGCGGGGTACGTGGCGACGCTGTCGGGGCTGGGCCTGGCAGTCGTCGCACGGATCAGATCTGCGCCAGGGCGGCCCCGGCGGCGTGGAAGCCGCCCATCCCGTGGACACCCGCTCCCGGCGGGGTCGCCGACGAGCAGATGACCATGCCCGGAACGCCGAGCGAGTAGGGATTGCGGGTGGCCCTGGGGCGAAACACGATCTGTCGTGCGGTGTTCGCCCCGGCACTGATGTCGCCCCCGGCGTAGTTGGCGTTGTACTCCTCGAGGGCGGCCGGACTCCGGGTGGAGGTCGCCAGGATCCGGTCGCGGAACCCGGGTGCAAACCGTTCGATCTGTCCGATGATCGCGTCGGTCGCGTCTCCCGAGTAGCCGTGCGGCACATGCGCATACGCATAGATCGGGTTGACCGAGCCGTTCGATCGGCCCGGGTCCGCGAGATACTGCTGACCGAGAAGCACAAAGGGACGCTCCGGCATTCGGCCACGGGTCGTGTCCCGCTCGGCGGCGACCATCTCCGCCGCGGTTCCGCCGAGGTGCAATGTACCGGCACGCGCGCAGTCCTCGTTCGTCCACGGGATGTCACCGTCGATCGCGAAGTCGACCTTGAATGCGGCTGGGCCGAAACGGTATCGACGCAGCGCGCGACGCACGCGGCCGGGCATCGCGTCGCCGACGATGCGCATCGCGGCATCTGGGGCCGTGTCGAGGACAACGGTGTCGGGCCGGCGGCCGGTGAGGTCGCGCAGTTGCTCCAGCGAGGTGATCGGTGTGCCGGTGATCACCTTGCCGCCCATCGAAGCCAGTTCGGCGAGAAGCGCTTTCGTGATGCTCTGCGACCCGCCCGCGGCGACGGGCCAGCCGACGGCGTGCGCCGCCGCGGTCAGCATCATGCCGACCGAACCGGACAGCGGGGTGTCGAGCCGTCCGAACGCATGGGCGGCGACGCCCATGAAGAGCGCGCGTGCCGGATCGTCGGAAAACCGTCGAACCGTCCAGGTGGCCGGGGCGAGCGCATTCACGCCGAATCGTCCGAGCACCACCGGATGGCGGGGCAGATGTGCCAGTGGCCGGAACACCTCCCCGATGAGATCATCGAAATTCGCTGTGGGACTGGCGAAGAGACGCTCCCACGCCCGCGCGTCGAACCCGAGGGACTGCGCGGTGTGGGACCGATCCCGGGCGGCCAGCCCGGCCCGGCCGTCGTCGAGCGGATGGGCCAGGTCGATCTCCGGCCACCGCCAGCGCAGCCCGTGGCGTTCGAGTCGCAGCGACGCGAAGAACGGTGAGGCGACGCCGGTCGGATGGAATGCCGCGCAATCATCGTGCAACACACCGGGAACCGTGAGCTCGCTGGTGCGCGTGCCGCCGCCGGGCTTCTCGTGCGCCTCGAACACGGTGACATCGAGGCCGGCCTGGGCCAGCCGGATGGCGGCGGCGAGCCCGTTGGGCCCGCTGCCGACCACCACTGCGGTCGTCATGCGAGCGCACCCTTGCCGGTCGTCAAGGTCTCCTGGCGGCGGTAACCATCCGCGGTCCACGACACCTGCAGTGGCACCGGGCCATTGGGCAGCCACGGCTGCTCCTTGACGCAGTCGCTGACACTCCACGTCCCGCGCTCGACGACACCGAGGGCGGCGTCGATGACGCGGTACTCCTGGGGCCGGCTCTTCCGGAACGGGGTCGGCTGCGATTCGCAGTACGCGACGACGAGGTCACCGGGCTTCAGGTCGAGTCGCTTCTGGACCGCGGCGACCAGCCGCTCGTCGTGCAGGTGTCCGTCACCGAAGTTCCAGCCCAGGATGGTGTTGCAGATGAACTCGCCTTCACGGGTGGAGCGCGAGTCGATGTCGTCGAGGTGCTCGTAGAGGACCGAGAACAACCCGCGGCCCTGGCTGTGCATCGACCGCCAGGCGAGCGCCTTCTGGATGGTCATGTCCGCATCGTCGCGCTCGTACGGTGTGGGCAGCATGCGCTGCAGCTGATCGACCTGGTTCTCCACCAGCGGGAGTTCGTTGAGCCGTTCCTCGATCCCCGGCTTCATCGACCAGACGGCCGAGGCCCAGTTGCCGGCGTACTGCCGCATCGACGGCAGGAACGAGATCAGGTCGGGACGCAGGTTGCCGACCACCGGGCCGAAGCACAGGATCGCGAACACCGGGATCAGCAGCCACGGCTGCGAGAAGTTCCAGATGTTGTAGACCGAGGCGTCGAATCCGACCCACAGGACGATGGCGATGTACCCGAAGTAGACATTCCATTCCAGCGGCACCGCGAGCGGGAACGTCGAGGTGATGTAGATGTGCAGCGCCACGATCACCACGGCGGCGATCACGGCGACGGTGGTGTTCGCAGTGAACAGGAGCACCAGCGGGATCGCGATCTCGACTGTGGTGCCGGCGATGTGGGCCAGGAACCAGGCGACCTTGCTGGGCCGGATGTCGTCCGGGGCATTGCGATAGCAGAGCCGCTTGACGAATCGGGGCTGGCCCGGGCTGTTGGACACCATCGGCGGGATGACGTTGAGGAAGTGCTCGCCGACCTTGGACCAGCCCGCACAGATCCAGACGACACAGATGATGATCTTGAACACGACGACAAGATTCACGAAGTTCGCCGCGGTCGCCCCGTCACCGAGCGCCATCGCACCGAAGATCGCCGAGAACAGCATGATCGGCCCGTACTGTTCGCTGCGTGCCGCGAGGAAGATGACCTTGTCGCGCAAGCCCATCAGCGGCATGGTGATCAGGATCGGGATGAACGCATACGCCGGGATCAGCTCCTGCGGACCGGTGCCGGCGGGCACGGCGTGCACCGGCACGGCGGAGATCACCAGCGGATACACCAGACTCGCCAGCACGCCCAGATACAGCACGACATCGACGATCGTGCGGGTGTCCCCGCCGGTGCCCGGCACATGCCGGCCCCACGGAGCCATCCGGATGGTGCCGGTCCGAATCCAGTAGCGCACGTTGCCGAGCATCGGGGTGAAGTGCCCGCACAGCGGGCCGAATGCCCCTGCGAGACCGAGGACCTCGAGCAGCATCAGCCAGACGGCGAGCTTCTGGTAGACGACGATGTTGTCGAACCAGCTGCTCGGGTCGGTGAAGTACACGTGTTGCGAGGTCCATGCCGTGATCGCCAGTCCGACACCGAAGTACAGTCCGAGCATCTTGAGGATGTAGACGACGTGCAGCATGCGGGGTGTGCCGAATCCGTCGTCGACCCAGTGGGTGCTGAGGATGCGCATGCGCTCGCGCAGCGGGAGTCGCACGAACTCCGAGGGTTCGACGGGCTGTGGTGATGGAGAGATGAATCCCATCTCAAACTCCTTGTGGTGCAGGGTCGGCGACGAGTTGCGCACGGAGCGCGGGCTTGTCGATCTTGCCGACCGGGTTCTTGGGCAGGGCGCCCGTGATGGTGATCGAGACCGGGATCTTGATCTTGGTCAGATGCTGTGCACATACGTCACGGAGTTCTGATTCCGTGACCGTTCGCTCCGGATGGAGCGTGACGTAGGCGACCGGAACCTCCCCGTATGCCGGGTGGGGGGCACCGACGACGGCCGCCTCCAGGACGGCTGGGTGCCCGTGCAGAACGGTCTCGATCTCCTTGGGGTAGATGTTCTCTCCACCGCGGATGATCATGTCCTTGATCCGGTCGACCAGACGGAGGTAACCGTCCTCGTCGAGGATCCCGACGTCGCCGGTGTGCAGCCATCCGTCGCCGAGTGCGTCGGCTGTGGCCTCGGGTCGGTGACGGTAGCCCTGCATCACGGTGGGGCCCTTGATGACCACCTCACCACGTTCGCCGGCCGGCAGCAGGGCTCCGTCGCCACCCATGATGGCGACCACCTGTCCTGGCAGTGCGATACCGACGGTGCCGATCTTGCGTGGGCCGTCGACGGGATTGGCCGTCGAGGCGCAGGTGCCCTCGGTCAGTCCGTAACCCTCGATCAGCGGAAAGCCGAAGCGCTCCTCGGTATTTCGCAGGAGCTGCGCGGAAGCCGGTGCGGCACCGCAGATCGCGAACCGCACCGAGGAGGTGTCGGCGGACATCTCCGCCGGGAGTGCCACCAAGTGGCTGTAGATGGTGGGCACCGCGGAAAAGTAGGTCGGCCGCAATCGTTCGATCGCCGTGAGGAATTCAACCGGTGCGAACCGCGCGAGGATCGAGAGTCGGCCGCCGGCGATCATCGTGGCCAGATAGCTGACGCAGATCGCGTTGACATGGAAGAGCGGCAGCACCAGCAGACAGTGATCGTCTGCGGTGAGGCGCAGGGCCTCGACCATCGAGCTCGCCATCGCATGGATGTTGCTGTGGTTGAGTTCAACTCCCTTGGGGCGACCTGTCGAACCGCTGGTGTAGACGAGCAGTGCCAGATCGTTGGCCGACGTGGTCGGGGCGGACAGCTGCTCGTGCACGGGGGCGATCCGCAGGTCGTCGACGAGCAGGCTGCGGCGGCCGCCGTCTGGAGCCGACGTGCTGGCACGCACCACGAGTTGCGCGTCGGAGTCGGTGATCTGGTAGTCGGCCTCCGATGCGGTAAAGACGGGATTGATCGGGGTCGCCGCCGCGCCGAGTCGCCATGCCGCGGCGAGGCACACCAGAAGTTCGACTCGGTTCGGGAGCATCACGGCGACAACCGATCCGGCTCCGACGCCGTGATCGGCGAACTGTTCGGCGGCAGCCTCCACTCGATCGGCGAACTCGCGATAGGTCAGGGTGATCCGCTCGTCGCGGACACACGGGCGGTCGGCGCGGTCGGCCGGCTGATTCCAGGGCAGGTAGGTGAGATTCATCGTCGGCACCTCAGAACAATCCGGCGTCGAAGCCACCGTCGAGAACGAGGCCCGAACCCGAGCAGAACGACGATTCGTCGCCGGCGAGGAACAGCACCGCCTTGGCGATCTCCTCGACGGTGCCGTAGCGCCCCTGCTTCTGCGCGATGAGCGCATCGAAACCGCCCGAGGGCAGGCCGAGCGCGGTCTCGAAGGCCTCGACTTGGTCGGTGACCAGGTGCGTGCCCACGAAGCCCGGCAGGACGGCGTTCACCCGTACCCCGTGGGCACGGAGTTCTGTTGCCGCCGTCTTGGTGAGGTTGACGACCGCGGCCTTGGTCGCGGCGTACGAGGAGACCAGCGGGGTTCCGCTCAGGGCGGTCACCGAGCCGAGGGTGACGATGCTGCCGCCGCCGCTCGCGATGATGGCCGGCGTGGCATAGCGGATGGCAAGGAAGACACCGTCGAGGTTGACGGAGGTGACCGACCGCCACGCCGCCAGGTCCATCTCGACGATCGGGGCCACCGCCGCGATGCCCGCGTTGGGGATCATCACGTGCAGCCCGCCATAGGTCGCGACCGTGGCATCGATGAGGTTCTTGACCTGATCTTCGTCGCGCACGTCGCAGGCGACGGCGGTCGCGTTCGGCATTCGTGCGGCGGCCTCCTTTGCCGCGCCTTCGTCGACGTCCGAGACGACGACGTTGGCGCCTGCCTGGCAGAGCTGGTGGGCAATCTCCAGGCCGATGCCGTGCGCCGCTCCGGTCACGATCGCGGTTCTGCCGGTGAGATCGGGTGACATAGGACTTCCTTCAGGTCGGGGCGTTGTGAACTGCGATGAGAGTAGTGAGCAAGGACGAGCGCGCGATTGTGTCGAGGACACGAAGTTTCGGACAGGGTTTGTGATGGGGGTCATATGGCGACTCTGTTTGCGGTGCATCAGCACAAGTAGTCCGCCGAGCGTTTGGTTCCGGAGTACAGTGCAGGCCGACGAGAGGACTCTTCGATGGGTGCGCACCTCAGCGCCGACCAACAGCGCAAGGTGGGACTGCGGGTCGCCGAGATCGCCAAGACGATGGGCGCCGAACTCCCTCGGCTCGGCACCACGCTGCACGAGGAGATCGCGAACTCGATCCCCGAGTTGCGCGGCGACGACGTCATCCTCGAGCTGCTCCGGGCGAGTTCGGAGAGCAACGTGGAGACGTTCCTCCACGTTGTCCAGCACGACATCAACGTCGACGACGTGCGGCCGCCGCCCGCCGCCATCGAATACGCACACCGTCTGGCGCAACGCGCGATCTCGGCGAACGCCCTGCTGCGCGCGTACCGCATCGGACACAATCGGGTGCTCGAATGGGCGGTCACCGAGGTCGCGGCCACCGAACCCGACCGCGACGTGGAGTTCGCCGCCGCCCAGATCTTCCGGACCACGACCTTCGCCTACGTGGATCGGATAGCCGAACAGGTTGTCGCGGAGTACGAGTCGGAGCGCGAACGGTGGCTCGCCGATCGCAACACCGTGCGGACCGCGATGCTCGCCACCATCTTGTCCGGCCGAGACCACGACCTCGGCACCGCCGAGTCGGCCCTCGGCTACCGGTTACGCCAACATCATCTCGGTGTCGTGGTGTGGACCATCGAGGAGGACGGCATGCCGAGTGGCCTCCGGCGGATGGAGTCGCTGGTCGCCGCCATCGGCGACGCCGTGCACGCGGACGGACCGGCGTTGTTTCTGCCGCAGGACCGCAGCCTCGCTTGGTGCTGGATCCCGTTGGGACGCAATCTCGATGGTCACCGGATCGATCTCGATGCGATCGGGCGCCTGGTCTCCGATGCCGGCCCCGGCGTCCGGGTCGCACTCGGCCGCCCGCAGTCTGCGACCCACGGGTTCCGCAGCACTCACCAGGAGGCACAACGGGCGCACGCCGTGGCGTCGATCGCCGGCAACGTCGCCGTCACGACCTTCGACGAGCCCGGCGTCCAGCTGTGCTCGATCCTGGCGCGCGACCTCGACGCCACGCGGAGTCTCGTCGTCACGGCTCTCGGTGGATTGGCCGTCGACGACGAGAACAAGGCGCAGCTACGGTCGACGCTGCTCGCCTTTCTCGAAGCCGGTAGCAGTTACGTCGCGGCCGCCGAAGTCGTTCACCTGCACAAGAACACGGTGAAGTATCGGGTCGACAAGGCCCTCGAGGTCCGCGGCCGCCCCCTTTCCGAGGATCGGCTCAATCTGGAAGTGGCCCTGACGGCCTGCCGGCGGCTGGGCTCGGCCGTTCTGCCGACACCTCAGGAACGCGCCTGACGTCGATCACCCAGTGCTCGCATCACGCCGAGCAGCGGCAGTCCGACGCTCGGTGCGAGGTCCACAGCCCGGACCAGGGCACCACGCCAGCGCGGGAGTACCCGGAAGACCTGGCGACTGTCGATGAGTTCCATCCCGGCGCGCGCAACCGCATCCTCATCGAGCGGCTTCGGCCCGGAGAACAACATCGCGGCGCCGGGATCCGAGGCGTGTGAGGTCACCATCTGCGTGCCGACCACATCCGGGCACAGCGCGCGGGCGCGGATCGGCAGGCCCGCATGCTTGAGGTCGCCCTGCAGCGAGGTGGTGTAGGACAACACCGCCGCCTTGGTCGCGGCGTACAACGCGAGGCCCGGAACAGGGGGTGAGTGCCGAGATCGACGAGATGTTGAGGATGACGCCGCCGCCGCCCATCTGCGGGACCGCGGCCGCCGACCCCGCCATGACGCCCCGGACGTTGACGTCGAGGATGGTGCTGATCTCGTCGTCCGGATGATCCCAGGCGTCGCCGGCGAAGAGCACCCCGGCGTTGTTCACCCACACCGTGAGCTGCCCGAGTGTGGAGGCCTCGTCGGCAATCTTGCGGTGCGACGCGATATCCCTGACATCCTGGGCGAATCCGACCGCGCCGCGCCCGATCTCGGCTGCCGCACGCTCGGCGGCATCCCCGTCGATATCGGTGACGACGACCCGGTGGCCTGCGTCGGCGAGACGTCGGGCAAGGGCAAGACCGATTCCACGGCCGGCTCCGGTGACGACTGCTGTTGTTGTCATGGTCGAACCTTAGAACTCGGTCTGTGCCGGACGCTCGTGCGTGCCGCACAAGGCTTCGGCACGTCGTTGGTCGGCGCCCCCAAGTGGCATCGCCGAACCGAGCGCCCCTCTCCCCCCGCCGAGTAACCCTCCGCGACGCGCACAAGTCTGTCGTACCCCTGTTGTACGTTGTTCTCAGCAGGAAAGAGTGAATGAGGGGCCGCACCACCGAACACCACGGTGGTGCACAGGTCAGAGATGAATGTGGTTGTCCTGCAGTCATGCCCGCATCTCTGAAAGGTCCCGCTCGTGTCGACCCCGGCCGCGTCAGCTCCCACGCCGCTGTGGCGTGAACTGCCGGCACGGTTCATCGGCGGCATCGACCTCAAGCGCACCGACGACGCAGCGGTCAACGACCTGCTGCTGGGGATGAAGGATCTCGACCGCGGGCAGTCGTATCTGGCCTACTGCGACTACCGGTTCGCTTCTGCCCTACACACCAAACTTGTGGAGTCCCGCGAAGACACCGACGGCTTTGTGGTCGACGGCTTTGCCGATGCGGCCACCCGCATCTCCCAACTTCGGACCCTGACCCGCCGCCACGCCGAGATCCTGCTCGGCGAAGCCATCGCCCTCCGCGACCGGCTCCCGAAGGTCCTGGAATGCCTCGGTGACGGGGCGATCAGCCAACGCCAAGTCCGCACCATCCTGACCGGCACCGACCTCATCGACGGCAAGGACTACGCCCCGCTCGTCGACGCACAGATCGCCGAACGCCTGCGTGCCGGGTCCTACTCACAGCAACGGTTGCGCGACATGATCGACCGCATCGTCTTCCGCCAGGACCCCGACGCCGTGCGCGAACGCCGCAAGGACGCCATGGACAAGCGCGGCGTCTGGGTGGAGAACCGGGGCGACGGGACCGCGGAGCTGACCGCGGTCATGTCGGCCGAGAACGCGCGCATCGCGTACAAGAACATCGATGCCCTCGCTGCCCGCGTGTGTGAGCACGACACCCGGACCGCCGGCCAACGCCGCTCGGATGCCGAGTTCGCGCTGCTGTCCGGCTCGGAGTTCGGGTGTGAGTGCGGCCGAGACGACTGTGCGGTCGCCGCACCTGCCCTCGACCTCACCACCGGCGCCGGCACCCCGACCGACGGCTCACCGGCCTCAACCGCACAGGCCCCCGTCGCGCCGAGGTTCGTCATCCACGTCGTGTGCGATGAAGCAACTCTCGACGGCCGGGCGAACAATCCCGGCTACCTCGACGGGCACGGCGTCATCGACGACGAACACGTCCGGGAACTCGTCGCCCGCCCGGACGCGCGTATTTCGTATCTGGTCCCACCCGGCACTCCGATGGGTCCCGACGGCGGGTTCACCCTGCCCGGTCCGATCGCATCCGATTCGTACCGGCCCACCACCGCCCTCGACGACTACATCCGGATTCGCCACGGCCAATGCTCCGAACCCGGCTGCACCACGAGTGCCTGGGAGGCCGACGCCGAACACGTCGAAGAATACGATCACGACGACCCCACCGCGGGTGGGCAGACCACCTCGGAGAACATCAACCCGAAGTGCCGTCCGTGGCACCTGCTCAAGACCTTCTCGGGCTGGCTCGACGATCAGTGGCGCGATGAGGACGGTCGGCTGCGCACCGAAACCATCACCCCGGAAGGCCTGACCATCCCCGGCGAGGCAGAGACCACCGAGGACCTCTTCCCCGGACTACGCCGGGTCCGGTTCACCGCCAGACCTCAAGCACCACCACCGAATTCGCCGCCCGATCCACAACGGCCGATGCGCGCACGCACTCGGACGGAAAACAAACACGCCCGCAGGCGGGCAGAGAGGAACCGCAACCACAGACGCCGCCGGGAGGGACCACCACCACCGTTCTGACGTCGTCGGGTTCAGATCCCGGCCGTCGCCCCTGTCAACGGCGGACTCGCCGCCAACGACGTGTTCTCATCCTCACTGAAAGCCCTCGCACGAGAAAGGAATCTAACCCCCTCAGGCGCTTCCAGGCTGAACCCCGCACCGCGTCCCTTGACCACGTCGAGGATCAGTTGGGTGTGCTTCCACAGCTCGAACTGGTCGCCGTTGATCCAGACGCGTACGTCCGGGAGGGGTTCGGGGAGCTCGATCTCACCGACCAACACATCTCGTTGGGCGACACGGTATTCCCCGACGGGGTAGCACATGGGGGCCGAGCCGTCACAGCATCCGCCGGACTGGTGGATCATGAGACCGCCGTGCAGCTCCGAGAGTTTCGTCAGGAGCTGCACGGCGGCGTCAGTGGCGACCACCCGGTCGGGGATGGTGTCGGGATGTGCGTTGGTCATGGCTCACCTCTCGCTGTGATCTGAAGCACAGCGTAGTACGGCCGTTGTTGCAGTGGAGTTGCAGCGCGGCGTCACGCGGCGGTGTCGGTCGGCGCGACACTCCCGGTCGGCGCCGAGGGCTGGGCGGGCGTGACGGTCCCGGACGGGGTCGACGGCTGGGCCGGCGAGACATTGCCCGTCCCCGACGGAGTCGACGGCTGGGCCGGCGAGATGGGACCGGAGGGAGTCGACGGCACCGCCGGATTCACTATCGGCAGCGCCGGATGTGCCGGCGAGACGGTGCCGGTTGGCACCGACGGAACGGCGGGATTCACCACCGGCAAGGACGGTTGCGCAGGCGAGACGGTCCCGGCCGAGGCGCCACCACCACCGGTCGCCAACGTGCTGTAGGAGCTGGTGGCCGCCGCCGTCGCACCACCGTGGTCGAGCGCCGTGATTCCGACCGCCGCGGCGGCGATCAGTGCACATCCGGCGATCGTGGTGATGACCATGGTCCGGCGACGCTTCGGAGCGCGTGCCGCGGCCTCGTGGTCGATGACGTCATCGCGGTGGTTCTGGGTGATGGTGGACATGGCGGCTGCCTCGATTCTCCGGTCTCCCGGGCGGTGTTGTTTCCTTGAACACCTTCGAGTTTCGTCGCCGGAGGGCCGCTCGCAGATCCACCGCACGGTGGATTGGCCGGTGGATCGTGACCTCCCCCGATCGGGGGACGGCCGGCCCCGGACAAGACACCGCGCCGCAAGAATGGTGCCGTCGTCCCGACCGTCGGTTATCGGCGAATGATGCCGAGATCGGTTGCGGCGGCGACGGCAGCCGTCCGCGAATCCACGTTGAGCTTGGCGTAGATGCGGGCCAGGTGGGATTTCACAGTGCCCTCGGTGAGGTGCAGGCGGGCGGCGACGCCGTGGTTGGACAGGCCCTCGCCGACCAGGCTGAGTACCTCGGTCTCGCGGCGGGTCAGGGCGGCACCCGGTATTCGGAGTCGGTTCACCAGACGATCGGCGACCGCGGGTGCGAGTGTGGTGCGCCCCGTCGCTGCGGTCCGTACCGCTGTGGCGAGGTCTTCCGGCGGTGCGTCCTTGAGGAGATAACCGGTGGCACCCGCTTCGATCGCGGGCAGGGTGTCGGCGTCGGAGTCGTACGTTGTCACGATGAGCACGCGTGGTGCATCTGGTCGGGCGGTGATCAGTGCGGTGGCGTCGGCTCCGCCCATCCCGGAACCGAATTGCAGGTCCATCAACACGACGTCGATGTCGCCGGCGGCCGCGCGCGTGACCGCGTCTTCAGCGGTGGCGGATTCGGCGACGACGACGATCCCTGGTTCGGTCTGCAGGACGGCACGCAGTCCGGCGCGGACGATCGGATGGTCGTCGGCGATGAGCAGCCGGATGGGTTCTTCAGTCATGAGCTGCCGTCCCGTCGTCGGCCGGGACCGGGGTGGGTATCCGTACGGTGAGCCTGGTGCCCTGTCCGGCACCGGATTCGACGGTGAGCACACCTTCGAGGTCACGTGCGCGGGCCCGCATGGCGGGCAGGCCGAATCCGCCGGTGCCGGGGTCTGGGGTGGGTGGATTCGTGGTGTCGAAACCCTTTCCGTCGTCGATGACCTCGAGGACGACGTGATCGTCGAGACCCCGGAGTGTGACGTCGACCGCGGTGGCGTCGGCATGCCGGACGGCGTTCGACAGTGCCGACTGGGCGATTCGGAGGATGCCGACCTCCTGTGCTGTCGTCAGCGGCGGCTGCACGCCGACGAGATGGAACCGCACAGCGATCCGGTCGCGTTGAGTTGTGTTCGCGCACAAACGCTTCAGCGCCTCGGAAAGGGTGACGTCGTCGAGGGAGGGCGGTGCCAACGCCGCCACGAAACGCCGCGCCTCCGCCAGATCGTCACTTGCGGCGCGCCGGGCTTGGACGATGTAGTCGATTGCGGTGTCCGGCGCGGTGGGCACCGATCGCTCGGCGGCGTGCAGTAGCAGCTGGATGCTCGAAAGTCCTTGCGCCAGTGTGTCATGGATCTCACGGGCCAATCGGTCGCGCTCGGCGAGGACACCGGCGGTGTGTTGCGCGGCCGCGAGATCGGCTCTGGTGGCGGTGAGTTCGTCGATGAGTTGGCGGCGACGGTCACTCTCACGGTAGAGCGCCTGGTATCCCCAGACGACGGCTACCGCGACGGCGGCTCCCAGCGCCGGCCCGATCGCCATCGCCGGACTGAAAGAGCCCTGATGGAGGGCGAAACCCACGATCGCGGCGACGGTGGTGACGACAACGACGGCGAGTCCGGTGCGGCGAGGCAGCAGATGGAGTTGCAGGAAGTACATCGGGAACGCCACCCAGACCGCGTCCGGGGTGAGGATCAGCAGGACCAGCCATGCGGCGCCCACCGCTGCCAGCCACACGGCGGCGGCCGTGCGCGAGCGGCGCACATACGGCATCGACGCACCGATCCCGTAGATCGCACCACACGCGACCGCCGCGACCACCACGGCTCCGGCATGAGGGCGGTGGTCGATCGCTGCACGGTCGGCGGCGAGGCCCAGCAGCCCCACGACCAACAGATGCATGCACCACTCGAGCACCCGCGGTGTCGGTGTCGGTGTCGGCGGATGGGTGCTCACAATGCATTCAGCCTACGGAGGGCGGCGACAGCTGACCTCCATCAAAAGATACAAATCTGCCGCCAACGTTCGACCGGCGATATGACGTCTTGCGGGCGACGCGCGGGACCCGCGCGTCGATGACAGTGGAGCGGTAGCAATCGAACCCCGGAAAGGACTGGCTCGCGCCGTGTTTGTCGCCTGGAGAGACCTGAGGTTCGCCAAAGGACGCTTCGCCCTGATGGGTGCCGTCATCGTACTGATCACCCTGCTGGTCGGTCTGCTGTCGGGACTGACCGGCGGGCTGGGACAGCAGAGTATCTCGGCCATCACCGGACTGCCCACAGACCAGATCGCATTTCAGAAACCGGTCGGTGGCCAGCCGATCTCCTACGCCAACTCCACCGTCTCCGAAGATCAATGGCGTGACTGGGCGGCGGTCCCCGGTGTGGAACGCGCCGAGCCGCTGGGTATCACCACCACCAGGGCGGTCGCCGGTGACCGGAGCACCGCGGTGTCGGTATTCGGGGTGGAGCCGGGGTCGACGCTCGCACCCGAGGGTGACCGTATCGCCGACGACACCGTCGTGCTGTCCACCGCTGCGGCCGACGGCCTGGCGGCACGCACCGGCGACGACGTGACCGTCGCGGGACAGCGTGTGCGCGTCGCCGGCGTCGAGGGCAGCGCCTACTACAGCCATACCCCGGTCATCTGGTCGAGCCTCAACATGTGGCAGCAGATCGCACCGCCGTCGGGCGGAAATGGACGCACCGCTACCGTCATCGCCCTGACCACAGCACCCGGCGTCGACCTCGGCACGGCCGACTCGCGCATCGGCACCACCACCGTTGCACCGAAGCAGTCGCTGTCGGCGATCGGTTCCTATACGTCGGAGAACGGGTCGCTGCAAGTGATGCGGGCCTTCTTGTTCGTCATCTCCGCACTGGTCGTCGGCGCCTTCTTCACCGTCTGGACGATCCAACGCAGTGGCGACGTCGCCGTCCTCAAGGCGCTCGGCGCATCCACCGCCGGTCTGCTCAAAGACGCACTCGGACAGGCGATGTTGTTGCTCGTCGCTGGTACCGCGACCGGCACGGTACTCGCCGCCGGCCTCGGGGCGCTCGCCGGCATGACCTCGGCCGTGCCGTTCGCGCTGACCGCGACCAGCATCCTGCTGCCCGCCGCCGTGATGATCACCCTCGGCGCTCTCGGAGCCGCCCTGTCCATTCGCCGGATCACCTCCGTCGACCCGCTGACCGCACTGGGGAGCACACGATGAACCAGCAGCTCAACGGTTTGACTCTCGACGATGTCACCCTGACCTACCCCGACGGCGAGACCCGGCTGACCGCCCTCGACCACGTCTCCCTCGAGGTGCCGAGGGGCAGCCTGACCGCAGTGGTCGGACCGTCGGGTTCGGGGAAATCGAGTCTGCTGGCGGTGGCCGCCACCCTGATCGCCCCCGACTCCGGGACCGTCGCCGTGGCCGGCACCTCGGCAACCGGCATGTCGCGCGGCGAACTCGCCCGACTCCGCCGCGACACGATCGGCATCGTCTTCCAGCAACCCAACCTGCTTCCGTCGCTGACCGCCGTCGAACAACTCCAGGTCATGGCACAGATTCGCGGGCGCAGGGTCCGAGACGCCCGGCCCCGCGCCCTGGACCTCCTCGATCTGGTCGGGATGGCCGCCGAGTCCGAACGTCGCCCGCATCAGCTCTCCGGCGGACAACGCCAGCGAGTCAACATCGCTCGGGCACTGATGAACGATCCCGCTGTCCTGCTTGTGGACGAGCCCACGAGCGCGCTCGATCACGAACGCGGCGCCGCGATCATCGACCTGATCACCCGTCTCACCCACCAGCGATCGACGGCGACCGTACTCGTGACCCACGACCGCACCCATCTGGCCACCGCCGATCAGGTCGTCTCGGTTCATGACGGGCGGGTGACCCCGACGGTGGCGGCGGTGGGCGGTTAGATGGTGCGGCCGGCTGGTCGCCGCGCCGCGATCACATCGGGATGACCGAAGCCAGCATCACCGCCGAAGCCACGACGCCGGTGTCGGGGATTGGCCACCCGAGCGGGGGACGACCGGCCCCGGACAAGACACCGCCCCGCACTCTGTTCGAAGAGTGCGGGGCGGGGCTGTTCACCGGGCCTGGTCTGACCGACCGATCAGAAGAAGCCCTTCGCATTCTGCGCGTAGCCGACCAACAGGTTCTTGGTCTGCTGGTAGTGCTCGAGCATCATCAGGTGGGTCTCGCGGCCGATGCCGGACTGCTTGTAGCCACCGAACGCGGCGTGTGCCGGGTAGTCGTGGTAGGTGTTGGTCCACACACGGCCGGCCTGGATCTCGCGGCCTGCACGGTAGGCGGTAGCGCCGTCGCGGCTCCACACGCCGGCACCGAGTCCGTAGAGGGTGTCGTTGGCGATGTGGATGGCGTCCGAATAGTCCTTGAAGGTGGTGACGGCCAGCACCGGGCCGAAGATCTCCTCCTGGAAGATGCGCATCTTGTTGTTGCCCGCGAACACGGTCGGCTTGATGTAGTAGCCGCCCGCGAGGTCGCCGCCGAGTTCGGCCGGCTCGCCGCCGATGAGGACGTCGGCGCCCTCTTCCTTGCCGATGGCCAGATACGAGCTGATCTTCTCGAACTGGTCGTTGGACGCCTGCGCACCCATCATGGTCTCGGTGTCGAGCGGGTCACCCTGCTTGATCTTGCTGACGCGCTCCACGGCCTTGGCGATGAAGTCGTCGTAGATGCCTTCCTGGATGAGCGCGCGGCTCGGGCAGGTGCAGACCTCGCCCTGGTTGAGCGCGAACATCGAGAAGCCCTCCAGCGCACGGTCGAGGAAGCCGTCGTCGGCCGACATGACGTCGTTGAAGAAGATGTTCGGGCTCTTGCCGCCGAGCTCGAGGGTGACCGGGATCAGGTTTTCCGACGCGTACTGCATGATCAGGCGGCCGGTGGTGGTCTCACCGGTGAACGCGATCTTGCGGATGCGGTTGCTCGATGCCAGCGGCTTGCCCGCCTCGACGCCGAAGCCGTTGACGACGTTGATCGTGCCGGCCGGCAGCAGGTCACCGATGAGGCTCATCAGGAACAGGATCGACGCCGGGGTCTGCTCGGCGGGCTTCAGGACGACGGCGTTGCCGGCGGCCAGTGCCGGGGCGAGCTTCCAGACGGCCATCAGGATCGGGAAGTTCCACGGGATGATCTGTCCGACGACGCCGAGGGGCTCGTGGAAGTGGTAGGCCACGGTGTCCTCGTCGACCTCGGAGATCGAGCCCTCCTGGGCACGCAGCGCGCCGGCGAAGTAACGGAAGTGGTCGATGGCCAGCGGGATGTCGGCGGCCAGCGTCTCGCGGATGGCCTTGCCGTTATCCCAGGTCTCGGCGACGGCCAGCTTCTCGAGGTTCTCCTCCATGCGATCGGCGATCCGCAGCAGCACCAGGGCGCGGTCGGCGACGGGCACCTTGCCCCACTGCGGAGCGGCCTTGTGGGCGGCGTCGAGGGCGAGCTCGATGTCCTCGGCGGTCGACCGGGCGACCTCGCAGAACGTCTTGCCGTCCACCGGCGACGGGTTCTCGAAGTACTGTCCCTTCACCGGCGCGGTCCACTGACCGCCGATGAAGTTGTCGTAGCGGGACTCAAAGCTCATCACCGATCCGTCGGTTCCCGGCTTCGCATAGACGGCCATTTGTGCTCCTCAGGTTGATTCGAGTGAGGGATTTCCAGTTGTCACATGTGCCACGGAGGGGCACGGCTTGTGATCTGCTGCACACCGTATGAGGTGTGGCGTTGCACACACGTTGCAGCCGGGTACCCAACGTTGCAACGTCGCGAAATCGCAGGTCAGCTAGTTGCCGGCGCAGTCGGTCAAGCCGGCGATCCGGTCGAGTGCAACGTTGAGCAACTCTGGTGAGCATCCGACGTTGAGCCGCGCGAAGCCGTTGCCCGGGACGCCGAACGCCGGACCCGAGTGCAGGGCCACCCGGCCGCGGTCGAGGATGACGGCCGCCGGGTCGTCGCCGAGGCCGGTCTCGCGGAAGTCGAGCCAGGCCAGGTACGACGCGGCCGGCCGGTACATTCGGACGCCGCCGAGCTCGGGCAGCCGACGCTCGAGCAGGTCGAGATTGCCGACGATGGTGGCGATCGTGTCGTCGAGCCACGCCTCGCCGTGCTCGAACGCGGCTTCGGCCGCGGCGCGACCGAGGATGCTGGTCCGGAAGCCCACCTCCTCGGGCTGACGGTCGAGAAGGCCGCGGGCCCGCTCGGACGCCGCCACCATCAGTGCGCATTTCGCGCCGGCCAGGTTGAAGCCCTTGCTCGCCGAATGCGCCGCGACCCCGACCTCGCGCGCAGTGTCGCTCACCGACAGGAATGGCGTGAATCCCACACCCGGGTGGACGAGCGGCGCGTGGATCTCGTCGCTGACCACCGTCGCGCCGTGCTCCGCCGCAAGATCGGCCAGACGGGCGAGGTCCGCCGGCGGATGCACCAGGCCGAGCGGATTGTGCGGGTGGCACAACAGCATCGCGCGGGCGCCCGCCCGCAACTCCCGCTCGATGCCCGGCAGGTCCAGCGACCACCCGGTGTCGGCATCGCACAACAGCGGCACCTCGCACACCCGCCCGCCGGCCTCCGGGATGAGCTCGAAGAACGGCGGATACACCGGCGGGGTGATGATCACCGGGTCGCCCGGTGAGATCGCCACCCGCAGCGTCTCCACGATCACGACGCTGACGTCGGTGGTCAACCGGACATCGTCGGGGTCCACCTGCCAACCCCAGCGGCGCTCGGCGAAGCCGCCGAAGGCGGTGCCGACCCGGCCGGGCCCGCCACAATAGCCGAGGTCCGACGCGTTGACCTGCGCGATCATCGCGTCCGCGACCACCGGGGCCAGAGGGTAGTCCATCTCCGCGACGAACAGCGGCAGCACGTCGTCGGGGTAGGTGGTCCATTTCGCGCTGGTGCGTCGGCGCAGTTCGGCGAGGCCGGGGATGGGTGAGCTCGTCACGGTTCCAGGGTTACCAGTCGGCGTGACCAAGATCGGCCCGCTCCGCGCATTCCGAGGGGCATATCCCCTCGGAGCCTCGCCACGGCGCGGAAGTTGGCAGCGAACGCGCTCGCCTCGCCCGAATCGGACAGTGACGCAGCCGCGATCCTTCGGCAGACTAAATTCCATGACCTTCACCGCACGCGACTTTCCCGTCCGCATCGGCGTCCAGCTCCAGCCGCAGCACGCGCCCGAGTACTCGATGATCCGCGACGCGGTGCGCCGCGCCGAGGACATGGGCGTCGACGTCGCCTTCAACTGGGATCACTTCTATCCGCTGTACGGCAATCCCGACGGCGAGCATTTCGAGTGCTGGACGATGCTCGGCGCGTGGGCCGAGCAGACCACCCGCGTCGAGATCGGCGCGCTGGTGACATGCAACTCGTATCGCAATCCGGAACTGCTCGCCGACATGGCCCGCACCGTCGACCACATGTCCGGTGGCCGGCTCATCCTGGGCATCGGGTCCGGCTGGTTCGAGAAGGACTACGACGAATACGGCTACGAGTTCGGCACCGCCGGCAGCCGCCTCGACGACCTGGGTGCCGCGCTGCCGCGCATCGCCGACCGTCTCGGCAAGCTCAACCCGCCGCCCACCCGCGACATCCCGGTGCTGATCGGTGGTGGCGGTGAGAAGAAGACGCTGCGGCACGTCGCCGAGCACGCCGACATCTGGCACTACTTCGTCAACGTCGAGACCTACCAGCGCAAGGCGGCCATCCTCGACCAGCACTGCGCGACGGTCGGACGTGACCCCGCGACGATCGAGCACTCCGCGGGCCTGGACGCCAAGACCCCCGAGGACGCGGTCCGGAAGGCCGAAGGTCTGGTCGAGGCGGGGATCTCGCTGATCACCGTCGGCGCGTCGGGTCCCGATTACGATCTCGCGAAGCTCGAGGCGCTGTGCCGCTGGCGCGACAAGCAGAACGGGTAGGCCGCCCAGCTAGATTGGAGCGCATGGTTTCCAGCGCCCCGCGTGCCGCAGCCACCGTCCTCCGACTCACCCGCCTCGTCATCGTGGCGGTGTTCGCTGTCCTGGCCGTCCCCGGATTGCTCTCGACCGGTGCGGCGAACGCCGAGCCGCCGACCCGTCTGCCGACGCAGGTGGTCGATTCGGCGAACGTGCTCACGGCCGCGCAGCGCGGTCAGCTCCAGTCGTCGATCGATCAGCTCTACAGCGACCACGAGGTCCAACTGTGGGTGGTCTACGTCAAGACGTTCGACGGGATGCCGGCCGAGCAGTGGGCATCGGAGACAGTCACCGCCAGCGACCTCGGCGACCGGGACATCCTGCTGGCCGTCGCCACCGATGACCGCGGCTACTACTTCAGCGCCCCGGACAGCATCGACGGGCTCAGCCAGAGCGACATCGACGACATCGCGCGCGGCGACATCGTGCCCCAATTGAAGGCGGGCAATTGGGCAGGTGCGGGACAGGCTGCCGTCGACGGCATCTCGGATGCGATGACGCCCTCGCATACCGGCGCCTACATCGCGGCGGGCGTGGGCGGCATCGCCGTCGTCGGTGGTGCGGGCGCGTTCCTGTATTCGCGGCGGCGCAAGCGGCGCCAGGTCGAGGCCGGGGTCGAGTCGATGCGCGAGCAGGAACTGACCGGCGATCAGCTCGCCGCCCAGCCGCTCGACGTGCTCGACCCGTGGTCGCGAGAGGTGTTGACGGACACCGACAATGCGATCCGCACCAGCGAGGAGGAACTGTCGCTGGCGATCGGCGAGTTCGGCGAGGCCGAGACGGCACCGTTCTCGGCGGCACTCGGCGGCGCCAAACGGGCGCTCGCCGACTCGTTCACCCTGCGCCAGCGACTCGACGACAACATCCCGGAGACACCCGACCAGCGGCGCACCATGCTGGTGCAGATCATCGCCACGTGCACCGACGCGGATCGCGCGCTCGACGCCCAGGTCGACAACTTCGACCAGATGCGCAATCTGCTCATCAACGCCGACAGTCGGTTCGCCGAACTGACCCAGGCGCTGGTGGCCCTGCGCGCGCGACTCGACGGCTCCCGGGCGCGGCTCGACGCATTGATCGCCAGGCATGGGGCGGGCGTGCTCGCGTCCGTGGCCGACAACGTCGAGTTGGCCCGCGAACAGATCGATTTCGCCGAGCGCAGCGCCGACCAGGGCCGCGAGGCCGCGGCCGCACCGGCCGGTAAACAGGGGCCCGCGGTCGCGGCCATCCGTTCTGCGGAAGGCGCCATCCGACAGGCGACGACGCTGCTCGACGGGATCGACCACGCCGACGAGAACATCGCCGCCGCACACACCCGGATGCCGGCGCTCATCGACGAGGTCGACGGCGAACTACGCGAAGCGGCCGAACTGGCCACCGACGGCGGCCCGGCGCTGGCGACCGCGGTGGCGACGGCGACCACCGCGGTGGGCAACGCCCGCACCGGATTCGTCGGCGACCCGCTCGGCACCTTCACCGCACTCGTCGACGCGGACGCTGAGCTCGACAAGGCTCTCGATGCGGCGCGGTCCGCGTCCGCCGAACGCCGGCGACGTTCCGAGTTGTTGACGTCGGCCATGACGTCGGCGCAGGCGAAGGTCACCGCCGCCGCCGACTTCATCGCGACCCGCCGCGGAGCGATAGCCTCGACCGCCCGGACCCGGCTGGCCGAGTCTCAGCGCCTGCTGCAGGAGGCGCAAGCGACGGCGGCCGATGATCCGGCACGCGCCGCCGATGTCGCACGACGGGCCGGAGTCCTGGCCGACGAGGCGCTGATGGCCGCGCAGGGCGACGTCGTGCAATGGCAGCAGACGCAGCAACCGCACCGCCAGACGTCGGGTGTCGGCGGTGCGGTGCTCACGGGGATTCTGGTCGACAGCTTCCTGCGCGGCTCGATGCGCGGGGGCGGCTGGGGTGGTGGTCGTGGCGGTGGCTGGGGCGGCGGCTACTCCAGCGGCGGCCGCAGTCCCGGATCCTTCGGCGGCTCGGGCAGTTCCGGCCGGATCGGGACGGGCGGACGGTTCTAGCTCTGGTCAGCTCCGCCCGCGTCTGACCGTGCCCGCGTCAGCTCTTCTTACGTCCGACGACGAGGTAAGCGATCGGCCCGAAGTAGTTGATGAAACTGGCTGCCACCCAGAGCTTCTTCGGGCCCTTCACCTGATCGGCCGGACGCTTCTTGAGGTCTCGCAGGGCCACCGCCTGGAGCGCGAACTGGATGATCGCGCCGACGATGATGAGGGCGCGGGAGCGCGGTGGGAGCTGGTTGAAACGCTTGCGTTCGGCCATGCTCCCACCGTACCGGCGCCTCACGACACCGCGACCACTTCGGCGGTGTGCGCGATCAGGTCCTCCACCAACTCGCGGGCGCCGGCCCAGCGACCGAAGCCGGACGCCGCATTCAGGTGGCCGACATCCCCGAGATCAACCAGGCGAGAACCCCACACCTCGGCCATCCCGCTGATCCGCCGGTACCCGCCGAGCAGATCGGTCCGGCTGGCCGCGACGATGCTCGGGAACGGCAACCGCCGGCGCGGGATGGGCATCCACCCCCGGTACTCGAGTTCCTCGGCGCTCGGATAGCCGTCGGGCAGTGGCAGTTCGACGTCGGCCGGGGTGACCAGCAGCGCTCCCTGGACATCGTGGGTGGTGCGCTGGGCCCAGTGGACGGTGGTCAGCACTCCGGCGCTGTGGGCGACGAGGACCACCGGGCCGTCGATCGATCCGACGACCGTGTCGAGTGCGGCGACCCGCGCCTGCCGGCTCAGCTTGTCGTGCTCGAGTGGCCGGACCGTGCGTACCTGGATGCCGTCGGCGAGCAGTTCGGCCGCGAGGTGCGTCTGCCAGTGATCCGCGACGTAGCCGCGCAGCCCGGGCACGATCACGACGGTCGGGTCCGCGGTCATGCGGTCGCGCCGTTGAGCTGGGCCAGCTTGCGCATGCCGAGGGGGTGGAGACGACGACCGGCCAGCATCGCGGCGATGGCGGCGACGTAGACCAGCGGCGACAGCTGCAGTGCCGCTTTCAGTCCGATGTGGTCGGCCAGCAGTCCGACGACGAACGGGCCCAGCGCCAGTCCCAGCAGGTTGTTCGCGACGGTGAGGGTGCCCATCGCCGATGCGCGGATCGACGAGTGCGTCAGGTTGGCGACCATCGCCGCGGTCGGGCCGGACGAGCCGGCGGCGAAGAACGCGCCGATGCCGATGGCGACGAGCTGCGCGGTGCCGGTGCCCATGCTGAATCCGATGGTCAGGCTGATCAACGAGATCGAGCAGAATCCGATGCCCGCCAGCCACTTACGGGTGACATCGTTGCGGCCGACGCGGTCGGTCACGATCCCGCACACCACCATGCCCGCACCCACGAGGAGGACGATTGCCGCAGCGGCGATGGCCGCCTTGTCGGTGGCCAGTCCGTAGTAGCGGTAGAAGAAGCTGGGTGTCCACGCGAGAAGGATTGCTGCCGTGAACATCTGGAGCCCGCCGCCGATGTAGGCGCACACCACCGCAGGATTCGTGAACAGGCTCGACACCGGGGCACGCATCCCCTTGCCCGCCGGGCGGGTGGCCGCTGCCACGTCGTCGACGGTGTGGCGAGCGATCCGATCCTCGGTGACCAGCGCCCGGAACGCCGCCACCAGCAGCAGGCCGAGCACGGCCATCGCCGCGAACGACCAGCGCCAGCCCAGGTGCACCGCGATGATCCCGCCGAGCATGACGCCGAACACCGATCCGAAGGAACCGCCGGCCATGAACGCGCCACTGAGCGTGGCATGTCGGCGTGGCGCGAAAACGCTGAGCACCAGAGCGATTCCGACGCTGCCATAGGCGGCCTCACCCACTCCGACGAGGAACCGGGCGCCGAGCATCTGCTCGTAGTTCTGGGCCACAGCGCAGACCAGGGTGGCCACCGACCACAGCACCGCCATGACGACGAGGCTGCGGACACGACCCCAGCGGTCGGCGACCAGCGAAAGCGGGAAGGTCAGCAGGCCGACCATCAGGGCGACGATGCTCGTCAGTGACGCGAGTTGCGAATCGGCAAGCGCCCAATCCTGTTTCAGGAGGGGGAACACCGCACTCAGCACCTGCCGGGACATGTAGTCCGACAGCAACAGCCCGAAGGCGAGGGCGAACACGATCCACGGGTAATACCGGGATCGGGGTTTGACGGGGGACGGGGCGACACCGGTCTGGTCGACGGCGGCGATCATCTCTGTGGTCATGGGATTCCTGATCGTGATGTGGGCGCTGGTCACGCGTGGTGGGTGAAGCCGACCTGGCCGGGACGACGGTTGGGGGCGTAGCCCAGCTTGGCGAGGGTCTCGTCGGCGTCGGCGAAGGTGTCACCGATCCGATAGATCTCGCGGGCCTCCTTGCCGCTGGCGACCTCGCGGCCGAGTTCGTCGGCGATACGCACAAGCTGCTGGATCTGCTGCACCGAGGTCATCTTCTCGCCGGGGCGTCCCCAGATGGTGTCCTCGTTGCCGCAGCGCGCATGCAGACCCATGGCGATCGCCATGGTGTTGACCGGCAGCACCGAACGCATCAGCGTTTCCAGGGTGAGGCAGGCGCCGTCGGGCACGCGCTGGATGAAGTTCATGATGTTGTACGGGTTGGGGCCGTCGAAGCCGCCGCCGATGCCGACCCAGGTCAGGTTCAGCGGGCCGGTGTAGACGCCGCGGCGGATCAGTCGCTCGACGGTTTCGAGCTGCGGGATGCTGGAGAGCTGGAAGTGCGGCTGGATTCCCTTGGCCTGCAGGCGGCGCAGGTGCTCCTCGACCCATTCGGGGCCGGCCGGGACGGTCATCTCGCGGTAGGTGGCGGCCAGTTCCGGGCGCATCATCGAGGTGCCGGCGATGTCGTCGGCGGTCATGAGTTCCATGATGTTCATCTGGCTGGTGTTGATCGCGATGGTGACCTGGTCGGGTGCCGGGTCGAGCTCGGCGAGCATGTGACGGGTGTCGTCGGAGAGCCACTTCGCGTCGGCGCCTTCACCTTCCGGCGCGAACGAGATCGAACCGCCGACCTGCAGGATCATGTCCGGCACCGCCTCGCGCAGTCCGGCGAGCAGTTCGTTGAACTTCGAGAGTCGCTTGCTGCCCTTGCCGTCGAGTTCGCGGACGTGGATGTGCAGGACGGTGGCGCCGGCCTCGTAGCAGTCGACCGCCTTCTGGATGTGCTCCTCCATGGTCAGTGGCAGGTCCTCGCGGAAGTCGTCGAGCTCCCACTCGGGGCCGTACGGTGCGACAGTGATGACCAGCTTCTCCTGGGTCTCCGGGAAGAGGGCGTCGTCGTGGAAATGCATGGGTGTTCTCCTTGTGAATTGTGTTGTGGTCGAGATTGTTTGTGGGTCGTGACGAGGTCAGAAGGGTCGGTCGCCGATGATGCCGGCGCGTTCCATCTTGCGGACTGCGGGCCAATAGTCCTGTACCGCATAGTGTTGCGTGGATCGGTTGTCCCAGATGGCGATGCTGTTGCGCGTCCACCGCCACCGCACCTGGTACTCCGGGATGGCGGCCTGGCTGGTCAGGTACCGCAGGAGTTCTCCGGCGCCGGGGGCGTAATCCGCTCCGAAACGGACGTTTTCGGCAGTGTGATAGTTGACCAGGTGGGTGGTGAACGAGTTGACGAACAGGATCTTCTCGCCGGTCTCCGGGTGGGTGCGGACCACCGGATGCTCGGCGTCGGGGAACCGCTCATGCAGTGCGTGGCGCAGCTCGATCGGCATCCGTGCACCGAAGCTGGCCTCGATGCTGTGGCGGGCACGCAGGTCGGCGATCTGCGACTTGATGTGCTCGGGCAGACGACGATACGCCTCGGCCATGTTGATCCAGATGGTGTCGCCGCCGACCGCCGGGGTCTCGACGCACCGCAGCACGCAGCCCATCGGCGGGATCTCCCGCCAGGTCGCGTCGCAGTGGTACGCGTTCTCGAAATGCTCTGGGGGGCTGTCGAGTTCCTTGTAGATCCGGACGAGTCCCGGATGGTCGGGATCGCTGCCGGCGACCGGATGGTCCTCCAGATCGCCGAAGCGCTCGGCGAGTGCGACGTGCTCGGCGCGGGTGATGTCCTGGTCGCGGAAGAAGAGCACCTTGTGGTCGAGCAGAAGTGAACGCAGACGGTCGAATTGGGCGTCGTCGCGGGATACCTCGCCGAGGTCGACGTCGAACACCTCGGCGCCGATGGAGCAGGTGAGCGGCTCGACGCGGAATGCGGTCGCGGCCGGCCGGTGGGTGGTGATGGTCATGAACTGTCTGTCCTTTGGTCGGTCGTGTGGTGGCTTACAGGGTGAAGACCGATGCGCCGGTGCTGGCTCCGGATTCCAGATCGCGGTGGGCTCGCACGGCGTCGGCCAGGTCGTATCGTTGGTTGATGTCGATCGAGATGCGTCCGGCGGCAACATGATCGAACAGCTCGGCGGCCAGCGCGTCCCGCTCGTCGCGGTCGGCGATGTAGTCGGCCAGGGCCGGCCGGGTGACGTACACCGAACCGTGAATGGCCAGTTGCATCGCGTCGATCGGCGGGATCGGCCCGGACGCGGTGCCGAAGCAGACCAGCAATCCGCGACGCGCCACCGATTTCAGCGAGGACTCGAAGGTCGTCGCGCCGATGCTGTCGTAGACCACCGGCACCCCGGCGCCGTCGGTGAGTTCGCGGACGCGGGTGGGCACGTCCTCGCGGGTGTAGATGATGACCTCGTCGCAGCCGTGGCTCCGCGCGATCTGCGCCTTCTCGTCCGTCGAGACGGTGCCGATCACCCTCAGCCCCAACAGTTTTGCCCACTGGCAGAAGATCATGCCGACGCCGCCGGCGGCCGCGTGGAGCAGCACGGTGTCGCCCGGGGCCAACGGCCAGATCCGTCGGAGGAGGTAGCCGGTGGTCAGGCCGCGCATCGTCATGGCCGCGGCGGTGTCGAAGTCGACGTTGTCGGGCAGGGCGATCAGATGTTCGGCCGGCATCACCCGTTCGGTGCTGTAGGCCCCGAGGGGGCTGCCGGTGTAGGTGACACGGTCGCCGACGGACACCTCGGTCACGCCGGCCCCGACCTCCTCGACCACGCCGGCCGCCTCGACGCCCATGCCGTTGGGCAGCGGGGCCGGGTACAGGCCGGTGCGGAAGTAGGTGTCGGCGAAGTTCAGACCGACGGCGTGGTGGGTGATGCGCACCTCGCCGGGTCCCGGTGCGCCGACGGGCACTGATTCCCATTGCAGGACTTCGGGTCCGCCGGTCTGATGGAAGCGAATCGCTTTCGCCACAGTCACTCTTCTCCTCGGTGATGGCCACTTCATCGGGCCGGATTTGTGATGTACCTAACGGTACGAGGGTCGCGGCGGGTTTTCTTTTCTTGAAGGGACATGCAAGTGTGCATTTCGGGACATATGCTGGGGGCGTGAAACCCCTCGCCCGCTACGCAGCGCTCAACAACTATGTGGAGCTCGGGCACTCGCTCGGACTGGATCCGGCCGGCCTGGCCCGCGAGGTCGGGCTGGACCCGGCGGGATTCAGCCTGCAGGACAGGTGGATTCCCGCAGAGGCGGTCGCGGAGCTGCTCGAGCGATCAGCCGCGGCGAGCGGCCGCGAGGACTTCGGGCTCCGGCTCGCGGGGTATCGGCGCCTGGCCAACCTCGGGCCGTTGAGTCTGGTCATCCGCGAGGAACCCGACGTGCGCAGCGCGCTGGGTGTGCTGATCCGCCACCAGCACATGTACAACGAGGCTCTGCGCCTTCGACTTTCGGAACTCAGTGGCGTGGCGACCTTACGCGTCACCGTCGACGTCGGCCGGCCCGGGGAGTTCCGCCAATCGGTCGAACTCGCCATGGCGGTTGTCTGCCAGCTCCTGCGGGGGTTCATCGCGCCCGACTGGCATCCACTCGCCGTGTCGTTCACACACGCGCCACCCCAGAATGCGGCGACGCATGTGGCGATGTTCGGCGACGTGGTCCGGTTCGACCAGGAGTACAACGGAATCTCGTTGTACGCCAAGGAACTCGACACACCCAATGCGATGTCGGACCCGGAGCTGCGGCGCTACGCCAAGCAGTTGCTCGACGACATCGACGACTCCCCCGACCCCACCGCGGAGTTTCGGGTCCGACAGTTGATCGAGCTCCTGTTGCCGACCGGTCGCTGCTCGGTGGATCAGGTGGCGCGCAGCCTGGGCGTGGACCGGCGCACCGTGCACCGGCGACTCAGCGCCGAAGGGCTGACCTTCTCCGACGTGCTCGACGCCACCCGGATGGATCTGGCCCGGCACCTGGTGGCCAACCCGCGCTACCCACTGATCGAGGTCGCCGAGTTGCTCGGCTTCGGCTCGCCCGGGAACTTCTCGCGGTGGTTCCGACAACGGTTCGACCAGAGTCCGAGTGAATGGCGGCGGGCCGAGGCGAGGTGAGGGTGCTTCCCCTCAGTCCAGCCAGTCCAGCACCGCCGCCGCCGTCCAGCTCTGCTGCATGCTGCCCAGCGGCTCCCCGGTGAACGGTTCGTAGTACTCGGCAAACGCGCCGTCGGTGGCCTGCCGCAATCCCTCTTCCCGCAGCCGGGCCGAACGTTCCGGCCAGCCACGACGTGCGAACGCCCAGCTGAACAGCCAGGTCATCACCGGCCACACCGGCCCGCGCCAGTACTCCCGTGGTTTGAAGTCCGCCGAGATCGGCGACGTCGACGGCGGCACCGCGTACCGCAGGTCGGGGTGGCCGCAGAATCGTGGACCGTCGAACAGTCTCAGCAGGGCGCGTTCCCGCTCGCGGGAGAGGCCGCCGCAGATCAATGGGGCGAACTGCGCGATGGTCTCGGTGGTGATCCATGCGTTGGCCCGCAGATCGAAGTCCCGGGCGGCGCCGTTGCGGTCGTTGGTGGCCGCGACCACGCCGTTGCGGAACCGGTCGGACCACGCCCGCAGGTCGCGGACGTCGGACCGGGGCTTCGAGTAGTCCTCCCCGATGGTCGCGAGTACGTCGCACGCGACGGAGAAGATGGCACTGACGAAGACGTCCTCGACGGCGAAATCCATCACCTTGGGCAGGAGTTCGTCGTCGTAGTTCGCGCGTTTCATCTGCTCGACGAGCCAGATGTAGCGATCGTATTCGAGGTTGGTCGGGCGCATCGACAGATCCTCGACGTGGTCCAGGTCGGCGCGCTTGAACGGCGGAAGATCATGCCCCGGGACCACATTCGAGTACGGCTTGTCCCACCGGGGCGAGTTGTCCATGCCGGACTCCCACCCGTGGAAGAGCGTGACGCGCCCGGTTCCGTGTGGATCACGCGCATGGGCGAGCCACCGATGCCAGCGCATGAGCGCACCCCACCGCCGGTCGATGAACTCGTTCGCGGCCGCACGCGTGGTACGGCCGTGTCGCCGGGAATGGTCGAGGATGCGCTGCACGGCGATCGCGTGCACCGGCGGCTGGGTGATGCCGGAGGTGTCGGGGTAATCCGGCGAGCAGTCCGCGAGCCGGGCGCACTCCCACCGGGCCGGTCCCGGGAAGTAGCCGTCGCGACCGTTGGCGAACACGATGTGCGGGATCATCCCGTTGCGCCACTGCGCCGAGAGCAGCGTGTCCATCTCGATGACCGCCCGCTCGACCGACAGCGGTGCCAGGCCGACCGTGACGAAGGCGGCGTCCCAACTCCACATGTGCGGGTACAGCTTGGGTGCGGCGCTGGTCATGGTGCCGAGATCGTTGCCGCGAAGCAGGTAGGCCGCTCGCGCGGACAGCTGAGTCGAGGTGAATCCATACCGTGCCACCCGTCGATTCTGCCTTGCGAAGCGCCGCCTCGCGCACTGAGCAGGGGACCCGGCCCAGTAACGTCGACCACGTGCCCACCGCCTTGATCACCGGAGCGAGCCGCGGCCTCGGCGCCGAGATCGCCCGGCAACTCGCCCCCACCCACGATCTGCTGCTCGGCGGTCGCCCGTCGGCCGAACTCGACGAGCTGGCGATGGCCCTCGACGGCGCGACCACCTTTGCCGTCGACCTCACCGACCACGACGAGATGGCCGCCGCGACCGAGGCGATCGCCGAACTCGACGTCCTCGTCCACAACGCCGGCATCGCGAGCAGTCTGGAATCGGTCGAGGACACCCCGGCCGACGAGTGGCGCGCGCTGCTCGAGGTCAACGTCGTCGCGCCCGCGGAGCTGACGCGGCAGCTGCTGCCCGCCCTGCGCGCCGCCGGCGGCCACGTGGTGTTCATCAACTCCGGCGCCGGGCGTCGGGTCAACGCTCGCTGGACACCCTATGCGGCAAGCAAATTCGCGCTACGGGCGCTCGCCGACGGCCTGCGCGCCGAGGAACCCGGCCTGCGGGTGACGTCGGTGTATCCGGGGCGGATCGACACCGACATGCAGCGCGACATCGTGGCGCTCGAGGGCGGCGAGTACGACCCCACCAGATTCCTCACGGTCGAGTCGGTCGCCCGGGCCGTGGTGCATGCGGTCACCACGCCCGCCGAGGCGCATCCCGAGGAGATCGTGCTGCGGCCGACGGGGCGACGGTGATCTGTCCGGCCTGATCCCGGGATCTCAGCCTGATCCTGCGAAGGGCTACAGCTGCTTCAGGTCCGACTGCTCCCACACAGCCCGCATCGAGGCGACCTTGCCGTCGGCGTCGAAGACCATGATGTCGATCGGCGTGATCTCGAATTTCATGCCAGCGGTGCCGGTGACCAGCGTGAACTCGAACACCGCTGTGTCGCCGGCAACCTTGCGCCATTTCAGCGTCGCCTGCCGCTCGTCCATCCCGGTGATCACCGAATAGAACTCGATGAGCTGCTCGCGGGTGGTGCGCAGGTCGGCGCCGATCGGATCCTCGACCGTGGCATCGGGTGCGTACAGATCGGCGATCTGCTCGGCCGTTCCCGAGGTAAGCAACTCGACGTACGCCTCCACCGTCGAGTTGATCTTCTCGCTCAGGGTTCCCTGATCCACCGTCATGCCTCTGCCTTTCGTCGAAGTAGAACGTGTTCTACTTCGGACGTTAGCAGGTCCGCCGCAGCGTCAGGTGAGATCGGTGCTGGACTTCCCCAGCACCCGCCGCGCGATGATCAGCTGCTGGATCTGCTGAGTGCCCTCGAAGATGTCGAGGATCTTGGCGTCGCGCGCCCACTTCTCGAGCAGCATTCTCTCCGAGAAGCCGGCGGTGGCGCCGACTTCCACGGCCTTGTTGGTGATGTCGGTGACCGTGCGACCGGCCTTCGCCTTCGACATCGACGCCTCGGCAGAGTTCGGCTCCTTGTTGTCGGCCATCCACGCCGCGCGCACCGTGTGCAACCACGATGCCTCCCAATCGGATTCGAGCCGAATGAACTCGCACACCGACGCGTGCTGAGCCGCGGCCGGTGTGTCGTAGTCGATGGGATGCCCAGCCTCTTCGAGCATCCGACGCAACTCCTCGAGTGCCGCACGGCCGAGACCGATCGCCATCGCCGCGACGACCGGGCGGGTGTTGTCGAAGGTCTGCATGACGCCGCCGAAAGCCTTCTTGGTGTCGATCTCCGGCGAACCGAGCAGATTCTCCGCAGGGACGCGTGCGTTCTCGAACCGGACGACTGCGGTATCGGAAGCCTTGATGCCGAGCTTGTGCTCGAGCCGCGCGACACTGACGCCGTCGGTGCTCATCGGCACGACAAAGCTCTTGATCGCGGCGCGCCCGGCGCTCTTGTCGATGGTCGCCCAGACGACGACGTGATCGGCGCGGGAGCCCGAGGTCACGAAGATCTTCTCGCCGTTGATCAGGTAGTCCTCGCCGTCGCGGGTGGCCGTCGTGGACACCGCCGCCGAGTCCGACCCGAAGCCGGGCTCGGTGATGGCCATGGCCGCCCACACCCCGGCGAACCGCTCGAGCTGCTCGTCAGTGGCGACCGCCGCGATCGCGGCGTTACCCAGCCCCTGCCCCGGGATGGACAGCAGCAGACCGACGTCACCCCAGCTCATCTCGCGTGCCGAGATCAGGGACCGCATGTTCGCGCCGTTGGTCGACGGGCCGTCCTGCGTCGGCGTACTCGCGTCGGTGTTCCTCTCCTGCTTGCGCGACTGCGTGGCGAGCCTGCCCAGCTCGTCGAGTTCGGTCGGGTACTCGTGTTCGGCCTTGTCGTACTTCCGCGAGATCGGCCGGAAGATGTGCTCGGCCGCGAGGTGGGTGCGCTCGACCGTCGAATCGAACTTCTTCGGGAGCTCCAGGTTGATCGCCATGAACTTATCTTACTCAGCGGTAAGGTCGGCGCAAGGGGCTCCCGAAGGGTCCGGCAGAGGGGTCTCTCTGCCGAAATCGGAAAGGGTTTTTTGTCATCTGACAAGGTGACTCGAACACACCTGCTCACGCCCGAGTAACCACTGGGAGGGGTCTGGAAAACAAACGCGCCGTGGGCTTACCCTCGAACGCGTGACTTACGACGACGACCTCGCCTACCGGATTCGCGGCATGCTGGCCGCTGAGAGCGGTGTGGACGAGCGGTCGATGTTCGGTGGTCTGGCGTTCCTGATCAACGGCAACATGGCGATCGCCGCCAGCGGGCAGGGCGGGCTCATGGTGCGCGTCCCGCCCGAGGAAACCGACGTTCTCCTCGAATTCGCGCACACCACGCCGATGCTGATGTCCGGACGCGAAACCCGTGGCTGGCTGCGCGTCTCCGACGACGGTGTCCGCACCGATCGTCAATTGCAGCGCTGGGTGACGCTGGGCTCGGATTACGCGCGCAAACTGCCGCCGAAGTGATCTCGATACGGCGCCTCGCCTAGCGGCTCGGCGCCTACTCGATCAGCGGGAAGCTCTGACCACTCGCCCAGCGGCGACCTCACCCGGTCCCTGAGGAGCCCGCGAAGCGCAGCGAGCGAGCGTCTCGAAGGGTCTGCCTGCCAGCCCCGGCCCTACGGCACCACGTTGACCATGCGACCCGGCACGACGATGACCTTGCGGGGCTCGCCGTCGAGCAGCGGGGCGATCTTCTCGTCGGCCAGGGCGGCCGCGCGCACGGTCGCCTCGTCGGCGTCGGCGGCGACGGTGATGCGGCTGCGCACCTTCCCCTTGACCTGGATCGGGATCTCGACGGTGTCCTCCACCAGCCACCGTTCGTCGGCGACGGGGAACGGTCCGCGCGCCAACAGCGCCTGCTTGCCGAGGCGATGCCATAGTTCCTCGGCGATGTGCGGCGCCAGCGGCGCGAGCATGGTGACCAGCGGCTCGACCACCGACCGTGGGGCGCCACCGGGGTAGCTCTTGGTCAGGTGGTTGGTCAGCTCGGTCAGCTTGGCCACCGAAGTGTTGTCACGCAGCGCCGAGAAGTCCTCGCGCACACCGGCAATGGTCTTGTTCAACAGCTTGAGCGTGTCATCGGACGGGGTTTCGTCGGTGACGCGGACCGCACCGGACTCCTCGTCGACGACGAGTCGCCACACACGCTGCAGGAAGCGTTGTGCGCCAACCACATCCTTGGTCGCCCATGGCCGCGACTGGTCGAGCGGACCCATGAACATCTCGTAGACCCGGAGTGTGTCGGCCCCGTAGTCGCGGCAGATGTCGTCGGGCGCAACGGAATTCTTGAGCGACTTGCCCATCTTTCCGTACTCCTGATTGACCTTCTCGCCGTTGTAGAAGAACTCGCCACCGCGCTCGGTGACCTCTTCGGCGGGCACGTAGACGCCACGGGCGTCGGTGTACGCGTAGGCCTGGATCATGCCCTGGTTGAACAGCTTTCGATACGGCTCCCGACTCGAGACGTAGCCCAGGTCGAAGAGCACCTTGTGCCAGAATCGCGAGTACAGCAGATGCAGCACCGCATGTTCGACACCGCCGATGTAGAGGTCGAGCCCACCCGGGTCGTCGGGACCGTGCAGCGCCGGCCGCGGCCCCATCCAGTAGGCCTCGTTCTCCTTGGCGCAGAAGGTGTCCTCGTTGGTGGGATCGATGTAGCGCAGCTGGTACCACGAGCTACCCGCCCACTGCGGCATCACGTTCGCGTCGCGGGTGTAGGTCTGCGGGCCGTCACCGAGGTCGAGTTCGACGGTCATCCAGTCGGTGGCCTTGGCCAACGGCGGTGACGGCTCACTGTCCGCGTCCTCGGGGTCGAAGGAGACCGGCGCGTAATCCTCCACCTCCGGAAGCTCCACCGGCAGCATCGATTCCGGCAGCGCATGCGCGACGCCGTCGGCGTCGTAGACAATCGGGAACGGTTCGCCCCAGTAGCGCTGGCGCGCGAACAGCCAGTCGCGCAACTTGTATTGGATGGTGCCCGTGCCCTTGCCCTGTTCTTCGAGCCACTCGACGATGGCCGCCTTGGCATCGTCGACCGGCAGTCCGTCGAGGAAGTCGGAGTTCACCGCGGGACCGTCGCCGAGGTAGGCCTCGGTCTCGATCCCCTGCTCGGAGCCGATGACCTCGCGGATCGGCAGACCGAACACGGTCGCGAACTCGTAGTCACGGGTGTCATGGGCGGGCACCGCCATGATCGCTCCGGTGCCGTAGCCCATCAGCACGTAGTCGGCGATGAAGACCGGGATCTGTTCTCCGTTCACCGGATTCGTGGCGAACGACCCGGTGAACACACCGGTCTTGTCCTTGTTCTCCTGTCGCTCCAGATCCGATTTCGCGGCGATCGACGCCCGGTAGTCCGTGATCGCATCGGCCGGGGTGGCCGCACCGCCGGTCCAGCGCTCGTCGGTGCCGTCCGGCCAGACGTCGGCGGTGAGCACGTCGACGAGTTCGTGCTCGGGGGCCAGCACCATGTAGGTGGCACCGAACAGCGTGTCCGGTCGGGTGGTGAACACCTCGATGGTGACGTCCGCGTCGTGCACCCCGAAAGCAACCTGCGCACCCCGGGATCGGCCGATCCAGTTGCGCTGCATGGTCTTGACCTTGTCCGGCCAGTCCAGCAGGTCCAGGTCGTCGAGCAGCCGGTCGGAGTAGGCGGTGATCCGCATCATCCACTGACGCAGATGCTTGCGGAACACCGGGAAGTTGCCGCGGTCGCTGCGGCCGTCTGCGGTGACCTCTTCGTTGGCCAGCACGGTCCCCAGACCGGGGCACCAGTTGACGAGTGAATCACTCTGGTAGACAAGGCGATACGAGTCGACGACGGCAGCCCGATCGGTCGCCGAGAGCGCGCGCCAGTCCCGTCCGTCGCCGAGATCCCTGGTGCCGGAATCGAATTCCGCGACGAGTTCGTCGATCGGCCGAGCCTTGGACGCATCGGCGTCGTACCAGGCGTTGTAGATCTGCAGGAAGATCCACTGCGTCCAGCGGTAGAAGTCGACGTCGGTGGTCGCCACCCGTCGGCGCTCGTCGTGGCCCAGACCCAGCCGGCGGATCTGACCCAGATAGCGCTCGATGTTGGCCTCGGTGGTGGTGCGGGGATGTGTCCCGGTCTGCACCGCATACTGCTCGGCCGGCAGCCCGAAGGAATCGAAGCCCATCGTGTGCAGCACGTTGCGGCCCGTCATGCGCTGATAGCGGGCGAAGACATCGCTGGCGATGAACCCCAACGGGTGCCCGACGTGCAGGCCGGCGCCGGATGGATACGGGAACATGTCCTGGATGAACAGCTTGTCCGCGGCGTCCGGGCCGGCGCCACCCATCGCGCTCAGATCACCGGCAAGCGGACCCACCGGGTTGGGTGCCTCGTAGGCGTGCTGGATGTCCCAGTTCCGCTGCCATCGCGCCTCGATCTCGCCGGCGAGCTCCGCGGTGTACCGATGCCCGGGCACACCGGGGTCCGTGGCGGTGGCACTGCGGTCGGAATCAGCTGAAGTCACCCGACCAGCGTAAATCGTCGGCGAAGTGCCGATCCAATTCGGTCTCCTACGACGGACGGTCGTATGGTGGTCGCGTGAGTGTTGTGCCAGTCGTCGCCGCGGTGATCGTGTTCGCACTGGCTGCCGTGTGGACGGTGGTCGGCGGACTGAGCCTTGCCCGCCGCCTGCCGCGCAACCGCTGGGTCGGGGTGCGCGCCGACGAGTCGATGCGGTCCGACGAGGCGTTCCGGGCGGCCAATCGGGTGGCCGCTCCGGGCATGCTGGCCGCCGCGGGCATCTTGGTGTTGAGCGGCCTGGTGGCGCTCGGCATCGGCGGGTTCTGGTCGATCCTGTTCCCGGTTGTCGGGCTGGTCGCGGCGTTGTTCCTCGTCGGCGTGGTCAGTGCTTATGGTGTGCGCGCCGCGGCGACCGTCCCCGCCGACGACGCGGGCTGTGATTGCTGCTCGGGCGAAGCGGACGGGGCCCCCGCACATGCTGACGCCGATTCGGCCGCGCACGCCGCCGACTGCGGTACCAGCAGCTGCGGCTCGTGCACGCTGCGCGGAGTCTGCTCGAACGAGTCCGCGCAGGCCTGACCGCCGGTGGCCGGACCGCTGTCGACCGCGCGCGACCTCCTGAACCGTTCTCCGATCGACGGGTTCATCGTCGCGATCCTGGGTGCTGTCGTCCTCGCGTCGATCTTCCCGGCCCGCGGTGTCGCCGCGGACATCCTCAGCTGGGTCGTCATCGTCGCGATCGCCCTGCTGTTCTTCCTGTACGGCACCCGGCTGCATCCCCGGGAGGCCCTCGAAGGGCTCAAGCACTGGCGGCTGCACCTGCTCATCCTGGCGTTCACCTTCGTCGTGTTCCCGATCGTCGGCCTGGCGATCAAGCCGCTCACGGAACCGATCGTCGGCGACGACCTGTACAACGGACTGCTGTTCCTGTGTCTGGTGCCGTCGACGGTGCAGTCATCGATCGCCTTCACCTCGATCGCGCGCGGCAACGTGCCCGGCGCCATCGTGAGCGCGTCGGCATCGAATATCCTGGGCGTGTTCGTGACGCCGCTGCTCGTGGTCGCGCTGATGACCACGACAAGCGGGGTCGCGATAGACGCCTCGTCGGTGCTCAAGATCGTGGCGCAGATCCTCGTGCCCTTCATCGTCGGGCAGCTCGCGCGCCCGTGGGTCGGCGGGTTCTTCACCCGGCACGCCAAACCGACGAAGCTGGCCGACCGCGGGTCCATCGTCCTGGTCGTCTACTCCGCATTCAGCGAAGGTGTCCGGGAGGGCATCTGGTCGCTGGTCAGTGTCGGTCAGATCATCGCGGTCGCGGTGATCGCGCTGGTCATCGTCGTGCTGATGCTGGTGATCACCCGCTGGGTGCCCCGTCGGCTCGGTTTCGACCGTGCCGACGTCATCGCGATCCAGTTCTGCGGCACCAAGAAAAGCCTCGCGACCGGGCTGCCGATGGCGACGGTGCTGTTCGCCGGGTCGACGGTGGGGCTCATCGTGCTGCCGCTGATGATCTTCCACCAGATCCAGCTCATCCTCTGCTCCTGGCTGGCCACGCGCTACAGCGCCCACGCCGACCAGACCGCTGGGTAGACTCGCGCCGTGAGTGCTGGCCCGCACACCCGTTGGCAGCGACGCCTCGACGCGATCCGGCGCGGCGAAGAGATCAGACCCCCATTCGCCCTGACGCTGCACATGCCCGGGATCGACGAGTGGGGTCCCGGGTTCGTCGCGACTCACGTCGACGTCACGCCCGCCGTCTCCACTTCCGGTCTGCGCTCGGCTACCTGACAGGCGACGACACCGGCAGGTTCACGAAGCTCGGTGCCGACGGATCCAGCTGGATGTGCTGCGGCTTCAGCCCGGACTCGTTGAGCAACGGACGCAACGGAAGGCCGCGCGGCACGTTCATCGCGAACACGTCGACCCGGAACCGATGGCCCGGTGCGATCAGGGCTTCGGTGGGCAGCAGACCGACGTCGACGCCGACGGGGCGTCCCGGCATCGCGGGCTGCCGGGTGGACAGGGTCAGTGTGTAGAACGGGTCGACGACGTCGCCGTTGGCCGCGAACTGCGACCGGGTCTTGTCGTAGTTGCGCAGCGACACCATCACCTGGCCGGACGTGAGGACCTTCGAGGTGCCGTCCGGCGCAACGTCGTTCAGCGTCGCGGTCCAGTATCCGTCGGTGGCGTCGAGCACCGTGTTGAGCCGGACATTGCTGTATCCGGACAGGCTGCGGGTGGTTGTGATCGGTGCGGACGTGAACGTGAGCGCGTTGCGTTCGGAGATCCGCGCGTCCTGCGCGCACCACGGGAACAGCGCGGTGATCCCCGCCATCTGCTGTGCGGAATCGCGTGAGCAGAGTGTGAGCACACCGGGCGAGATCGTCATCCGGCCGCGCGATGCCGGCATCCGCGAGGTCAGGCCGCCGTCGGCGACCGCGTGCGGTGCGGTACCGCTGCGGCGATCACCGAGATAGAGGCGTTGCCGAACCATCCCGGCCCGCGGGAACTGCTGCGCGGAGATCCAGTCGTCGCCGACCTGCTTGAGGGTGGCGGGCCCGTAGCGGTCGATGCCGTTGTCGATTCCCTTGAGCCACTTGTCGAACCACGCCTTCTGCAGCACGTCCAGGCGCGGCGGGGTGCCACCCCGTCCCTGCTGGCCGCCGCCCATGGTGAGGTGATAGCCGTCGCCCATGATGAGCTGTTTGCGACCGGGCGGCAGTGGGATCTTGTTGTACATCCGCACTTCGCTGTTGGTGAAGAGATCGAACCAGCCCCCGTAGAGGAAGGTCGGGGTGGTGATCTTCTCGGCGTTGTCCTGCCACGATCGCCTCGGCTCGGAGTTGTTCTCCAGCAACGCTTTCAGATTCGGTGGAACCGATGCGACGTCCGGGGTGAGCAGAGCTGCGAACAGTTGCGGATAAAAGGTGAACGGGTCGGCGATACGGTCGGCCAGCCATTTCCAGTCGAAGGTGCCGTTGAGCATCGACGCCACGTTCGGCACCATCTTGGTGGTGTTGACGAGCGTCAGCCACATCGGCAGGAATCCGATGCCCAGCGCGCCGCCGGGCGCGACGATGTCGCGGATCAGGTCACCGCCGGCCTCGACCGGGAAGATCGCCTTCAGCGCCGCAGGGTTCTTGTTGGCCGCCTGGATCTGGTTGATCGCCGAATACGACACCCCGGACATGCCGACCTTGCCGGTGGACCATCGTTGGCGCGCAGCCCAATTGATGACCTCGACGCTGTCGGCCTGTTCACGACTCTGGAAGACGTTCCAGGTGCCCTCCGAGAAGCCCGTGCCGCGGACATCCGCCACGACCTGGGTGTAGCCGCTGCGCACGAGGTCATAGTCCACGGCGAAGTTGCGGACGCCGCCGGCGCGGAGGGACTCGGTCAGCGTGGTGATGTCGGCGAGGCTGCGGATGGGCGTCGCGACCTGACCGATCGCGGTGACCAGTTGCATCAAGAACGGTCCGAGCACCGGATGCTGGGTGACCTCGGCCGCCACCGCGGTGATCAGCTTGGTGTACGGCATCATGTTCACCACGGTCGGCGTCTTGGTGCTCACCGCGCGACCGCTGCGGTCGGCGGGCCGATACACGTTGGCGCGCAAGACCGTTCCGTCGCTCATCCGGATCGGCACGTCCCAGGTGACGGCGACGCCCGGGTACGGGTGCGGGCCGTCGTGCGTGGCCGCCCAGATTTTCGCCGGGGCACCTCCGGTGACGCCGAGGGTTGTGGCGCCGGCCGACGCCGCCCCGATCGCCAGCGACACCGACACGATCAGCGACACCAGGACACCGAAGATCCCGGAAATGGTCCCCACCCGCACGCCCGAACCCCCGTTCGTGTGCCCGGTCCGCAGTGGACCGAGCGTCCATACGGTAACAGATCACGTGGCGCAGATCACACGATCGACGTGGCGATCCTCAGTTCCGGCTCACGTCGATCGGATGCGTCGACAGCAGCGGCATCGGCCACGGTTGGCGGCGCAGGACCGCCGACCAGAGATCGGCGGTGGGCGGTGCGAGCAGATCCCGCGGCATCGCCGACGCGAGCATCCAGCTGTCCTCTTCGAGCTCGCCCTCGAGCTGACCGATCCCCCACCCGGCATAGCCGGCGAAGATCCGTACCCCCTCGAGCACCTCCGCCAGCTCCTCGGCGTCGCCGTCGAGATCGACCATCACGACGCGCCCGTCGACCGGCCGCAGCGCGGCGAAGGCGTCGATGTCGGTACCCGGCTTGACCACACCGAGGCACAGGGCGGAGTCCTGCTTGACCGGGCCACCGATGAACAACGCCCGCGGCGACGCGGCGATGTCGGTCCACTGCGGCAAGAGATTGTGCACAGCGGTCTGGCTCATGCGGTTGATGACCACGCCGAGGCTGCCGCCGTCGTTGTGCTCCATGATGTAGATGACCGTCCGGGCGAACGTCGGCTCGAGCAGGTTGGTCGACGCGAGGAGCAGAGTCCCCGGCCGCACGCGACCGACGGGGGACGCCTCCCGCGAGTACGCCTCGGGTGTGGGTTCGTCTGGTTCGTCGCCGCCGGCCACCTCCCCATCATCGCATGGCGGGGCCCGCTCGGTCGGTAGTCTGGGTCGGTGACATCCGAGTCCGCGCATCACCGTTCCGGACTCCGCGAATTCGCCCGGTCCCTCAATCACTCCCCCGGACTCGGTCGGCTGCTCGCGGTGCGGCTCACGAGTCAGATCACCGACGGCGTGTTCCAGGCATCGCTGTTCGGCGCGATCCTGTTCAACCCCGAGCGGCACTCCGATCCGCTGGCCATCGCCGGCGGTCTCGCGGTGCTGCTCCTGCCGTACTCCGTCATCGGTCCGTTCGCCGGTGCGTTGCTCGATCACTGGGATCGGCGCGCGGTGCTGATGTACGCCAACATCCTGCGGGCGGTGATGATCGGGTTGGTCGCGGTGTCCATCGCGACCGGTGCTGTCGACACCGTCGTACTGATCGGTGCCCTCGCCGTGACCGGGGCCAGCCGATTCGTGGCGTCGGGTCTGTCGGCCGGTCTGCCGCACGTCGCGCACCGCGACGTCATAGTCGCCACCAACGCGCTGTTCACCACCCTCGGCGCGGGCATGCTCGCGGTCGGTGCGGGCATCGCCGCCCTGCTGCGAGCGCTGTTCGGACCCGACAACGTCGGCAGTGCGCTCACCACCGTCGGCGGCGTGGTGATCGCCCTCGTCGCCGCCGGTATCGCACACGGGTTTGCCCGGCTGGAACTCGGCCCCGACGAACCCGACGATCCGGGTCGGTCGGCGGTGCACGCGGTCGCTGTCGGCCTGCTGCACGGGGTGCGCGCGGTGGCCGGGTCCCGCACGGTGTCGGCGGCGCTGTCGGCGATCGGCGCCCACCGACTGGTCTTCGGTATGAACACGCTGATGCTGCTGGTGATCAGCAAGCAGGCCGGGGTCGGCGACGGCCTCGCCGGGATCGGCGTGGTCGCCGGGTTCACCGCCGGCGGCGCCCTGCTGGCGGCGGTGGTGACGCCGTATTCGGTGGGACGTTTCGGTCGTCGGGCCGTTCTCGTCATCGCCCTGATCGTCGGCGCGCTCGCCGAACTCACGCTGCTGACGTTCGAACCCGTCGTGGTCTGTCTGGCGGCGTTCGTGCTCGGCCTCATCGGGCAGATCGCGAAGCTGTGCGGCGACGTCGCGATGCAGGTCGACATCGGCGATGCGGTCCGCGGGCAGGTGTTCTCCGTGCAGGATGCCGTGTTCAACATCGCCTACGTCGGAGCGGTCACCGTGGCCGCGTACGTCATCCCGGCCGACGGCCGGTCCATCGGTCTGCCGATCGTCGGCACGGTGCTCTACGTCATCGGAGCGATCGTCGTCCGGCTCGTCCACACACCCCACCACCCCTTTCATTTCACGGCCGACGAGGACCGAATTTCGGCGAACGATCGTCATAACTGACGTCGGCGCGGCCGTCACCGTCCTCGTCGACGAGAACCCGGTCGTAGCGACCGTCACCGTCCTCGTCGATGTACAGGCGTTGGGCCACCGGGACACCGGCCCGTCGGGTGCCCTGCAGCTCGACGTCGGGTGTGCCGTCGCCGTCGAGATCCTCCGACCGTACGACGGCCCCGACCCGACCCGCGGGCGGTGGCGTCTCGGCGGGCGGAGGTGCAGGCCCGGTAGCCGACCGGCGCGATTCGGGGCCGGTGGTGACCTCGCCCCAGACGCCGGTCCCCGTGTCGGAAAAGAACGCATCGGGCCGTGCGTCGTCGTCGGTGTCGAGGGCCGCGACGTCCGCGACGCCGTCGGAATCGCTGTCCCACATGGCGTCATCGCGCCGCCCGTCCCCGTCGAAATCGAGCCTGACCGCGTCGTGGTGCCCATCCCCGTCGAGATCGGCGTCGGCAGCCGACACCCACGATGTGGTGTGCCCGTCACCCGTGCCGAACAGGTACTCGATGGAGGAATCCACACTTGATTCGACGCACGACCCGACCGTCCGGTTCCCTTCGGCAGACGGTAGGTTCAGGGCTGTGTATGTGAGCGATCTGGGTGAACAATGGCATCGCGCTCGCCTCAGTCCGGAGCTCGTCCACCTTGATTCCGCGTCCGCGGGACGGTCTTCGAACGCCGTGATCGGCACCATCTCCGCCCATCTCTGGCGCGAGACCGAACGCGGCTCCTACATCGCCGCAGACGACCGGGCCGACGAGATCGCCCGCGACACCCGCGATCTAGCCTCACTGATTGGTCACACCCCGGACGAGTTGGCGTTCCGCGAGAGCGCTCGGGCCGCGCTCCGGGCACTTCTCACCTACTGGAATCTGCCGATCTCGTCGACGGTGTGGGTGGCCAAGAACGAGTTCGGCCCCAACCTCGTCGAGTTCGAACGGCGCGGTTACGCGGTGCGCGCGCTGCCCGACGTCGACCTCATCGGCCACGTCGACACCGACGCGCTGGAGAACATGCTGCAGTTCGAGCAGCCGGACTTCATCCACATCTGTCAGGTGGGTTCCGCGTCGGGAGCGGTGCAGCCGGTGACCCGCATCGTCGAGATCGCGCACGCCGCCGGCGTGCCCGTCGTCGTCGACATGGCGCAGTCCGCCGGTCACGTACCCACCGTCACCGGCGCCGACGTCGTCTACGGCACCAGCCGCAAGTGGCTGACCGGACCCCGCGGCGTCGGCTTCGTCGCGGTCCGCAAGGACGCCCTGCGCCCAGTGCAGATCGAGAGCTCGGAGGCATTCGTCGCCGGACGCCTTGGCCTCGGGATGGCCGTGTCCGAAGTGCTGGCGATCGGTCAGCAGCGGGTGTTCCGCGAGTTGGCGGCGATCGGCCGTCACACCCGCGAACGCCTCGACGGCATCGGCAGCTGGGAGGTGCTCGAACCGGTCGATGAGCCGTCGGCGATCACCACGCTCGCGCCTCCCCCGGGCTGGCAACCGGCCGACGTCGCCGCCGCGCGCGCCAAGTTGCTGTCCCTGGGCATCCTGGTGACCTGCGCCGATTCCTGGCGGGCACCGCTGGCCACCGAGCAGTCGGTCCTGCGGATCAGTCCGCACCTCGACGTCGAACGCGAGGATCTCGACAAGCTCGCCGACGCCTTGCGGACGATGGGTTACTGAACCCGGTCCACCGAACCGGTGTCGGCGAGGATCTCGTCGATCGCCGGCCGCGCCAGATCGGCGTCGGTGTCGACCAGCCCGATGCGGGTCCGCCGATGCAGCACGTCGTCGGTGGTCAAGGCCCCCTCGTGAGTCACCGCGAACTCCACCTCGGCGCGGGTCACATCGAGACCAGCCGCGATGGGCGCCAGCGGATCGGACACGGTCGCGATCGCCGCGACCTTCGTCGCCTCCGCACCGAACCGCCGCACCATCGATGCCGGGATGCCGGCTTGTGGCCCGATGTCGGCGGCACCGACCAGTCGAGTCGTGGCGGTCACCGCCGGACCGGCCGTGAGCTGACCGGCGCGGATCGCCGCGTCGACGGCGTCGGCCGCCATCCGTCGATATGTGGTGAGCTTCCCGCCGATCACGCTGACCAGGGTGGAATCGTCCACCTGCACGTGGTGACGGCGCGACACATCCGCGAGATCACTTGCGTCCGAACCACTTTCCTGTCCGGTGCCGACCAGCGGGCGCAGACCGGAGTACGTCGCGCGGATGTCGCCACGCGAGAGCGGCCGGTCGAGCGCCGCGTTGACGCCGTCGAGCAGGAAGTCGATCTCGTCGTCCGACGCCTGCGGAACGTCCGGGACCGGGCCGGGGGCGTCGACGTCGGTGATGCCCACGTACACGCGCCCCAACTGGGCGGGCAGCGCGAACACGAAGCGGCCGGCGCCGGAGTCGAGCGGGATCGTCAGCGCCCCGGTCGGATGCCCGAACGCCGCCGCGTCGAAGACCAGGTGTGTGCCACGACTCGGCCGCACCCGCAGCGCCAGTTGGACGTCGCCGGCCCAGACGCCGGTCGCGTTGACGACCGTGCGGGCCGACACGTCGAAACTCTCCCCGGACAACGTGTCGGTCAGTCGGGCGCCGGAGCCGGTCACGTCGTCGGCCCGGGTGTGGGTACAGATCAGGGCACCGAACGCGGCCGCGGTGCGGGCCACCGCGACCACCAGCCGGGCGTCGTCGACCAGCTGCCCGTCGGCGCCGCAGAACGCTCCCCGCAGGCCCCGCGGGCTGACCGTCGGGCACAGCCTGGTGGTGTCGTCGGCCGAGAGACGACGCGGCGCCGGCAACACGGTGGCCGGGGTCCGCGCGGCTCTCCGCAGCAGGTCACCGGCCGCGAGTCCCGCCCGGACGAGCGTCGTGGTGCGACGGCTCCCGACATCGGGGATGACCTGCGGCAACGGTCGCACCAGGTGCGGGGCGATGGTCGTCATCAGGTGATGTCGTTCGACGGCGCTCTCGTACGCGATACGAACCTGTCCGGTGGCCAGATACCGCAGACCGCCGTGCACGAGTTTGCTGCTCCACCGCGAGGTCCCGAATGCCAGATCGTGTGCCTCGACGAGCGCCACCCGCAACCCTCGCGTGGCGGCGTCGAGCGCCACTCCGACGCCGGTGATGCCGCCCCCGATCACCAGGACGTCGAGCGGCCGATCCCCCGACGCCAGTTCGGTCAGCGCGCTCTCGCGGCGCCGCGCGTCGAGGGCGGTCATCAGTTGGCCGCCGGGAGTTCGAGCGGCGTGCGGAGGTACGCGGTCAGGGCCTGATGCAGCTCGATGCTCCAGTCATCGCCGAGGATCGATTCGACGAGGGCGGCCGACTGGATCGCGGACTGCGTCATCAGCAGAACCATCGCGGCCATCTTCTCCGGGTCCCCGTCGCGGATCTGCCCGCGCTCCTGACCCCGCACCACGATTTCACCGAGCATCTTCAGGACGCCGAGCTGGCTGGTGCCCAGCCGGTCGAAGACGTAGGGCGCCATGAGCTCTCGCTGTTCACGCCACAGTGCGGCGACGAGTTCGTCGTCGCGGAGCGCGGCCGCGACCCGCACCACCTGGTCGATCGACGCGTCGAGGTCGTCGGTGCGCAGTGGGATGGTGTCGGTGACGGCGGTGATGATGCCGAGCACCTCGCGGGTCAGCAGCGCGCGGATGATCTCGGACATGTCCGGCCACCGTCGATAGACGGTCGGCCGACTGACACCGGCTTCGCGGGCTACCTCCGCGACGGTCACCTTGCGACCGTCGTTGCGGACGAGGCATCGACGTGCCGCGTCGAGCACCTGCTCACCGATGTCTTCTTTACAGATTGACATGATATGTAACACTGTAACTTATGGGACCCGCCAACCTCGGCAACCGGGTGCGCCACGTCACAGTTCTGGCCAACCCGCGATCGCGGCATGGCGCAGGCCGGGCGATCGCCACGCGGGTCGTGGCCGGGCTCGGCGCACGCGGGGTGGACGTGGAACTGCTGGTCGGCGCCGATGCCGACGATGCCGCGGCCCTGGCCGGCAAGGCCGCACGCAGCGGCACCGACGTGTTGCTCGTGGTCGGTGGCGACGGAAGCGTGCGGCTCGCCGTCGAGGCCGCCTTCGGCACCGGCACACCGATCGGCATCGTGCCGGCCGGTACCGGCAACGACGTAGCCCGCAATCTCGACATCCCGCTCGACGACGTCGACGCCGCGATCTCCGTGGTCATCGACGGTCACACCCGCTCGGTGGACCTGGGTCGCGTCACCTTCCCCGACGGTCGGTCCGTGCTGTTCTCCACCGTCGCCGCGACCGGATTCGACGCGTCCGTGACCGCGCGGGCGATCGACATGTCCTGGCCGGCCGGTCAGTCCCGCTACACCGTCGCCGCGTTGCGCGAGCTCGTCGGCCTGCGCGCACACCACTACGCGGTACGCGTCGACGACGTCGAGATCGAGGACGACCTCGTCTTCGCCGCGATCGGTAACACCACCTCCTACGGCGGCGGCATGCAGATCACCCCGGCGGCGTCGATGACCGACGGGATGCTCGACGTGACCATCGCGTCGCACCCGTCACGATTCGCCCGGATGACGATCGCGCGAGTCTTCCCCAAGGTCTTCTCCGGGCGTCACATCGGTCATCCGATGGTCCGCACCATGCGCGGACGGGAAGTCGAATTGTATTGCGACCCAAAGGCTCTCGTGTCCGTCGACGGCGATCTCGTCGGTGAGCTACCGGCCGTCTTCGAGGCGGTGCCGGAGGCGGCGACGATCCTGGTGCCCGCGGCCTGATCCCGGCCGCAGTGTGAATCCCGGCCGCGGGCTGCCTCCCGGACGCGGGGGGATCACCGCTCCGCCCACCACTCGCGCAGCGCTTCCTCGGCTTCCTCACGTGACAGCGGTCCGCGGTCGAGCCGCAGCTCCTTGAGATACCGCCACGCCTCCCCCACCACCGGGCCGGCCGGGATGTCGAGCAGTTCCATGATGGCGTTGCCGTCGAGGTCCGGGCGGACCCGGTCGAGATCCTCGGCCGCCTTCAACTCGGCGATCCGGCGCTCGAGATGGTCGTAGTTCTCCTGCAGCCGACGAGCCCGCCGACGGTTACGGGTGGTGCAATCGGCACGGACCAGCTTGTGCAACCGGTCGACCAACGGGCCCGCATCCGTGACATACCGGCGCACAGCCGAATCGGTCCACGTTCCGTCGCCGTACCCGTGGAATCGCAGATGCAGAAAGACCAGCTGGGAGACGTCGTCGACGACGGCCTTCGGATACTTCAGCGCCCGCATCCGTCTGCGCACCAGTTTGGCGCCCACCACCTCGTGGTGATGGAAGCTCACGCCGCCACCCGGTTCATGCCGGCGGGTGGCCGGTTTGCCGATGTCGTGCAGCAGCGCCGCCCACCGCAGGATCAGGTCGGGGTCGGACTCCTCGAGGTCCATCGCCTGCCGGAGCACGGTCAGCGAATGCTGGTAGACGTCCTTGTGCTGGTGGTGTTCGTCGATGGTGAGCTTCATGCCGGGCACCTCCGGCAGCACTCGCTCGGCCAGGCCGGTGTCCACCAGCAGGTCGAGCGCCTCGAGCGGACGCTCCCCGAGGATCAGCTTGTCGAGTTCGGTCCGGACGCGTTCGGCGGTGATCCGGTCGATCTGGCCGGCCATCTCGGTCATCGCGTCCTGCACTCGCGGCGCCACCCGGAAGCCGAGCTGAGAAACGAATCGCGCGGCCCGCAGCATCCGCAGCGGATCGTCGTCGAACGACTCCTGCGGGGTCGCGGGGGTGTCGATCACGCCCGCGAGCAGTGCGGTCATCCCGCCGAGAGGGTCGCAGAACTCGGCCGGACCGCTGCCGTCGACCCGCACGGCCATCGCGTTGATGGTGAAGTCGCGGCGCACCAGGTCGTCGTCGAGAGAATCGCCGAACACCACTTCGGGGTTACGACCGACCCGGTCGTATGCGTCGGACCGGAACGTGGTGATCTCGATGGTGTGCTCACCCTTGCGGGCGCTGATCGTGCCGAACTCGATGCCGGTGTCCCACTGCGCGTCGGCCCAGCCCGACAGCAGCGCCGCCACGGCGTCGGGCCGTGCGTCGGTGGTGAAATCGAGATCGTTGCCGAGCCGGCCCAGGACGGCGTCACGGACCGAACCCCCGACCAGGTACAACTCATGTCCGGCGTCGGCGAAGCTCGTCCCGAGCGGGACCAGGATGTCCGACAGACCCTGCATCGTCACCGCCGCGGCCGCCAACAGGCGGGTGCGGCGCTCGGGGTCGGTCACGGCATGACAGCCTATCGCCCGGACCGCGTCGCGCGCCCGTCCGGGCGGACACCGCGCACCGCCCACGGCCCATCCAGGCAAACAGCAGGTGACCAACGGCTAGCATCGGAGGCGTGTCCGCCGATCCGTCCACCGACCCTTCTGACGTCTCCTCCGACGTCACGGTGGGTGAATGCGGTCGATCGGCACGGGTGACGCCGGCCGATCTCGCGGCCGCCGCACGGCATTCCCACGCCCCGACCGAGGGCACCGACGACGACGCGAACGCGCCTGGTCACCGGGGACGACGCGGACGTCGCCGACGCGGACGTCGCGCGGTCCCCGCCGACACCGCCGCCCCGGTCGAACGTTGCGACCCCCCGCCCAAACCGGGACCGGTCGCCGGCCGCACCACCACCCCGGAACCCGCACCGGTCGATGACGAGCCCCGCCCCACCCACACCCGCGTCTCGCCACCGAAGCCGTCGGATCTGGTGGCGGTGACCGCGAAGATCACCAAGACCGGCCTCACCCATGCGGTCGGGGCCGACAGTCCGTCCGGCGGCGGCAAGAACAAGACCCGTCGACGCAACGGCCGCCCCGAACGTCCGCCCGAGAAGCTGCGAACCGTCCGCGAGACGTCGGCCGGCGGTCTGGTGATCTCCGATCTGGACCTCCCCGTCGAAGAGTTGGCCGCGGCGCTGATCGGCCGGATGGATCGTCGGGGCCGGATGATGTGGTCGCTGCCGAAAGGCCATATCGAAACCGGGGAAACGGCCGAGCAGACCGCGATCCGGGAGGTCGCCGAGGAGACCGGCATCGAGGGTACGGTCGTCGCGCCGCTCGGGAAGATCGACTACTGGTTCGTCAGTGAGGGCCGGCGGATCCACAAGACCGTCCACCACTACCTGCTGCGCAGCACCGGCGGCGAACTGTCGGACGCGGACTACGAGGTCAGCGAGGTGGCGTGGGTGCCGTTGCACGAGCTGCCCCGTCGGCTCACGTACTCTGACGAGCGGCGACTGGCCCGGATGGCCCGCGGCGTGATCGCCGATCTCGCCGCCGACCCGAACAGGTTGGCCCAGTCCGAGGCCGAGAGCATTCGCACCGAACCCAACGCCTATGAGAGAGCCGCAGCCGCACGCAATCAGCGCCGGAACGAGCCGCCGCCCCCGGCGCGGTCCCGGCGCCGGCGTCGACGACCCCGACGGTCGTCCGGCGGCGATGCCTGAGGCGCCTTCCGGCTCGCGGAGTCCACTCCTCTGGCGCCTCACGCTCATCCTCGCCTCCGTATTCCTCGTCGTGCTGGGTGCATCACCCGCGGTCGCCGCCGGAGACCCGGTCGACTCGACTTCGTCGACGACACCCTTCCTGCGGTTGTCGGTCGACTCGATCACCCCGTCACTCGTGACCAGCAGCGGGGGCCCGGTGGTGACGGTGACCGGGCAGCTCACCAACGTCGGTGACCGCACACTGCACGACCTGACGATCCGACTCGAACGCGGTGACCCGGTCACCGATGCCGCCGGGTTACGCAGCAGTCTCGCGGTGACCCCGACGCCGGTGTCGGTGGCCACCCCGTTCCGGCCGGTCGCCGACGAACTGCGCACCGGCGCATCGGTCCCCATCCGCGTGACGGCCACGCTCTCCGGCAACGACGGACTCGGCATCCAACAGGTCGGTGTCTACCCGCTGCAGATCAACGTCAATGGCCTGCCCGACTACGGCAATCCGGCGAAACTCGCCGAATCCCGCACCCTGCTGCCGGTCCTCTCACTCCCCCCGGACCGCGCACGCGCCGATCAATACGTCAGCCCGACCGGTGACGACGACAACGACACCCATCTCGGCCCCGACGGCTCGGTGTCGGCGAACCTGTCGAGTCCGGCACGGCTGACGATGATCTGGCCGCTGGCCGCACCCCCCCAGCTGACGCCGGGGGTCCTCGGCGGTCGCACCGAACCCGTCCGGCTCACCGGCGAGCAACTCGCCGAATCGCTGAGCCCCGGTGGCCGACTGCACACCCTGCTCGAGGTGGCACGGTCCGTCGCCGGCCAGACCGATGGGGATACCGGCGACGCCGCCACCTCGGGGGCGGCCACCGGCAGCGCCGACCAGTCGGCCGGGCAAGCCCCGCCCGGTGAGCCCACCGAGAGCGGCACCACAGGCGACCAATCGACGCCGGCGCGGCCGCCGTCGAAACTCCAGCAGAGCATGTGCCTGGGCATCGACCCGGACCTGCTGGTGACGGTGCGCGCCATGTCGCTCGGCTACGTCGTGTCCACCGACCCCTACGACCCGACGGGTCCGACCACCCCGGGTACCGGGCAGGCGCCGGCGCTGCAGTGGCTCACCGAGTTGCAGCAGCTGGCCGCGCGGATGTGCGTGGTCGCGTTGCCGTTCGCCCAGGCCGATCTGACCTCGCTGTCCCGGGTCGACGACGTCGGACTGTCCGGCGCCGCACTCACCGGCCCGTCGGACATCGTCGACACCATCCTCGGGGTGCGCAGTATCCGCGGCATCACCATCCCCGCCCTCGGCGCGATCGACACCACCGGCGCGGGGGTGCTCGACTCGGTGTCGGTGGGCGACGCGGTGACCTCGTCGAGTGCCGTCGCGGCGACGCGACCGGACGCCGCGGGCCGCTATCGAGTCGGTGACCTGCACCTCCAGACGATGGATCAGCCCGTCACGGCCGCGCTCGGTGGCCTGGGCGAGCACCCGACGACGCCGGCGCTGACTCCCGACGACCAGCAGGTGTCGTTCGCCGGGCAGTCCGCGGTCGTCCGCCGCCAGGCCGCCGTCGGGGCGCTCGCCTATCCGGCGATCGGCGCACCGGAACCGGTCGGCGGCGGCGAGGCAGCCACCCCGCAGCCGATCACCGGCCGCAGCGAATTCATCATGCCTCCCACGTACTGGTCGCCGACCGCCGACGACGCCGACGCCCTGATCAGTACCGCCACGGTGCTGCTGGAATCCGGCGCGGCGAGCGCCGTATCGCTGTCCGACCTCGTCCGCGACCTCGGTCGGGCCACCGCGTCCGCCCGCTTCATCGCCCCGCCCGGCGTCGACCCGCTGACCACCGCGGGGATGGCCGTCGACCCCGCCACCGCGACGACGATGCGGACCCGGGTGGGACAGACCTGGCAGCTGCAGGCGTCGCTGATGCGTTCGGCCGACGTCGCAGCCACCCCCGAGCGGTACATGGCACCGCTGCGGGAGGACATCCTGCGCGCGCTGCGCACCCCGGACACCGCGTCCGCCGACTTGCGCGCGGATCTCCTCACCCAACGCCATGAGCGGGTCGCCGCGGTGGAATCCACCCTGCAACGCATGCTCAATTCGGTGTCCATCCTCGACCCGGGCGGCCGCTACACGCTCGCCTCCGAGCGCAGTCCGCTGCTGTTGGTGGTCCGCAACGATCTCGCCCTGCCCATCCGGGTCCGGATGACGGTCACCGCACCCCCGGAACTCGAGGTCGGCGACGTCGGGGTCATCGAGATCCCGGCCCGCGGCACCCGCCAGATCCAACTGCCGACCCGCGCCGACACGTCGGAGGCCATGTCGGTGACGATCTCCCTGACCACGTCCAGCGGGCTGCCGGTGGGCACCCCGATCCGGCTGTCGGTGAACGCCAACGCCTACGGGAAACCGCTGTTCTGGATCACCATCGCCGCGGCGGTGGCCCTGGTGGCCCTGACCGCCCGGCGTCTGTGGCATCGCTTCCGTGGGCAGCCGGATCCCGCCGACGAGGACCGCCCGGATCCCGACGAGCACGATCGACTGCTGGCCCGCACCACCTACCAACAGCGACGACGAACCCTGCAGCACGAAGCCGCACACCAACCCACCCACCCCGAGGTGCCACCCGACCCGCCACACCCGACCGATCGAGACAATCCATGAGCGAGACCACATCATCGACCCGACCCGCCGGTGACTCGGGATCCGCCTCGGATTCGAGCGTGCTGCGGACCAGCGGCTCGATAGCGATCGCCACCCTGACGAGCCGGATCACCGGGTTCATCCGAACGGTGCTGGTCCTGGCGATGCTCGGCCCCGCGATCGCCTCCGCCTTCCAGGCGGCCTACGTGCTGCCGAACATGATCGCCGAGGTCGTGCTGGGCGCGGTGCTCACCGCGATCGTCATCCCCGTCCTCGTGCGCGCGGAGGCCGAGGATCCCGACGGCGGCCGCGGTTTCATGAACCGGATCTTCACGCTCGCGGTGGTGACGCTCGGGGCCGCCACGGTGATCGCACTGATCGCGGCCCCGCTGCTGACCTACCTGAACGTCGGCGACGGCGACGTCAACCGGGACCTGACGACCGCCCTCGCCTACCTGCTGCTACCGGAGATCCTGTTCTACGGGTTATCCGCGCTGTTCATGGCGATCCTGAACGTCAAGGGCTACTTCAAGCCGGGCGCCTGGGCGCCGGTCCTGAACAACTTCGTCCAGATCGCGACGCTGGTCCTGTACGCGGTGATGCCCGGCGAGATCACCCTCAACCCGGTGCGGATGACCGACCCACAGCTGCTCGTCCTCGGCATCGGCACCACGCTCGGCGTGGTGGTGCAGGCCATGATCCTGGTGCCGTGGCTGCGCCGGGCCGGCGTCCGGCTGCGGCTGCAATGGGGCATCGACGCACGGCTGCGGCGTTTCGGCACCATGGCCGTCGCCATCGTGCTGTACGTGGCCATCCTGCAGGTGGGCCTGATCATCACCTACCGCATCGCGGCCCAGGCCAGCGCCGCGGGCATCAGCGTCTACGCGACGCACTGGCAGCTGCTGCAACTCCCCTACGGCGTGCTGGGTGTCACCATCCTCACCGCGATCATGCCGAGGCTGTCGCGCAACGCCGCGGCCGACGATCATCGCGCCGTCGTCGACGACCTCTCGCTGGCCACCCGGCTCACGATGGTCGCGCTGGTGCCCGTCGTCGCCTACATGACCTTCTTCGGGCCGGCGATCGGTGTCGCGGTGTTCAACTTCGGCCGCTTCGACGCCCACACCGCGGCCCAACTCGGTTCGGTCCTGGCCTGGGGTGCGTTCACGCTCATCCCCTACGCCATGACCCTCGTGCAACTGCGGGTGTTCTACGCCCGTGAGGACGCGTGGACACCGACGTTCATGGTGCTCGGCATCACCGTCGTCAAGGTCGCGTCCTCGTGCCTCGGTCCGGTGCTCTTCTCCGACCCGGAACTCATCGTGCGCTGGCTCGCGCTGTCGAACGGGCTGGGCTATCTCGTCGGAGCGATCGTCGGTCACTATCTGCTGCGCCGCCGACTCGGCGATGTGCACCTGACCGACGTCACCCGGACCACCGTCGTGACCATCGGCATCTCGGTCGGCGTGGGTGCCGTCGTGTGGGTGATCGCGAACGTGTCCGGCATGCATCGGCTGGTCACCGAAGCGGGCAAGCTGGGGTCGATCGTCTACTTGATGTTGACGGCTGTGGTGATGCTCGGCGTGACCTATGCCGGCCTCGCCGCGGCACGCGTGCCCGACGTGGTGTCGATCGGAATGTCGGTGCGCCGCATGCTCGGTCGCTTCATTCCCGCCTTGGCCCCGGCTGAGAATCCGGTAACGGAATCGACACCGAGCATCACGGTTCAGTTTCCACGGATCAACGCCGACGAGTCGCTCCCGTACTCTGGTCAGGTACAGGTGCTCCGGCGATTCGACCGGGGCACAGCCACGTGGCAGTCATATTCGGTCCACACGGGTGGGGCCGCCGGACCAACCGGCGGCGGTGAAGCGCGGGTGCTTTCGCCCCAGGACATGCGCTATCGCAGGAGAGGAGCCCGACGCGTGAGCGACACAGAGACAGGTACCACGCGTGAGATTCGGACCCCGCAGGACACCGGGATCCGCCGCGGGCTGCAGTCGGACTCCATCACCCCAGAGGCCCAACCCGTCACCGAAAAGCCGTCCGGCCCAGACAAATCCGACAACTTCGGCGTGACATCGGCCACATCGACGCCGGACCGCCCACGACCGCCGCGCCCTCGCGGGCCGCGACCCGTGCCCGGCGCCGCCGTCGCCGGCGGCCGCTACCGCCTGCTCGATCATCACGGCGGCACCCGCGGACTGCAGTTCTGGCGCGCCCTCGACACGAACCTTGACCGCGAGGTCGCACTCACCTTCGTCGACGCCGAGCAGGCCGCGCCGCCTCCGCGCCGCGACGAGCCCGCCAAGTCGTCCGGTGAGGGACCCCAGGCGGTGTTGTCGCGGACCTTGCGGCTCGGTCAGATCGCCTCCTCGGGGGTCGCCCGCGTGCTCGACGTGGTCCGCGGTTCCTCCGGCGGCATCGTCGTGTCCGAGTGGGTGCCCGGGTCCTCACTGGCCGATGTCGCCCGTTCCGGACCGTCGCCGATCGGTGCCGCCCGCGCGGTGCGTGCCCTGGCCGCCGCCGCCGAAGCCACCCACCGGTCCGGCGGTTCGCTGTCCATCGATCATCCCGATCGCATCCGGATCAGCACCGACGGCAACGCGGTACTCGCGTTCCCCGGCACCTTGGCCGGCGACGACAAGTCCTCCGACGTCCGCGGTCTCGGCGCGGTGCTCTACGCGCTCCTGCTCGATCGTTGGCCGCTCGACCCTGCCACCGGCTCCGACCTCGTCACCACCGCCGACACCACCACACCCGTCGGGGGACTGGCCATCGCCGACCCCGGCGACGACGGGATGCCCATCGAGCCACGGACCGCACGTCCCGAGATCCCGTTCGAGATCTCCGCGGTCGCCGCGCGTGCGCTGGCCGGGACCGGGGGAATCCGCACCGCAGCCACGGTGCAGCACGTTCTCGACCAGGCCACCGTCGTCGACCTGCCGACGGACATGTTGCCGGTGATCGGCGACGAGCCGCCGGTCGCCATGTTGGCCACGACGCCCCAGAACACCGGGCCTGCCCGGCGCAACATCGCACTGCTCATCGGTGCCGGATTGCTGACGCTGTTCGTGGTGCTCGCCCTGGTGATCTGGGCGACCAACCTGTTCGGCGGCGACGGCGACTCGTCGGACATCGACGCGATCATCCCCACTTCGTCGGCACCGGCGTCGCCCGGCGCTCCGGCGGCGCCCACCTCCGGTCCGATCGCCCTGCAAGGCGTGACGCTGCTCGACTTCTCCGGCCAGCCGCCGGACAGTTCGGCGAACCTCTCCAACGTCATCACCGGGGCGGCACCCGCGTGGAGCACCGACCTGTACCGCGGGTCGCCCGATTTCGGCGGCCTCAAGGACGGCCTCGGCCTGATGTTCAACCTGGGTGGCACCACGTCGGTGAAGACCGTCACCATCAAGTCGCCGACGCCCGGTTTCACCGTGTCCATCCGCGCTGCACAGACGGCGAACCCGACGTTCGCCGACACCACGGAGATCGCGTCGGGCACCGTGTCGTCGCCGTCGACAACGCTGACGATCGACGATCCGCAGCCGGCACCGTACGTCATGGTGTGGCTGACCTCGCTGCCGCAGACCGCGACCGGCGCCTATCAGGCCCAGATCAGTCAGATCAGCATGACGGACTGACCACCCACCGGTCTGCCGACTCATCCCCAACCCCTGATGTTTGCCATTTTCTGTGGATAACGGTGCAGGTCAGTTGGCCAATTGCTGATCGCATCATTTAATGTCGGATCATGACTCGGGGGAGCGTCGATGTCCGCAGCGACGAAGACTTGCTGCGTGCGCATGTGCACGGCGACCCCGACGCGTTTGCGATTCTCATCACACGACATCACACGTATCTCTGGTCACTCGCGTGCCGCACCACCGAGAACCCCGACGACGCGGCGGATGCCCTGCAGGATGCATTGCTCAACGCACACCGGATGGCCGACCGATTCCGCTCCGACGCCAAGGTCACCAGCTGGCTGCACCGCATCGTGGTCAATGCCTGCCTGGACCGGATCCGGCGTAATCGGTCCCGAACCACGGTGCCGTTCCCGGAACACGACGTTTCGTCGTTCGCCGACGAGCGCGATCACATGGCCGCGGTCGATCTGTCCGTGTCGATCGGCCGGGCACTCGACGCCCTGCCACCGGATCAGCGGGCGGTGATCATCGCCGTCGACGTCGAGGGCTACTCGGTTTCGGAGGCGGCCGAGCGTCTCGGCATCCCCGTCGGTACCGTCAAGAGCCGGTGTTCGCGGGGGAGGGTTCGGCTGGCCGAAATCCTCGGACACCTGCGTGAGCGCTGACTCACCCGGGACCCGATGTCGGTTGACCGAATGCACGGGAACCGGACCGGGACCCGGTGCGTCCTATTGCCAGAACAACAGAAATGATTGCCACACCGGTCGTCGCCGATACTCGAGTGAGCCGCTCAGACACAACCGACAACCGAGGTGGGGGAGAGGAGCGCGATGGGTCCGCCCGACAATGGCACAGATCGCCGGGGCGCCGCTGCCGACTACCCTGCGCCGCCGTTCTCGGTGGAGCTGATCGCGGACCTACACGCCGATGTCCTGCCCGCCGATGTCGCCGATCATGTTCGGGCCCACCTCGATGAGGACGACAACGCTCGATCCGTCCTCGCCGCGCTCGACCACGCGGTCGCCCAGGTCCGGTCCGCACCGGTCCCATCCCGCACGGTGCCACCCGCGGTCACCGATCGCACCGCGAAAACCCTCGCCCACATCCGCGCCGAAGTGCTCGACCGCGGTGCCGGAACCGTCACCCATCTCGAATCCGCACGTCAACAGCGCGCACGCCGAGGCCGGTGGCTCGCCGTCGGTGGCGCGGCGGTGGCCGCGTCGATCGCGGCGGTGGTCGCGATCACCGTGGGGGTCGGGAGATCCCCGCAGCCGGTCACGCCCGTCGAGGCCCAACATCAGCCCACGGCCACGAAGACCGTGCCGGCAGCCGAGCGCGCCTCACTGCTCTCTGTCCTGGGCCACAAGGACTTCGCGCCCTTCGGCTCCGAGGCGGCGCTGCGCCGCTGCACCGCGGCCAACGGTGTGCCCACCCATACCGTCGTACTCGGATCGGGTCCGGTCACCCTGGACGGCCGGGAGGCGGTGGTGATCCTGCTCGCCACTGGCGTCGCCGGATTGATCGACGCACTGGTCGTGGCGCCGGAGTGCACGACGAATCATCCCTTGCTGATCAACCGCATGCAGATCGGCGGCTAGCCGTGCGCCGCCGACGCTGCCGCACGGTCACCAGGGAACATCTACCTCTACCCTGATGTTGAGACACCCGGACACGCTCGACAGCATCACGGAGGACGGATGACCCAGCCAGACAGCCAGCAGATTCACGATCTGATCATCATCGGATCCGGACCGGCCGGGTACACCGCGGCCGTGTATGCGGCGCGCGCGGAGCTGTCACCGATCGTTTTCGAGGGCACGCAGTTCGGCGGTGCCCTGATGACCACCACCGAGGTGGAGAACTTCCCCGGGTTCCAGAACGGCATCCAGGGTCCCGCGCTGATGGACGAGATGCGCGAACAGGCCATCCGATTCGGCGCCGATCTCCGGATGGAGGATGTCGACACGGTTCGCCTCACCGGCGACATCAAGGAGGTCGAGGCCGGGGGAGAGGTACACCGTGCCCGCGCGGTGATCCTCGCCATGGGTGCCGCAGCCCGCTACCTCGGCGTCGACGGCGAGCAGACCCTGCTCGGTCGCGGCGTCTCTGCCTGCGCCACCTGCGACGGGTTCTTCTTCAAGGACCAGGACATCGCGGTGATCGGCGGCGGCGACTCGGCCATGGAGGAAGCGACCTTCCTCACCAAGTTCGCACGCAGCGTCACCCTCATCCACCGGCGTGAGGAGTTCCGTGCGTCGAAGATCATGCTCGAGCGGGCGCGTGCCAACGACAAAATCCGCTTCCTCACCAACGCCGCGGTGACCGGGGTCATCGGGGACACGTCGGTCACCGGACTGCAGGTCACCGACACCATCACCGGCGAGGTCAGCACGCTCGACGTCACCGGGATGTTCGTCGCAGTCGGGCACGATCCGCGCAGCGAACTCGTCCGGGGTCAGATCGATCTCGACGAGGACGGCTACGTACTGGTGCAGGGCCGGACCACCTATACGTCACTGCCCGGTGTGTTCGCGGCCGGCGATCTGGTCGACCACACCTACCGCCAAGCGATCACCGCCGCAGGCAGCGGATGTGCGGCCTCCATCGATGCCGAGCGTTGGCTCGCCGACCAGGGCGTCGTCGACCTCATGCCACTCGAGGGCGATCTGGTGGTCGTCGACGCCCCCGCCGGTGCGTGATCCGCACCACCGCCGAACCACCCCACCCACGAATCACGTCCACAAGGAGGACACCCTGATGGGAGCAAACACCGTCGCCGTTACCGACGCCACCTTCGCCGACCAGGTTCTCGGCTCCGACAAGCCGGTACTGGTCGATTTCTGGGCCACCTGGTGCGGCCCGTGCCGGATGGTCGCGCCGGTGCTCGAGGAGATCGCGCGCGATCACGGTGACAAGCTGACGGTCGCCAAGGTCGACGTCGACGCGAACCCGGCCACCGCCCGCGACTTCCAGATCATGTCGATCCCGACCATGATCCTGTTCGAACACGGCAAGCCGAGCAAGACCATCGTCGGCGCCAAGGGCAAGGCCGCCCTGCTGCGCGAGCTCGAGTCGGTCGTCGGGTCGCCTGCCTGATCAGCCGTTCCACCTGCGACGACTCGCCGTGGCCCGACACCCGGCGGTGTCGTCGTTTGGCGTGTTCGCCCGGACCTGAAAGAATGCGGGTGTTTGCGGCGGTGTGGCCCGACCTGAGGGCTGCCACCGCACCGCCTGTCTGAGGAGTTGCTGATGCCGTTGTTCCGCCTGGGAGATACCGGTTCAGCGGTCGCCGAAATCCGGAACATACTTGTCTCCCGGGGGCTGCTGGCCGCGAATCCGTCACCCGACGGGCTCGTCGGGGTCGGTAACGGTTGGACCCCGCCGGAGGCGGTGTTCGACGACGACTGCGACCACGCCGTACGCGCGTTCCAGCAGGAGCGGGGGCTCATCGTCGACGGCATCGTCGGTCCCGCCACGTACCGCGCCCTGCGGGAGGCGTCCTACCAGCTCGGCACCCGGGTGCTGCTGTACCGGCTCTCGGCCACCATGGTCGGTGACGACGTCGCGACATTGCAGGGCCGACTGCAGAACCTCGGGTACTACACCGATCTCGTCGACGGCATGTTCGGGGAGTCCACCCACAATGCGGTCTGCCTCTACCAGAGCGAGTACGGTCTGTCGGCCGACGGCATCTGCGGTCCGGCGACGCTGCGATCGCTGGACCGCCTCGGGACCCGGGTCACCGGCGGTTCACCGCATGCCATTCGCGAAGAGGAACACGTCCGTCGCTCCGGGCCGCAGCTGTCCGGCAAACGGATCCTGATCGACCCGGGCTCCGGCGGACTCCACGAGTTCTCGACCGACGAGAACGCCGAACTCGAGTCGGCGATCCTTTGGGATCTCGGTGCCCGGCTCGAGGGCCGGATGGCCGCGGCCGGCATGGAGACCTTCCTGTCACACGATGGCCGCGGCCGACCGAGTGACGACGACCGCGCGCGGGTGGCCAACCTGGCCGGTGCCGATCTGGTGCTCTCGTTGCGTTGCGGTCACTATCCCAACGAACGCGCGAACGGTGTTGCCGCGTTCTACTTCGGCAACTCGCACGGTTCCTTCTCCACCATCGGCCGGAATCTCGCCGGCTTCATCCAGCGCGAGATCGTCGCCCGCACCAGCCTCACCGACTGCCGCACCCACGAACGTACGTGGGATATGTTGCGGCTCACCAGAATGCCGGTTGCGCTACTCGATGTCGGCTACATCACCAACTCGGGGGACCGGGCGCTGCTGAGCGACCCGCAGGTCCGCGACATCATCGCCGAGGCGATTCTTGTTGCGGTCAAACGGCTTTATCTGCTCGGCGAGAACGACCGGCCGACCGGAACCTACACGTTCGCGGATCTTCTTGCTGCAGAACGTCTTTCGGGATAGACCAACCCGTTCCCGCACCACCTCGGACGCGCACGCGATCCGCGCCCGAGCTTCGTCAGGCCCGCCCGCGTTGTCGACTCGTGGGTGCCTGGCGACGTCCTACCGGCACCGTCGCCGCCTCTCGTTCCCGGCCGGCCAGATCGATGGCGGCCATCACGACCAGTTTCTCCAGCGCGTGTTCGACCTCGTGCTTCCAGCCGAGACCCTCGTCGAGTTCCAGCCGGAAGCGGGGGAACCGTGGATGGGAGGCCACCACGTCGAACCCGGAATCCTTGAGGAAGTCGGCGTCGATGATGCACTCGGTGCACAGGTCGGACTGTGGATTGTCGCGCACGCCTCGCGTGATCTCCACGATCGCCTCGTCGGCCCACGATCCCATCTCGTTCGACATGGATTCCAGCGCACCGAGTTCCGCGACGCCGGTGGTGCCTTCGCCGGGAAGCCGCACGATACCGAAGGCCTCGACGGCCCGCACTCCACGGCGGACCAGATCGACGACGACGCTGTCGAGCAAGATCGGCGCCGCCTCGTCGAACCCGGGTTCGGTGCGGATCGAACTCACCAGCACCGCATCGGCACTCACCGGGGAAGTGGGGAACAGGCGCGACCGTGGAACGCGCCCGGGTGGTGCGTAGAACGCGGATCCCACGACCTTTCCTGTGTTGCCGTCGATCGCCATCTGGCCGCACGTACCCCAGTCGAGGAGCAGTCCGGAGATCCACGCTTCCTTGTCGAACTCACTTTCGAACGCGCCGAGATCGCCGAAGATCGCGGCGTCGGCCGCCCGCGACATCGACGCCGGATCAACCTCCCAGAAGACACAGCGGCGTACGTGGCTCGGCAGCTGTTCGAATGACTCGAGATCGAGACGAGTCACGGCGAGTTTGTTTGTCACCGCTCTGCCCGTTCGGTAGCCGAAGATCCAAAAGTGTTGGGCGACAAGCGCTTAAAGAATTTCACCATGGTCCTCGCTGATCAACTGTCACTGTGACGTAATGCCCTGGTGCCTTCACCCGGGGTCGATCACACCCACAATTCGTTCCAGATCCTCCACCGAGCCAAACTCGACGACGATCTTGCCCTTGCGCTTGCCGAGGCTGACGGTGACCCGCGTGTCCAGACTGTCCGAGAGCCGTTCGGCCACATCCTGCAGCCCGGGCATCAGCATCGGCTTGCGTTTGGCGGGGGAGGACTGCGGCGTGAGATCTCCGTCCCCTCGGTTCGCCAGCGTCACCGCCTCTTCGGTCGCCCGCACCGACAAGCCCTCGGCAACGATGCGAGCGGCGAGGGCTTCCTGCGCATCGCTGCCCGTCTCGAGCGACAGCAGCGCGCGCGCATGACCGGCGGACAGCACGCCCGCCGCCACCCGCCGCTGCACGGGGATCGGCAGCTTCAGCAGGCGGATCATGTTCGTGATCAGAGGACGCGATCGACCGAGTCGGTTGGCGAGTTCCTCGTGGGTGACCTCGAACTCCTCGAGCAGTTGCTGATATGCCGCCGCCTCTTCCAGCGGATTGAGCTGTGCGCGGTGAATGTTCTCGAGTAGTGCGTCGCGCAGCATGTCGCCGTCGGGAGTCTCGCGGACGATCGCCGGGATGGCGTCGAGGCCGGCCTCTTGGCTCGCACGCCAACGCCGCTCGCCCATGACGATCTGGTAGCCGACACCACCGTCGGTGGGGGTGCCGAGCCGACGGACCACGATCGGCTGCATCAGTCCGAACTCCGTGATGGAGTGCACCAGTTCGGCCATCGCGTCCTCGTCGAAGACCGAGCGCGGCTGATGGGGGTTCGGTTGGATCTGGGCCGGCGGGATCTCGCGGTAGACGGCACCCATCTCGTCGACGGTCGGAGTGTCCGTCGCCGAACCGTTCGATGCATCGACCGCCGTGATCGCGGTGGCCGGGGGAAGGGTTGCGGTGTTTCCGTTCCCGCGCCCGATCACGACATCGGCGGCTGCGGCCCCGAGTCGTGGGCCGCTGGGGCTGTCACCGTCGGGTGGGCCGGTGGGGATGAGGGCCGCCAGGCCGCGGCCCAGACCTCCCCGACGCTGCGCGGAATCTCGCTGACTCACTGACGTCCTCTCGCTGTCGAGCACACCTTATGGATCCTATCCGTCTCGTCCGACACCGCGGTCAGGGCGCGGCCGAGCGCAGCGCCAACTCGCGGGCGGCGTCGAGGTAGCTCATGGCGCCGCGGGAGCCCGGGTCGTACTCGATGATCGTCATCCCGTATCCGGGTGCCTCGGACACCTTCACGCTGCGGGGGATGATCGTCGTCAGCACCTTCGCCGCGAAGTGTCGTCGGACCTCGTCGGCGACCTGGTCGGCGAGCTTGGTCCGGCCGTCGTACATCGTCAGCACGATCGTCGACACGTGTAGATCCGGATTGAGGTGCGCCTGCACCAACTCGATGTTGCGCAGCAACTGACCCACACCCTCGAGCGCGTAGTACTCGCATTGGATCGGGATCAGCACCTCCTTGGCCGCGACCATCGCGTTCACCGTCAACAACCCGAGCGAGGGTGGGCAGTCGATGAACACGTAGTCGATGCCGAGCTCGTCGAGGGTGCCCGCATCGAGCGCATTGCGCAGCCGGTTCTCCCGGGCGACGAGCGACACCAGCTCGATTTCGGCACCGGCGAGATCGAGCGTGGCGGGGACGCAATAGAGGGTGTCACTGCTGGGCGACTTCTGGACCGCCTCCTTGAGCGTCACCTCGCCGAGCAGCAACTCGTAGACCGACGCGATGCCCGGTGCCCGGTGATCGATGCCCAGCGCGGTGCTGGCGTTGCCCTGGGGATCGAGATCGATGACGAGTACCCCGAGGCCGTGCAACGCGAGGCCGGCGGCCAGGTTCACGGCCGAGGTCGTCTTGCCGACCCCACCCTTCTGATTGGCGACGGTGAAGATGCGTGTTGTCGTCGGACGGGGGAGTCGACCCGCACCACCGGGTGTCAGAACCTGGCTGGCCCGAGCCGCAGCAGCAGCGATCGGGGTGTCGTGGAAGTCTGGACTCGTCGCGCGGGAGGTACCGCTGATGGTTGTTTCACGTGAAACACTCGGGTCCTGATCGACCACGCTTGGACTCCTTCGCCCGACTGGATCTTGTTCTTGGGTGATCTGTGCGTCCACATGGACGTCGGATGAACCGGCTTGCAAGAGGCCCACCCGATCACCGGCACGACGTCTATTGTGCGCCCTCACACGACGTGACACCAATCCCACTCACCCTTTCCTTCGGCGTTTCGCCGGTCGAGTTCTCCTCGGTCCAGACCCACCATCGACGGCCGTCTTGGTCCCGACGACAACCGTGGTGGGGACCTCGAGAATCGACGACCCGCATTGGGCGACGCGTAGTCCGGAGATGCCGCTCCGCCCGACTACATCCGTGTCGCGGTCGATCTCGTCCTGCGCGGTCGACCCCTTGATCGCGATCATGCGGCCGCCCGGACGAACCAGCGGTGCGGACCACTTGGCAAGGCGTTCCAGCGGAGCCACCGCACGCGAGGTCACGACATCCGCAACATCAACCTGCTCGCGCACCGCCTTCTCCTCGGCCCGGCCACGTACGACGGTCACGTCGAGGCCGAGATCGGCGACCACTCGGGCGAGGAATTCGCTGCGCCGCAGGAGTGGCTCGATCAGAGTGACCACAAGATCGGACCGGGCGATCGCCAGCGGTATACCGGGCAGTCCGGCTCCGCTACCGATATCGATGACCGTCTCTCCCTTCTCGATGACCTCTCCGATCACCGCGCAGTTGAGTATGTGCCGATCCCAGAGTCGGGGAACCTCGCGCGGTCCGATCAGCCCGAGTAGCACCCCGTCCGACGCCAGCACGTCGTGGTACCCCTGGGCCACCCCGATCCGTTCACCGAAGATCGCAGTGGCCTCGGCCGGCGGGGGAGTGACCTCGCCGTCGTTCGACTGTTTCACGTGAAACATCCTCCATCCCCGAGTTGACGCGGGCGCCGCTGTTTCACGTGAAACACTCTCCGCCGCCCGCCAGACACGGAACTACACCCATGTCATTCATTGTCCCGGAAACGACAAAGTCCCGGCCTCAGCCGGGACTCTATCGGGGCTCTAGGACGAGCGTGTCAGCTGCTGCGCAGAACCACGACGCGGCGCTTGGGCTCGGCACCCTCGCTCTCGCTGACGACGCCGTCGACGGCGGCCACCGCGTCGTGCACGATCTTGCGCTCGAACGGCGTCATCGGATCGAGTGCTTCACGCACACCCGAATCCCGCACACGCTGGGCCACTTCGGTCCCCAGACGGGCGAGGCGGTCGCGCCGATCGGCACGCCACCGAGCGATGTCCAGCATCAGCCGACTCCGGTCGCCGGTCGCCTGCTGCACCGCCAGACGGGTCAGTTCCTGCAACGCGTCGAGCACCTCACCCTTGCGACCGACCAGCTTCGCCAGATCGTCACCGCCATCGATGCTCACGATCGCGCGGTCGCCGTCGACGTCGAGGTCGATGTCCCCGTCGAAGTCGAGCACGTCCAGAAGCTGTTCGAGGTAGTCGCCGGCGATCTCGCCCTCTTCGACCAGACGCTCTTCTTCGTCCACCTCGTCGCCATCGTCGGACTCGTCGTCGGACTCGTCATCCGCGCTGTCCTCGACCTCGTCGACATCGGCGGGAGCCGCCGCTTCCCCGGTCGCCACCTCTGCGGTCACCTCGGCCACCTCGGTCGCCTCAGCTGTCTCGGCGGTCTCCGTGTCGAGTTCGCGGTCGTCGGCCGTGGTATCTGCTGTCATCTGGTACTCCACCTCACTGTCCTCTGAAGATCTACGTCTCGATGCGGGGGTGTCACTGGCGACCGCCAGGACGACCACCCTTCTTGCGTCGGTTTCCGGTTCCGGACCGCTGCTTGTTCGCGGCCGTTCGGGCGCCGGCGGGCTTCTGCCCGGGTGCGGGCTTGTTGCCCCCGGAGCCACTCTCTGTCGTCCCGGTCGCGGCGGGGCCCGACGCTGGCGACGCACCGGAGCCCGACGCCGTGGATTCGTCGTCGCCGGTCGACGGCGCGTCCGCGCCGCTCGACTCGACGCCCTTCGCCGCACCGCGGTTGGGGCGGAACCAGTTCTGCACGGTCTGCAGGGGAGAGGACGCTGTCGATACCGCCGCGGCACCTGTGTCGGCGATCGCGTCGTCGTCCGCATCCGAGTCGGAGGCTGTTGCCGCCAGCTTGCGTTCGGGGTCGGGACGCGCGCCGGGCTTCGGCGCATTCGCCTTCTGCTTGTCCAGCTTCGCCTGCTTGGCGTCTTCTTCCTCGCGTTCGATGCGACCGAAGACGAGGTGCTGCTGCCCGTAGGTCCAGACGTTGTTGCTGACCCAGTACAGCAGGATGGCCACCGGGAAGAACGGACCGGTCACCAGGATGCCCAGCGGGAAGATGTACAGCGAGAGCATGTTCATCATCCGGGTCTGCGGGTTCTCCAGCGCCTCCGCCGGCTGGCGCGCCACCGATGCGCGCGAGTTCATGTGCGTCGCGATCGACGCGATGATCATGATCGGGATGACGACCACGATGATGTTCATCCGGGTGAAATCGATGTCCGCCAGGTTGCCCGACGGGATGAACGCCTTCCACTGTTCCACCGGCTGGGTGATGTAGGACGACAGCGGCACACCGAAGAAACGGGCGTCGAGGAAGTTCTGCACCTGCTCGACGCTGAAGAAGTAGTTCGGGACCTCGCGTGTCTGCTCGGGAGACATGCCGAGCTGGCCGACTCCGGTCGCGGTCCGGTTGAACGACCGCAGCACATGGAACAGGCCGATGAACACCGGAACCTGCAGGAGCATCGGCAGACAGCCCAGGAGCGGGTTGAAGTTGTGCTCCTTCTGGAGCTTCTGCATCTCCTCGGTCATCTTCACGCGATCCTTGGCGTACTTCTTGCGGATCGCCTGCATCTGCGGGTTGATCTCTTGCATCTTCTTCGTGGTGCGGATCTGCTTCACGAACGGCTTGTAGAGCAACGCGCGAAGCGTGAAGACCAGGAACACCACCGACAGCGCCCAGGCGATACCGTTGCCGCCCGGCGTGTTCGGCGTGATGAAGTCGAACAACCAATGCCAGACCCACATGATCCCGGAAACCGGGTAGTAGATGAAGTTGAGCACGGGTCAGTTACCCCTAACCTCTGTCGGTACCGCACGGAAATGCAAAAGCTCCCGGAGCCCACGTTCGGGGACCGGGTCGTAACCAGGTTTGTGCCATGGGCCGCATTTGAGCAACCGGATGATGGCGAGGTCGCTGCCGTAGATGAGCCCGTGTCGACTGATGGCCTCGACGGCGTAGGCGGAGCACGTCGGTTCGAATCGGCAGCTGGGCAACCGCATGGGGGACACCCACGTGCGGTAGAGCTCGATCAGGAAGATGACGATGCGCCGGGGGAGAAGGTGAAGCCATCCGGCCACCGATCGGGTACCGCTCATCGGACGCTCCGGTCGCCGCCCGGGACACCGGAGAACAGCTCTCGAACACGACGATGCCGCACGGCACCGGACAGCTGATCGGCAAGATCGGCCGACGACGTCAGCGCCGCGGACGGGCGCGCACGGATGACCATCAAAGTCTGCGTGCTGGGGAACTCGCCGATACACGACACGAATGCGGCCCGGAGTCGACGCGCGACGCGATGCCGGGTGACGGCGTTGCCGACCGACTTGCTCACGATCAACCCGAGCCACGGTCCACCAACCGTCACGAGATCGGGATTCGGCAGTGCGTGGATCACGAGATCACGTGTCGACACCCGCACGCCGGACTTCAGAGTGCGATTGAAGTCGGATCCACGAGAGATCCGATGTGCTGCAGCCACCATCGAAACCAGCGACCGGCAGTGGGTCCAGAAGCCCCCACCGCCGGTGACGATGCTGTCGGCTCAGGCCGTGAGCTTTGCGCGGCCCTTGCTGCGACGACCGTTGACGATGGCACGGCCGGCGCGGGTGCGCATGCGCAACCGGAAACCGTGAACGCGTGCACGACGGCGGTTGTTGGGCTGGAAAGTCCGCTTTCCCTTGGCCATTGGTGACTCCTTCGAGCTCTCGCGTGCTCCGCGCCGACTGCACGCGCGAACCACGATTTTCTGGTGGTCTGCTTATCCCGGTCCGGTGCCGAACTCGTGTCGGTCGTGGTGCTCCCGGCTGACACACCGAAACCACCGCGCAAATCCGAAACCTGGATGACCAGTCGAGACTACTGAGTACGACCGAGAGAATCAAACGAGCGCCTGTCCATCACCGGCTCGTGTGAGTTCCACCACGTGGCGTGCCCGCGTGCGCCGGGGCCCCGATGACGCTACCTCCCAAATCCGACGATTCCACTGTTCGTTCCGGGCGCACTCTGTTAGCTTCTCCCACAGTCGTGAGCTCGGCTCGTCGACGAGAGACGGTTCCGCCAACCACTCCGGGGCAACCGGGTGATCACGTCACCCCCTAATCTGTACACAGCTGTGGACAACTTATGTGGACAACTCGTGGCGAGGCCGACCCCGTGGGATTCTTTTCACCGGGCTCATGCCCGGGCGCCGGTCGTGGGCCCGGACTGGGGATCCTGGGTCGGCGATACCGCCAGGAGGAGGAGGGCACGGAACCGTGACGTCTGATCGCGATTCGTTCGGCGAGGTGTGGCAACGGGTCGTCGCCGAACTCAACAACGACGCCGCGGCCACCGAGCACGAACCGCTGACCCGACAGCAGAAGGCCTGGCTTTCCCTGGTCCAGCCGCTGACCCTGGCCGAGGGGTTCGCGCTGCTCACCGTGCCGACACCCTTGGTGCAGGAACAGATCGAACGCAATCTGCGCGACACCATTCGTTCGGCGCTCAGCCGCCACCTCGGACAGCCGGTAGATCTCGGTGTGCGGATCGCCACGCCCCCACCCGAGGAATCCGCTCCCGAGCCGTCGCTGGGCACCGCCATCCCCGAACCCTCGGTGATCCCGCTCGTGAACTCGACCGTGAACGCCCCGATCACCCCGACGCCGGCCACCCCACCGACCGGATTCGACGGGCGCGGCGGCCCTCCGGAGACCGCCGACTGGTCGACCTACTTCGCCGAACGGCCGACCGCCGGGCAGGCGGCCTCGAGCGCCAACCTCAGCCCGAAGTACACGTTCGACACCTTCGTCATCGGCGCCTCCAACCGGTTCGCCCACGCGTCGGCGGTCGCCGTCGCCGAGGCTCCCGCGCGTGCCTACAATCCGCTGTTCATCTGGGGTGAGTCCGGTCTCGGCAAAACGCATCTCCTGCATGCGGCCGGGCACTACGCGCAGCGGCTGTTCCCGGGGATGCGCGTCAAGTACGTCTCCACCGAGGAGTTCACCAACGACTTCATCAACTCGCTGCGCGACGACCGCCGCGTCGCCTTCAAGCGGCGCTACCGCGACGTCGATGTCCTGCTCGTCGACGACATCCAGTTCCTGATCGGCAAGGAAGGTATCCAGGAGGAGTTCTTCCATACCTTCAACACGCTGCACAACGCATCCAAGCAGATCGTCGTCTCTTCGGACCGACCGCCGAAGCAGCTTGCGACACTGGAAGATCGACTCCGGACACGATTCGAGTGGGGGCTGATCACCGATGTGCAGCCCCCGGACCTGGAAACCCGGATCGCCATCCTGCGCAAGAAGGCGCAGATGGACAACATCGCCGTACCCGACGATGTCCTCGAACTCATCGCCTCCAAGATCGAACGCAACATTCGTGAACTCGAGGGCGCGTTGATCCGCGTCACGGCGTTCGCCTCGCTCAACAATGCCGAGCTCGACAAGTCGCTCGCCGAGGTGGTGCTGCAGGCGTTGTTGCCCAACTCCGGCACCCTGGAGGTCAGTGCCGCGAGCATCCTGGCCATCACCGCCGAATACTTCGACATCTCGGTCGAGGAACTCCGCGGTCCCGGCAAGACCCGCTCGATTGCGCAGGCCCGCCAGATCTCGATGTATCTGTGCCGGGAACTGACCGATCTCTCGCTGCCCAAGATCGGTGAGACGTTCGATCGGGACCACACCACGGTCATGTACGCCGAGCGCAAGATCCGCAAGGAGATGGCCGAGCGACGCAAGGTCTACGACCACGTCCAGGAATTGACCGCGCGGATCAAACAGCGCGCCAACTGACGTCGCCGGGTCACGGCCCTATGGCCCTCAGCCCGCCCGCCGTCGGCCAAGTCTCAACTCACACCCCAGGGTTTCTGGAACCTGGCGATCACCGATCGCCCATTTCTTGACACCCGGAGCAGTTCTCCACCGATGTGGATAACCCTCGGGATAACGGTGAGTAACTTGTGCACGTTGCGTGGACACCCGGCGAACCAAACACCAACTCCACAACAGCTATCGATCTCGCCCCGACAAACTCCACCGGGCGTCCACACGGATCCATCCGGCCTGACCTGCGGTCCCCGACCCCCATCCACAGATCCACAAGCCCTATTACGGTTATGAATTTCTCTCTTCAGGATCCTTTTCAAAAGAAGGTCTTGTGCACAGTCGGCGGGGCCGATCCGACACGCCGAGAGCGTCGGTGCTTGTAGTTCGCCCCAACAGTTCCCCGTCTGGCACCCTCGTTCTATGGTGGGAAGCCCCACCGGGAATCTCCCATCACCCACAAGGACGAGAAGGGCAACCACCCAGCATGAAGTTCCGTGTCGCGCGTGACGAGTTCGCAGATTCCGTGGCATGGGTGGCTCGTAGCCTGCCGGCGCGCCCGCCCGTCCCGGTGCTCGGGTGTGTGGTCCTGACCGCCGACGACAACGGTCTCGAGGTGTCCGGCTTCGACTACGAGGTGTCCGCGCAGGAGACGATCGCGGCCGAGGTCGCCGACCCGGGCAAGGTCCTGGTCTCCGGTCGGCTGCTCGCCGACATCACCCGCGCGCTGCCCAACAAGCCGGTCGATGTGACGCTCGACGGTGCCCGCGTCTCCATCACCTGCGGCAGCGCCAAGTTCTCGTTGCCCACCATGCCGGTCGAGGATTACCCGGAACTCCCGAAACCCCCGGTGGTCACCGGCACCCTGCCGGCCGATCGGTTCGCCGAGGCGATCTCCCAGGTCGCCGTCGCCGCCGGCCGGGACGACACGCTGCCGATGTTGACCGGGGTGCGCGTCGAGATCGACGGCAACCGGGTCGTGCTCGCCGCCACCGACCGGTTCCGTCTCGCCGTCCGCGAACTCGAATGGGATCCCGCCTCCGGGGACGCCGCCGGCGCGGTGCTGGTCCCGGCCAAGACCCTCTCGGAGAGCGCGAAGACCGCGGGTGGTGAGAGTGCGGTCGAGCTGGCGCTCGGAAACGGATCGGCCATCGGGGGTGAGGGCATTCTCGGCATCCTCGGCCAGACGAAACGCACCACCACCCGCCTGCTCGATGCCGAGTTCCCGAAGTTCCGTCAACTGTTGCCGGCCACTCACACCGCGGTCGCCACCATCGAGAGCGCCCCGCTGATCGAGGCGATCAAACGTGTCGCCCTCGTCGCCGAGCGTGGTGCGCAGGTGCGCATGGAGTTCCGCGACGGGTCGGTGCTGCTGACCGCCGGCGGCGACGAGGCCGGCAAGGCCGAGGAAGAGCTGCCCGTCGAGTTCCAGGGCGAGCCGCTGACCATCGCGTTCAATCCCGGATATCTGCAAGACGGGCTCTCGGCCATCGGCGCAGCGTCGGTCGACTTCGGATTCACCACCCCGAGCCGCCCCGCCGTGCTGCGACCGTCGAGCGGCGAGGAGCCGGTGGCCGACGAGTCGGGTGCCTTCGTCGCGCCCCAGAGTGCGTTCACGTACCTGCTGATGCCCGTGCGCCTGCCCGGCTGATCGTTCCGCGACGGAGGCATTGGCGTGTTCGTCCGCGAACTGTCGCTGCGGGATTTCCGGTCGTGGCGCGAGATCGATCTGACGTTGCGTCCCGAGCCGACGATCTTTGTGGGGCGCAACGGATTCGGAAAGACCAACATCCTCGAGGCGGTGTTCTACCTCGCGCATCTGCGTTCGCACCGGGTCAGCACCGACGCCCCGCTGGTGCACGCGGGAGCCACCACCGCCACCGTCGCCGCGACCGTCGAGAACAATGGCCGTGAGCTGACCGTCCAACTCCGGATCAATGCCGAGGGCGCCAACAAGGCGACCATCAACACCAGCCCGGCTCGCCGGGCACGCGACATCCTCGGGATTCTGCGTGCGGTCATGTTCGCCCCGGAGGATCTGCTGCTGGTCCGCGGGGATCCCGCCGATCGTCGCCGATTCATCGACGAACTCGTTGCCCAGAAAGGACCACGCTGGGCCGCCGCCCGGTCCGACTACGACCGGGTCCTGCGTCAGCGGTCCGCGCTCCTCAAGACCGCGGGCGCCGCCCTGCGCCGCGGCGGAGCCGACGCCGACTCGGTGATCAGCACCCTCGACGTGTGGGACGCACAGCTCGCCGAGTTGGGCGGGCAGGTCACCGCCGCACGGATAGACGTCCTCACCGAACTGACGCCGCAGGTCGCCGCCGCATACGCGGCGATCGCGCCGCACTCGCGTCCGGCCACCCTCGCCTACCGCGCGGCCGCCGGTCCCGAGGTTCTTCCGTCGCCGGGCACTCCGGCCGCCGCCGACGACATCCGCGACATCCTGCTGGCGCGTCTCGCCGAGCTGCGCAGCAAGGAGATCGACCGCGGGGTCAGCCTGGTCGGGCCACACCGCGACGACATCGACATCATCCTCGGGACCGACGTGGCCAAAGGTTTTGCCAGCCACGGCGAATCGTGGTCGCTGGCCCTGGCGCTGCGTCTCGGATCGGTGGAACTCATCCGGGCCGAGGGGATCGAACCGGTCATCATGCTCGACGACGTGTTCGCCGAGCTCGACGCGCAGCGTCGTACCCAACTGGCAGACTTCACCGCGTCGGCCGAGCAGTTGCTGATCACCGCAGCGGTACCGGACGACATCCCCGCCCGCATCGGCGGCCGTCGCATCGGCATCGACGTGGTGGACGACAACGGCCGGCGATACTCGACCGTGGTGGGTGCCGCGGACGGGGACGATGCCGCGGACGAGGATGTCGTGGCCGACGAGGATGTCGTGACCGACACGGACATCGCGACCGACAGGGCATTCGGGACAGGGGAGGCGTCATGACCGAGGATTCGCTGCCGCAGGCCAACCCCGGAGAGCCGCCGCTCACCGGGTACGAACTGGCCCGTCGGGCCCTGGAGGAGGCACGAGCGGCCGCCCGCGCCGCCGGAAAGTCCGTCGGTCAGGGCCGCTCCTCACCGATCGCGGGTCCCCGCCGGGCGGGAGCGAGCCGTCGGCGTTGGTCGGGATCGGGACCAGACTCGCGGGATCCGCAGGTCTTCGGACGGATCGCGGGCCGCCTCGCGCAGGACCGCGGATGGCAGCCACACATCGGTCAGGGCACGCTCTTCGGCATGTGGGAGCAGATCGTCGGCACCGACATCGCCGCGCATGCGCAACCAACATCGTTGCAGGACAACGTCTTACACATCCAGGCCGAGTCCACCGCATGGGCGACCCAACTGCGCTACATGCAGTCGACGATCCTGGCGAAGATCGCGACGGCGGTCGGCGACGGCATGGTCACCACCCTGCGGATCACCGGACCCAAGGCACCGTCGTGGCGGAAGGGACCGCGCAGCGTCCCCGGTCGTGGACCACGCGACACCTACGGGTGAGTGAATGTCGGCGACGCCTAGCAGATTCCGCACCGGAAAGCGAGTCTGTTGTCCCCAGGACGGCGTGATTGTCGCCGATCCACAATCGGTCCGGCATCAACCGGAAAAAATCGATCTGTGCCCACGTTGGGGGTCCCAGATACCCGTTTCTATTCGGGTGAGGCAGTACAATGGTTGAAGTTGTCCCGACAGGGGTGGACCAGGCCCGGCTCACGAGCCGGACCCGCATACCGATCTCGTCCGTGATCACCCACGGGCGTGTCTCCGTGTGCGTGAACCGGTCGCCTCCGTTCGGGAGTCACCGACACAGAACAGGAGCGGACCCACCTCGTGGCCGAGACGAACGACAGCACCGGGCCGGACACCTCCGCAAAGAAGAGTCCCAAGAAGAAGCCGGGGGAGTACGGCGCCGATTCGATCAGCATCCTCGAAGGTCTCGAAGCGGTCCGCAAACGACCGGGCATGTACATCGGCTCGACCGGTGAACGTGGGCTGCATCACCTGATCTGGGAGGTCGTCGACAACTCCGTCGACGAGGCGATGGCGGGGTTTGCCAGCAAGGTGGACGTCACGCTCCTCGCCGACGGCGGTGTTCAGGTCGTCGACGACGGCCGCGGCATCCCCACCAGCATGCACGCCACCGGCGTCCCCACCGTCGAGGTGGTCATGACGCAGCTGCATGCCGGCGGCAAGTTCGATTCCGACGCGTACGCGGTCTCGGGTGGTCTGCACGGTGTGGGCATCTCGGTGGTCAACGCCCTGTCCACCAAGGTCGAACTCGAGATCAACTACGGCGGCTTCGGTTGGGAGCAGACCTACGACTACGCCAAGCCCGGACCGCTGGACAAGGGCGACGCGACGCGCAAGACGGGGACCACCGTCCGGTTCTGGCCGGACCCGAAGATCTTCGAGACCACCACGTTCTCCGCGGAGACCGTCGCCCGCCGGCTGCAGGAGATGGCGTTCCTCAACAAGGGTCTGACCATCACCCTGACCGACAATCGTCCCTCCGACGAGGCGGCGGTCGCCGAGGCCGAGATGGACACCGACGGCGACAAGGCCGAGATGATCAAGTCCGAGGAGGAACGCAAGCAGCGGGCCGCCAAGGTCCGCACCCGCACCTATCACTACCCCGACGGCCTCGTCGACTACATCAAGCACCTCAACCGGACCAAGAACCCGATCCACCAGTCGGTCGTCGGATTCAACGCCAAGGGCACCGGCCACGAGGTCGAGATCGCCATGCAGTGGAACGCCGGCTATTCGGAGTCGGTGCACACCTTCGCCAACACCATCAACACCCACGAGGGCGGCACGCACGAGGAAGGTTTTCGTGCGGCGCTGACCAGTACGGTGAACAAGTACGCGCTCGACAAGAAGCTCCTCAAGGAGAAGGACGGGAAGCTCACCGGCGACGACATCCGCGAGGGCCTGGCCGCGGTCATCTCGGTGAAGGTCTCCGACCCGCAGTTCGAGGGACAGACCAAGACCAAGCTGGGTAACACCGAGGTCAAGAGCTTCGTCCAGAAGACCTGCAACGAGCATCTCGCGCACTGGTTCGAGTCGAACCCGGCCGAGGCCAAGATCATCGTGAAGAAGGCGGTCGACTCGTCGCAGGCGCGGATGGCCGCACGCAAGGCACGAGAGTTGGTGCGCCGCAAGACCGCAACCGACATCGGCGGTCTCCCCGGCAAGCTTGCCGACTGCCGCAGCAACGACCCGTCGAAGTGCGAGGTCTACATCGTCGAGGGCGATTCGGCCGGCGGCAGCGCGAAATCGGGGCGCGACTCGATGTATCAGGCGATCCTGCCGTTGCGCGGCAAGATCATCAACGTCGAGAAGGCCCGCATCGACCGAGTCCTCAAGAACGCCGAGGTCCAGTCGATCATCACCGCCTTCGGCACCGGCATCCACGACGAGTTCGACATCGCCAAGCTGCGCTATCACAAGATCGTCCTGATGGCCGACGCCGACGTTGACGGACAACACATTTCGACGCTGCTGCTGACGTTGCTGTTCCGCTTCATGCGTCCGTTGATCGAGCACGGCCACGTGTACTTGGCGCAGCCGCCGCTCTACAAGCTCAAGTGGCAGAAGCGAGAGCCGGAGTTCGCGTACTCCGACCGCGAACGAGACGGCCTCCTCGAGGCCGGCCGCGCCGCCGGCTGGAAGATCAACACCGACGACGGTATTCAGCGATACAAGGGCCTTGGTGAGATGAACGCCAAGGAATTGTGGGAAACGACCATGGATCCCGAGGTTCGCGTGCTGCGTCAGGTCACGCTCGACGACGCGGCCGCCGCCGACGAACTCTTCTCCATCCTGATGGGTGAGGACGTCGCCGCACGCCGGAGCTTCATCGCCCGAAACGCGAAAGACGTTCGCTTCCTTGATGTCTGACCCCATCCGCTCTATCGATGGCCGAGTAGCACCCGGAGTGCCGGCGTCCGGAGCGTATCGAGACCGAGACCACCGTCCGCAATCAGAGAAGGTCACGAATGACTGACACCACACTGCCGCCCACCGGCGGCGAGGGTGACCGTATCGAACCGGTCGATCTCGGCCAGGAGATGCAGAACAGCTACATCGACTACGCGATGAGCGTGATCGTGGGCCGTGCACTGCCCGAGGTCCGGGACGGCCTCAAACCGGTGCACCGCCGCCTGCTCTACGCGTCCTACGACGCCGGGTTCCGGCCCGACCGCAGCTACGTGAAATCCGCGAAACCCGTTGCGGAGACGATGGGTAACTATCATCCGCACGGCGACACCGCGATCTACGACGCCCTGGTGCGGCTGGCGCAGCCGTGGTCGATGCGGTATCCGCTGATCGACGGTCAGGGCAACTTCGGTTCCCGCGGCAACGACGGCGCCGCCGCGATGCGTTATACCGAAGCCCGCCTGACCCCGCTGGCGATGGAGATGCTGCGCGACATCGACGAGGAGACAGTCGATTTCACGCCCAATTACGACGGCAAGACCAACGAACCCACGGTTCTGCCGTCGCGGATCCCGAACCTGCTGATCAACGGATCCGGCGGCATCGCGGTCGGCATGGCCACCAACATCCCGCCGCACAACCTCAATGAGGTTGCCGACGCGGTCTTCTGGGCGCTGGAGAACCCGGAGGCCGACGAGGAGGCGACCCTGGCCGCCTGCATGGAGGCCATCAAGGGCCCGGACTTCCCCACGGCCGCACTGATCGTCGGCAGCCAGGGCATCCGGGACGCCTACATGACCGGCCGCGGCAGCATCCGGATGCGCAGCGTCGTGGACATCGAGGAGAACAAGGGCACCACCACCCTGGTGGTCACCGAGTTGCCGTATCAGGTCAACCCGGACAACCTGATCCAGTCGATCGCCGAACAAGTCAACGAGGGAAAGCTCAAGGGCATCAGCCGGATCGAGGATCAGTCCTCCGATCGTGTCGGCATGCGGATCGTGATCACCCTGCGGCGTGACGCCGTCGCCAAGGTGGTGCTGAACAACCTCTACAAGCACAGCCAGTTGCAGACCAGCTTCGGGGCCAACATGCTGTCGATCGTCGACGGTGTCCCCCGCACGCTGCGCCTGGATCAGATGATCCGCTTCTACGTCGCCCATCAGATCGACGTGATCGTGCGGCGCACGCGGTATCGGCTGCGCAAGGCCGAGGAGCGCGCGCACATCCTGCGCGGACTGGTGAAAGCGCTTGACGCCCTAGACGAAGTGATCAGGTTGATCCGTGCGTCGGCGAACACCGAGGAAGCCCGCACCGGGTTGATCGACCTCCTCGACATCGACGAGATCCAGGCCGACGCCATCCTAGCGATGCAGCTGCGTCGACTGTCGGCTCTCGAGCGGCAGAAGATCATCGACGAATTGGCCGAGATCGAGCGGGAGATCGCCGATCTGAAGGACATCCTCGACAAGCCGGAACGGCAGCGCGCGATCGTCCGCGACGAACTGAAGGTCGTCGTCGACAAGTACGGAGACGAACGTCGTACCAAGATCATCGCGGCCGACGGCGACGTCAGCGACGAAGATCTGATCGCCCGCGAGGACGTCGTCGTCACCATCACCGAGACCGGCTACGCCAAGCGCACCAAGACCGACCTGTACCGCAGTCAGCGGCGCGGCGGCAAGGGCGTGCAGGGTGCCGGCCTCAAGCAGGACGACATCGTCGCGCACTTCTTCGTCTGCTCCACACACGACTGGATCCTGTTCTTCACCACGAAGGGCCGCGTCTACCGCGCCAAGGCATACGAACTGCCCGAGGCCAACCGCACCGCCCGCGGCCAGCACGTCGCGAACCTGCTGGCGTTCCAGCCGGAGGAACGGATCGCGCAGGTCATCCAGATCCAGAGCTATCAGGACGCGCCGTACCTGGTCCTCGCCACCCGCAACGGACTGGTCAAGAAGTCCAAGCTCGAGGACTTCGACTCCAACCGCTCCGGCGGCATCGCCGCCATCAATCTGCGTGGCGAGGACGAACTCGTCGGGGCCCAGCTGTGCTCGGCCGACGACGATCTGCTGCTCGTCTCACAGCAGGGGCAGTCGATCCGGTTCCACGCCGACGACGAGGCGCTGCGCCCGATGGGACGCCAGACCTCGGGGGTGCAGGGCATGCGGTTCAACGCCGACGACACCCTGCTGAGTCTGAACGTCGTCGTCGAGGGCACGTATCTGCTGGTGGCGACATCGGGTGGTTACGCCAAGCGCACCGGAATGGACGACTACCCGGTGCAGGGCCGCGGCGGCAAGGGCGTCCTGACGATCGCGCACGACCGTCGTCGCGGAGAACTGATCGGGGCGCTCATCGTCGACGACGACACCGAGCTCTACGCGATCACCTCCGGTGGTGGGGTGATCCGCACCGGAGCCAAACAGGTCCGCAAGGCCGGCCGCCAGACCAAGGGCGTGCGTCTGATGAATCTGGACGAGGGCACCACGCTGTTGGCGATTGCACGCAATGCCGACGAGCCGGACGAAGAGGACGCCAGGTAGCGAGGCACGGTCGCCGGCTCCCGTGGTCGGCTCTCCGTAGCCGCTAGGGTGGGGCGGTAGATGATCCACCTCCCGGGTGGGGCGTCAGAAGGTCATCGAATGAGGGATTGCCAGTGAGCTCACCGAACACGCCCGAGAACAAGAAGCCGACCAACGGCGACGTCGGACCTGGTTCCGGACCGGGCATGCACGGTTCCGGCAGGGGAGGTCTGGTCCCGCCCTGGCAGCGGGGTCAGACCGAGACCGGATCGTCGGTGTCCGACGGCCCGAACGGCACCAGCCGCTCGGGCCCGCCGCCGCGGGGGATCGTCAGCACGTCCAGTGAGACGGGCGTGACCGGTCAGGCACCCATCACCAAACTCGACGATCCGCGCAGCGCCGGACCCCATCGCAACGGAGGCACCACCGTGACGGACCTCGCCGACCAGAAGTTCGTCGAATCGCCGACCCGGCACATCGACCGCAGCAACCTGCCGGACGAGGATCTGCCGAATCTCGACGCGATCCATCACGTCAACGCGCAACCGGCCGCGCCCGCGGCCACTCCGCCCCGCTCGGCTCCGGCGGAGGTCGGCATCGCGCGCGGTCTGCGGGCATCCGTGCAGATCCGCCGCATCGATCCGTGGGCGACGTTCAAGATCGCGGCGGTGCTCTCGGTGGTCGGCTTCCTGATCTGGATGATCTCGGTCGCCGTGCTCTACCTCATTCTCGACGGCATGGGCGTGTGGGATCAGGTCAACAGCTCGTTCGGCACGCTGGTCACCGCGGACGGCTCGAGCAGCGAGGGCGACATCATCGGTGCCGGGACGGTCTTCGGCTACGCGGCGCTCCTCGGTGCGATCAACGCGATCCTGCTGACCGCGCTGGCCACCATCGGGGCCTATATCTACAACCTGTGCGCCGATCTCATCGGCGGCGCCGAAGTGACCCTGGCAGATCTGGATTGACCGGCTGACCTGCACGAACGGGCGGCCCGGACGAGTTCCGGGCCGCCCGTTTTGGTTATTCGGGGTCGGGTCGGGTAATCTCACACCTCGGTTCAAGGGCCTATAGCTCAGGCGGTTAGAGCGCTTCGCTGATAACGAAGAGGTCGGAGGTTCAAGTCCTCCTAGGCCCACCACGACGGGGTGTTTCACCCCGTCACGGGGCCTTAGCTCAGTTGGTAGAGCGCCGCCTTTGCAAGGCGGATGTCAGGAGTTCGAATCTCCTAGGCTCCACCACCCCACCCACTCATTCATCAGCCGAATGGGCGGCGCACCCTAGCTGTACAGCAGCGGACGATGCAGGTCGCGGTACACCACGTCCGCACCCATCAGGTTCATCTCCTCCTCGAAGAGTGACCGTAGATCGTCGGGCATCTCCAGCGTCTCGTGTTCGCGTGCCTCCGCTTCGGATGTGAAGTAGACCGCCTCCACGAATCCGTCTCCGCTGCCACTGCACAATGTCGCGCCGATGATCTCCGGACGCAGTTCGTGTACCCGGCCGGCTGACTGATCGAGCACCTCCCGCATCCGGCCGAGATCGGGCGAGTGGCCCTCCATGATCTGGACGAAGCCGGCGTCGTCGGAGCCGCCACCCATCCATTCGGTCACGTCCGGACAATCCATGAACGTCACCTCGCCCTCGAAACACCCTTCTGCCTCGGACCACCAGGCGCCCTGCTCGGGACGGTCGCTGTTACGTCGCGCCGACTCCTCGGAGTCGAATCGCGCCAACGCGACGAAGGTGCCGTCGTCGCATGTCCCCGCGGTGGTGCCGAGATACCCGGTGGCCCCCGGCCGAAGATCCCGATCCCAACGGTCCATGCACTGTTGGAGCCTGTCGGGATCGGAGACCTTTCCCTCGATGAGTTGAATGAACATGATGTGCCTCCTTGCGGTTTCTCCGCAGTGAGATCAATGGTGGTGGCCGACCCGTCGCAGGTCTCCGTCGTGAAGCGACGGCCCGTGGCCGCAGCCACTCCGCTCACAATCGTGCTCCGCGTGCCGGACAGTCGCAAGACCCGTTTCCTGTGCCGCGATCGAATGACGAAAATTGGGTGCATCACCGTTGTCAGATAGGGTTGCCGGGTTCTTGGACGTCTGACGAGGGGGAGTCGTGCGGAGTATCGGTGCGGTGCTGGTGGCGGTGACGGTGGGTGCGTTGTCGTGGCTCGGAGCGGGTGGGGCGGCGGCTGATACGCCGATCCGTGGGTACTACCAATACAGCGACTTGTCGTCGATGGTCGGTGACCACGACAACTGCCGGGGGACGGTGAGGGTGCGGATGTCGACGCCGACCGGCAAGCGCGGTGTCGTCCGAGTGACGTTCACATCGTTTGGTTTCACGGGAAACCAGCCTGGGTGGCATCGCAACCCCAAGTGCACAGTGCGGATGGCGATCGTCAATCAGGGACCGGGTCTTTCGCGCGTGGAGCGCTATTACCCGATGTCCTTCGGACCTCGTCCGGGACAGCGCTATGTCCGCGACATCGTCACCGGATCAGGGCCGGCCATCATCGGCGTTGCGCCGCTGGCGATCAACAGTCCGGTCCTGAAGACCCCCGTGGGCAGCGGCCCGGCGTTCTACGCGGTCATTCCGTAACCTGCGTCTGTCCGTCGCCGAAACAGCGTGCCGCGATCGAATGACGGAGATTGGGTGCATCACCGTTGTCAGATAGGGTTGCCGGGTTCTTGGACGTCTGACGAGGGGGAGTCGTGCGGAGTATCGGTGTGGTGCTGGTGGCGGTGACGGTGGGTGCGTTGTCGTGGCTCGGAGCGGGTGGGGCGGCGGCTGATACGCCGCTTCCGGGCGTATTTCTGTGGAGCAACAGCATGGCCACGTTCGGCGACCACGACTTCTGTCGCGGGAATGTCATCGTCTCGCTGTCGACGCCGCCGGGAAAACGAGGCGTTGTCCGGGTCACGTATACGTCGTCCGGGTTCACCGGTGAGGGGCCGGGATGGAAGCGCAATCCCAAATGTCGCGTGATGGTGGGCATGGTCCAGGAAGGTCCGGGGTTGAACTATCGCGAGCGATGGTTCCCACTGACGTTCGGTCCTTCCAAGCAGCGGATAGTCCGGGATGTCGTCACCGGCTCAGGTTTCCTCGGACTCGGTAGCGCCCCGTATGCCGTCAACGCTCCGGGCCACATCCTTCAGGGCTACGGCGGGACGTTCTGGACCGTTGTTCCGTGATCGCCGGCGCCCGCAGGCCGGCGTGTGTGAGTTTGGTCTCACAAAGTAGAGATAGCTGTTGGTAAATCCGTTGCTTCAGCTCTCTGACGTGCGACTAAAGGCGTTCTTGGCGACCAAAGCCATGTCGTGTGAGGTGCAACGCACACAGCGGCTGCGCTAAGGTCCTGCTAGCGAATCGGGGGTTCGGTAGATGCATGGGGGAATCTTTGCCTGCGCAGGCAACGTTGTGGTGCCGTGCGTGCGTCCAGGCGCTCTCGCGCACTGGCGCGACGGGGCGACGGCATGACGGGGCCCGGCGGGGGGCCACAGCGCTGGTTCGATGACATTCCCGCGTGGCCGGCCACCGGCGCGACCCCCGCGCGTGAACTCGCGCGTGAGCTGGCGTCGGCCAGGCTCGGGCTTACCGATGCGTATTCGCCATCGGCGCACCCTGAGGCGATTGCGCCCGCCGTCGGCCACGACGAGAGCCTGACACCCCGGAGCACCTTCGACCAGCCTGCGACGGACTGGGAGTCCTTCCTCGCCACCGAAGCCGACAAGTCGAAACAGAAGTTTCGGCGCGACTCCGAGAGCAACTCCAGACCCGGTGGCGGATGGACGGGAAAGCGGACGGCGATCGTCGGAGTCGCTGCGGTCGTCCTCCTGGTCCTCGTCGGATCGACTCTCGCCCTCGTTCGTGTGGCCGGGGGCGCCGAGGAGGACCCGGCCGCTCAACCCCAGACCACGTCGGCCGAGACCACGACGGCGACCGCCGACGCTGGGAGTTCCTGTCCGTCGAACACCAGTGGCGGTCTCACCACCGGCAACGACGCCGGGGACCTGCAGTCCGGGCCGGGTGTCATCAAGGCGTTCAACCACGCGTACTACGTCGAACGGTCTGCGCAGCAGGCCGTCGCGGTCGCGGTCCCGAATGCTGTTGCGAAACAGGAAATTCTGCAGCAGTACATCGATCAGGTACCGGCCGGCACGACGCATTGCCTGTCGATCACCGACCGTGGGAACAACACCTTCAGCGTCCTGCTCACCGAAAGCTCGCCCGGCAAAGCACAAGTCGTTTACCGACAGACGATCGAGACCGTGCAGACAGACGGCAAGTATCTCATCGCTTCTATCAAAGCCGACGAATAGCACTGCAACGCAGAACAACTCACTCACGGCGCAGGGGGCGTCGCGAGATCATCCACGAGGGGAATCGAACGAATCATGAAGCACTACATGCGCAATGGAGCAGGGCGCTCCACGACGATGAAGACCACCCTGACCTCCGCGGTCCTGGTCGCGTCCATCGCCACCGGACTCGGCGCGGGTGCCGCCGTTGCTGCTCCCGAGCAGGGTGGCACCAACCCCAATGACACTGCGCCCCAACAGGGCGGCACCACTCCGGATCAGTCTGCGCCACAGCAGGGCGGGACCGCGCCCACCCCCGAGCTCCGGCAGGTCGAGCCCGCCGCGCCGGTGTATGTCCCCGGTCCGGGAACGATTCCGGCTCCGCCGCAGGAGGCCCCGTACCAGCCGTACACCCAGCAGGACGCATCACCGAACTATCAGACCGCATACAACCCGGTGCCCGAAGAACCGTTGACGGTGCCGAAACCCGTTGCGCCGGTGAGGCCGATCGCGCCTCCGCGGAACATGCTGCGGGTCGGTAACTGGGTGAGCGAGAAGCCCACTTGGCTGACGAAGAACGACGTCAACTCGATCAACGCGTGGTCGGCGTACGGCGAGGCGAAGATCGCCCAGGGTTTGATCTCGGTGGGTGTTCCCAAGGATGAGGCAAGTCGACGGGCGGCGTCCACCATCATCGGCGTGATGTCGGGTGGCACGGCGGGTGCTGCGGCACTTGGTATTCCGGCCATCATCCCCGGTGCTCTGGTGGGTGCAGGAATTGGAGCGGTGGCCGGTGCCGGCATCGGAGCGGCCTCCGGCGCGATATCGCTGATCGTCACGACCGGCGGAGTGGGTGCCGCAGGGGCCGGACCGGCCGCACTTGCCGCAGCCGGGCCGGGCGCACTCATCGGCGCGGGTATCGGTGCTGTTGTCGGCGGAGCCGCCGCGGGAGCAGTGGCCGGAACCGTCGGCGCCGTCGTCGGCGGCACTCTCGGCGGCGGCGCCGCGTACGCCCTGGGTGCCGGAGACCCCGGCACGAACCCCCAGGCACCGTGGCTGCTGAACCAGACCGACCCGCAGACGGATCCGTCCGAGCCGACGGGCCCCAACCAGTTCCGCATCACCCTGCCTGCCGATCAGGCGTCCAAGGCCGGACTCCCCGCCGTCGACTACGTGGTCAACTCGCGCGGTGACGTGCACGCGGAGACCCAGATCGGCGAGCGCACTCTCGCCGTCAACTGGGACGCCGGCCGCGCACAGGCGCCATACCGGGCACTGGGTCCGGTGGGAGACCAGGCGCAGAAGAGCATCCGCGAGGCCACCAAGCAGGCGACCAAGAATCTGCAGAGGCAGATGCCGAACGTGCAGGTGACCTGGGCGCCGGCGGCCGGCTGACACCACGCTCACACCAGGCGTCGAGACATGCACCCAGCAGGTCCGTCGCCGTTGCACCATCTGTCCGCGAAACCCCGATCGATACACTGAGTTCCGATGAATCACGACCCACATGACCAACCGCCCGTCGACCCGCGCGCACTACCCGAGCACGCGGTCGTCGTGTGCGGCACGGCCGGCGGCGTCGGGACGTCGGTGGTGGCGGCCCTGCTCGCCGAGTATCGGGCGGCGACCACGCTCGGTCCGATGTCCTGGTGGGTCGACGCGGCAAGCAACGACGGCGACATGGAGCTGCGGCTCAAGGGTCACGGCGATCCGGAACTTCTGCGGTCGACAATGGGCACGGGTCTGTGGCTGCCGCCGGAGGGCGCAACCGTCCCCGAGGCCATCGTCGAATCCTGGCGTCGTGGGGCGGTTCCCGTCGTCGATGCCGGAGCGCGGGCGCTGAGCGTGCTACCCGATCTCGTGGAGAGTGAACTCGCCCACGTGACACCGGTTGTGGTCATCGGTCCGAGACCCGATCTGCTGAATCGTGCGCGGATCATCTTCAGCGAGTGGGAACGGGTCGGGCTGCTGCGGTCGACGATCGTCGTGATCTGTTGCCAGGTACCGACTCTCAACCACGAAGCGCTGACTCAGATGGTGACGGATGCGGTCAGTGGACAGGTTGCCGGCGTGATCGGACTCGACTACGACCCGGTGCTCGGTGCCGGTACGGCACTGGATCGCGGTGCCCAGGAGGCATTTTCGCCACACACGCACGCGGCATTACAAGCGCTCGCCGCCGCCACGAGCGATGCTCGAATGTAGTTCGGCTCAACACGTTGCCGGCACTCAGGGCTTCGCCGTCTACAGCAACACGGCGGTGCCGGTCCCGCAGTCGGGTAGCACCGCCTTCTACATGCTCGTGCCGTAGCGGATGGCGAACTGACCCTTACGAACCCTGCCCGGCAATCCAGAAGTAGATCACCAACACGAACACGACCACCACGACATAGAGCCAGCCGATCCAAATAGCCACGCGCGCATACGATTCACCGAGCTCCCTGGTGCGGGAAATGGTCGACCGGGCGCGGTAGCCGAGGAACAGTCCGATGGGTGCGGTGATGCCCAGGAGCGAGAGCACCAACGCCCAGATGGCGGTGCGGTTGGTCGCCGGCGCACGGGTTGCCGCCGCCGGCGCGTTCCGTTTGGCAGGCGCACCGTCGCCACGGGTTCGTGAGGTCACCGGTGTGTCCGATGCGTCGCCGTCGGAACGGCTGGCGGAGTAGGCAAGTGGTTGATCCGTGCTCGTGGTGTCGGACTTGCTGGTCGAGATGATCGGCTCGATGTCGTCGTCGAGAAACGGTTCGGGACGGGCGCGGTTCTCGGCGTCACCGGAGCGCGGCACCGTCGAATGACGACCGCTGGACTCCGACGACGGAGACGGGACTTCGCGTGTCGGACTCGCGGCCGGTCCGGCCTTCGTCGGGGCAGAACTCGGTGGTGGCCCACCGGAATCCGTAACGCGGGGCGCATTTCTCGCCAACTCGCCGGCCGTCGGGGGAGTGCCGGCCGGCCCCGAACGACCGGGCGCGGGTCCGCGAGGCGGTGGCGGTCGATATCCGGGAGGGGGCGGACCGTTGCGTCTCGGCGCTCCCGGCCGGGTGCCGGGCGGAGCGGTGTTCCATGGCGGAATGCCACCGCCGGAACCTTCGGGAGGCGCGGAACCCCTCGGCGGTGGTATCGGCCCACGCCGCGGCGGAGCGCCCGGCGGTACCGGGCCCGGCCCGGGGGGCGGCCGCCGGGAATCGGAGGTGGTCGGCGGGCCGGAAGGACCGCCGAGCGAGGAGCGTTCGGGGCCCGGCTGATCGGGTGGCGACGACGGGCGGCGACTGCCGTAGCGGCCGACGCTGGAGCCGGGGAGTGGATCTGGTGCGGTGACCGGTCCGAGTGGTGGGCGTTCCCAGGGTGCCGCCACCTGTGGTGCCGGCGGCGCGGCGTCGTCGGTTCCGCTACCGGCGTCGTCGTCGGCGGGGGAACTCGAACTGTCGTCGGAGGTCACGGTTACAAATTACCGGTGCACGGACCGGAACAGTGCCCCTACCGCACTACGACGCCGCCGGCGCCTCACCCACGGGCTGGAGCGGGAGATCCTCGACCCGGGGCACGGTCGGCGAGATCGGCGGCGGATCCTTTCGCGCCCGAAGGGCGACGACCACGGTGCCGGCGGTCAACACGGCGATCACGGCAGCGGCGATCGCCGACCACACATACTTCTTCGACATGACTCCAGCGTGCCAGGCCCCGCGTCCTCTGTCATGCCGGGTGTGTTCGCCGAGGGCTGCAACCACCCGATCGCAGAAGTGGTTGGATGGATGACGTGACTACCAAGACGCAGACCGCGACCCTGCACACCAATCGCGGCGACATCGTTGTCGATCTCTTCGGAAACCACGCACCCAAGACGGTGGCCAACTTCACCGGCCTCGCCGACGGCTCGGCCGAGTACAGCCAGCCCAACGCCTCCGGTGGTAACAGCGGGCCGTTCTACGACGGCTCGGTGTTCCACCGGGTCATCGAGGGCTTCATGATCCAGGGTGGCGACCCGACCGGCACCGGCCGTGGCGGCCCCGGCTACCAGTTCGCCGACGAATTCCATCCGGAGCTGCAGTTCGACCGCCCGTACCTGCTCGCCATGGCCAACGCCGGCCCGGGCACCAACGGTTCGCAGTTCTTCATCACCGTCGGGCCCACCCCGCACCTCAACCGGCGGCACACCATCTTCGGTGAGGTCACCGATCCGACGTCCCAGCAGGTCGTGGACGCGATCGCGGGCACCTCGACCGATCGCGCCGACCGGCCGCTCGACGCCGTGGTGATCGAAAAGGTCGAGATCAACTGACCGGACCCCACCACCCCGATCCACCACACACCGCCGGCGCGCCGGCGGTGTGTTTTCGGCATCCCGACCGTCCGACCGGGCAGTCGTGCAGCCGCTGTGGACGACCCGCCTGTCCGGAATGTCTTCGGCCGGCGGCCGTCGGACAGCACTGCGTCGACTGCCTCGCCCGTGACGGTGTCCAGCGGTCGGCGATCGAGCCGACCTTCGGCGACCGCGGCATCCGGCCCATGGTCGCCAAACCGATGGTCGCCGCCCGGCCCTACGCGACCTACGGTCTGATCGCGGTCAACGTCCTCGTCTTCGCCATCTGCGCCCTGCAGGCCCGCAGCACCGACATGATCCGATCGCCGCTGTTCGTCGACTGGGCGCTGTACAAGCCATGGGTGGCCGGCGGCGAGTACTGGCGTCTGCTGACCGCCGGTTTCCTGCACTTCTCGGTCACCCACATCGCCGTCAACATGATCTCGCTGTACATCCTCGGCCGCGACCTCGAGATCGCGGTGGGAATACCCCGCTACCTGGCGATCTACTTCACCGCGCTGCTCGGTGGCAGCGCGGCGGTCATGCTGCTCGGGTCGGACAACGCGATCAACGCCGGCGCCTCCGGCGCCATCTACGGCCTGATGGGGGCCGTCCTCATCATCGTGTTGAAGGCGAAGGCGTCGCCGGTGCCGGTCATCTCGGTGATCGTGCTGAACCTGGTCATGTCGGTGACCATCCCGGGCATCTCGCTGCTCGCGCACGTCGGCGGACTCCTGTTCGGGGCCGCCGCCACCGCCGGCATCATCTTCCTGCCCCACTGGCTGCTGGCGCCGGAGAAGCGCACCGCGGCAGCGGTGAGCAGGATCGGCTGGATCGCGATCGTGGTGTTGCTGCTGGTGGCACTCGCCATCGGTGTCGGGGTCGGCCTGACGACCGGCACCCACAGCGTCCTCAACTGAGGACAGCGCTCGAGCCGGGCGTGCTCAGGGAGGCTGCCGCGTCAGGTCCGCGCATCCTGCACGTCGAATCCGGCCCGGCGCAACCCGTCGGCCACCTCGGTCACGTCCGCGCCGAGATCCCACCGACTGAACACGATCAGCCGCGTGTCGTCGCGCAACTGTCCCGAGGGTGCCGCGACGGGTGCACCGTCGGGCAGCACGTCGATCTGCAGCTGCCCGGACCGCCGGCCGATGCGGCGCATCTCGAGCACCCGGATCCGCTCGATGCGGTCCCGCTGGTAGATACGCCGACCACCGATCGTCCGCACGGCCAACTCTCCGTCGATGGTCACCGCGAGCCGGGGCCGCATCACCAGGGCAAGCATGCCCACGGCCAGAAGCAGCAGTGCGGCGGCACCCATCAGCACCAGGCCGGCCGGATCGGAGGCCGCGAAGAAGGCTGCCAGGAACAACAGAAGCCCCCCGATCAGCAGCGTGAACGCCGCGGGCTTCGGGGTCGACCATGCCCGTGTGGACAGATCACGAGAGTTATCCACAGGGGTTACTCACAATGGGGATGAGTTACACACATGTCATTTCCACAGTGTGGATAACTCACACGCGTGTGACTACGCAGGTCAGAGGGCGTTACCGCCATCGCATGGTCATCAGCAGGCCGACGACCATCAGCGAGAACCCGATCAGGAAGTTCCACGCACCCAGCTGGCTCATCCAGTGCAGTGCGCGGCCCTCGTCCCCGTATGCGGATTGTGCCCCGATGTAGAACACGATCAGCCATGCCAGACCGAGCAGCATCAGCCCCAGCATGATGGAGACGTAGATCGTGCTCGACGGTCCGGCCTTCACCTTCACCGGCGTCCGGCTGGCCGGGTTGATGGTGTAGTCGGTCTTCTTCCGGACTTTTGACTTCGGCATGGCTTCCTCTGTGGTGCTGCACAGCCTCCGACGGCTGTCTTGACGTGCGTACGTACCTGATGGCTACCCTCTACGGTAACGCACGCGCGCGGTAGCCTGACGGGGTGAATCACGCGTCTGCGCACGTGGGAGCGTCTTCGGCCCGCATCCTGGTCATCGACAACTACGACAGCTTCGTCTACAACCTGGTCCAGTACCTCGGCCAGCTCGGCGTCGAGGCCGTCGTGTGGCGCAACGACGCTCCGCAACTGGCTGACCTCACCGCCGCCATCGAGGGGTTCGACGGTGTGTTGCTGTCCCCGGGCCCCGGTACGCCGCAGCGCGCCGGCGCGACGATGCCCATGGTCGACGTCGCCCGGCAGACCGGAAAACCGCTGCTCGGCGTGTGTCTGGGACATCAGGCGATCGGCGCGGCCTTCGGCGGCACCGTCGATCGCGCACCGGAACTGCTACACGGCAAGACGTCGCTGGTCTTCCACGAGGACGCGGGCGTGCTCGTGGGTCTGCCCGACCCGTTCACCGCGACGCGCTACCACTCGCTGACCGTCGTGCCGGACACGATTCCCGACGAATTGATCGTCACGGGTCGCACAGAGTCGGGCATCGTGATGGCGATGATGCACCGCGAGCTGCCGATTCACGGTGTCCAGTTCCACCCGGAGAGCGTCCTGACCCAGGGGGGCCACCGAATGCTGGCCAACTGGCTGGAGGTCTGCGGGTTCGGCGTCGACGAATCGCGGGTGGCCGCCCTCGAGGCGGAGATGGCCGCCGCGATCGGCTGACCCGGTGCGGGATCAGCCGGGCAACAGGCTGAGCTGTCCGACCACGATCGACACCGCACCGTCCTGAGGGACGCGGGTGCCCGGTGCCGGCGACTGCGACACCACCTTGCCGTTGTCCGGGCTGCCCAGCGGTACGTTGCGTGTCGATCGGGTCAGCGTGGTGTTCTGCCACCCCGACGATTCCAGCGTTGCTTGTGCCTGCTGCGGGGTCTGCCCGCGCAGGTTGGGCATCACGAACATGTTGCCGCGCGACACGGTGATCTGGACGGTGCTGCCCTGTTCGACGATGGTTCCACCGGTGGGCGAGCTGCTGACGACCTGTCCGGCCGGCAGCTCGGAGTCTCCGGAAACGGTGACCACCTTCAGACCGACCTGTTCGAGCACCGTGCGTGCCGCGTCCTCGGTCTGCCCCGTCACATCCGGGACGGTGATCTGTTTCGGTCCGTTGCCGACGTGGACCACCACGGCGCCGTTGACGGGCGCATCGGTTCCGGTCGGGGGAGTGGTGCTGACCACCTTGTCCTTGAGTTCCCCACTTGAGTCCACGCGGTCGGTCCTCACGTTGGAGAACCCGAGGACCCGCAGTGCCTCGGTCGCCTCGTCGGGGGTCTTGCCGCGCAGGTCGGGCATCTGATGACGCTGCGGTCCCGACGAGATGTACAGCGTGATTTCGGAACCCTCTGTCGCGAGGACATTCTCGGCGGGTGCGGAGCGCGTCGCCGAGCCGCTCGGCACGGTCAGACTCGGTTCCTCGAGTTGCTTGACCCGGAAGCCGGCCTTCTCGAGGGCGCCGCGCGCCTCGTCCATCGGTTTACCCGCGACCACCGGGACCGGCAGCTGCTGGGCGGTCTCGGATCCCCACGGGGCCCACAGCAGCAGCCCGGCCACCAGGATCACCACGGTCGCCAACCCACCGATCAGGAGCGCGGTGCGTCGTCGTCGTCGGATCTGGTCATCCGGTTGGTCGTCGTCGGGATCCTGGCGGTGCAACCCGATCGCACGTCGCGGCCCGGTGTCGGACAGCAGGCGCCGCGGACCGGTGTCCATGAACTCGGTCCGGTCTTCGTCGGAGAGCAGCATCGGGGCCGACGGTTTACCGCCCGCGAGCACCTTGATGATGTCGGCGCGCAGTTCTGCAGCCGACTGGTATCGGTTCGCCGGATTCTTGCTCATCGCCTTGAGCACCACCGAGTCGAGCTCGCGCGGGATCTCCGGGCGGATCGTCGACGGCCACGGCGGATCCTCGTGGACGTGCTGATGCGCGACCGCCACCGGGGAATCGCCGGTGAACGGCGGCTCGCCGGTGAGCAGCTCGAACAGCACGCAGCCCATCGAGTAGATGTCGCTGCGTGGGTCGACCTTGATGCCGCGCGCCTGTTCCGGCGACAGGTACTGCGCGGTGCCCATGACCGCCGACGTCTGGGTCATCGTCGACGTCGCATCACCCATCGCCCGGGCGATGCCGAAGTCCATCACCTTGACCGCGCCCGCCCGGTCGATCATCACGTTGGCGGGTTTCATGTCGCGGTGCACGATGCCGTTGCGGTGGGAGAAGTCCATGGCGGCCGCGACGTCGGCCATCCAGGTCATCGCCTGGCGCGGCGCGACCGGACCGTTGGCGCGCAGGATGTCGCGCAGCGTGTCGCCGTCGACGTATTCCATGACGATGAACGGCAGCGGACCGTCCGGGGTCTCGGCCTCCCCGGTGTCGAACACCTGCACGATGGTCGGGTGATTGAGCTTCGCGGCGTTCTGCGCCTCGCGGCGGAACCGCAGGTAGAAGGTGGGGTCGCGGGCGAGGTCGGCTCGCAATACCTTGACCGCGACGTCGCGGTGCAGACGAAGATCCCGCGCGAAATGCACCTCGGACATGCCGCCGAAACCGAGTGTCTCGCCGAGCTCGTAGCGATCGGACAGGTGGTGCGGAGTCGACATCACCCTGCGATCACCGCCTCCCGGCTGCTCATTGAGGACCCCAGTCCACCGCGATGCACCTGCCCGACTGGCTTTCGACGCGACACCCCACCCATTATCGCCATGTCAGTTGCCTGGCAGACCGGGGATGCTGAAGCTGAATCTGGGTGCACCGGGGTCGGTGGTGTCGGTGGTCTCGGTGGTCTGCTCCTGCGTCGTCTCCTCGGTGGTGGTCGGTTCCGGCGTGGTCGTCGTCGGTTCCGGCGTGGTCGTCCGGGTCGGCGTCTCCTCGGTGGTCTGCACCGGTTGCTGCTGTTCCTCGGTGGTCTGCGGGGTGGCCGTGGTGGTTTCGGTGACCGTGGTCGGTGACGGCGTCGGCGCCTTGGGTGACGACGAGGAGTTGCTCACCAGCCAGTACCCGATCAGGACCAGCGCCGCGAGCAACATCGCCCCGGCCACACCGGCAAGCACCTTCTGGCCGGTGGTCCAGCTGTTGTCGTCGACGGGCGGCATCGGCCGGCTCGGTGGCCGGCTGGTGGTGCGGGCCGTCGACGGACGATTGGCCGACGACGTTCCGGGAGTGGTGCCGGTCATGGCGCGCGTCGACGGACGCACCGCGGCACCGGCGACGGCGCCCGCGGCGGCCGCCCCGGCGATCGCACCCGGCCTCGGGGGCCGGTGACCGGCCCGAACCGCGGCGACCGCGTCGGCGAACTGACCGCCGTTGGTGTAGCGCTGCTTCGGGTCCTTGGCCATCGCGATCTCGATGAGCTCACGAACGTTGGCCGGGACGGTCGACGGCAACGGCGGCGGTGTCTCGCGGATATGCTTCATCGCCACCGTGATCGCGCCGTCGCCGAGGAACGGCCGCCGCCCGGTGAGGGCCTCGTAGCCGACCACGCCGAGCGAGTAGACGTCCGACGCGGCGGTCGCCTCCTCACCCGTCGCCTGCTCCGGCGAGATGTACTGGGCGGTGCCCATCACCATGCCGGTCTGTGTCACCGGGGCCGCGTCGACGGCCTTGGCGATGCCGAAGTCGGTGATCTTCACCTGACCGGTCGGGGTGATCAGGATGTTGCCGGGCTTCACGTCCCGGTGGACCAGCCCCGCGACGTGCGCAGCTTGCAGCGCCCGGCCGGTCTGCTCGAGCATGTCGAGGGTGTTGGTCAGCGAGAGCCGGCCCATCCGCGAGATCACCGAGTTCAGCGGTTCACCGTCGACGAGTTCCATCACCAGATACGCCAGCGGCGCCCCGCCACCGCGGTCGGGTGTCTCGCCGTAGTCGAAGACGTTGGCGATGCCGGGATCGTTGAGTTTCGCGGTCGTCTGCGCCTCGGTGCGGAACCGCGCGGTGAACTCCGGGTCGTCGGAGTACTCGGCCTTGAGGACCTTGACCGCCACCCGCCGGTTCAGCCGGGTGTCGAGACCCTCCCACACCTGACCCATGCCACCGGTCGCGATGAGTCTCATCAACCGGTAGCGGTCGGCAATGGTGGTGCCACTTTGCAGAGTCATCAGCTTCCACCTCCCACCAGGGCGTTGATCACCGCACGCCCGATCGGCGCGGCCACCGCGCCACCCGTCGACGCCGCACCGAGGTCGCCGTTCTCCACCACCACGGCGACGGCGATCTGCGCGTTCGACGACGGCCCGAACGCGATGTACCAGGAATAGGGGGTCTCCGACTCGACATCCGAGGTGTCGGAGTGCTCGGCGGTACCCGTCTTCGACGCGATCGACACCGGACCCCCGGCACCGAGCGTCGCCCGTTCCGATTCGATCATCAGCGACGTCAGCGTCGCCGCCTGATCCGAGCTGATCGGCTCGTTGATCGTCGTCGGCTGGGTCGTCTGCAGTGTGCGCAGGTCGGCGGCCTGCAGCTTGTCCACCAGATACGGCTGCATCCGCACGCCACCGTTGGCGACGGTCGCCGCGACCATGGCCATCTGCATCGGCGTCACCCGGACGTCGCGCTGCCCGATCGACGACTGGCCGAGCGCCGCGAGATCGGGGATCTCACCGACGGTCGAGCGGGTCACCGGCAGCGGCGTGTCGGGCTGCTTCTCGTCGATCCCGAACCGCTGTGCGGTCTCCTTGAACACGGTGATCGGGTCCTTCATCTTGCTGGTCGTGAGGTCCACGAACGCCGTATTGCACGAATATTTGAACGCCTGCGTCAGCGTCACCGTGCCGCCCACGGAACCCGGGCAGGTCTCGCCGCCGTAGTTGCTGAGCGTCGTGACGGTGTCGGGCAGGGTGATGGTGGGGGCGGCGGTCAGCCGGATGTCGGGGGTGATGCCGTCGCGCAGCGCCGAAGCCGTCGTGACCACCTTGAATGTCGAACCCGGCGGGTAGAGCTGGTTGATCGCGCGGTTGAGCATCGGCATGTTGATGTCGCCCGGTTGGTTCCACGCGGCCCAACTGCGTTCGCGCACCGCCTGGTCGTGGCTGGCCAACCGGTTCGGGTCGTAGCTCGGGCTCGACGCCAGCGCCAGGATCTTCCCGGTGTTGGGCTGCAGCGCCACCACCGCACCCCGGCAGCCGCCGCTGCACCCGTTGCGCAGACCGTCGAACGCCACCCGCTGCAGGCGCGGGTTGACCGTCGAGACGACGTTGCCGCCGCGCGGGTCGCGCCCGGAGAACATGTCCATGAACCGCTGCCCGAACAACCGGTCGTCGTTGCCGTTGAGGATCGAGTTCTCGTACAGCTCCAGACCGGTACTGCCGTACTGGAACGAGTAGTAGCCGGTCACCGGGGCGAACGCCTCGGCGCCCGTCTGCGGATATGTACGCAGGAACTTGAGCCGGCCCTCGCTCGGCACCGACACCGCGACGACCTGACCGCCGCTGGCGGTGATCGCACCGCGCTGCCGGGCGTACTCGTCGAGCAGCACCCGGTTGTTCCGCGGGTCCGAGCGCAATGCGTCGGCCTTGAACACCTGCACATACGTGGCGTTGGCGAGCAACGCGACGACCATGACGATCACCGCGATCGACACCCGCCCGATCGGCTTGTTCACCGGCCCACCACCTGCGTGGGCAGCGAGTCGACACTCTTCGGCGCCGGCCGACGCCGCGTCGGATCCGGTTCGCGCGCCGCGTTGGAGATGCGGATCAGCAGTGCCACCAGGATGTAGTTGGCCAGCAGCGACGACCCGCCGTAGGACAGGAACGGAGTGGTCAGACCAGTCAGCGGGATCAGCTTGGTCACACCGCCGACGACGACGAACACCTGCACCGCGATGGTGAACGCCAGCCCGGTGGCCAGCAGCTTGCCGAAGCTGTCGCGCACGGCGATACCGGTGCGCAGTCCGCGCATCACGAAGATCAGGTACAGCATCAGGATGGCGGCCAGCCCGGCCAGGCCGAGTTCCTCGCCGACCGTGGCGATGATGAAGTCGGTGTTGGCGAACGGCACGATGTTCGGCCGGCCGGATCCGAGGCCGGTGCCGAACAGGCCGCCGGTGGCCAGGCCGAACAGGCTCTGGCCGATCTGATACCCGGCGCCGTCGAAGTCGCTGAACGGGTCGCGCCAGATCTCCACCCGGACCTGCAGGTGGGCGAACAGCTGGTAGGCGATCAGGGCGCCGACCACGAAGAGCACAACACCGAGGACCAGCCAGCTGGCCCGTTCGGTCGCGACGTAGACCATGGTCAGGACCGTGGAGAAGATCAGCAGCGACGAACCCAGATCGGCCGAATACGCGAGCACGGCGATCGAGACGAACCAGGCGGCCAGCAGCGGACCGAGGTCGCGGGCGCGGGGGAAGTCCATGCCGAGGAAGTGTCGCCCGGCGGTGGTGAACAGGTCTCGCTTGGACACCAGGAACGCCGCGGTGAAGATGATGATGAGGATCTTGGCGAACTCGCTGGGCTGAATGGAGAAGAACGGGGTGATGATCCAGTTCTTGGACCCGTTGATCTCGGACATCGACGACGGCAGGATCGCCGGGATGATCAGCAGGATCAAACCGCCCAGGCCGAGGGTGTACGAGTATCGCGACAGCGTCCGATGGTCGCGGATCAGGATGAGGATCGCGGAGAACGCCAGGATCCCCAGGACCGCCCACAGCAGTTGCTGATCGGCGTTGTCGGTGCGGTCCGTGGCGTTGATCGTCTCGCCGGTGCGGCCGGTACCCAGGTCGAGGCGATGGATGAGCACCAGGCCCAGACCGTTGAGGACCGCGACCACCGGCAGCAGGATCGGATCGGCGTGCGGCGCGTACCGACGAACCACCATGTGGGCGGCCCCGAAGAGCGCGGTGTAGGCCGCCACGTACTTCGCGATGTCCCAGGTGATGGTCTCGCCCTGCGCCGCCTGCACGATGAGCAGCGCCACGGTCACCAGACCGATGGCGAACACGAGCAGCAGCATCTCGGTGGTGCGTCCGGTCTGCTCCGGTGGCTGACGCGGCGGCGCGTGGACCGCTGATTGGCTCATTCAGTGACCCCGGCAGACCTTGTGGCCGTCACTGTCGTACTGTGCCGGCACCGTCGGGGTGGTCGAGGCACTGCTCGAGGGAGCGCCGTTCGGGGAACCGGACGCCGGAACCGACGAAGCGCTCGGGAACGGGGCCGAGGGTGCGCTCGCACCGGGAGTCACCGAGATCGACTGCGGCGCACCGGGCACCGGGGCCGCCGGCGGTGTCGCGACGCGCGGCGACGGGCACAACGGCAGGAAGTTCAGGTGCTGCACGCGGTTCTGTGCGTCGGCCAGCGACAGGTTCCGGATCGAGTTTCCGACGACCGCGTTGCGGTCGAGCTCGGCCAGGTCGCCGACCTGCAGCGGCATGCACGTGTTGTCGGTGTTCCCGTAGTCGACGAACGACACCCCGGGGTCGGCCTGGTCCAGGCCGGTGACGCACACGTTCTGCGCGCCGGTACTGAGGTCGATGAATAGCACCTTGTCCGGGGAACCCTGGAAGATCGAGACGGTCCCGCCCTCTTCGCCGACGAAGTAGTTCTTCTGCACCATCGCGCGGGTCAGGAAGAAGCCGACGGCGAGCACCGCGACGACGCCGAGGACTGCGCCGAGGATCAGCCACCGGCGCAGCGGGCTGTGGGGTGGGGCGGGCTCGTCGTCGGTGAGAATCGTCGGACGTTGCGGTTCGCTGGGTGGCGGCCGCAGTGCCGCGGCCCGACCGGCCGCGGTCGACGGATTCGGGGTGTAGCCCTCGTCGTCGCCTCCGGCGGCACCACCTACGATCGGGCGGGAGTCGCCGAACTCGTCGTCGACCACGTCGGCGACGATGACCGTGACGTTGTCCGGCCCGCCGCCCCGCAGGGCCAGTTCGATGAGCCGGTCCGCGCACGCCTTGTAGTCGGTTATCGAGCCGAGGGTGTCGGCGAGGGTCTCCTCGCTGACGACGTCGGACAGGCCGTCGCTGCACAGCAGATAGCGGTCGCCGGCGCGCGCCTCCCGCATGGTCAGGGTGGGCTCGACCTCCTGGCCGGTCAACGCCCGCATGATCAGGGAGCGCTGCGGGTGGGTGTGGGCCTGTTCGGCGGTGATCCGGCCCTCTTCGACGAGCGTCTGGACAAAGGTGTCGTCCCGCGTGATTTGTGTCAGCTGGCCGTCGCGGTAGAGATAGCCGCGGGAATCGCCGATGTGGCACAAGCCGATTCGGCTGCCCGCGAACAGGATCGCGGTGAGCGTGGTCCCCATGCCGTCGAGTTCGGGGGACGCCTCGACCTGGGCGGCGATCGCCGAGTTGCCGTTGTGGACAGCGCGGTCGAGCTTGGTGAGCAGATCACCGCCCGGCTCGTCGTCGTCGAGCGAGCGCATCGCGCCGATCACCAGTTGGCTGGCCACCTCGCCGGCCGCATGCCCGCCCATGCCGTCGGCGAGCGCCAGCAGCCGGGCTCCGGCATAGACGGAGTCCTCGTTGTTCGTGCGGACCAGCCCGCGGTCACTTCGCGCGATGTAGCGCAGCACCAGCGTCACGGGCGCAGCTCGATCACGGTCTTGCCGATCCGGATCGGCGTACTGATGGGTACCTTCACCGCCGTGGTCACCTTGGACCTGTCGAGGTAGGTGCCGTTGGTGGAGCCGAGGTCTTCGACGTACCAGTCGTCGCCGCGTCTGGACAGGCGGGCGTGACGTTCGGAGGCGTAGTCGTCGGTCAGTACCAGCGTCGAGTCGTCGGCGCGGCCGATCAGCACGGGTTGGGTACCCAGCGTGATCCGCGTGTTCGCCAGCGCGCCGTGTGTGACCACCAGATAGCGCGCCGACCCGCGGGCCGCGCGTCCCGTCCGGTCACGCTTCTCGCTGCGTGTGTATCGCGCGAGGCGACTGCCGCCGGCGGTGGCGATGTCGGCCCGCAGTGTGCGGATGACGGCGTACACGAACAGCCAGAGCAACAGCAGGAACCCGATCCGGGTCAGCTGCAGCACCAAGCCCTGCATCTACGTCTTCACCTCCAGCACCATCACGTTTCGGACCCTCCCCGGGCGCCGACTGAGACAAACGGACCCGTCTGCATCTTATGGGCAGAGTCCGACTCGGCTGCCACCGAGATGTGACAGTTCCGTATCAACGCCCGACGCTGCGGGTCGGGCATGGACACGTGGCGGCTACTGGAAGCGGACGGTGATGTCGGAGTGGCCGAGGCGGATGCGGTCGCCGTCGGCGAGCTCCCAGCTGCTCACCTGCAGGTCGTTGACCGTGGTGCCGTTCGTCGAGTTGAGGTCGGTCAGCATCGCGGTGTGGCCGTCCCAGCGGATCTCCACGTGGCGACGCGACACACCGGTGTCCGGCAGGCGGAACTGGGCGTCCTGGCCACGGCCGATCACGTTGGAGCCCTCACGCAACTGGAAGGTCCGGTTGGAGCCGTCCTCGAGCAGCAGCGTCACCGACGTTGGAGCGTATGCGCCCTGCTGGTAGCCCTGGTCGTAACCGCCCTGGGCATAGGCATAGCCCTGCTGGCCGTAGCCGCCCTGCTGGTAGTCGTAGCCGCCCTGGCCATAGCCCTGATCGCCGTAGCCCTGATTGGCGTAACCCTGGTCGTAGCCCTGCGGGTAGTTCGGGTCGTAGCCCTGCTGCCCATAGCCCTGGCCATAGCCCTGTTGTCCGTAAGCCTGGTCGTAGCCTTGCTGGCTGTAGGCCTGGTCGTACCCGGGCTGGGCGTAGCCGTTCTGTCCATAGGCCTGGTCGTAGCCTTGCTGACCGTAGCCCTGCTGGGCATAAGCCGGGTCATACGCCTGCTGGCCGTAGTCGCGCTGCTCGTGGGCGCCCTGCGGGTAGTCGCGGGCACCCTGCCGGTCGCCCTGATCCGCGCCTCGACGCTGGTCGTATCCGGGGTTGTTGGTCATCTGTGGGGCTCCTGCTTCTACTTCTCGATGTGCGCGCGATGCGCGCGATTCTTGTGGCTCGGGTTGCGCGGCGGGATTCGGACGCGGTGCCGCGTCGGGATTCACCACACCGCTACTGCGAAACATGCCGGTGTGCAACGACGGTGACTGCTCGAACTCTACGACGACGCGGCCGTAGGTCTGCCACCCGTTGTCGGCGATGAAGTTCTCCAGGTGCTTGGAGTACTTGCGACGATTCAGTTCGTATTCGGCCGCGACCTGCTCGTAGTCGGTGGGACTGAAAACCACCGTGTAGCTGTTCGGCGCGAGGATCGTGCCGTCGCCGAGGTCTTCGAGGGCCTCCTCGGCCCTGCGCTGCAGCCAGTTCTCGATCTCCTGTGGTGCGACCTGTCCGCCGAAAACCCGTGCGAAGCCGTCGTCGACCGCGCTCTCGAGCTTGCTCTCTATACGTTGTAGGAATCCCACCGTCGACCTCCCTTCGCGGCTTGATTGCACACGGTTCAGGCGTGTCGCCGTGCGTGTGGCCTTGGTAGATGATACCGATTTTCGCCCGTACCCTCGGGCCCAAGTCAACTGCAGCAACGTACGCATCACCTGCCTCAGTGATGTCGTGGCGCTGAGAATACTCCGTTTTTGCCGGATGACCTGCGATTTTCGGGCTATTTCCGATGGTGAATCGAGACTTGACCCACACGTCGCCGCTCCCGACGAACCGCGGCTGGTTCCTCGGTACTCCCGCGGGTGTCTCGGCGGGGCGAGGAACCTGTCGATTCTCCCTCTGGTGTGTGTTCGCGGCCAGGGGTCCGTGGCTTCGTCCGAGGGCTTCTCCCGTTGGTGTGTGTGCGTGCGGCGCAGCCAGGAGTCCGTCGCTTCTTCCGCTGGTGTGTGTGCGTGCGGCGCGGTCAGGAGTCCGTCGCATCTCCCGCTGGTTGAGTAAGCGAGGCGACGGAGGAGCCGAGCGCATCGAAACCCCCCGCCCGCAAAACCACCCGTCGCCACCCGGTTTTGCTTCCGGCCCCACCACCTTGCTATCGTCTTCCAGTCTCTTGCAGACAGCCACGGGCGAGTGGCGGAATGGCAGACGCGCTGGCTTCAGGTGCCAGTGTCCTTCGGGACGTGGGGGTTCAAGTCCCCCTTCGCCCACCACGAGCGGTTCAGCTCACAGCGGTACACAAGTCAGGTTGCAGATACGCGGCCTGACTTTTGTTTTGCGTTCCGTTCGGTCTCAAGTCCGCCGAGAGGCGATCCCCGCGACTTCGCTGTTCCGGATCCTGTTTGTGCATCATTGTCCCGGCCGCTGGGCGTTTGGCCGGCCGACTTTCTGCAGTGCCGGAAATACATAGGTCGAGAGCATCGAACCGTCGGGCGGCGGGAGAATCGAGGCTTCGGTATTGCTTCCCGGCGTCGGGTAGTAGATACGGATCATCGGGCGGATGCTGGTCGGGACCTGCACACCGGGATAAGCGGTCGCGTAGTAGGCCGACGAGGGCGTCGGAAGCCAGTTCGTCGCCGGGGCTCCGGGAGGGAGTGTGGGACCGATCCAGATGGTCACCGACCCGTCAGGGTTCTTGGCCAGTCTTCCCGAGGACAGCTGTTGCGAGCCAAGCTGTGATACGGGCTGCACGGGCCCCCATTTCAGGGCGATCCGCCCCCCGGGATTGACCAGTGGAAGGGTCGGGCCGGCAGTCCCGGTAGTGCCTTGAATCGGCACGTTGTTCGGCGACAGTTCCTGCCTCCAGATCGCGGATACGCCGAATGTGTAGGTCTGAGTTCGGGTCTTGGCGTCGACGTTGATCTTGGGGGTGTTGGCCACGAAATACGGCGTGTTGGGTTTCAGGCCGTATTTGGCGGCGGTTGACCCGAAAATGATCGGTGTACTGGCGGTCAGCGGACTCCAAGCCGTTCGCTTGACGGTAATCGTGTTCGAACGGGGATCGACCGCGATGACATCTGAATTCGCTTGCGAATAGGCGGTGTTCAAGACGCTGGCCTGGGTGATGAATGGTGCCCCGGATTCGCTGGTGTCCAGCTGATAAGCGTGAATCGACCAGAACGCTCGCGGATTTCCCGCCAGGTCATTCACCGTCGGCGGGAGGGTTCCGACAATCGGCACCCCCGATGAGCGTGCCCTTGGTGGCGTGAATGTGAGCTTGTACGTGTTGTTCCCGTCAAGCTGTGCGGTATCGGTGCCACCGACGCTGTTGATCTGTGCGTACACAGCGTCGAGTGGCACATTCGCGGAGCCCCCCGCCAGCACGATTCCTGCACGCAGAAGGTAGCCGTCGGGGGTGTTGGGATACGTGCCGATCTTGTCGTTGAGATAGCTCCAGTAGTTCGTTGCTGCGGTGACATTGGTCGATAGCAGCCTCGATCTGACGGCTGCCTGACCGTTCACATATCCGTTCTGAAGTGTCTGAAGCTGACTGGGCCCCCAATTGCTGGGAACCTTGAATCCGTGCTCGGTCAGACCCAGCGGCCGGAACAGGGCAAGAGTGCGTCGTTGTCCATAGGAAGGATTGAGGAAGACATTCTTTGCCCCGTATTGCGGCACCACCCATGGTGGCAACAGTTGTAACGGAGATCCGTGCAACCCCGTCCGTGCGGTCGGAAGTGGATTCTGGTTGAGCGATACGCCCATTTGTTCGAAGAACTGCAACGCGCTGGACGGTGCGTTGTGCCAGAACTGAGCTTGCTGAAGTTGACTGGGAGTCGGTGTGTATTGGTTTGGTCGGAAGTAAGTGGGTCGATGGTTGTTCGCTTCAAATGCGCGCAACGAGGTGAGTGCGAACCGCTGAACGACGGTGTTCTCGATCTGAAAGCCCGAGGCGGAACTGGAGGGAGGCACCAGCATGTCGGCTCGAATCCGAATCAGGACCCAATTCAGATTGGTGTCGGAGGTCAGAACGCGGTACGGATAACCGTTGATGAGTGCAACTCGCTGGTGCGCATACTTCGAGGTGGGCCCGGCAAGCAGATAGGTCTGAGGTGCCACACCGGGTGTGGTGCGGGTGCCGATGCTGCCGATGGAGTTCACAAAACTGTCGAGAACGTTGACTACGTAATAGTTCTTCCACGAGGGCGGGACAGTCAGCACCAACTCTTTCGTGCCGCCGCGCTGATTCTCGCCGCTGAGATCCAACATCGCGTTGAGGTAGATCACCGACGCATCGCCGGCGTTCGTCCCGTTGTTGTTCCATGCTGCGGCGGTGCCGAAACCGCCGAGTTGATTGCGCGGTGCCGTCGCGAGGTAATTGAAGCGGCCGAATCGATAGACGAACTCTGCCGGCAGACCCCATGTATAGGCCAGGGATGTCAGCTTCTCGATCTGGCTTGGATCGGTGAGTGGTGATGCCGTCGTCGACGGGGCAAAGCCCAGGGCGGGCGATGCGCCGGCGCAGGGCGCCGACAAGAGCATGATGACCGCAGTCGCGATCTGAAGCAGGGCCGGCCGGCCGACCCGTACACGTCGCGAAGAACCATCCACATCGGGTTTACTTCTGATTCTCATAGTCGGGTCTCTGTTCCTGAAGATCACAAACCTGCGATGATGTGCCCGCACCCTAACAACCTGATCGTCACCGTGTCCGTGGCCTGAAGAATCTGACATAGCAGCCGAGTTCGTTCGTGCTGCAAAGGAATTCGGCCTCGATGGCATGCGGATCCGGGCAGCCCGAAGTGAGATTCATATGTGACCGTCAGCGGTTGACCAGGCGTATCCGGACGTAATCCGGCAGGCCACGTGCATCATGCCGAGCGGTACGCGAGCATCGATTGCCGGAGTGGTCGCGGTGGGGGAGTCATGCCTGCCACCGGTCCACCCGCCCTACTCTGAAACCATGCCCACCTGGACCCAGTTCGAGGCCGCGGCGCCCCGCATCGCCGAGATCTTCCGCCGCCGGCACCGCACCACCGGGCGCCTCTGCATGCTCGGCACGATCCGACCCGACGGGTTCCCGCGGATCAGTCCCGTGGAGCCGGGCTTCTTCGAGGGCGAACTCTGGATCACCGGCATGCCGCACACCAGGAAGTTCGACGACCTCGTCGCGAATCCGCGATTCGCCCTGCACACCGCCACTGTCGACGGCGAGGTCGGCGACGGCGACGCGAAGATCTGGGGAACCGTCCAGGATGTTCACGACGCGGAACTACACGAGCGCTTCGCCGGGGATCTGTTCTCCGAGACCGGATTCGATCTGCGGGGCCATCGGTTCGAACACTTCTTTCGGGCAGACATCGTCGGGGCGGCCGCGGTCGAGGTCTCCGATGGACACCTCGACATCACGACGTGGCGGTACGGTTCAGTCGAACGGACCGTCCGCAAGCACTGACCAAGGCCAATCCTGGAGGGGAACAGCACTACTCGAGAACACAGCCAACCATCTCAAGAGCCGTCGTCCGCGAGTTGCGCGAGGTCGCGCAGCTCGCACTCAGTGAAAGCCTTTGCCGCAATCGCATTCTCATCGACGAGGAGCACATCACAGTGAAGCAGATCGATCGCCGCATGTTCCTGGGCGGCGCAGTCACCCTGACCGCTGCGTTGGCCGCCGGGTGCGCCACCCCATCCTCGGACTCGTCCGGATCCTCCTCGGCGACAAAGGCGCCCGGCGGGGCGCTGTCGTTCGACCCGAACGCCTACACCGAGAAGACGACCACCGTCACCACCGACGCGGGTGCCAAGAAGGTGACCTACCGGTTCTACGGGCCACTGATCTACGTTGCGCACCCGGTCAATTCCGAGTACCAGAGCCTCACCATCAGCATCCCGACGAGTATCGACGGGAAGTCCGTGGACGCGACCGACGCGCCGATCGTGTTCGCGAACTCGGTGGGTGGTTATCTTCCTGCATCCGTGAAGGATTCGACGGGCGTCGGGGGATCGATGTCGATGGGCGGCATGGGTGGACCCGCTTCGAGTGGGGCGCCATCGGCCGGCACGATGCCGGGTGGGATGAGTGACATGCCCGGCATGGGTGACGGGCCGCCGGGGTCGGCGAGCCCGAGTGGCGAGGTCCAGTCCGGCGGCAACACCATGCTCAACGGCGTGGGCAAGATGGTCAATCTCGCCCAGCTGGCCGTGGCGGCGGGCTACGTCGCCGTCGAACCCGGTTGCCGTGGAAGAAACCTCGTCAACGGCAGCGGTGACTACTACGGGGTCGCACCCGCCGCCATCGTCGACCTCAAGGCGGCCATCCGGTTCCTGCGCGCCAACGCCGATCGAATCCCGGGCAACACCGAGAAGATCGTGTCGACCGGCACCAGCGCGGGCGGGGCCCTCTCCACGCTGCTCGGTGCGTCGGGCAACAGCGACCTGTACCGGACCGGACTCGAAGCTCTGGGTGCGGCCGCGGCCGACGACGGGATCTTCGCGACCGGGGCATGGTGTCCGATAGCCGATCTCGGGCACGCCGACGGCGCCTACGAATGGAACTGGGGGAACAATCCGGTCGCCGCCACCGGTGCGGCGCCGAACCAGACCCTGTCGGGTCAACTGCGCGATCAGTTCGCCGCCTACATGCCCACGCTGAAACTGAAGGGCGTCAACGACTTCGGTGACCTTCGCGCGGACAATTACAGCGACTACCTCGTCCAGAACTACCTGCAGCCGTCGGCCACGCGCTACCTCGCGGGGCTGTCGGACGCCGACCGGAACGCATACCTGCAGGCCAACCCCTTCATCACCTGGGATTCCGGGACGGCGACATTCACCTGGCAGGGCTACCTCACCCATGTCGGGGCCCGCAAGAAGACATTGCCGGCCTTCGACGCGTTCGACCTGTCGGCCGGCGAGAACAATCTCTTCGGCCACGGCACCACCAAGGCGCGTCATTTCACCGAGTTCAGCGCCAAACGCGCGACAACGGGCAACACCTCGCTCGACGCCGACATCCCGCGCCTGCTCGACCAGATGAACCCGATGTACTTCCTCGCCCAGGGCAACCCGGACCGCAGCAAGCACTGGTGGATTCGGTTGGGCACCAAGGACACCGACACCGCGCTGACCGTGTCCGCCAACATCGCCGCCGCGGCAGCGGGTCTCGGGGACCAGGTGAACTACTCGATGTACTGGGACCAGGGCCACGGTTCGAACACCGACGCCGCCGACTTCATCACGTGGGTAGGGTCGATCACCACGTGAGGTGGCATCGGGCGCCGATCGCCCCAATGCGGGTGGGCAGAAGGACCCATATTCGGTCAAGGCCCCCCCGCACCCCCCATTCGTCGCAATAGAGTGGGGCGAGTGCGGCGCCGCACGCAGCGCCGCGCCTGACTGAGGAGGTGGCTCACCGATGTCGACGGTGCTGATGACGGGATTCCCCGGATTCCTCGGGTCGGCGCTCCTGCCGCGAGTGCTCGCCCGCCGCCCGGGGTCGACGATGGTGTGCGTGGTCCAGGATCGTCACCTCGACACCGCGCGCGACCGGCTCGCCGCGATCGAGAAGGACCACCCGGACATCGCCGGTCGCACCGAACTCGTCGTCGGTGACATCACCGTGCCGGGTCTCGGTCTCGACGCGGACACGGCCAGGGACATCGATGAGGTGTTTCACCTCGCCGCCGTGTACGACCTCGCGGTGGGACTCGAGATCGCCCAGAAGGTGAACGTCGAGGGCACCGCGAACGTCATCGCATTCTGCCGGGAGCTCAGCGGATTCCGCCGCCTACAGTACGTCAGCACGTGCTATGTCAGCGGCCGCTACGACGGCGAGTTCCTCGAGGACGACCTCGACGTCGGCCAAGACTTCTACAACCACTACGAATCCACCAAGTTCGAGGCCGAGAAACTGGTTCGCGCCGCCATCGACGACGGATTGCCCGCGACCATCTACCGGCCCGGCATCGTCGTCGGCGACTCGTCGACCGGTGAGACGCAGAAGTACGACGGACCGTACTTCGTTGCGGAGTTCCTACGCCGCCAGCGGCTGCCCATCGCGGTGCTGCCGTCGGTCGACGACACGGTGCGCACCTCGCTCGTGCCGCGCGACTTCGTGATCGCGGCGCTGGACGAGTTGTCGGTGCACGACGGTAGCCTCGGCCGTACGTACGCGCTCACCGACCCCGAACCGCCGACGGCGCGGGGAGTCGCGGAGATCTTCGCGCGCCACCTCGGCAAACGAATCGTCTGGCTTCCCGTCCCCCTGGGCATCGTGCGGACCGCTCTCGGCGACGTCCCGGGTCTCGAGTGGGCGCTCGGCATGCCCGCGGAGACCATCGACTACTTCTCCACCCGGACGACATACTCCGCGAAGAACACCGTCGCCGAGCTGGAGGGGACCGGCGTCGAATGCCCACGGTTCGCCGACTACGCCGACCAGTTGCTCGACTTCATGATCGCGCACCCGGACGTCGGCTCGGCCGCCATGGTCTGACGCGCACTCGCCACCCCACAGGAACGAAATAGTATGGCAGCCAACACTTCTGGACTCATTGTCAACGTCAGCCTGGCGTCGTCGCAGTACGACTACGACGTGACCGAGACGTTCCTGCACCATCGCTTCCGCCTCGTGCGGCAGGCCACCGACGGCAACCTCGCCGATGCCGAGGCGCTGGCCCGCTTGTGGCCGGAACAGGGTGCCACCGTCGTCGCGGTGACCGGAATACGCGAAGCCCGCGCCACCGGCCTCTACGACGGTGAACTCGCCGCGGTCAAGAAGGTCAAGGCAGCGGTGACCGGCATACCCGTGACCGACGGGCACCGCCTGCGGGATGTTCTGCAGGAGTGGGCTATTCGCCACGTCCAGTCCGAAATGCCCGGGATCTTCGACAATGCGAGGGTGGCGGTGCTCGGCGGCGTCAACCACGACCGCACGGTCCGGATCCTGCGGGAGTACACCGACAACATGACCATCGCCGACCCGTTGCTGCGGTTCGACATCCCGGCTCGGCTCGACGCGATCCCAGCCCTCGCGATGACCGCCGACATCGGCATGATGCCGTTGCGGATCCTGCCCGATCAGATCAAGTCGCACATCGGCATTCCCCAGTTCGTCCACAATCGCCTGATGGCGCGCACGGCAGCCAGGGAGGCCGACGTCGTGGTCGCCACCTACGAGGAGCTGACCGGCTTCGGCCTCGAGGATCTCGCCGGCAAGACCCTGGTGACGTCGTCGATCGACGACGAACGGCTCGCCGACCTCGCCTCCCGCGGCGTGGACATGGTGATCGACACGACGCCGCAGCCGTTCGGTGTCACCGTCAACGCCGCGGTGCTCGAGGCGTTGATGATCGCGTCGGTTCCCGAATCGACCGTGCTCACCAACGACGACCTGCTCGAGATGATCACCTCTGCCGGCATCGAGCCCCGTGTTCTGTTTCCCAACGGCCCCAAACGCAAGAGCCGCTTCGCCTTCGTCATCCATCCGCTCTCGCAGGAGTTCTTCAAGAAGGTGGAGCCGCTGCGGACGGTCACCGGCATCACACCCGCCGTGGTGACCGACACGCTCGAGAAGATGCTCGCCTACGCGCCCCCGTTCGTCTACAGCCACATCACCGGGATCGTTTCACCCACCGGGGCCGAGGCCGAGGGATGGCTGATCAGCGTCGGCGGCACACCGAAAGAACTCATGGCGCACAGTCCCGAGTTCACCTATGCGCGACTGCTCGCCGCCGCCGAGACGGCCAAGAAGCTCGGCGCGCAGATCATGGGCCTCGGCGCGTTCACCAAGGTCGTCGGCGATGCCGGCGTCACCGTCGCGATGAAGGCGCCACTGCCGATCACCACCGGCAACAGCTACAGCGCCTCCGGGGCGCTGTGGGCCGCCCATGACGCGCTCGATCGTCTCGACCTCGCCGAACGCGACGACGACGGCCGGATGAAGGGGAAGGCGATGGTCGTCGGCGCGACCGGGGCGATCGGCTCGGTGTGTGCGCGCCTGCTCGCCCTCGCGTCCGACGAACTCTGGCTCGTCTCCCCGGAATCGGCGAAGCTGTTGGCCCTCAAGAGCGACATCGAGCGCGACAATCCGCGCGCCACGGTGCACGTCGCGGCGACGCCGGACGCGCAACTGTCCGAGATGGACCTGATCGTCACGGCGACTTCCGGGGCGGGCAAACGCGTGCTCGACATCATGGCGGTCAAGCCCGGGTGCATCATCACCGACGTCGCCCGGCCGCTGGACCTGTCGCCCGAGGACGTCGCCAAGCGTCCCGACGTGCTCGTCATCGAGTCGGGCGAGATCGAACTACCCGGCGACGACGTGCACATCGGCGACATCGGCCTACCACCGCACGTGGCGTACGCATGCCTGGCCGAAACCGTCGCACTCGCACTCGAGGGTCGCTACGAGACCTTTACCGTCGGCCGGAACATCAGCTGGGAAAAGGTCAAGGAGATCTATCGGATCGGCCTCAAACACGGCATGAAGCTGGCGGCGATCTCGGGTGTCAACGGGGTGTTCACCGACGAGGACATCGCCCGCGTGCGGGAGTTGGCGTTGCAGCGCCGGGCGGCGGCGAGCTGAACCTAGTGTCCCGCGTCGGAATTCGTTGCACAATTCCAACGCCCAGGCGGCGCCTCGCTTCGTTGGCGTCGTCGCAGGTACATCCAGTACCTGCATCCTCCGCCGCCTCGCGATGCATCCACCTGGATCGCCGGAATTATGCGACGAATTTCCAACGCGGGACACTAGCGCGGCGGCATCGCTCGACCGTCGAGAATCCCGACCTCCCGCGAGGGCGAATACAGATGCAGTGCCACAGCGTCGCCGCGTAGACATCTGACGCGGCGCACCGCTGGCACCGCGACGATATCCGGCAGACACAAATCAAGATCAACACTTGAACCTGAAGGCACCTTCAAGTACGGTTCGGTGCATGCAACTCGATGGCAAAGTCGCGATCGTGACCGGCGGCGGCGGCGGAATCGGCGCCGCAATCGCCGAGGCCCTGGTGGCCGCCGGAGCCCGTGTGGTGGTCACCGACATAAACCGTGATGCCGTCGACGCCGTCGCGTCGCGGATCGGCGAGGCCGCACCGGGATCGGTCGCGGCGGCGTCGGGCGACGCCGCGTCGTCGGCGCACATCGACGACGTGATCGCCCTTGCCGCAGAGCACTTCGGGCCGGTCGACCTCTATTTCGCCAACGCCGGAATCGGTGGTGCACCAGGTCTTTTCGCCACCGACGAGGAGTGGGAGACGGTCGTCGGCATCAACGTCATGGGCCACGTCCGGGCCGCGCGCCGCCTGGTGCCGGATTGGCTCGAGCGGGATGGTGGCTACTTCGTCTCCACGGCGTCGGCCGCGGGACTGCTCACCCAGCTGGGCTCGGCCACCTATTCGACCACCAAACACGCCGCGGTCGGCTTCGCCGAATGGCTGTCGGCCACCTACGGCGATCGCGGCATCCGGGTCAGCTGTCTGTGCCCGATGGGTGTCGACACCAAACTCCTGCGCCCCGAGGGCGGCGCGGCCGACGATGCGGCGCGCCTGATGCAGCGGGCCGTCGAGACCGCCGGACGCGTCCTCACCCCCGCCGAGGTCGCCGAGACCGTGCTCGCCGCGATCGACGACGAGCGTTTCCTTATCCTGCCGCACGCCGAAGTGCTCGACATGTGGCGGCAGAAAGGCTCCGACTACGACCGGTGGCTGCGCGGCATGCGTCGCTACCAGCGGGCGCTGGAGAACGCCGACCAGACCTGACCACAGCTACGGCCACCCAACGAAGGAGACACCGATGGATCTGCTCACTCCGACCGAGCGCGCGGAAAAATACCGCGCACAGCTGCTCGAGTTCATGGACACCTACATCTACCCCAACGAGGCGGTCTACGAGCAGCAGATGCGCGAGTCCGACAACCCGCACGCCACCCCGGCAATCCTGCTGGAGCTCAAGGCGAAAGCCAAGGACGCGGGCCTGTGGAACCTCTTCCACCCGCACCCCGAGTGGGGACCGGGGCTGAGCAACCTGGAATACGCGCCGCTCGCCGAGATCATGGGCCGCGTGACATGGGCGTCGGAGGTGTTCAACTGCAACGCCCCCGACACCGGAAACATGGAGGTGCTCACCCTTTTCGGCAATCAGGAGCACAAGGAGCGTTACCTCACCCCCCTGCTCGACGGTGAGATCGCCTCCGCGTTCGCGATGACCGAGCCGGCCGTCGCAAGCTCGGACGCCACCAACATCGAACTCTCGATGGTCCGCGACGACGAGAACGACGAGTACCTCCTCAACGGACGAAAGTGGTTCGCCTCCAACGCCATGCGACCCGACTGCAAGGTGTTCATCGTCATGGGCAAGACGGATCCCACCGCGCTGCCGCATCGCCAGCAGTCGATGATGGTGGTGCCCACCGATGCCCCCGGCGTCACCATCGTCCGCAATCTGCCGGTCTTCGGATACACCGACCGGGAGGGCCACGCCGAGGTCCTCTTCGAGAACGTACGGGTGCCGGCCAGCGATGTCCTCAAGGGTGAGGGCGAAGGGTTCGCCATCGCGCAGGCGCGGCTGGGGCCGGGCCGCATCCACCACTGCATGCGCACGATCGGCGCAGCCGAGCGGGCGCTGGAACTCATGTGCGCCCGCGCGTCGAGCCGGGTCACCTTCGGCCAGCCGCTCTCCGAACGCGCCAACATCCAGGACTGGATTGCCGAGGCGCGCATCGACATCGAGATGGTGCGACTGCTGACGCTGAAGGCCGCCTACATGATGGACACCGTCGGCAACAAGGCGGCGGCCACCGAGATCGCCGCCATCAAGGTCGCCGCACCGAACATCGCGCTCAAGATCATCGACCGCGCGATCCAGGTGCACGGCGGCGGCGGCGTCACCGACGACTTCCCACTTGCCATGGCATACGCACACATTCGTACACTCCGCCTGGCCGACGGACCAGACGAGGTGCACAAGCGGGCCATCGCCCGCCGCGAGCTGCGGCCCTACCGCAAAGGTTCCGCGGCGCCCGAAACCGTTGCGGGCGTCTCGGATCAGGCACTGATCTCCCGGTGAACGCACAAACACAGCCGATGGCGCCCGCCATCCCGGAGACGGACATGGCGGCGCTGGTCGACTGGCTGGCCACCGTCGGACTGACCCCGGCCGGCCAGATCACCTACACCCGAATCGGATTCGGCCAATCGAATCTGACCTACATCGTGCAGGACGAATCGGGCGAACGGTGGGTGCTACGCCGCCCGCCGGTCGGTCACCTGCTGGCGTCGGCGCACGACGTCACCCGGGAGGCCCGAATCATGGCTGCGCTCGCAGACACCGACGTGCCGGCACCCAGGATCTATGGTGTCTGTACCGATGTGGCGATCAGCCCGGTGCCGATCGTCGCGATGGAGTACGTCGACGGTGTGGTGATGACGGATCCCGCCGCAGCAGAACCACTCTCGCCGTCGATCCGCCACGCGATCGGCATGTCGATGACCGATACGCTCGCGCACATTCACGCCGTCGACCTGACCGAGGTGGGCCTCGACGACCTGGCCAGCCACAAGCCCTATGCCCCACGGCAGCTCAAGCGCTGGACCGCTCAGTGGGAACACTCCAAGACCCGTGACAACCCGGGACTCGAAGCCCTGACCCGACGTCTCGCCGCCAACATCCCCGAGCAGCACGAGACCACTCTGGTCCACGGAGATTTTCACCTCCGCAACGTGATGGTCGACCCGGCGACCGGCTCGGTGATCGCCGCGCTGGACTGGGAGCTGTCGACACTCGGGGATCCGCTCGCCGACATCGGCAGCACCCTCGCCTACTGGCCGGAGCGCACCGACGCGACCCTGTTCGGCGACCCTGTGGAGATCATGGACGGGTTTCCCGACCGCGCGGAGATGGCCGCGTCCTACCTCGAGAAGACCGGGCGCGACGCGCAGGCCCTGCACTATTGGCACGCCCTGGGGCTGTGGAAGATCGCGATCATCATCGAGGGCATCCTGCGGCGAGCGCAGGACAACCCGTCCAATCGGGCCGCGCATGGCGTGCCCACGCCCGAGTACGCGGACGCGCTCATCGCCCGGGCTGTCGCGATCGCCGACGAGGCGGGACTATAGAACGATGTCGAAGGAATCCGGTGGCACCACCAAGGCGCCGCTCACCGCACGAGGTGAACGCACCCGCACCGCGTTGATCACCGCGGCGCGAACGGTGTTCGAGCGCGACGGCTTCCACGCCGCACGCCTGACGGACATCACCGCCGAGGCCAACTGCGCCACCGGATCCTTCTACACCTACTTCGACAGCAAGGAGGAGATCCTCGACGCCGTGCTCGCCGAAGCCCAGGAGGACATGCTCCACCCCGGCCTGCCGCACGTCGAACCCGCATCCGAGGACGACCCCACCGCCGTCATCGAGGCCTCGAACCGCGCCTACTTCGAGGCGTACAAACGCAACGCCCAACTGATGCTGGTGCGTGAACAGGTCGCCGGCCTGAGTCCCGACTTCCGGGAGAGCCGACGACGCCGCGGCCTCGTCTTCGTCGAACGCAACGCCCGCCTCATCCGCGACCTCCAGTCCCGGGGCGTCGCCGACCCCGACATCGACCCCCTCGGCGCTGCCAGCGCCCTCTCGGGCATGGTCTCGCGCATGGCCTATCACGCCTTCGCCCTCGACGACGGCGACGACAGCATGGACGACCTCGTCTTCATGGCCACCCGCCTCTGGGTCAACGCGATCGGACTCCGGCGCCCCAGCTGACCCGGCCGACCGGGCTCCCATCCGCGCTCCCACCGCTGGTCGAGTAAGGGAGGAGCTTGCGACGACCGCATCGAGACCGCTTGCCCTGCTGACGATCTCGATGCGGCGCCTCGCTGCGCTCGGTGCCTTACTCGATCAGCGGGGGTGGAGACCAACTCAGTGCGCGACCTTCCCCAGCCCTTCCCGATCGATCGCCCGCTTGAGGATCTTGCCCGTCGCACCCTTCGGCAGGGTGTCGACGAACTGATAGATCCGTGGCACCTTGTACGCACTCAACCGCTCTTTGGTCCACTCCCGCAACGCATCCGGATCGATCTCCACGCCGGGCCGAGGCGCGATCACCGCAGCGATCTCCTCGCCGTAGTGATCGTCGGGCACTCCGATCACGGCGGCTTCGACGATGTCGGGGTGCGTGTAGAGCACCTCCTCCACCTCGCGCGGGTAGACGTTGTAGCCGCCGCGGATGATCAGATCCTTGACGCGGTCGACGATGCGCAGATTACCGTCGGCGTCGAGCGCACCGAGGTCGCCGGTCTTGAACCAGCCGTCCACCAACTCGGCGGCCGTGGCGTCGGGCCGATTCCAGTACTCCCGCATCACCGTCGGACCCTTGATGTAGATCTCTCCGACGACGTCGGTGTCCACCACGGATCCGTCGGAATCCCGCACCTGCACCTGGGTACCCGGCAACGCGGGACCGACCGTCCCGACCACCGGGTGTCCGTTGACATTGTGAAACGTTGCCGCGCCACAGGTCTCGGTGAGTCCATATCCCTCGAGGATCTTGCAGCCGAACTTCTCCTCGAATGCGCGGATCACCTCGGCCGGCAGTGCGGCGCCGCCCGAGCCGCACAGCCGCAGCGAGGTGAAGTCGTCGGGCGAATACCCTTCGGCCACTTGGAGCATCGCATTCCACATGGTCGGCACACCGCAGGCGATGGTGATCTTCTCGTCGCGCAGGAGGTCCAAGAATGCCTGTGGCACAAACGGGTTGATGAGCGACAGGCTGCAACCCTGGGACAGTGCCCCGTTCATCACGATCGCCTGACCGAACACGTGGAACAGCGGTAGGCCGGTGGCCCAGCGGTCGTCGGGGGTCACCGCCATCAACGTCCGGAATGCGACGGGGCAGGCGTTGATGTTGCCGACGGTCAGTGCGGCACCCTTCGGACGGCCGGTGGTGCCGGAGGTGTACAGAATGACCGAGACGGCATCCTCGGACCGATCCGCATACGACGGAACGGGATCCGGCAGATGATCGGCTGCCTCGTACGGCCCGATCTCGACAAACGGGACACCTGCGGACTCCGCGCTACGCCGGGCATTCTCGGCGCACTCCTGCCAGGCGACGACCATCGATGTGCCCGAGTCGTGCAGTACGTAGTCGATCTCGGGTGACGTCGACATGACGTTCATCGTGATCGCCGTGGCTCCGAGCGTTTGCACGCCGTAGTAGGTGATCACGAACTCCGGTATCGACGGTGCGATGAACAGCACCCGATCTCCCTCGGACACACCGAGTTCGGCAAACCAGGCGGCGGTCCGCGCGATCTTCTCACGTAGTTCTGCATACGTCAGACGCCGATCGCCACTGGTGACGGCGATGCGGTCGGGAGTGTCGTCGGCGAAGGCCCAGATCTTGGCGACGGTGCTGGCCATGGTGCTCCTTGATCGAAAACCGTTACAGGATGGGAGAAATCACTCGAAGTAGCGACGCGGGACCTCGACGAGCATCATGTCGATGTCCTTGTCGGTCACGCCACGTTCGCGCAGCGCGGGCAGGACGTCTTCGCTGATGTGCCGATAGTTCCACTTCGGCACGGCCTGCTGCTTGGCCTCCGGCGAGAACCAGTCGATGAAGCAGGACGCGTCGTGGGCCAACGCCATCCGATCGGCATATCCCCGCTCACACAGCGCGACAACGGTGTTGATGCGGTCCTCGAACGGCAGCAGCACGTCGAGACCGAACCGGTCCATGCCCAGGATCGAGCCGGCGTCGGCCAGCTGCATCAGGTAGTCGAGATCGGTCGAGTCACCCGAGTGCCCGATCACCACCTTGGTCAGATCGGCCCCCTCCTCCTTCAGGACCCGTTGTGCGACAAGCCCGGACTGTGTGTGGGGATTGGTGTGCACGGTGATCGGCGCCCCGGTCTGCGCGCTGGTCTGACCGACCGCACGCATCACCCGTTCCACGCCGGGCGTCAGGCCCTGCTCCTCGATGGCGCACTTGAGGAACGCGGCCTTGACGCCCGTGTCGGCGATGCCCTCGGTGAGGTCCTTGGTGAAGAAGGTGACCAAGGGTTCCGGCACGTCGAACAGCAGTCCCGGACCGGTGTAGTGGAACTGGAACGGAATGTCGTTGTAGGTGTACAGCCCGGTCGCCACCACGATCTTGAGGGCGATCTGCTCGGCGATGCGCTGAATACGCGGGATGTAGCGGCCGAGGCCGAGGACGGTCGGGTCGAGGATCGTGTCGATACCGAGTTGCTTGAGCTCGGTCAGATCCCGGACCGCGTCGGCGATCTTCTGCTCTTCGTCCCAGTCGTCCTGGTAGTTCTCCCGGTACTCCTCGCCGAGCACGAAGACGTGTTCGTGGCACAGCACGCTGCCGAGGTCGGCGGAGTCGACGGGTCCGGTGACGGTGTTGACGGTGCTCATTGATCAGTCCTCCACATCGATGTGTCGACAGCGGGCGCACATCATGTGGCCCGCATCACTCCGCGAGAACTGTAGTTGAGGATGAGTTCAAGTTCAAGACTTTGGCTGGTCGAATACCTTGCATGGCCTGACCAGTCGTGCATCATGGACCAATGCCGACGACGAAAACCCCTGGCGCGGCGGATACCGACTCGTCGAACAGTGCCGCGTCCCGCGAAAACGTCATCCTCATCCACTGGCACGATCTCGGGCGCCACCTCGCGTGTTACGGCCATGACGGGGTCGAGAGCCCCACCCTCGACGGGCTTGCGGCCGAAGGCATCCGCTTCACCGATGCCCATTCGACGGCGCCGTTGTGCTCGCCCGCCCGGGGTTCGGTGTTCACCGGCCGGTATCCGCACCGCAACGGGCTCGTCGGCCTGGCCCACCACGGGTTCGAATACCGCAGTGACGTGCGCACGTTGCCGGCGCTGCTCTCCGATGTGGGCTATCGCACCGTGCTGTTCGGTATGCAGCACGAGAGCGCCGATCCCACGAGCATCGGTTTCGACATGGTCGACGTCTCCGACTCGCTCTGCGACTACGTGGTCGCCCGCTCGCAGGACTGGCTGCGCGACCACGTCGCCGCCTCCGACGAACGCCCGTTCCTGCTGACCGCCGGCTTTTTCGAGACGCACCGCCCCTATCCGGCCGATCAGTACAAACACGTCGATCCGTCGACAGTCAGTGTGCCGTCGTTCCTGCCCGACACCGACGACGTCCGCGAGGACCTCGCCGGGCTCTACGGCAGCATCACGCAGGCCGACGCCGCGGTCGGGCGGCTGCTCGACACCGTCGCCGAACTCGGCCTCGACGAGAGCACCTGGATCGTGTTCTTCACCGATCACGGCCTGGCATTCCCGCGCGCCAAATCCACCTTGTACGCCGAGGGCACCGGAATCGCGTTCATCGTCCGCCCACCCACCCGCCGTCGCGTCGGACCCCGGACCTACGACGACCTCTTCTCCGGGGTCGACCTCGCACCCACCCTGCTCGAGCTCCTGTCGGTGCCCGCACCCGCGGGCCTCGACGGCGCATCGCACGCCGACGAATGGCTATCAGAGACCGAAAATACGGTTCGCACAGAGGTTTTCACCGAGAAGACCTACCACGACGCCTTCGATCCGATCCGCGCGGTGCGCAGCAAGGAGTTCAGCTACATCGAGAACTACGCGGAGCGACCGGGATTGCTGCTGCCACTCGACATCGCCGACAGCCTGTCCGCGAAGTCCGTCGACCCTCATGCCACCGAGGACCCCCGCGCGCGCCACGAACTCTATGACCTGACTAAAGATCCCGATGAGTTGAACAATCTCGCCGACGACCCGGCGTACGCCGACGTCCGGGAGCACTTGGCGTCCGTCCTCGACGAATGGCGTACACGCACCGACGATGTCATTCCCGACGAGCGGGACGGCACCGCCGTCGCCGAGCGATTCATGGCCGACTTCTTCGCGAAAGCCCAGGTTGCCCCGCCCGGCGAGGATGCGCTGCCGTCGCGCCGTCCACGCGGGGAGCGGCGCGAGTTGCACGGCGAGATCAGCACCGTGCACGACGACCATCCGGCCTGAGCCAGATCCCGATACACACCCGTCCGAGACCGTCAAGGTTTTGCGCCATCTGAGCGTAAATCCCCAGGTTGCAGCATGTTTTTCGGTCATTACACTGGCCCGCATGCCCGACGCTTCGAACTACCTCGTGTGCGCCAGCCAGCGCAGCGGCAGCACGCTGCTCGTCGAGTCGTTGGCCGCCACCGGCGTCGCCGGCAAGCCGCAGGAGTTCTTCCAGTACTTCACGACGTCGTCGCTCGCGCCGCAGCCGCGTGAGTGGTTCATCGGCGTCACCGATCCCGACATCCTCGGTCTGCTCGCACCCATCGACCGCGGCATCGTCGACACCCGGGACAGCGACGAGTGGATGGCCGACGTCCTCGACCACGGCCGCTCTCCCAACGGTGTGTGGGGCGGCAAGTTGATGTGGAATCAGACGTCGTTGCTGATCGCCCGCACCCGGGTCGGCTCCGGACGGTTACGCACCGCCATCCACCGCCTGTTCGACGGCGTCGACCCGGTGTACGTCCACGTCTACCGGGAAGACGTGGTGCCACAAGCCGTTTCGATGTGGCGTGCGGTACAGACACGGGTCTGGCGCGACGAGGACGGGGTGCACGCCGGCAGCGACGACGGCGCGGTCTACAGCGCGGAGGGCATCGCGCATCTCGCCGCCATCCTGCTGGACCAGGACCGCAGCTGGCGCAGGTGGTTTCGCAAGGAGGCCATCACACCGCTCGAGGTGCCGTTCGGCAAACTCGTCTCCGACCCCACCGCCACCACCGCAGGTGTCCTCGAGGCCATCGGGCAAGACCCCGACCTCGCGCCCCCGCCGCCACTGAAACCCCAGTCCAACGCACGATCCAAGGAATGGGCGGAGCGCTACCGCGCCGACGCCGCCCGGAACGGATACCCCCAATGACGGCCGAACCGATCATCACCGACGCACCCACCCCCGACATCGAACACGTTGCCGCACTGCGGATTCTCGAATCCGAGTCGGTGCACATCATCCGCGAGGTGGTCGCCGAACTCGAGCGGCCGGTGCTCCTGTTCTCCGGCGGCAAGGACTCGATCGTGCTGTTGCGGTTGGCGGAGAAGGCGTTTCGGCCGAGTCCACTGCCGTTCCCGATCCTGCACGTGGACACCGGACACAACTTCGACGAGGTCATCGAGTTCCGAGACCGCCGGGTCGCGCCGAACGCCGAGAATCCCGACGGCATCAAGTTGATCGTGGCGTCGGTACAGGACTCCATCGATTCCGGTCGCGTCGCCGAGTCCACCGATCCGTCCGGGTCGCGTAACCGCCTGCAGACCCGCACACTGTTGGATGCGTTGGAGGCCGGACGTTTTGACGCCGCGTTCGGTGGCGCCCGTCGCGACGAGGACCGTGCCCGGGCCAAGGAACGCGTGTTCAGTTTCCGCGACGAGTTCGGCCAGTGGGATCCCCGCGCCCAACGCCCCGAACCGTGGTCGCTCTACAACGGGCGCATCCGCCGGGGCGAATCGGTTCGGGTCTTCCCGCTGTCCAACTGGACCGAGGTGGACATCTGGCGCTACATCGAACTCGAGAACCTCGAACTGCCGTCGATCTATTACGCCGGTGAACGCGAGGTGTTCGACCGCGACGGCATCCTGCTCGCCGTGTCGCCCTACAGTCGGCCGCGGGACGGCGAAGACGTCAGCACCGAGTGGGTCCGCTACCGCACCGTCGGCGACCTCACCATCACCGGTGCCGTCCGTTCCCGCGCCACCACCATCCCGGAGATCATCGCCGAGATCTCCGACGCGACGGTCTCCGAGCGGGGCGAGACCCGCGCCGACGACCGCACCTCATCGGCCGCCATGGAAGACCGCAAGCGCGAAGGATATTTCTGATGACCACCGTCATTTCACCCGAATTCGGCAGCATCACAACACCGTCGCCGCGGCGCCAGATCCTCCGGTTGGCCACCGCCGGCAGCGTCGACGACGGGAAGTCCACCCTCATCGGCCGGCTGCTGCACGACACCGGCAGCCTGCCCACCGATCACCTCGACGCGGTCACCGACGACGAGGGCGTCGCGGACCTCGCCGCGCTCTCCGACGGTCTGCGTGCCGAACGCGAGCAGGGCATCACGATCGACGTCGCCTACCGCTTCTTCTCCACCGATACCCGCAACTACGTGCTCGCCGACACCCCGGGGCACGAGCGTTACACCCGGAACACCTTCACCGGGGCGTCCAACGCACACGTCGCGGTCCTTCTGGTGGACGCGCGCAACGGATTACAGGTGCAGACCCGGCGGCACGCGCGGATCGCCACCGTCGTCGGGGTGCCGCGGGTGATCGCCGCGATCAACAAGATCGACCTCGTCGACTACTCGGCGGAGCGGTACGCCGAGATCGAGGCGGACCTCGAAGAACTTGCCACACAGATCGGTATCGACGGCATCCCGGCCATTCCGGTTGCTGCCAAGCACGGCGACAATGTGGTCCACCGTTCGGCGAACACCCCCTGGTACAGCGGTCCCACGCTGCTCGAGTATCTCGAGAATGTGGAACTCGTCGCACCGTCGCCCACCACCAACGAACTGCGACTGCCGATCCAGTGGGTGTCACGGCCGACGGCGGGCCATCGGCGACGTTACTACGGACGACTCGCCGCCGGGCGGCTGCACGTCGGGGATGCCGTCACCGTGCTGCCATCGGGCACCTCGAGCATCGTCACCGGTCTCGACACCCTCGACGACGACCGTGAGTTCGCCGTTGCGCCGCTGTCTATCTCGGTGGAACTCGCCGACGACATCGACGTCGGCCGCGGCGACGTCATCGTCAGCGCCGCCGATTCCGCGCACACCCCGGTGCTCGCGCGCGAGCTCGACGCCACCATCTGCTGGCTGTCGGACAACCCGTTGCACGCCGGCGACCGGGTCGCCCTCAAGCACGGCGTGACCACCGTGCGCGCCACCGTGCAATCGTTGGAACGTCGGCTCGACCCCGAGACCCTGATCGAGCAGGTCGGACCAAGCAGCCTGGGCCTCAACGACATCGGGACCATCACGCTGCGCACCTCCTCGGTGGTGGTGGCCGATCGCTATGCGGACAACCGGGATACCGGCGCGTTCATCCTGATCGACGAGTCCACCAACGACACCGTCGGCGCCGGCACCATCACCGAGCCGCGGGAAGTGGTGCCCGGCAAGGCAACCCGCAACGACATCAAGTGGCATCCGAGCTCTCTCGGCCGTTCGGAACGGTGGCAGAAGACCGGCCAGCGTGGTGCGACGGTGTGGCTCACCGGCCTGCCCGCCTCGGGCAAATCCACAGTCGCCGTGGCACTGGAACGTGAGATCGTCGGCCGCGGACGAGTCGCCTACCTCATCGACGGCGACAACATCCGGCACGGCATCTCCGACGATCTCGGCTTCTCACCGGGCGATCGGGCCGAGAACATCCGGCGCGTCGGACATCTCGCGCGCCTGTTCGCCGATGCCGGCGTGGTCTCGATCGCGTCGATGGTGTCCCCGTTGCGCTCCGACCGCGAGATCGCCCGCGCGCTGCACCGGGCGGCCGACCTGGAGTTCATCGAAGTGCACGTGTCCACCCCGGTCGCGGAGTGCGAACGCCGCGATCCCAAGGGGTTGTACGAGCGCGCCCGACGCGGTGAGCTCAAGGGCCTCACCGGGGTGGACGCACCCTACGAAAAGCCCGCCGACCCGGACCTCCGGTTCGACACCACCGACCAGGACATCGAGGAGCTGGCCGCCCGCATCGTCGCGGTGCTGGAGGAGAAGGGCATCCTCGACCCGCCCGGCAACTGAGGAGACCGCTGCGAGGTACCGCGCGTCCGACCTTTGTCCTCGCAGCACAATCGCGGTCCCGAACTCTGGCCCGCCAGGCCGTTTCACCTGCGACGGAGCAGCCCTAGTGTCATAGCTCACAGCCACGGCTGACGAGCTACGACGAAAGGGCTTGTGACAGTGACCTCGACTTACTTCGCCTGGGATCTCGCCGACAGGGGATCGGCCCCCTGCGTTCGCGATGACGACCTCGAATTCGACTACGCCGGTTTCGCGCGGCGAGTCGAGGCCGTCGCCGAGCAGTTCACCGACCTCGGTGTCGGACGCGGTGACGTGGTGGCGACGTTCCTGCCCAACCGCGCCGAGCTGCTGATCGCGATCATGGCGGCATGGCGACTCGGCGCGATCGCCACCCCGGTCAATCCCGCGTTCACCGCGGCCGAGGCCCGGTATCAGCTCGACGATGCAGACGTTCGCGTCGTCGTCGGAGATCGACCAGACATCGCCGCCGCGCGGGTTCACCTGTCGGTGGACGACCTTGCGTCGATTCCGAGCCAGAGCTGGGCACCGCCCGCGGCACCGACCCCGGACGACGACGCACTGCTCATCTACACCTCCGGGTCCACGGGCCGTCCCAAGGGCGTTCGACTGACCCACGCCAACCTGCACTACATGGGATCGGCGATGGTGCAACACTGTTCGCTCACCGCATCCGACCACGCGCTCCTCATCCTGCCGCTGTTCCACGTCAACGCCATCTGCGTCAGCTTCCTCGCGCCGATGCTTGCCGGCGGCCAACTGTCCATCACCGGAAAGTTCTCCGCCTCCCGGTTCCTCGATGACGTCGACCGGCTGCAGCCCACCTACTTCTCCGCCGTGCCGACGATCTATGCGATCGTGATCTCCCAGCCCGCCGTGAGAACGGAAACCCTTGCGTCCCTGCGGTTCGCGATCTGCGGCGCAGCGCCCATCTCCAAGGAACTCCTCGACCGTGCCGAGCAGACCCTCGGCATCCCGATCGTCGAGGGGTACGGACTCACCGAAGGGACATGTGCGTCGGCGTGCAATCCCATCGACGGTGTCCGCAAACTCGGCACCGTCGGCCCCGCCCTGCCCGGTCAGCACATCAGCATCGTCGGTGCGGAAGGCCAGGAGCTGCCGACCGGCGAAGCGGGTGAGGTCGTCATCAGCGGCCCGAATGTCATGCGGGGCTATCTGAACAGGCCCGCCGACACTGCCGCCTCCATCGTCGACGGACGCCTGCACACCGGCGACGTCGGCCGGCTCGACGACGACGGCTACCTCACCCTCGTCGACCGCATCAAGGACATGATCATCCGCGGCGGAGAAAACCTCTACCCCAAGGAGATCGAGAACGCGCTGGCCACCCACCCCGCAGTTCTCGAATGCGCGGTCGTCGGCACACCCGACGACCTATACGGCGAAGTGCCCGTCGGGTTCGTCGTCGCCTACCCCGACCAGCAGATCACCGCCGACGAGTTGGTCGGCCATCTCTCGGTCCGCATAGCAAGGAACAAGCAGCCCACCACCATCCACATCGTCGACCACCTTCCCCGCAATCCGGTCGGCAAGATCGACAAGCCCGCCCTGCGGCTCACCACCACCATCCCCGTTCACTGACGTACGAGAAACGGAGCACTCCAATGGGATTCACCCAACCCGACTTCCCACCCGTCGATCCGAAAACCTTCCTCGACAAACCCTTCCTGGACCGGATGCGCGTCCTCGGCGCCCACTGGGCCGAGTACGGTTTCGGCACACCCAAGATGGTGCATGTCATCTATCTGGTGAAGGTCTTCGTCTTCTATGCCGGTGTCGGCATCACGCTGGCCACCCTCACCTCCGGCCTCAACCCACTCCATGTGACCGAGTGGTGGAATCAGCCGATCGTGTACCAGAAAGCGGTACTCTGGACCGTCCTCGTCGAGATCCTCGGCCTCGGCGGATCGTGGGGACCACTCGCCGGACATTTCAAACCGATGACCGGAGGCCTGCTCTACTGGTTGCGGCCCAACACGATTCGCCTCCCACCATGGCCGGACAAGGTGCCCTTCACCAAGGGTGACAGCCGGACTCCCGTCGACATCGCCATCTACGTCGCGATCCTGATCAACCTCGTCGTCGCGATCGCGATGCCCGGGATGAACAGCGAGTCCCTCGACGCGGCCATGACCGACAATCACGGCCTGGTGAATCCCGTTCTGCTGTATCCGCTCATCGCACTGCTGATCGCAATCGGCCTGCGCGACAAGGTGATCTTCATCGCCGCCCGCTCCGAGCAGTATCTGCCCGCGCTGGTGTTCTTCGGCTTCCTGCCGTTCGTCGACATGGTCATCGCCCTCAAGCTCCTCATCGTGACGGTGTGGGTCGGGGCCGGTGTCTCCAAGATGGGCCACCACTTCTCCATGGTCATCCCGCCGATGATCTCCAACACTCCGTGGCTGGGCAGCAAGAAGATCAAGCGGATGCACTACCGCAACTTCCCCGAGGACATGCGGCCGTCCAAGCTGGCCGGCAGTGTTGGGCACGTCCTGGGCACGATCGTCGAGATCGCCACGCCCCTGGTGCTGCTGTTCTCCACCAACCGCACCCTGAGCCTCCTCGCGGTCGCCCTGATGGTGTGCTTCCACCTGTTCATCCTGTCGACCTTCCCGCTCGCGGTGCCGCTGGAATGGAACCTGCTCTTCGCGTACGCCGCGATCTTCCTGTTCTGGGGTTTCCCCAACTGGAACGGGTACGGCGTCTTCGACACGTCGATGCCGTGGGCCATGCTCGCGATCGCTGCAGCGCTGTGCTTCTTCCCGGTGCTCGGCAATCTGCGTCCCGACCTCGTGTCCTTCCTGCCGTCGATGCGGCAGTACGCCGGCAACTGGGCATCGGCCACCTGGGCATTCGCGCCGGGCGCCGAGGACAAGCTCGACCAGTTCGTCGTCCGGGGCGCCAAGAACACCCGCACCCAGCTGCTCACGTCCTACGAGCCCGAGGTCGCCGATGTGGTGATGCATCAGATGATGGCGTGGCGTTCCATGCACAGCCAGGGCCGGGCGCTGTTCTCGCTGATGCTGCGGCACCTCGGCGACGACATCGACACCTACACCCTCCGCGAGGCCGAGTTCTCGTGTAACTCGCTTGTGGCCTTCAACTTCGGCGACGGTCACCTGCACGACGAGAAGATGATCGCGGCACTGCAGCGACGCTGCAACTTCGCACCCGGAGAGTTCACCGTCGCGTGGATCGAATCCCAGCCCATCCACAAGGGCACCCAGCGGTTCAAGGTCATCGACGCCGCCCTCGGCGTGATCGAAACCGGCACCTACCGGGTTCGGGATGCCATCGACGAGCAGCCGTGGCTGCCCAACGGACCCATCCCCTTCCAGGTGGACCAGACCCTCGACGTTGACGCCCGCCGTGCGCTGACAGATCCTGAGGTCGTGGCCGAACCGAAGATGCGTTCCGTGGGAATCACCGATCAGGTGCAGCAGTGACGACTGCGGTCGTCGTCGGCGGCGGGCCCAACGGGCTCGCCGCCGCCCTGCGGCTGGCCCGCTCGGGTGTCGACGTCACGGTGCTCGAGGCGGCCGACGAGGTCGGAGGTGGCGCACGGTCCGGTGAACTGACCGTGCCGGGCGTCATCCACGACCACTGCTCGGCCTTCCACCCGCTGGGCGTCGGCTCACCGTTCTGGGCCGAGGTCGGACTCGAACGCTACGGCCTGACCTGGCGATGGCCCGAGATCGACTGCGCGCATCCCCTCGACTCCGGCGAGGCCGGTCTGCTGTACCAGTCCATCGACACCACCGCCGCCGGACTCGGCGACGACGGCACGAGGTGGCGCATGATGTTCGGGGACCTCGCAGCACATTTCGACGACCTCGGTCACGATCTGTTGCGTCCGATCCTCAACGTGCCCGCCCATCCGATCCGGCTCGCCGCCTTCGGGCCCCGCGCGGTGCTGCCCGCGACCGTGTTGGCCCGGTTCTTTCGTACCGACAAGGCCCGGGCGCTCTACGGAGGAATCGCCGCACATCTCTACTCGCGCCTCGACCGTCCGTTGGCCGGGTCGCTGGGCCTGATGATCGCGGCCAGTGGGCACCGCTTCGGATGGCCGGTCGCGGAGGGAGGTTCCGGCGCCATCACGGCGGCCGCCGCGGCGGCGGTGCGTGATGCCGGCGGCAAGATCGAGACCGGGATACGGGTGAGCGGTAGAAGCGATATCCCGGACGCCGACGCGGTGCTGCTCGATCTCTCTCCGGCGCAGGTGCTGTCCATCTACGGCGAGACCATGCCCTCCCGGATCAAACGGTCGTACCGGCGTTATCGGGTCGGTTCCTCGGCATTCAAGGTCGACTTCGCCATCGACGGCGACATCCCGTGGACCAACCCGGACTGTACACGCGCCGGAACCGTCCATCTCGGAGGCGGTTTCGGCGAGATCGCGCACACCGAACGACAACGCGCCGCGGGCTGCATGGTCGACCGGCCCTTCGTTCTCGTCGGCCAGCAGTACATCGCGGACCCGACGCGCAGCAACGGTTCGATCAACCCGATCTACGCGTACGCGCATGTGCCCGGCGGATTCGACGGCGACGCCACCGATGCCGTCGTCGCCCAGATCGAACGATTCGCCCCCGGCTTCCGTGACCGCGTGGTGGCCACCCACAGCACAGGAACCGGCCAATTGTATTCCGCCAACCTGAATTTCGCCGCCGGCGACATCATCGGGGGTGCCAATGACCGACTCCAGGTGGTGCTGCGGCCACGGCTCGCGCTCGATCCGTACTCGATCGGTGTCGACGGCGTGTACATCTGCTCGCAGGCCACCCCGCCCGGTGCCGGTGTCCACGGCCTGTGCGGTCACCACGCCGCCACCTCCGCGCTGCGCTACCTCGACAGTCGCCCACCGGCAGCAACCCGAACCCCGCCCACAGCAACGCAACCCCCGCCCACGGCACCGCCGGAACCCGGCCCACGATGATCACCGACCCGCCCGACCTCGGCGCCGCCGCCCGCGATCGGCTCGCCCAAGTTCCCGCTGCGGCAGACACCGCGCTGCTCGACACGGTCGCCCTCATCGCCAAACGGCTGCGCGAGCAGGAAGACCGGCTCGTCGCCGACCTGTCCGCGATGATGGCCCGTGAGATCGACCAACTGGACTCGGATCCGAGACTCGTCGAGATGCTGGAAGCCAGCGTGCACGGCAACATCTCGACGATCATCCACGTGCTGGCCAACGACATACCGATCGATCACCTCCAACCCACCACCGCCGCAGTGGAATACGCACTCCGTCTGGCACAGCGCGACGTTCCGTCCAACTCACTGGTACGTGCGTACCATCTCGGGCAGAACAGTGTGATGCTGCTGTGCTACGGGCTGATCGAGGACCTGCACCTGTCCGCCGACGAGGCCATGGCGGTCACCCGGCACGTGTCCGACGTCATGTTCGCCTACATCGACTGGATCACGCTGTACGTGTTCGAGGCGTACGAAAACGAACGCCGTCGATGGATCGGCGCCGAGGGCAACGTGCTGTCCTCGACGATCCACCGATTCCTGGAATCGCCCGATGCCGACACGCGGGAGTTCGAGACCGAAACGGGTTACCGCCTCGACCAGGAGCATCTGGCCACGATCCTGTGGACGGCCGACGACAGCCCCCGCGGACTCAGCGTCCTCGACAGGACCGCCCGCAGCCTGGCCGCCCGGTTGCACGCCACCGGGCCACCGATGGTGACCGCCATCGATCGGTCCACCGTGTACGTCTGGATTCCGTTGGCCAGGCGAATACGTGACGTCGAGGCGCTCGAGGTGTGCCGCGACGCCCAGCTGCCGGCGGAACTCTCTGTCGCCCTGGGCTTCCCGGGGCACGGTGGTCCCGGATTCCGCCGATCCCATGAGCAAGCGAAAGCGGCCTACGCCGTGGCGATCGGGCCGGGCGGCGGCGCCGGGCAGGTGGTCGGATTCGGCGACCGTGGAATCGCGGTGATATCCCTGCTCGCCCGTGACCTCGACGCCACCCGCGTGTGGGTACACGACGTCCTCGGGCCTCTTGCCGAGGACACCCCCACCGCCGCCATGCTCCGCGAAACCCTGTCGGTCTACTACGCCACCAAGGAAAGTCACCTGCACACCGCCGAGCGACTCAACCTCCATCGCAACACGGTCAAGTACCGCGTGGGCAAGGCGCTCGCCGAGTTGCCGCGGCAACGGGACCGCCTCGACCTCGCCCTGGCGCTCACGGCGTGCGAACTCCTCGGCCCCGCCGTCGTCGGCCCCTGACCGGAACGACCTGACCGGACCGCCGCGAGCGGCCTCGCTGCGATGCGGTGAACTGAACCCATGGAGTTGCTGCTGATCCGTCACGCCCGCCCCTTCCACGTCACCGATCCATCCGGTGCCGCCAATCCGGACCTCACACCGGAAGGCGAGGATCAGGCCGTACGGCTCGCCACCGCGATCGCGGACGGCCGCTATGGCACCGTCGGGCGCATCGCGAGCAGCCCGATGCGCCGCGCGATCCAGACCGCGCGCGCCGTCACCGCCGCGGTCGGGCTGGAACCGACCACCGACGAGCGGCTCGTCGAGATGAACCACGGCTGGGCCGAATATGGGCTCGCGACAACCGCCTACACCGATCGTCGTGCACTCCTCGACGACATGAACGCAGGCCATATCGCCCACCGAACCTTCGACCCCCTCGCATTTCGGGCGCGCGTGACCGCCGGAATCGACGACTTGATCGGAGCCGATCCGGACGAGGCCGTCGCGGTCGTCTGCCACGGCGGAGTCATCAACGCCTACCTCTCGCAGGTGCTGGGTGTGCCGCGGATGTTCTTCACCGACCCGTATTACACGTCGGTCTCCCGGGTGCTGGCCGAACCCGACGGATATCGCGAGGTGTTGTCGCTGAACGAGGTCGATCACCTGCGCGGGGACTGACCGATCGTCCGGACGACCGTGTATGGGTGATCGGCACCACACGATGGCCGTAAACTGGGGCAATGTCCCTGACCTGGCCACTGGTGGAGCGCCACGACGACTTCGAGGCGATCAAGTCCACCCTGGGCGCAGCGGACCCCCCGTGCTGCGGAACGGTACTCACCGGGCCTGCCGGCGTCGGCAAGACGACCCTCGCGCGTCAGGTGACCGCCCCGCTCAACGGTGTGCGCTGGGTGGTCGGCACCGAATCGGCCCGGGCCATCCCGCTCGGCGCGTTCGCCAACGTCGTGTCGCCCGCCGCCGCCCGCGACACCATCGGCGTCCTGTCCGCAGCGCGGGAATCGTTGCTCACCGAGCAGTCGCTGGTGCTCTGTGTCGACGACGCGCACCTGCTCGATCCGCTCTCGGCCACCCTCCTGCACCAACTCGCGATCGATCGGGATGCCCGCATCGTCGCGACCGTCCGGAGTGGCGAAGTGCTCCCGGACGCCGTCACCTCACTGTGGAAAGACGGCTACCTCCGACGAATCGAGTTATCGCCGTTCACCAAAGAGGAGAGCGTCGAACTGATCGAGCGGGCGCTCGGCGGGCACATCGAGGGGCTCTCGGCCGAACTCATGTGGGAGGCCTCCGGCGGCAACGCCCTGTTCCTGCGGCACCTGGTCGACGGTGCGGTGGAGGCCGGCAATCTGCGCTCGCGCAACGGTGTCTGGCAACTCCGGGGCGACACCACGGTGACCTCCGAGTTCGCGACATTGCTCGGCGATCGCCTCGTCGGACTGCCGGACAGCGTCATCGGTCTGCTCGATCTGCTCGCCCTGTGCGAACCGATCGAGCTGGATTTGCTGTGCACGCTGGCCGGTGAGGCATCGGTCGACGACGCCGAGGAACGCGAACTCATCCGGATCTCCCGCGGCGGCAACCGGTTCACCGTGCAGTTCACCCACCCACTGCTCGGCGAGGTCGTCCGGCGCCGACTCGGCCGCGTCCGAGCCCGCCGCCTGAGGGGGCAGTTGGTGAGCGCCATGCTCGACCGCCGCGTCGAGACGGACTACGAGCGGATGCGCCTGGCCGACCTCGCCCTCGAGAGTGATCAGGACGTGGGGGTCGGCGCGCTCACCGACGCGGCGCGTGTCGCGATCGGGCTCTCGGATATCGCTGCAGGAGAACGCTTTGCGCAGGCCGCGTTCGATCGGCAGCCGACCATCGACACCGCCGACGTCCTGGCCCGTGCCCTGTTGTGGCAGGGCCGGCCGGCCGACGTCGAACGGGTGCTGTCCACGCTGTCCCCCGATGACCTCGACGAGATCGGATTGCTGCGGTGGGGGGCCACCCGGATGTCCAATTTTGTGTTCTCCGAAGGAGATCACCGACGGGCCGACGAGATGATGCAGATGCTGCGCGAGCGGGTGCACACCCCGATGCTGGTCTCGGTGCTCGAGGCCGTCGACACGGTTCGTGCCATGCACGCCAACCGGATCGAGGAAGCCGCCGAGCGTGCCCGCCGGGTGATCGACGACCCCGAGGCGCCGCCGATCGCCCGGTTCTGGGCCGCGTTCGCCGCGGAGCGTTCGCTCGCGTTGATGGGCCGGGCCGACGAGGTCGCGGCCATCGCGGCCACCGTCGCGGTCCCGTCCAGCGTCGACGGATTGCTCTCGTACTCGGTGACATTCGGCGAGGTGCAGGCCGACGTCTTTGCCGGGCGCTTCTCCGCCGCCGATGCGTGCGTTGCGCGGTTCTCCGAATTCCGTTCTCCCGGACAGTATCTGGCGTGGGGCATGACGCAGACCCTGCGCGGCTTCGTCGCAGTCAACCGAGGCCGGCTCGACGTGGCGGTCTCCGCCCTGCAGGAGGCGGCCGCCGCCATCACCACGGAGTCCCTGGCGGCCTGGCGTTTTCCATCGCGCCTGCTGCTCGCTGTGGCGTATGCGCTCCTCGGACAGGCGGGTCAGGCTCGCGAGGTCGCGGCGCTCACGCGCTCGGCCATGCAACCCGTTGTCGCCGTGTTCGATCCGGCCCTACGGATCGCGGAGGGCTGGATCTCGGCGGCCGAGGGCGTGCGATCCGATGCGATCGCCGCGTGGCGCGCCGCCGCCGAGTCGGCGCGCGCGTCGTCGCAGTGGGCGGTCGAGAGCGAGGCCCTGCACGCGCTCACCCGCATCGGGGAAACCGATGGCGCGCAGCGACTCGCCGAGCTTGCCGAGATCGTCGACGGTGAGCTCACCCCGCTGTATGCGCGCCACGCCGCCGCCGCCGCGGCAAAGGACGGCGCGGAATTGGAGAAGTGCAGCACCGACTTCGAGTCCCTGGGGGCGTTGGTGTCGGCGGCCGACGCCGCGGCGCAGGCGGCGTCGGCCTACGGCGACGACGACGACCGGTCGGCGGCGTCGCGCGCCGCGGTCATCGCACATCGCCTCGCCGCGAAGTGCGGCGGTCTGGTGACACCCGCGCTGATCGACGCCGACGAGCCGCTGCCCATCACCGCCCGCGAACGCGAGATCGCCAATCTCGTCGCCGCGGGCCTGTCGAACCGCGAGATCGCCGACCGCCTCACGGTGTCGGTGCGCACCGTCGAGGGCCACATCTATCGGGCCTGCATGAAGCTCAACGTGACCGACCGGGCCGAACTCGGCCTCCTGATCGCCAGCGGCGCCTGACCCGACGTCCAGGCACAACAACCCCGCGTTCATCGCGTGAGGAATTGTTGCCGACTCATTGACGTTCTGATGGACAGAACTGAGGTGAAATGGTGACTGACACGACAATGACGTCGATGAACGTTCCGACGACGGCTCCCCAGCTGCCGTCGGCCGATCCCTTTTATGCGATCCCGACGGATCTGGATTCGCTGGCGCCGGGCGAGATCATCCGGTCCCGTCAGGTGGAGTTGAAGGACTTCTGGGCGTCGCATCACCGGAGCCGCGCGTGGCAGTTGGCCTATCGGTCGACGGATCTGAACGGGCTGCCGTCCATCGCGGTGACCACGGTCGTCCTGCCCCGCAAGGCCGCGACCAGTGCACCTCGCTTGCTGTCCTTCCAGTGTGCGATCGACGCGGTCACCTGCCGGTGCTTCCCGTCGTACGCCCTGCAGAAGGGTGCGAAATCCGCCCGGGCGATCGCCCCGTTCGAGTTCGTGGTGGTGCGTCGTGCGCTCGCCAAGGGTTGGGCGGTGTCCATCCCCGATCACGAAGGCATGCTCGGTGCCTGGGGAGCGCCCCGGGAGCCCGGATATCGGGCGCTCGACGGTATTCGTGCCGCATTGTCGTTCTCCGAGCTCGGCTTGGACGTCGCAACCGCCGTCGGACTGTGGGGGTACTCGGGCGGCGGTATGGCGACCGCGTGGGCCGCGGAGATGGCGCCGACCTATGCACCTGAGCTCGACATCGTCGGGGCCGTTCTCGGATCGCCCGTGGGCGATATGGGGTCGGCTCTGCTCCGCCTCGACGGCGGGTTCCATTCCGGTCTGCCCATCATGGCGATCGCCGGCCTGCGACGCGTGTACCCGGCGCTCGACCGGCTCATCGCCGAGCACGCCACCGAACAAGGGCGACAGGAGCTGAACGAGATCGAGCAGATGCACACCGTGGATGCGGTGCGGCGGTTCGGTCACCAGTCGATCGACGACTATCTCGACAGGCCACTGGCCGACATCCTGGCAACCCCGGAGATGGTCGAGATGATGAACGATCTCCAACTCGGCAGCCACGCACCGTCCGTGCCGCTTCTGGTGGTGCAGGCCGTGCACGACGAGATCATCGGCATCGACGACATCGACCGGCTCGTCGAACGGTACCGGGACCTCGGGACATCCGTGACCTACATGCGTGACCCGATCAGCGAGCACTACACGCTGCTGCCGCTGTCGGGTCCGGTCGCGGTCGGCTGGTTGACCCGACGCTTCGACGGTCGACCACCGAAAGGCCGCACCCACACCGTCCTCGCCGGGCAACGCCGTCCGCGGCTGCCTCAATGGCGTGGACGATCCGAGCCCCCGGCTGCCTGAACGCACACCGCGGCCGCTCCTCACGCCAGCCGCACGATCGTCACCACGTGATCACGCCCATCGGCACACCGATAGCGCACCGTCTGGCCGGCACGCCTTCCCAGCAATGCCCGCCCGAGCGGCGACTGCGTCGAACACCGATCGGTGCCGCCCGGTCGCGCAGGCCCGATCACCAATCGTTCTACGTCTCTGGGGTCGGCCCCGAAATACACGTCGACCGTGCTGCCGGGCATGACGATGTGGCGTCGTAACGTACTGCGCAGCAATGACTCCGGTGGCCGACTCATGATCTCGGCCATCTCGGTGGCGACCTCGACGATGCGGCGTTCGTTGGTCGCGCGCCGCATCAGGGCACGGTGCACACCCTCGTCGTAGCAGGAACCCAGACCACAACTCTCCCTGTTGATCTCGATGTCGATAGCGCGCCGACCGTATATCAGTGCCGCCAGCTGACCTTCGAGCTCGGCGAGGCGGGTCGACGAACATTCTCGCCGTAGTGCATGCGCCCCGCCAGACCCCAGCTGCTCCTTCCGAAAGCGCGTCACACCGTCCCACCGGTGATGATGAATCGTCATCGCAGTCCCCCTTACCTCGTGACTGCTGCACCATATGCCGCAGGTACGACAATTCGGACACCGATGACCATCGCGGAGAACGGGGATGCCATCAGCGCAGGCGGGGAGCCGGTGGCGCGGTGGTCGTCCGCACGACGAGCTCCGGGACCAGCGTCGAGGCCGACCGCTCGGTCCGGTGACCGTCGAGCCGGCTCACGACGGCGTCGATGGCGTGCTGGGCCTGCGCCTGCGGTTGCTGGCTGACGGTGGTCAGGTCGACATGCGCCAGACGGGCCAGGACGCTGTCGTCGTAGCCGGTGACCGAGATGTCACCGGGGACGTCAAACCCTTTGCGGCGCAGCACATCGAGGACACCGATGGCCAGTCGGTCGTTGGCGCACACGACCGCGGTCGGGATTGGTCCGTCGAGCAGGGTGCGCGCGGCCACCATGCCCGCGTCCTCGGTGAACGCGGCACCCTCGACCACCGTGTCGTCGACGTTCAGTCCGTGCCGACGCATCGCCCGCAGAAACCCGGTCCGGCGGTCGGCGGCGATCACCCCGGGACCACCGCTGACGTGCGCGATCCGTTCGTGACCGAGCGAGACGAGGTAGTCGACGACTCCGGCGATCCCCTTGCCGTCGTTGGTCCGCACCACATCCACCGAACTCGCGTTGATGCGTCGACCGACAACCACCGTCGGCAGCTCCTCACCGAGCGTCCCGATCGCTTCGGTCTCCAGTTCCGGGCCGATGAGAAGCATTCCCTCACAGCGGAAATCACGGAGGGTCTCGATCACCCGGGACTCACCGTGGGTGGGCGTGACCGCACCGAGCACGATCTCGTATCCGGCCCGGTCGGCGGCGGCGACGATCGCCTCCGCGATCTCGGCATGAAAGCCGTTGCTGATCTGCGCCACCACGCCGATGAGGTGCGAACGCCGCGCCGTCATCAGCGCCGCCGTGCGGTTCATCCGATAACCGAGCTCGTCGGCCGCGGCCAACACCATCCTCCGTGTGTCCTCGCCGACGCCCGGTGCCTTGCGGAACACCAGCGATACCGTCGCCTTGGAGACACCCACCCTGTCCGCGACATCCTGCATGGTCGGCCGATTCGACGAACGCAATCATCGACTCCTCTCCGGGTAACCCAAAGGCTTGACACACGCTGTGACTCGGCTCATAGTACTCGAACTAGACCGGTTTAGTAGACCGGTACACCAACAGAGAAGACCACAGCTTCCAGGAGGAGAACCGAATGTCGCATCGACCCCTTGGCGTCGCCGTCATCGGTGGTGGGATGGCCGGCCGCGCGCACGCAGCGGGCTACCGCACCGCCACCACCCTGTTCGGCACCGACCGACCCGACGTCAGACTCGTCGCGATCGCCGACGCCAACCCGGCCGTCGCCGACGACAACGCCAAACGCTATGGCTACGACCGCGCGGAGTACGACTGGCGCGCCATCGCAGACGCCGACGACATCGACGTGGTCAGCGTCGTCGTCGCCAATCACCTGCATCGCGAGATGGTCGAGGGCCTGCTGTCCGCGGGCAAGCACGTCCTGTGCGAGAAGCCCCTGGCCGGATCACTGGCCGACGCCGAGGCGATGCTCGAGGCCGCGCGGTCCGCCTCGACGCAGGCCGCGGTCGGCTACACGTACCGTCGAGCACCTGCCGTCGAACAGATCCGCCGCGAGCTGGCCGCCGACACCATCGGTGACCTCGTCCACTTCAACGGCCATTACTGGTGCGACTATGCGCTCGACCCGACCTCGCCGATCACCTGGCGCTATCAGGGCGGCCCGGGCACCGGCGCGCTCGCCGACGTCGGCAGTCACCTCATCGACCTCGGTGAGTTCGTGTGCGGACCGATCACCGAGATCTCCGGCGCCCGCTTCCACACCGTCATCGCCGAGCGCCCGATCCCGATCGGCACCACATACGGACACACCAAGGGCGAGGTCAGCGACAAGACGGCACCGGTGGAGAACGAGGACATCGCCACGTTCACCGCCACCTTCGCCAGTGGCGCGGTCGGTACCTTCTCCACTTCCCGCGTCGCGCACAGTCTGCCCGACGGCCTCGGCTTCGAACTCTTCGGCACCGGCGGCTCGGCGTCGTGGGAGCTGGCCCGCATCGCCGAGTTCCATCTGGCCGCCGACGACGTGCGTGCCGATCTGAACGGTCCCCGACGCATCACCATCGGCCCGGATCACCCCTACATCCGCGGTGGTCTGCCGATGGACGCCGGCGGCGTGGGCCACGGCAAGGCCGAGCTGTTCGCCTATCAGGCGCGTGCCTTCCTCGATCAGGTCGCCGGTATCGACGTCCTCGGTCCGCTGCCCGGCTTCGACACCGGTCTGCACAGCATGCGCGTCGTCGCATCGATCGCCGAATCCGCCGCCGGCGGTGGCGCAACCGTCAAAGTCAGCTGAACCCCGTCGCTCTCGACATCTTTCACCAGAACCAGGAGACAACCCATGAAACTCGGTGTGTACACCGCCATCCTGCACGACCGTCCGCTACCCGAAGCGCTGGAGGTCATCGCGTCGCTGGGGCTGACCGGCGCCGAGATCAACGCCGGCGGATTCCTGCCCACCCCGCACCTGCCCGTCACACAACTGCTCTCCGGTGAGGTCTCCCCGGCCGACTACCTGGCCATCTTCGAGGCCACCGGCGTGCAGATCGCCGGACTCAACTGCAACGGCAACCCACTGCACCCCGACCCCGAGGTCGGCCCCGACGATGCCGCCGACCTGCGCAACGCCATCCGCGTCGCCGGTCTGCTCGGGGTCGACCGGGTGGTCACCATGTCCGGTCTGCCCCACGCCCATCCGGGCGGACAGTGGCCGGCCTGGCACGTCAACACCTGGGACTCCGGCTACCTCGACTCCCTGGACTACCAGTGGGACCAGATCGCCGTCCCGTTCTGGACCGAGATCGACGCCCTGGCCCGCGACAACGGCGTCAAGGTCGCCATCGAGATGCACCCGCAGAACCTGGTGTTCAACCCGCCGACGATGAAACGCCTCGTCGACAAGGTCGGCGCCACCCACATCGGCGCCGAAATGGACCCCTCACACCTGTTCTGGCAGGGCATCGACCCCGTCGCCGCCATCGAGTGGCTCGGCCCGCTGGTGTTCCACGCCGCCGCCAAGGACACCCGCATCAACCCCAACTGCGCCCTCTACGGTGTGCTCGACGAACGCTTCACCCGAATCCCGTTGAGCGAGAACCCCACCGGCCTGGGCGGCAAACATGTGGTCAACAAGTGGCCCGAGGACTCCGCCTGGGACTTCGTCGCCGTCGGCCGCGGCCACGACACCGACTTCTGGACCCGCTTCCTGCGGGCCCTGGAGCAGGTCGACCCCGACATGTGGGTCAACATCGAACACGAAGACGTCGAGTTCGATCGGATCGAGGGCCTCAAGGTTGCTGCCGACACCCTGCACACCGCCAATTCCGCACTCGTCCATTGAGTTTCACCCCATAGAGAAGAGCACACGATGAACATCACCCCCATGCGCCGCGTCGCCGCGACCGTCGGCGCCGTGTTGGCCACGATCACCGTGCTGTCTGCCTGCTCGAGCACCGGCGGCAAACCCGATTCGAGCGGCGATGGGGGAATGGCCGCCGGGCAGGCCGACACACCGCGATTCACCGTTGCGATGATCACGCACGGCCCGCCCGGCGACACGTTCTGGGATCTCATCCGCAAGGGCGCGGAGACCGCTGCGGCCAAGGACAACATCGACCTGAAGTACTCGTCGGAACTCGAGGCGCCCAACCAGGCCAACCTCGTGCAGAACGCGATCGACAGCAAAGTCGACGCCATGGCCGTGACCTTGGCCAAGCCCGAAGCCCTCGCTCCGGCGGTGCAGAAAGCGGTGAGTGCGAAGATCCCGGTGGTCGCTTTCAACGCCGGAATCGAGCAGTGGAAGGCCATGGGCGTCCTGTCGTTCTTCGGCCAGGACGAGACGGTCTCGGGTGAGGCCGCCGGCAAGCGCCTGAAGGACGAGGGAGCCAAGAAGGTCATCTGCGTCATCCAGGACCAGGGGAACGTCGCGCTCGAATCCCGTTGTGCCGGTGTACTCAACGGGATGGGTGGGGGAGTGGAGAACCTCAATGTCAACGGCACCGACATGCCGTCGGTGCAGTCGACCATCGCCGCCAAGCTGCAGGAGGACCCGAGCATCGACCACATCATCACGCTCGGTGCACCCATCGCATTGACCGCGGTGAAGTCGGCCGACAACGCCGGCAGCAAGGCGAGGATCGCGACTTTCGACACCAACGCGACACTCGTCGACGCCATCAAGGGCGGTCAGGTCGAGTGGGCGGTCGACCAGCAGCCGTTCCTCCAGGGCTATCTCGCCGTCGACTCGCTGTGGCTCTACCTCAACAACCGCAACGTGATCGGCGGTGGGCTGCCGACCCTGACCGGGCCGGCATTCATCGACAAGTCCAATATCGACGCGATCGCCGACTATGCCAAGAAGGGGACCCGGTGATCACTCAGCAAGTTGACAGTTGACGGCGAGGATGCCCGAAGATTGGCGGCGAATAGTCGATGGCGTCGGGGATCACGCAACTGAACACATCACCGAAGGAGGATCCCATGGCCTTCCGCAAGCCCGTCGACTACATCGTCACCCCCGGTAGCCCCACCTACCGTCGCATCCGCAGGTTTGACCCGAAGACCGGCAAATGGGTGTGGGTCTGGGCTCAGACCAGCTGATCGCACCCCACGGCGCGACCGTCCGCGCCGTTGCGAAAGTGGCCCCGTCGTGAATCCCCCCACGCGACGGGGCCATTCGCTGCCACCACCGCGAGGTGTCGACGGCTCGGAGTCGCGTTCGCCGCACTCACGGAGACTCGGCGGTCATCGCATTCATGATCGAGAACGTGACCTGATCGGGGCGGTACCGGTCGTCGGAGTACTCGAACGGGCGCCCGTGCGGATCGAAGCTGGTGCGCCGCTCGCGGAGCAGGGGCGCCGCCGGGGGGATCTGCAGGGCCTCCGCATCGACCGCGTCGGCGGCCACCGCATCGAGCTCGTGACGCATCGAGGCGAATTTCACCCCGTTGTCGACCAGATGGTCGGTGATGGAACCCGTGTCGGGATCGAAGTCGAACAGGCTCTGACCGACGTCGGTCGTGAATCGGCTGCGTTCGAGGAGGGCGGGTGAACCGTCGAGCGTGCGGAGCCGGATCACCTCGATGATGAAGTCGTCCTCGGAGATCTGCAGGGCGTCGGCGATCTCGGCGCCCGCCCGCGTACGGGCCACGCTCAGGGTGTGGTTGCCGGGCTGTCGATCGGTGGTCACCGCCCACTGCGAGAACGGGGTGAACGAGGCCAGGGTCTGCGTCGGCTGGTGTGGTCGCCGGACCCGCGCCGGGCGGCCGCGCGTCGTGGAGATGAGTCCCTCGGTGCGCAGCTTGTACAGCGCTTGCCGGATCGGACCTCGACTGACCTGCCATCGCTCCATCAGGGTGGCCTCGGGCAGCAACTCGTCGCCGGGCTGATACTCACCGCTGAGGATCTGCGCGCGGATGGACTCGTAGATCTCCTGATATCGAGGGGACAACCCGACCTCCGCACCTGTACATCTTGCCGACTTGTCTACCTACCTTAGAGGTGCTCGGCCGACAAGCACGAAGCGGCCCCGGGGGAACCGGAGCCGCTTCGAATCGACGTGATCAGACGTGGCCGGGCACGCGATTCCAGTGCGGCAGCAGGATGACCAGAGCCAACGCCGCGGCGCCGGCGAACCCGTAGAACAGTGCGGTGGTGCCGAGATAACCGGGCAGCAGGCCACCGAAGATCGCACCGACCGACCCGCACCCGTTGATGATCCCGGTGGCGGCCCCCGCATGCTTGGAGGTGCCGAAGTCGACCGCGGAGACACACGACACCATGGCGTCCGCGCCGTAGAGGGTCAGACCGATCACGGCCAGCACGGCGATCATCAGCCACACGTTCTGCGTGGCCGTCAGCGGAGTGAAGAGCACCAGCGCCGCGACCAGGACCGCAAGCGAGAGCACACACGCCGGGATGCGCTTGGCGTGGAAGACGCGGTCGGAGATCTGCCCGAACAGGATCGGGGCGAGGACGCCGGCGACGCCGAACGCGATCGGCACGGTGACCGCGGTGAGATTGCTTGCATGCGTGAGCCGTTCGGCGACGATGACCGGACCCCAGAGCAGGATCGCATACCGCGCCGGCTTGAGCAGGAAGTAGGTCGCCCCCAACGTGAGAACCATCTTGTTGCCCAGCACCGTGCGATACGTGTCCCACGCAGAAGTGGTCTCGCGAGTCATCTCGACGTCGTCGGAGGTCACCTCACCTTCGGGAGTCGGTTCGTGCAACTCCTCGATCTCGGGCAGACCCACATCCGTCGGCGAATTCCGTTGGCATTTCAGCGTGATCAGAACCACGACGGCGACGACGGCGGCACCGGTGAAGAACGCCGCACGCCAGTCGTCGACGACACTGTAGGCGACCCACCCGAGGAACGGGGCCGCGGCGAGCCCGCCGAACGCGTAGTTCGTGCTCCACAGCCCGAGGATGCGACCCCGTTCGCCGATGGTGAAGAACTGCGCCATGTTGGTGAGGGTGCCCGACCAGCCGGTCGACTGGGCAAGGCCCTGCAGCATCATCAGCGGCACCAAGAACATCAACGCCGGCAACAGGCCCATGAACACCGCCGCAAGTGCGGAGATCACCAGTCCGCTCAACAGGATTCGGCGGGGTCCGAACCGATCCGACATGGCGCCCCACACGAATTGCCCAGCGGCGTAGGCGGTGAGGTAGACGGCGTCGAGATTGGCCAGAACTTCCTTGGACAGTGTCGTCGACAGCACCGGGTCTTCGAGGATACCCAGTTTGGCGACCGAAAAGGCCTGGCGGGTGAAGTAGAAGCCGGCGTAGATGATCCACGTGACGGCGAAGATCTGCACGCGCCACCTCTTGTAGGCGGGAGCGGCGGCGGCCCGGGTGGTGCGGTCCGCGGTTGTCGAAGTCGAGCCGGGAGTTGTCATGACGTCCTTCGAGTGGGGGAGGGTGTGCATGAAGGGCACGGAGGATGAACGGGACGCAGCTGCGATGATGCGCATGACGGTCGTGCGGTGATGGGTGCGCCTGCGGGAATGGGCGGCGAGATCGTGGGGCGGTGGGGCTGACACCGCGCTGGCGGCGGCGGGTTCGCGTGTGGGGATGTCTGATCAGACAGATTGCGCTGGTGCGACTTTCGCGAACCCGCCGCAGTATGAGGGCGAGCTACTTCAACAGGGAGATGATGTCGGTGACGCTCTCGACGATGTGGTGGGCGCCGGCGGCCACGAGTTGCTCGGCGTCGTGGGCGCCGGTGAGGACGCCGACCACGATGCCCGCGCCGGCCCGAAGGCCACTGGTGATGTCCGACGAGGTGTCGCCGACCACCATCATCGCGTCCACCGCGCTGGTGCGGGTCGTGATGACGGCGGACAGCGGCATGTCGGGGTGCGGCCGTCCACGCAGGTCGTCAGTGGGGCACAGGACCACATCGGCGACGTTCTGCCATCCCAGTGACTCGAGGATCGCATCCTGTGTGGGCTTGGCGAACCCGGTGGTCAGGGCCACCTTGACCTGACGGCTGCGGCAGCGGGCGAACAGTTCCTCGGCACCGGGCATCGCACTGCACCGGCCCTCGGCGACGAGCTGTCCGTAGGTGCGTTCGAACTCCTTGTTGGCCGATTGTGCCTGCTCCTCATTGCCTTTCGCGAGGTGACGAAAGACGGTGATCTTCGACTGTCCCATGGTTTCCCGGACGTAGTCGAGCATGGCGGTCCGATCGGCCTCGGTGGCCGAGAGCCCCGCATGGGCGTCGGCCGCGAGAAACGATGCGACAACGAGGCCTTCGTCCTGCACGGTGGTTCCGGCCATGTCGAGGACGACGAGCTCGGTAGGAGTGGAAGTCATTGGTGTTCAATACCTTTCATTGGTGGGTGAGATGCCCTGGTGTGTGGCTCAGACCAGGGCGGGTGTTGGGCCGAGCGCGTTCTCGACGCTCGAGTGCGCGAGGCCCATGCTTGTCGTCATGCCGATTCCGGTGGTCACGGTGACGATGTGGGTTCCCGGGAGTGGTTCGCGGATCAGGAACTCCCGTCCTGGCGCGCTGCTGTAGACGCCCTGCCAGCGTTCGACGACATCGACGGTGCCCACGTCGAAGAGCTCCTTGGTGACGTCGATCAGCGTGGCGAATCCCTCCTCCGATTGGAAGGGGGAGGTCGTCACCTCCCGAATGTGCGTGTCCCCGATCAGAAGAGTGCCGTCGGGTTGTGGCGTGTACATCTGGTGCAGGTCGATGGCGGTGTACTCGGGGAAGGTGGTGTGCAGCCGCTTCGCGACCGCGTTCGTCGACGGTAGGGTCTCGAATCCGCTGTAGCGCAGCAGGGACCAGCCGGTGAACAGCGGGGTGGTGAGCGGGAAACGCAGCGGCACAACCGCCTTCAGCATGTGCAGCGCACAGCGCTTGAGCTCGATCTCGGCGGCTGTGTCCGGGAACAGCCGGTCGATGTCGTGGTTGACGGTGATGAATGTGGCTTCCGCACGGATGTCCCCGCGGGAGGTGTGTACCAGGCCGGGCTCGAACGCGTGGGCGGCCGTTCGCCAGAAGAACTGGACTCCGACAGATTCCAGCCAGCGCGCGATCGACGGGGCAGCTGTCCGCGGATTGACCTGGAGGTCGTCGGGCAGATACATACCACCCACGACGTGCCGGGGGTCGGCGGGTACCAGGCCGAGGACTTGGTCCCGGCTGAGGGTGCGGGCGGCTCCGGGACCGCGTTCGTCGGCGAACTCGCGCATGACGGCCAGTTCGTCGTCATGGCGGGCGATCGCCACGGTTCCGGATTCCGCCGCCCAGAACCCGGCGTGGCGGGAGAGCGCGAGCCAGTGCTCTCGGCCCGCTCGCGCGTACCCGAGTGCCTCGCCCGACTGGGCGGTGATGCACGCGTGTCCGAAGTTGCGGATCGAGGCGCCGGCGACCTGGTCGTCATGATCGACGACCGCCACGGACAGGCCGCGCTGCCGTGCGTGGTAAGCGTGCGCGAGGCCGACGATCCCGGCTCCCACGACGACGACGTCGAAGTGTTTGTGGGTTGTGATCATGGTCATACCTTCTCGCCCCAGCAGCCAGTTGTCAATACTTTGGTGAAAAGAAAGCTATACAAGTTGTGTTACGACGCGTCGGCTCGGCGTAAACCCCAGGTAAACGGACCGGAGTGGGCTACGAAGCCCTCTGATCTGGGTAAACAGCGACGAGCTACCCGGTGCGCGCGCCTGCCGCACCGCCGTCGACAGCTCGCGGCGCTGGCAGGTAGCCGACAAAGATAGAGATACAACCCTGGCCGGAGACTAGCCCTTGTGGACCAACAAGGGCACGAGCTGCTCATCGAGCGTCCACGCCCCGTGATGGCCCGTCATCGTGACTTCCGGTTCTGGGTCGGTGAGGCCGCGGGTCAGGATCGTGGTATCCCGTGCGACCGCCACCACGTCGCCGATCCGTTGCGCCACAACATCTGTCACGCTCGACCCGAACCACCGCTCGTCGAGGACCTGGTCGCGTGGGACGACGTGCGCGTGGTCGCCGACGAGCTCGCGCCAGGTCGCCAGAACGGTGTCGCGAGCAGCCGTCAGGGTGTGGACCTGACGGACTCGCATCTCTCCGGCGATCGCCGTGACACCGTTCAACATCCCGTCTGTGGTGTCGATGTCGATGCGGTTGTCCGCCTGGATCATTCCGTGGTCGCCGGTCACCACCACGGTGGTGTCCCGTGGCAGTGATGCCGCGAGGTCGGCGACGAGCCGGTCGACCACCCCGAGGGTCGTCACCCACTGCGGCGAGCCGGGGCCGAAGAGGTGACCCACCATGTCCAGATCGGGCCAGTACGCGTAGATGAATCGAGGACCCGACGGCTCCCGGGCGAGCGCCTCGGTCACCCCGGACAGGATCTGGTCCGGTGTCGTCGCCCCTGAGTAGGTGCCCTCGACCCGGAATGCGGCGCGACTGAATCCCGATCCGCGGTAGGCCATCGGCATCACATAGCACACATCCACTCCGCGCTCGGCCATCGCGGCCAGTCGTCCGCCGAGCGGCTGAATCCGTTCGGGCTCGTAGCGATTGATGGCCGTACGGCCGACCGATGTGTCGAGAGTCCACCGTAACGCGTTGAGTGTGCGGCGCTTTCGGCGGAAGTCGGAATCCTCCTCGGGCAGGAACGAGTAGCCGATGATGCCGTGGCGCCCGCACTCGGCGCCCGCCATGAGGCTGGTGATGCTGGTGGCGGTCGTCGCCGGAAAGCCCGCCCGGATCGTCGTCTTCCGCAGGGCGGTCAGCGTGGGTGCGACGGTGGCATGGCGGGTGAGCAGTTGGTCGCCGAGTCCGTCGATCAGCAGCAGCACGACGTTCTGGGACGGTGGAACCGGGACGAGCCCCGGTGACGCCCCGTCGAATGCATCATCGATGGCCGGCAGCACGTCGGCCAGGGTGGCGTAGTGTCGCCACTCCCGCGGATGCAATTCGGTGAGCACGTCAGTCACATCTGCCACGGTAGCCACGAATCTGTGGATAAGTCAGCGCGTCCCGTGCCCACGTCGGACTCGCCTCCTAGCCTGGGACCCATGCCGGATTACGCCCCGCTTGTCCTCGACGACGACGAGCTCATCGCCGTCTTCGGTCGCGCCACGGTAGAACGTGGGTCGGCGTATGCGGCCGCGGGAATGATCTACGCGGTCGCGTGGTCGGCCAACGGGCTGACGCTGAACGGGACCAGCCATGGGTCGGGTGGCGCCAGGTACACGGTGGCAGCCACATTCTCGGCGCAGGGCCGCGAGCGCTATCTCATGCAGACGCGCTGCACCTGTCCTGTCGGTGCGGATTGCAAGCACGGTGTGGCGCTGCTCTTGACCGAGGGCGAGCTGTACACGGACGACTACGACTACGACTACGACGAAGACGACTATGACGACGACCCGGAATACAGCCGCTCGCTCGAAGCCCTCGGCCGGAGCGTGGTCGCGCAGATGCCCGCCCAATGGCGGACCGCGCTGCGCGGGCTGATCCGGGAGGAGCCGCCGGGATCGCGGGCACCGATCGGCATCCAGTTCCTGACGCCGCCCAGCTCTCGCTACATGCCCAGCCCGGGCCTGAGCATGCGACTGGTCACCCCGGGCAAACGCGACAACTGGATACGTACCGGCATCAGCTGGAGCGCGGTGGAGCAGTCGATGTACATGGACAGCGGGCTGTCGGCCAAGTTCGAGGCTGCCCATCTCAAGGCGATCCGGTCCATCGTGCGTTGCGCCGCGACCGCCGGTTTCGAGGGCACCCTCTCCCTGAGCAGCGTCAATGCGGACATCTGGGAGCTCCTCGTCGCGGCGCGTGATGCCGGTGTCGAGATGCTGGCCGATCCGTCCACCGGTGCCGAGACCGTCGACTTCTTCAGCGCGTCCCGCCTGGCCCTGGCGGTCGTGCGCGACGACGAGGGCGTCCGGGTCCGTCCCTATCTGCAGGTCGACGCGGATCCGTGGCATCCGACGGAGGCGGGCATCATCGGTTCACCCAATCCGCACGGTGGGTATGCGGTCTCCGACGGTGTGCTGTTGCTGGGTCCGTTCGAGACGTCCACCACGCTACGGGCGATTCAGGAGATCATGCGGATCCCGGACGGCGTGCTCGTCCCGGACTCCGACGTCGACGAGTTCGCCACCGAGATGCTGCCGACGTTGTCGGCTGCCGTGCCCGTCGACATCGTGGACAACGCGATCGCACCACCGACGGTCGATGGTCCGACACCGCTGCTCACCATCCATGCCACCGGCGAGGGGTCGCTGGTCTCCTGGAAGGTGCGTTACCTGATCAATGGGCGCCCCCGGATCTTCGGCCCCGCCGATGCCATCTCCGCGAGCAGCATCCGCGACGCCGAGGAGGAGACCCGGGCCTGGAAGGTCGCGCGACCGGCCATGGAACTCGTCGCCCGCCGCTGCGCGCGATGGCAGTCCCAGGCGACGCGGCATCTGAACCAGGCGCGCGTGCTCGGGGCCGCCCGCGACCAGGATCTGGAAGCCGCCGTCGCCTCGAGCCTGGATGCGGCCGTCACCGCGGCGAGCCTCGAACTGCTCGCCAAGACCTACACCTACTCGCCCGTGGACACCGCGGTGCTCATCGGCGAACTGGTCCCCGAACTCGGCGACGACGTGGCCGTCGAGATCATCGGCGCCATCCCCGATTACCGTCCCGCACAAGCCGACCCGCTGATCTCGATCGGCGAGGAACCGACCACCGCCGGCAACGACTGGCTCAACCTGGCGATCACCGTCGATGTCGACGGTCACCGGGTACCGCTCGGCGACATCGTCCGCGACATCGCACTCGGCGCCACCCACCTGATCCTGCCGGACGGCACCTACTTCCCGCTCGACACACCGGAACTCAAACGCCTCGCCGAACTGATCGACGAGGCCAAGGGGCTCGGCGAGGTCGAGAACGGACTCGTCCGTCGCGACACCTACAACGCCACGCTGTGGGAGGAACTGCTCAGCCTCGGCGTCGTCGACGAACAGCTCGCAGAGTGGCACGAACGTCTCACCCGGCTCGCGACCGCCACGATCCCCGCGTCCAGCGGACCGCCACCGGGCCTGCAAGCAGACCTTCGCGACTACCAGGGTACCGGCCTCGACTGGCTCCGATTCCTGTGGCAGAACAGGATCGGCGGAATCCTCGCAGACGACATGGGGCTCGGCAAGACCGTGCAGGCGCTCGCCCTCATCGCCGAAGCCGCCGCCGAGGAGCCGACGGGAATCTTCCTGGTGGTCGCACCCACCAGCGTGGTGGCCAACTGGGTGAACGAGGCGCGCAAATTCGTGCCCGACGTGCCGGCCGTCGCGGTCACCTCGACCGAGGCCAAGAGCGGCGTCAGCTTCGCCGAACGGATCGGCGACGCCACCATCGTCGTCACCTCGTACACCCTGCTGCGCCTGCAGTTCGACAAGATCAACGAATTCCGTTGGACCGGAGTCATCTTCGACGAGGCGCAGTTCGTCAAGAACCACAACAGCAAGACCCACCAGTGCGCACGGCGGCTCGGTGCGGAGGTCAAGATCGCCATCACCGGCACGCCGATGGAGAACAACCTCATGGAATTGTGGGCGCTGCTCTCGCTCACCGCACCCGGATTGTTCCCGTCGCCCAAGGTGTTCGGCGAGTACTTCCGCAAGCCCATCGAGTCCGGCCAATACCCGGAACGTCTCGCCAAGCTGCGCCAGCGTATCCGGCCGGTCATGTTGCGGCGCACCAAGGATCAAGTGGTCGCCGAGCTCCCTGCCAAGCAGGAGCAGGTCGTGGCGCTCGAGATGACCCCCAAGCACGACAAGATCTATCAGACCCGGCTCAACCGGGAGCGGCAGAAAGTGCTTGGCCTGCTGGGGGATTGGGACGAGAACCGATTCGCCATCTTCCGGTCGCTGACCATGCTCCGGCAACTCAGTCTGCACGCCGGACTCGTCGAGGAGGAACACCATTCGGTGGCCTCCGCCAAGATCGACTATCTGTCCGAACAATTGCCGGAACTCATCTCCGAAGGCCATGCCGCTCTGGTGTTCAGCCAGTTCACCGGCTTCCTCGGGCTGGTCCGGGAACGCCTCGACGAGCTCGGCATCGCCCACAGCTACCTCGACGGGTCGATGAACGCCGCGCAGCGGGCACGGGCGATCGAGGAGTTCACGAGCGGCGACACCAAGGTGTTCCTGATCAGCCTCAAGGCTGGTGGCTTCGGCCTGAACCTGACGGAGGCCGACTACTGCTTCGTCTGCGATCCCTGGTGGAATCCGGCCGCCGAGGCGCAGGCCGTCGACCGCGCCCACCGCATCGGCCAGACCCGCCCGGTCACCGTCTACCGGCTCGTCTCCGCCGGGACCATCGAAGAAAAGGTCGTCGAGCTTCAGGACAAGAAGCGCAAGCTGTTCGACGCCGTCGTCGACGACGGCGACCTGTTCGGCACCGTCATCAGCGCCGACGACGTCCGCTCGCTCCTCGGGGATTCTGATTGATCCCCGCTGCGACCGCTACTCGCTGACCGTCATCGGCTCAGCGCCGACGTGCTGGATCGGCGACTCGTCGTCGTACCACTCGAACCATGGCGCGTTGCGACGACGGTAGGCGCCCCGCAGCAGGGGCGGGTGCGGTGGGTCGGTGCGGGTGAGGTCGAGCCACTGAGCGGAATTGACGAGACGCACCACGCAAACGGCGCGATGATCGACGTCCCAGTTGGCGGCGGGTTCGGCGGACACGTCGTCGTCGAGGTTGACGGGGGACACGTTCATCGACCGGGCGGCGTCCAGCCGCTGCTGCCACACATCGCGGTGCAAAGGAGTGACCTCGATCCGGATCACGCTGCGGTCGAGACCGTCGGAACCGCCGGAGTAGAGGCGGCCCGGCACGAACTGCCGTATGGCGCCGTCTGCGGTCCGGTAACCGGTCACCCGTGACTGGGTGTGCATCTCGAGGTGGTCGACGGCGGTGAAGTCGGGTGCCGATGCGAGCGGGGTGCCGGTGATCGCATTGATGTCGTCGACCCCGACACGCACGAGGAACGGATAGCCGGCAGCGAAGTTGATGGTCGCTGCCTCCGACTGCCACAGCGGAAGGACGACGTCATCGGCATGCCAATGTTGCGGAGCGGGTCGTCGGCACGCGCCGGCCGCGATGACGTTGAGCGAACCGATGCCGGGGACCGCGATGTTGGTGGTGTCGTCGCCGGGCATGCGGAGTGTGCGGATGAACTCGATGAACAGCTCGGCGTCTTCGTGCACGTCGGGACACGCGAACGTCACGGTGTCGTGGGCTGTGGTGATCATCATGCTTGTCTCTGCTGGTCGTGCTACCGAACGGCTGCGTCGACCATGACATCGTCATCAGGTCGACTGGCGTTACACAATGGCACAGAGTGTCATGCGGCTGCCAAATTGCAGTGTCATTCGTGTGGCCGACAAGAGCGACCCGACGGTCACGTATTGCGCGGGCTCTTCGGGTCCGATGCGGGCGGGTCGATATCGATCAGCGGCTCGACCGGCATGTCGATCGTGGCGTCGGCGAGGAACGCCGGGTGGACGACGTCCCACACACCGCGCAGCGCGTGGACGCTCGAGCCGGCCAGATCGGCGCTGCGACGGACACCCACCTCGCAGATGAGGGTGCGATTACGCAGCCGCCGCCAGCCGGCCTGCTGGAGGAACTCGGACTGTTCGGCAAGACAGTCCGGGCTGGTGTGGAGGTCGGACTCGGCGATGGTCGCGCGCCGCCGCCCGGCGCCGGTCACCGAGAACCGAATCCGGCCGTGCGGGCCGGGGAACTCCGGGGATTGCGCGATGTCGAACTGGTCGCCGGGGTCGAGATGTGTCAGTCGGCGCGTCAGATCGAGCGTGAAATCCGTCCACGCCGCGGTGACGACGACGTCGAACTCGTACTCGGCCATGACCCCTCCCGTCCATCGTCGAACCAGCTCGTTCACCAGCAGGGTAAGCGAGCGGTACGACAATGTCGCGGGATCGCCGATGGGTACCTCAGCCGGGCAGGTCGTCGGGTCCGATGTCGCCGCGCAGCCGCCCGGTGATCTCGTCGATCTTCGCGCCCGTCGTGGGGGCGAAACGGGAGTCGTCGAAGCGTGGTTTGCCCTCGATCATCAGGTCGTAGCGCGAGAGCTGATCGCGTACCGGACCCTTCATCTCGGCGAACACCAGGGTGATGTCGTGGGCGAGGAGATAGTCGTCGAGCTCCACGAGTTCGTCGACGGCGGTGGCGTCGATCTCGGTGATCGGTTCGGCCGCCAGAACCACGGTGTGCAGAGTTCGTCCTGACTCGTGCGCCTCGACCACCTTGGCGCGGACGTAGTCGTCGAATATGCCGCCGTTCGCGAAGAACAGTGGCGCGTCGAACCGCAGGATCAGCACACCGGGAATGTGCTCGGCCTCGGGATGACGGGTCAGGTCGTGATAGCCGCGCACACCGGTGACGCGGCCCAGCTCGGTGCGGTACGGTCGCCAGGCCTGGTTCACGAACGCGATGAACGACAGCGCGACAGCCACCAGAATGCCTTGTAGGACACCGATCAACGCGACGCCGAGAAACGCGGCGACTGACAGCGCACCCTCGACCCGGTTCACCCGGAACAGTTCCGTGACGCCCTTGATGTCGATGAGGGAGAAGGCCGCCGAGATGACCACCGCCGCGAGTGCGGCCGAGGGCAGGTAGGCGGTCACCCCGGGCGCCACCAGGATGAACACCACGATCAATATTGCCCCGACCACCGAAGTGAGTTGTGTGCGCGCGCCCGCCTGTTCGGCCACCGGGGTGCGCGACGACGATGCCGACACGGCAAATCCGCCGAGGAATCCGGTCGCCACGTTGGCGGTGCCGATCGCCGCCATCTCCTGGCTGCCGTCGACGTTGGTGCCCGCACGAGCCGCGAACGTACGGGACAGGACGCTGGTGTCGGCGAACGCGATCAGCGCGATACCGCAGGCGGGGCCGAACAGATGCAACGCGTCGGTGACGGTGATGCCGCCGAGCGCCGGAGTGGGGAAGCCGCGAGGCATCGCCCCGGCGACGGGCAGATCGTCGGACCATCCGAACACCGCGACCACGATGATGGCCCCGACCACGGCGACGAGCACACCCGGAATTGTCTTGCGCCACAACTTGAGTCCGATGATCACCGCGAGGCATGTGACTCCGATGGCGGTGGGCAGCCACTCGATCTCCCCGTTGGCGACGGCACGCACGATCTCGACCGCCTCGGAGAGCACCGAATGTCCTTCGACGCTGAACCCGAGGAGCTTGGGCAGTTGGCCGAGCACCACGACGAGCGCGATGCCGTTCAGGTAGCCCATCCGGATGGGTTTGGACAGCAGGTCGGTCACGAACCCGAGACGCAGGAGTCCCGCGATGATGAGCACCGCGCCCACTTCGATGGCGAGCAGACCGGCGAGCGCGACGCGCTCGGTCTCGACGGCGGCCAGCGGAATGATCGCCGCGGCGATGATCGGGGCGAGTGAGGAGTCGGGTCCGAGCACCAGGATGCGTGACGGTCCCACCACGGCGTACACCAGCAGCGGCACGATCGTCGCGTAGAGACCGGTGACGGGTGGGAGGCCGGCGACCTCTGCGTAGCCCATGCCGGCGGGGATCAGCAGTGCGGTGAGGACCGCACCGGCGACCAGGTCGCCGCGCAGCCAGCTGCGGTGGTAGACGCGCAGCGTCAAGAAACCGGGGAGCCACCGGGTGATGCCGGTCTCCGCGGGAGTCGGTGTCATGGAAGAGATTATGGACGGTTCCGGCTGTCGATCGCGTCATCTTGGACGGGTGGCGCGGGTGATCCGAATTCGACGCTGCCGACGCGGCGCGCGGTGTCGTTGATGAACCCGACCTGTGCAGACAAGTTGGCCTGCATGTCCTGCAGGTACTGCCACTGCGGATCGATCGTGCCGGTCACGGTGAGATACGGGTCGTCGGCCATCATCCGCTGGTGACGCTCGTGGTCACGCAGAATCTTCGCGTAGGCGTCGAGATTCACCGCGAGTTCGGCCGGCTGGGCGACGTTGTCGAGCAGCTCGGACCAGTTCTGCCCGACCAGGGACATGCGGCGGTCGATCGCGGCATTGAGTGCGGCCCGACGTCCGAGATCGATTCGGGGCCCTCGACGGACGTGCGCAACGCCCAGATGCGGTGCATTGGTGGCCGATGGTCTGCAGCGACTGATCGACCTGGCCCGTCAGGTGGCCGGTGGCGATCACCGAACTCTGACCGACGGGTGATGCCTTGATCGTCTCGACCAGCAGCACGGCGATGCGGAGGAGCATGTAATGCGTGGAGGGGCCGGTGACCATCGCGAGCAATCGCCGACGACATGGCAACCAGGTGCTCGGTCATCGAAACGGAGTCGGTGGGCATCGGCGGGCTTTCGGTCGGTGGGCGATATGGGAGCAATGGTGCAGACCGCCATCACCGCCCGGCAGGCACCGGGCGGTGATGGTGCCGGCGTCAGATGATGCTGACGACCAGGTTCCAGATGGACACGACCAGGTTGTATACGGCGACGATCATTGTTGATTCCTTTCTGCCCCAACCACTTACGGGCTGGAGAGGTGTTCGTTGGGCGTCATCAGACTGCGACGGCGGCCCGGCGGGCGACAATGGGGAGATCTCCCCGGAACATTTCCCGGGACGGTGACCTGCGGCGACCGAGAACGAGGATCATTTGGATGGGCGATGGGCGTGATGTCGCACGACGATGACCCGCTGCGCGCCGAGCACCCCGGGCGACCTCGCCCCGAGCAGGTGCTGGTGATCGTGCTCGCCATCGCCGGCCTCGTCGCGACGCTGATGTTGTCGGCGCTACCGATGATCGCGCAGGTGGCCTTCAGTCCGGCATTCGCGATCGTGATCGGGGCCGTGAACCTCGCCGGCTACTTCACGCTGATCGTCGTCGCAGCGCAGTCTCCGCTGCGGTGGGTGACGATTCGGCGGGTTGCCGGCTGGATGGTCGGTGTGGGTGTCCTTGGTGCCGTGGTGTCGCTGACGGCGATCGAATCGGGCAGTCGGGGTACGAGTTTCCTGCTGGCGATGTCCTCGCTGATGGCCGCGGTCATCCTCCTGGCCGGAGCACTCACGTCCCGGCGATGACCTTTCGCGGCGGCCACGGAATCAGCATCGACGTGCTGCGCTGGTACTCCGCATAGGCCGGGTATTTGGATGCCGTGATCGATTCGGTGAACTTCGTGGACCCGATGAACAGCACGCTGAGCAGCACCGCACCGACGATCGTCGCGTTCAGCGCACCGCCGAAGAATCCGAGTCCCGAGGTCACCGCCGCGGTCGCCCCGATGCAGTAGATCATCCACCACTGCGCCTGCTCACAGAAGAAGTTCGGGTGCCGGCTGTACCGGAACAGGCCGGCCGTGACGAAGCCGGGATCGAGACGACACTCGGCCCGCGCCTTGGCCTGGTGAAAGTTCCACTGCTCCTGATCGGCGAGCGTCTCACCGATCAGGAACATCACGAACAGGACGGCGAACACCAGATCCCACAAGGTCAGCGACACCGGATGTTGCTTCGCCAGATACGCGGGCAGCGTGATCAGTACCAGCAGAGCGTTCTGATAGAGCACGATGAAGAACAGGTTGAACAGCTGGAACTGTCCGGTCGACATACGGCCGCGCAACACCGCCCACCGATAGTCCTCCACCCCGGAGTAGCCGCCCTTGCGGGCGAAGTTGAACGTCAGCCGCAGCCCCCAGAGCGTGACGATCACCGCCATCAGCACCAGACGGGCCGGATCGGAGCTGCCGGTGATCGCCGAGACGGCGAAGATCCACACATAGACCACGGGCAGGATCGACCAGAGCCGATCCACCCACGACGTGTCCTTCGTGATCAACGAGGCGACCCAGCAGAACACACAGCTGACGGCGGCGACGACGAGAACGACGGCCAGTGCGCTCATGCGTCGAGGGTAGACCCGCGTTGTGGCTCGTCACGCCTCTGTGTTGCCCACGGCGAGCCCGATCGCCTCCTCGAGTCGGTCCGCGAACGCCGCGAATTCCCGAGCCATTTCGTCGTGCACCTCGGCGTCGTCATCGGCACCGTCGGCGCGAAGCGTGCCGGCCGTCGACCGCCATTCGATGGCGGCGTCGCGACAGAAGCGGTGGTACTCGTGCAGCCGCGACACCCGGCCGTCGGTCAACTCCAGAATGTGGGCGGGCGTCAGCGGCTGTTCGTCGCTGTGCAGTGCCAGGATCGCCTGCAACCCCGACGGCATGCTTCGCGTGGATGTGGAATGTGCCTTCGTCGCTGGCGGATTCAGCTGTGCCCGGAACGCGGGTACGCGGCCGTCGACGAGCTCCAGCCACTCCGGCAGCACCCGGTCGAGCGTGATCGGATGAAAGACGGCGCAGTCGACGGTGCGTTGCGCGTACACGTGTGTCCGATCGGCGACGAGGGCGATCTGCGGCCATTGCCCGGAATGCTCGGCGACGAACTCGCCCAGCAGGGCCGTATCGATCGGTCCGTCCGTGAGCGGGACGGTGAGGCGAAGCCGGGCAGCCCCGTCGATCACCGCGACCCGCGACTTGTCGCCGCGCGGCGACGGCAACACGATCGACCCGTCCTCGATCGTCAGCGTGCGTCCGGTGAGGGAGCACAGGGTGGCATGGGCGAGCGCGAGTAGGTGTTCGTCGTCGGTCGGGAACATCGTCGGGATGTCATTGCCGGAGCCACTTGTTGATTCGGCCATGGGTTGCGGGGCGGTGGGTCCTGGGGTGGTGGGTTCTGGGGTGGTGGGTCCTGCGGTGGTGGCCGGTTCGGTTGCGGCAGCGGCGTCGAGATCATCGGGCAGATCGGGGACGGCGCTGAGTCGTCGGTCGGGCGCGTCAAAGCTGGGCGGCTCGACGTCGAACGGGTCCACGAATGTCGGGCCGGCGTACTCCCAGATCTCGCGCCACGTCGCCGCCACGAGGTCGAGCAAATCGTCGATGCCGCGACGCCCCGCCTCGAGGATGTACTCGTTCTTCTTCGGCAGGAAACGCCACCCGAGTTCGAGGAGCAGGCACTGGTCACCGTCGAGACCCTCGGTGATGTTGCGGTCGAGGACGGTACAGCGCACGCGCTTGGCGCTGGTGACACCGAACTCCAGCAGCGCACGGCGGGCCGGGTCGTCCGCACGCGCGACGATCAGTGGCTCTCCGAGCCTCAGCGAGGCCAGCCGCTCGGCGAGGGAGTCCGCGAACTCGGACCAGGCGGTACCGACGGCATCGTCGAAATCGTTGGTGGACATGGCAACTCCTTGTGCTGGATCGGTGCGATGTCCTGGACGCTAGGGCAGTGCGACGCCGGCTCCGGTGGACGTTCGGGGTTGTCCACAGATTTCCGCGCATGCCGAGTAAGTTGAGTGCTCCTCGAGGTTGAACCAGGCACGCCGCGGAGGCCCACCTCTCCCTGGCTGGAGGCGCCCACCGACTGCTGGCATAGCTCGCTGAGGGTCGGGGGTGCGAGGTGCTGTCGAACTGCTGACGTCGCTCGCCGAGGTGCGAGGTGCCTGCCGACTGCTGCCCTTGGTCCCTGGAGTGGGCATTGCCCGCCGACTGCCGCGATCGCTCCCTAACGTGCGAGGTGCCCGGCCATTGTTGGCATCGCTCACAGTGGTGCGAGGTGTCCGCGGATCGTTGCCCCGGTTTGTCATTTGCCACTTGTTCCCTGAGGCGGAGGTGCCCGCCGATTGCGGGCATCGCTCCCTTGGATGCGAGGTGCTCGCCGACTGTTGTCCCTGCTCCCTGAGATGCGAGGCGTTAGCCGAGCCTCGAAGGGCCCACCGCCGCAGTCGATCTCAGAACGGCGGTGGCGGGCCCTCGTGGTGGCGTTTATGGTTGCGGTTCCTCTCTGCCCGTCGGCGGGCGTGTTTGTTCGCCGTCCGAGTCCGGGTGCGGGTCGGCCGTGGTGTCGGTGGGGGCGAATCTTGTGGTGGGGCTTGGGGTCGGGCGGTGAATCGGATACGCCGGAGTCCGGGGAAGAGGTCTTCGAGGGTTTCGGCCTCGCCGGGGATGACGAGCCCTTCGGGGGTGATGGTTTCGGTGCGCAGCCGGCCGTCGTCGTCGCGCCCCATGTCATCGAGCCACTCGCCGAACGTTTTCAGCAAGTGCCAGGGCCGACATTTCGGGTTCATGTTCTCCGAAGTCGTCTGCCCACCCGCGGCCGGATCATCGTGGTCGTATTCGGCGACATGATCGCCATCGCACTGCCAGGCACTCGTCCCGCAGCCGGGTTCGCTGCAGTAGCCGTGCCGGATGCGCATGAACTCATCCAGTGCGGTGCTGGGCCGGTAGGGGTCCGACGGGATCGACCCGGGCAGCGTGAACGTGCCGTCGGGGTCCATCGGGGTGCCCGGCGGAACCAGATACGAGATGCGGGCGTCCGGACGGGTCGCCAATTCACGGACGTGGGCGTCGTCGATGACGCCGTGTCCGTCCATGAAGCCGGGGTTGTTGGCCCGACCGGTCAGGGTGGCTTCGTCGCAGACGACGTGGATGACGACCCGTGGCGCGACCGGTACCAGCGCGGTTGACGCCGCGGGACCGTCGGTGTCGGTGTCGCCCTTGGTGTCGACACCGGTGTCGGTGAGGTCGAGGGTGGGTGTGGTGACCGGGCAGTCGTCGCGGCCGCATTCGCACGCGAACTCGCTGGCGCTCAGTAACGCGAACTCGGCGTCGGAGAGTCGCTGGTTCTTGGTGCGTCCGTCGTGTTCGCACACCCGGCCGGCGACCGCCTCGATGTTCGCGTAGGCGATGCGGGCGTTCTCCGCGGACATCACCGCGGCAAGTTCGGCGGTCCCGTCGCCACGGTTGTCCACCCACACCCCACGTTTGTCCAGGGCGTCCTTGCGACGCTCCCGCACCGCGTCAGGATCATGCCGGAAGATGATCCGGTCGACCATGTCCCGCAACCGTTGCGTCGAATAGGTGCCGGCGCGCAGGCGTTGGGCGATCTCGGCATCGATCTGCGGGGCATAGGAGTGGCCGTCGATCAGGTCGGTGTCGAGAATGATCTGGCGGGCCTGGGTCGGGCTGATCACGCCGTCGCCGAGGCACTCGAACACGTCGGGCAACCGGTCACGCAACGCGATCGCCTCGGTGAGCAACCGCTCGGCCCGATACCGGGTGAGGGTCAGCACCTGCGCGATGCGAGTGGCCGCATCGGCGAACCCATCCACGACGAACCCGTCGGTGTCTTCGCGGGCGGCGACATACCGGTCATGCAAGGTGGCCGCGGACTGGTATTCCCGGTAGGCGAGATAGGACTGCCCGCGATGCAACTCACGCATCCCGGTGAGCAGAGTGTTGGTCGGCGCCTGGTCGACATCGGCGGCCTCGACCCCACCCACAAAGGTGGCCGGCAGCCCACGCCACACCGAGGGTGTGGTGGGTGAACCGGCAGAGGCGGACACGACGAGCCTTTCAGAGATGCGGGCATGACTGCAGGACAACCACATTCATCTCTGACTCGTGCGCCACCCGACGTGCCTGGTGGTGCGGCCCTTCATCTTCTCTTTCCTGCTGACAACAACCTATAACAGGGGTACGACAACAATCGTCGGCGTACGCGTGGGTCTCGGCTTCGACAAGATCAGCCCGGCGGATTGGCGCGCTCGCCTCGCCCGCGGGCTGATCCGAAGAGTCGCCACACCCCGCTGATCGAGTAAGGCCCCGAGCGTGCGAGGGTCTCGCATCGAGATCGATCAGCGAAAAGGGCTGCGACTCTTCCCAGCCCACGCTGCCGCCTGCGGCGGCCCAGGTTACTCACTTGACCATCGGGAGGGGGCTTGCCCGACTACCGGGAGGGTGCGCTCGCGGACTTCCTCAGCGCACCGCCGACCACCTCACCCCGGCGCCCTGAAGACCTGAAACATCACGGACTTGCGGTGCGCGAAACCCATTGTTTCATAGAGACGTATCGCCCCGGTGTTGGTCGCGGCGGCATGCAGGAAGGGTGTCTCACCGCGATCCCGAATACCTTGGGCGACAGCGAGAATCAGGCGGCGCGCCAACCCCTGCCCGCGGTGGTCGGGATCGGTGCAGACGGCGCTGATCTCGGTCCAGCCGGGTACGTGCAGGCGTTCGCCGGCCATCGCGATCAGCGCGCCCCCGCGTCGGACACCGAGGTAGGTGCCGAGCTCGATCGTCCGCGGTCGAAACGGCCCGGGATCGGTGCGCCGCACCAGATCGAGCATGTCGGGCACGTCGTCGAGGGTGAGCCGGACCGCCTCGACGTCCGATGCGGCGGCGATGCCATCGTCGACCATCTGCACACCCGGCATCTGCATCACCACCGACCAGGCGGCGGGCGGCGCGACATCGACCACGGGAAGGAAGAACGTTGAGCCGGGCCCGGCGAGCGCGGCGGCGTCGGCCCAATCGTCATCGGACGGATCATCTCGCAGCGCGGCCATGGGGCAGACATCCGGACGGTAGCGAACGGCATTGCCTCGGCGTTCCACGAAGTGCTCGTGCGGGCCGGTCAGTGCGGCGAACGCAGGGTTGTCGAGCGGTGAGTCGTCGGGCAGCACCTGACGACCATAGCGCTGCCGATAAAAGCCGCTCAATGGCCGTGATGCGAACCCGGCGTGACGCCGACGCCGTGGCCATCGAGGCCGAGTCCTGACGACAGCAGGACGGCCAGCACACAGAGGGCGACGGTCCACCAGAACGCGGATCGCCGATCAACGAACCGACGGCGCTCACCGAAAAGGACTGCGGTGCCGACGATCATCACCAGCAGGCCGCCCTGCACCATGACCACGGCCATCAATGCCCACGATGTCGCGATGCAGCGCCCGGCCATCCGCGAACCGTCGACCAGGCAGTCACGGTCGGCGCGCCATCCGGTGACTGCGAACGGCCGGGTCGCATAGCAGCGGACCAGGCGTCGTCGATGACCAGTGGTGGAGGCGACGACGACCGCACCGACCGCGGCCGCAGCGACCGCGACAAGTGGCCCGACCGTCATCGTCAGCACCCCGGACACCAGCATCATGACCGTGCCGACCATCACCCACGGCACGAGATAGCCTGCCAAATAGCAGATCTCGGCCCTGTATCGACGCGCCCAGAGGCTCGACACCGCGACGTCGTGGACCCGATCGATCACCAGCGGCGTCATCATCGCGAACGACATGACCATCGACCCGAACACCAACCCCGACCATGAATGAACCATGGTTCCACGCACCATCAACGACGGATCATTCACCAGCGCAGCAAGAGCGAGCAACCACCCGGCCTGCGCCACCGCCAGCGCCACCCATTCGGGGTGGTGCCAGTGCACCTGCGTCAACGGCGAGACCGTCATCGCGCCGCGCGCTCACGCATAGAAGACCTCACGCATAGAAGACACTGACCCGACCGACCTTGACGTCGCCCCGGTCGACACCGCCGCCGGAGTCGGTGATCGGGACGAATGTCACGTCTAGCTTCGCGGGGTCCCATTGCCCTGCGGTGGCGAGGGATCGGGCGATCCGCGAGATGTCGAATGTGGCCTGAAGCCCGCTGCCGCTGTGCCGATCGTCGCGACGCGACGTCTCGACGACGCCGAACATCGACACGACGCCGGCTTCTCGGTCGGGGTAGTCCGAGGGGATGCCGCCGGCCGGTACGTTGACATACACGACGACACCACTCGCGTGCACCATGGTCCCGGTGATGTTCTCCAGTCGCAGATAGACTTTCACCCCATCGGGGACGCCCGGTCCCTCGCGGAGCAGGGCGGCCGACGGTCCGGCCGGGGTGCCCAACGCGACCCGCGTGGAGGTCGGCTGCGCGGTCAGTGGGACGGCCTCCTGGCTTGCCCCGACAAGTTCGGGAGGTCGGTCGGCCGGTGGTGGCATCCGGTCGGCGGCAACGGCGATCCGCTCCAGCTCGGGCGTGAACTCGGGTGTCGGGGTCACCGGCATGTCGGAATAGCGATATCCCAGCGGGGCCTGGCGCGGGTCGAGGAGCTGCCGGGTGGTGATGGTGGTCGCCGCGGCTCCGCCGCCGAAGCGCCAGCGGGCATCGAGCCAGGCCGTGTCGGCGGGGTTCGCATTCCCCGCGCTGCTCCGCAACCATGCCTCCCACACGCGGTCGATGTTGGCGTGATGCAGCCAGAAGATCGCATCCTGGCCGGCGGTCTGGAATCGCGACATGAGGCCCGGGTTCTGGCCTCGCCCCCCGACTGCGGTGTGGACGTTCCCGTGGGGCACCCGCTCGAGCGCTCCGGACTCCGCGCCCGCCGCGCCGAAGTGCGAGCCGACGGGCGCTCGACCGCCACCGAACGACGTCGTGACACCCGGGGGCGGCAGAAAGCTCGTCTGATCGAACACCGCTTTGGTTGCGACGTCGCGATCCTCCAATCCCAGTGTGCCCGAGTTGAAATCCTTCCCCGCACTGGCTCCGGCACCACGTGCGCGACGGGCGTCGAAGAGCGGGTTCGGCGTGCCGTCCGGCAATTGCTGCGCCCGGAACGCCGGTGGGAGGAAGCGCACCTCGGGCCGCGTGTCGTCGCTGTAGTTCCAGAACGGAAGGGCCCAATCGTCGGGTCCACCGAGTCGTCGTATCTCGTCGCGGACGAGGCGCTCGAAATGGTGCAGATACGCCCGATGCCATGGAAGGAAATGCCACGTGAAATGCTCACACTGATCCCAGAGCGCGCCGGCGGGCCACGCAGCCGAAGCGATGTCCGTGCCGTGGGCTTCGGCGAGGTGTCGCCACGATCGTGGCTCCGCGAACGGCGGTACGTCACGCGCCTTCAGGGCTCCGACGGCACGGGCGTACCACAACAGGGTCGGATGCCACGTCGTGACGCTACTCAGCCGCCAGACATCCTCCCGCACGCGCACACCCGGTGTCGGGGTGGGTGTCGGAGGCGTGGGCGTGGGTGTCGGTGACGGGCTCGGTGCGGTGCCGAGCGCCGACAGTGGCGGCCACGTCTTCTCGCCGATCTTCCCGTCGCGCACCAATCCGCGGCAGGCCTGGAACATCATCGTCGCGGTTTCGGTGCCCGGGCCGAACTTGCAGTCGACCACCAACGGATCCTGGCCCTGCTGCGCGAGGCGGGCCCGCATCGTGGTGATGAAGCGGTTCGTGCCCGCGCTGCGATCGGTACAGTCGGCGGTGCCGCTGCGCTGTTGCGCCAGAAAGACATTCAGCAGCGTCTGGGCCCGACCCACCCACGGGTTGCGTGACTGCGCCACGCCGGTGCCGCGGAAGATCAGCGGCGGGTTACCGGAAACCGGTCCGCCACAGCCGGATACGGTCTCGCTCTCGGCCATCGGCGCCGCGAACGGGTCGAATTGCTGTGCCTCCGTGTGTAAGAACGTGTCGCCGACGACGGTTTCGGCGAACGGGGACTCTGCGACGAAGCCCCCGGCAACGGTTGTCTCACCCGGCGCGAATGGCGAACCCGACCACGCCGCCTGCTCGGTTGCACCTCGCCACCCATCTGCCTCCGACATCAGACACCTCCGTCATCGCCGGGCCACGGCGGGCGCGGCCTGGACCACGGTGACCGGGGTGGCGCGCTGCTTGAGTTGATGCCCCGACGCCGCCGCCCACTCGGTGATGACGCGGCGCACCTCCGACCCCAGGGGTCTCTGGCCGGGTGGCAGCGGTGGGGTGCCGCCGGGTGCGGTCGTCTGGTACAACAGCCACGCCTGTCCGCTGCTGGTCACCCAGCCGGCCTCCACCGCGCGCAACAGCAGCGACAACTCGGCGGCCATAGAGAAGAACGACGCGGCGCGGGAATGCGGTGCCAGCCGCACCCGCTCACCGATCACCTTCAACCGGTCGGCCGAACTCGTCGCCTCGGCCCGAAGATCCTGTACCACAGAGGTGTTCGAGCTCACCGTGAGCTCCGCCCACCCCATGGCCGTCACCGCCGCCAACTCCTCGCGACCGAGCACCGCGTTGATCCTCCTGGACCGCAACATGAATCGGATCTCCTCGGCGAGCCGATAGATCCGATCGTCGTCGGTGGTGTTACCGGCGACCAGGTTCCGGATGTTCTCGATGGCCCGCCACAGTTCGAACAGCAGCTCCTCGAAGAGCTGCACGAACCCACGGTTCGACGCCTCGGCCTTGTCGTAGGGGTACGGCGCATTCGTGTCGGTGCCGTGCGCGAGATCCATGCCGAACATCCGGAAGTAGGCGTTGCGGCGCACGGCTTCCGCGTCGGGGCGCAGCGCACTCGTGGACAGCCATGCCGGGAACGGATTGCTCGCGCTGAACAGCAGCGCTTCGGTCACGTCGAGCCATCGCTGGGTCGCCACCGACGGCACTCCGAGCCCCTCCCCGGTCCGGAATGCGCGGACGACACGCGCCAGAATCTGTGCCGCACGGGTGTTCTCGATGGCATACGCGTAGATCAGGTGATCCCACGCCGGCTGAGACGGCATCGGCACCGCGTTGAATGCGCCGAGCGAGATGAGACCGGAACGAGCCGGACCGGCGGGCGGTGTCGGCTGAGACCACACGTTGGCCTGATTCCAGACCTGCTCCATCCGCAACACCAGATCAAGCGGGTCGGCGGTCAACAGCATGGCCTGGGCGGTAGCCGGGGTCTGGCCGGGTACCGAGGTGGCGATCTGTTGTACGAGTTGAGGGATCATCGCGAGGTCTCCTGTTCGTACAGGCTGGGGGGCGGGACTTCGCCGATGAACCCGACCGGCCCGTCCCAGTCGGTGACGAGCTTGTTGAAGTTGAGTGTGCGACGGTCGCCGCCGAGCGCGTCTCGGATCACCCCGAGCGCCTCGGCGACACCGTCGTCGAGCTCCACCGCCGTTGTCGGCGGCGCGAACTGGCGGATCGGCGCCAGATACTCGGCGACCTCCGCCAGCCCGGTGGCCACCCCGTCCAGTCCGCCGAGGGAGCCGAGCGCACTCCACAGACGATCGGCCTGCGCCTGACTCCCGGCGTTGAGTTCCTGCAGCGAAAGCTCGATGACGGTGAGACCCTCGGTCAGCGTGGTCAGCTGATCCTCGACCCCGCTCATCCGCGCGTCGAGACTGCTCACGGTCGGTCGTTCATTGCTCACGAGGATGTCCTCCTGATCTCGGGTGGTTCACGCCGCTGCCGGCAGATCACTGAACCAACGTTCGGCACGGTCGACCCAATGGCCGCCGCGGCTGGGCTGCTCGGCTTCCCGGAGACCGGCGAGCGCCACGATCCGGATGCCCTCGGTCTGCCGCCAATGCGGCGACGTCCACAGCGCGGGTCCGGCCGCCCGCTCGAGTTCACCGAGCGCATGCGGTGAAACACGTTGTGGATCAATGGTGGTGGTCACCGGTCGGCCGCCGAGTCCGGGTACCGGGCTGTTCAGGCAGGTGGCGGCGATGCGTGCCATCCGATCCGCGGACCGCCGGAGCAGCGGCGCGGTGGATTCGTCGGCCCGACTCGACGGGTTGGCCGACAGCAGCGCCGATGCCAGTCCGTCCCAGGGGCCGTCGCCGAACACGGTGCGGCACAGTGCGACACCGAGCAGTACTCGTAGCCAGCCGACGGGATGCGGATCACCGAGGGGCCACCGCATGATGGTGCGCGGATCGGCGACGACGTCGTGCAGGGCCGCCACCGACGCATAGCCGGTGAGCACGAATGCGTAGACGTCGGCAGCGATCTCGCTGCTCCACGGCTGCCACATCGCGCGCAGCGCGGGGTCGTCGGCGAGTTCGTGTCCCAGCGCGCCGCGCAGTGAGTCGTTCCACCCGGTCAGATGCGCGACCTGATGGCCCGTCTCGTGAAACAGTGAGGTCGGACGAAATAGGTTGTGCCGCACTATCTTGATGGCTGCGACCGGGTTCACCGTGCCGGGATCCCACAGACGAATCCCGGCCCGGATGATGCTGGCTCCCAACCCTTCACCGATGTACGTCAGGACCGGCGGAACGGCGATGCCACGACTGCCCAGCGCAGCCGCGATACTCTGCTCCGCAAGCCGATCGAGGGTGGCCATGGTGTTGCGGAGTTTGGCACTGGTCCGCGAGTTGATGGCCTGCCCGAAGAAGTCCAGGGTGGTCTCGACCTGAAGATACCGTCGCCGAAATCCGTCCACCGCAGCCTGCGCGGCCGCCGTCTGATCGGGTTGTGTTCGGGCAGAACGGATGACGCCTTCGGCCGACCGGCCCAGACGCATCAGCTCGGCGACCGTCTTCGCCAGCTCGGTGCGCACCGGCACACCCACCGCTCGTTCGACCGACTCCCAGGCCTGCCGTGTGGCAAAGGATTCCGCGTCGAGGCAGCCGCGGGCCGCGCCCAGCCAATGTTGGAGCTGGCGGTCGAGGTCGTCGACGAGGGCGCCGGTCACGGTCGTTTCCGTCCCGGTACCACACGGATGGCCGCCGAGGTGCCGCCCCCGTGCGCGTTCAGGCCGGTCACTCCGATCAGCACGGTGACGCCGCACCGCGCATCCTGGGCCGCCCGGACGAACTCGTGGCCGTTGGACCTCGTCCACGCCGACAAGGCGGTGGCGACGGCGCTCCGGATCCGACGACGCAGTCGGGAGCGTTGCGCCGGCGACAGACGGTGGTGATGTCGATGATGCCGACGACGAGGCTGTGGCCCACGGCCCCTCTCGTCCTCCCACATCGACTCCGCCTCGGAATGTGCTGGGCCGGAGGACGACTGACCAGGAGCAGGTGCTGCGGGGATCTGCACTGCTCCGTCGCTGCGGCCGACGGACCGCGACGAGGCGCGCAGGGCATCGAGCAACGCCTTGAGCAGGGCGGGGCTGGCCGGGTCGGCGCTCAGGGCCGCCGCCACCTTCTGCGCGTCCGGCTCGGAGAAGTACAGCGCGATGCGTGCCTGCCCGCGGATCAGGTCGATCCGCATGCGGCGGTCACTCGGATGCGTCGATGTGCAGGCCGGGTTGTCACGGGTCGGCACCGGCGGTGTCGTCGGGGTCTGACCGAGCGGTCGCAGGCAGAAGAACCGTTGTCCTACCGCGATCCGATGCCGCGACTGCAGGAATCGGGCCGGAACGTCGACGCCGAGTCGCGGTTCACGCAACAGCGCCGTGGCTGCCGCGCGGGTGAGCGGATGCAGCCGGCTCGACGCGCCATGCGTTCCGCTCGGCCCGAGGAGACGCTCCATGCGGGCCATCGTCGGCAGGGTGGTGCCGGCGCACGCCTCGAAGATCTCCACCCGAAACCGTCCGGGCAGCGCGATCCCGTGCGCCCGCAGCGCGGCGTCGAGCGTGGTCCCGCCGAAGGTCCGGATCTCGCCGGCCTGGGCTGTGCTGAGGTCGATTTCCGGTGTGCGCGAGAACTTCTTGTAGGCGTGTGGCGAACGAGGGTGCCGGAGGACGAATGTCCCGCCGATCGACGGCGCCATCCGGAGATCGGGCCGGATCAGGCTCGCCGGGAAGTTCGCTGCCACAGCCTGTTCGAACGCCTCCGACACGGCAACCTGCATGAGGGCCTTGTCCTCCAGCACGTGGTCGGGCTGCTCGGCGAGGCGGCGGACGGTGTCCTCCACGGTCGTCGCGAGAATGCCCGGCACCGCCTCGGCTTCGAGTTCACCGGAGCCGTCGCCCTCCAGGCCGATCATCCGTAGGCCGACGTCGACGACCGCACGGGAAAGTGGTTGGGACAGCGACGGACCCACCCACTGCCCGATCGCCTTGGCGAGAAACCCGGCAAGGAAGTTGACCACCTTCGACCGCCCGACGAGTCGCAGTCCCAGTCGCAGCGCGGGCAGGATCGCCGGGATGAACTGTTCCATGGCCGGGCCGAGATCGGCACCGTCGGGAGCGGATTGGATGCGGTTGATGAACTGACCGCGGGCGGTGGCGAGTTGTTCGAGTTGGGTGTCGGCGTGCTCGTCGAGACTCTCGTCGGTGCCGAAAGACTCGTTCTGTTCCAGGGTTTCGGGCACCAGGATCGATTCGGCCAAGGCCGCGTCGAAGGATTCGGCGAGGCTTTCGGGGTCGAGCACGTGCACCGGTGATGATGCGAAATCCTCGGCCAGGGCCTCTTCGGCCGCCTCGTCCTCGAGTTCGTCGAACGATTCCGACTCCGCCTCTCCGATCCCGATCTTCTTCGCGAGGTCGCGCGCCGGTTGCTGCAGCGCGGCGGGAAGCCGACCGATCGCCGCGCCGAGTACGCGCTTGAGCAATGGCTTGATGAGCGCCTTGAGTTTGTTGAGGATCCCGCCGAGGAACGGGATCTTGCCGATGACGTTCTTCGCCACGCGTGCCGCACTCCTGGCGACCGACTTGACCTTGTTGATCAGTCCACCGAGGAACTGCTCGCCCGCGGGGGAGACCGACGCGGGCCCCGGATCGAAGCTCGCCAACGCCTCGTCGAGTTGGGCCTCGGTCGCGGTGGCGGGGTCGACGGCGGCCAGATGGTCGGCGAACCGCTCCACACAGCGTTCGGCTTCGGCCTGGATCGGCCCGAGGTGTGCCTCGGCGAGCCGTTCGCGTTGATCGCCGAACGTCTCGGACTGGGGACCGCGCAGATCGACCGATGACGCCTCGGATGTCTCGGCGACCAGCTCGGCCAGCGCCTCGTCGAAGGACTCGTCGCGCAGCTCGTCGAAGGTTTCGAGGAACTGTTCGGTGAGTTCGTCCTCACGGCCGAGGCCGACGGATGCGCCGTCGGAGAAAGGGGACGGCCCCTCGGTCCAGGGCAGCAGACCGACCATTGCCGGGCCGGCCTGCTCGGTGAGGGGCTCCCGTTCGGCGAACGGGGTCTCGGGCTGCGCCAACAGGATCGACGCCTGATCGTCGGGCATCTCGCTTCTCCGTTCGTGCGGGACAACTCACCACCGACGATTCTCCGCAGCAGCCGACTCCCGCGCGTACCGCGCGCTGTCGCGGTTGGGTGCCCGGGGTGCGTCGCGGGTCGTCGCCGGCGCGTGCGGCGCAGCGTCGGTCTGGCGTCGCGTCCGCGTGCCGTCACCGTCGTCGGTCGGCCGTTTGCCCGACCATCTCATTGCTCCGTGATCACGGCTGCGGGATACTCGACTACGTCCACGTGGAGAACCGAAGCCAGCCCATCGGGGGGCGAAGGGGGACGCGATGACGGTGTCGTCGTGCGTCCAGCACCGGGTGAATGTGCTCGGCCGATTGTCGGTTATGCCGGAAACACATCTGAGTACCGCAGCGCGTCGGGTGCTCGCCTACCTCGGCGTCCACGGACCGGTGGTGCAGCGGGCGCTGATGTCGATGCAGTTGTGGCCGGCGATGACCGAATCGCATGCCCGGGCCAACCTGCGGCGAGCCATCTGGCAGACCCCGAACGACTCGATCCTCTCGACGTCGTGGGAGGTCCGGCTGACTGCCGTTGTCGACCTTGCCGAAGCGCGGGAGATTGCCGACACCGCACTGTCCGGTACCCCACTCGACGTCCGACAGGTCGACCTCCTGAGCCGCGACCTGCTGCCCGGGTGGTACGAGGACTGGCTGACCGATGAACAGGACGCCTTCCATCTCGCGCGCATCCAGGGACTCGAGCAAGCGTGCCGGACCGCGACACACCTGCGCCAGTACGGTCTCGCGACGCGCGCCGGTTTGGCGGCGGTGTGCGCCGAACCGCTGCGGCAGTCGGCGGTCATCGCGCTCATCCGGGCGCACCTGGACGAGGGCAACAGCTACGAGGCGGTCCGCCGCTATCAGCATTACCGCGACCTGCTGGCCGAGGAGCTCGGCGTCGAGCCCGGTGCCGAGGTCACCGACTTGATGGCCGGGTTGGTGCCGTAACGGTCAGATGCCCGAAACAGGCTGTCGCAGTATCGTCTTCAACTTCGCCGGCTCGACGCGCCGTGCGTCGCTCAGATAGATCTCGTGATGTTTGCCGGTCATCCGGAGTCCCTGCTGCGGGATGAACTCGGTGTGCATCCGTTCGAGGATCGGCGTCTCGTCATCGTAGGACCCGATGTGCAGGGTCTGGACGCAGCGCCCTTCGGCGAGGGTGGCCAGTCGGACCTTGTCGAGGGCGGCGGGCCGGTTCTTGGCGGCCACTGCTGTCACCGCTGCGGCGACCATCTCCGGGGTGATCCAGTCCGGTGTCATGATCATCGCGGTCCAATCCCACTGGGATTTGTCCCGTTTGGTGGTGAACGTGGACATGTCATCGGCCCACCACAGAGCCTCTAGCGGCATGACGGTGTAGTCCCGGTCGAGATCGCGTTTGCTGGCGAACTTGAGTTTGTACGCAACGGGATACAGCGTGGTGATCGCGTCGGCGTACTCGGCGGAGGTGTTCGGATCACCGTGCCCGTCGATCATCAGGTACTGCAGCGGCGGCACGTCGACGATGCGGAACTCGTTGTGCTTGGCCCGGTAGGAGTCGAGGGTCTTCTTGAAGTCGGTCTTCACGGCCGGTCGCTCCCGGTGTCGCGCTGCTCGCTCGCCACGTGGGTGGCCCGCCACGTCACCGTCACCGGCACCTGGTCATCCCACGGCTGCCGCGTCACCAGGTCGGCCACCCGCACGAACCCACGCTCGAACTCACCGGTCGCCGGGTCGACGAGCCGGTACTGCTGGGTCTGCCGATGGATCGGCTGACCGTCGAGCAGTACGACGCGCACCTCGCCCGGCTCGAACCGACATCGCTTCTGCAATGCGGCGATCAGTTGCTCGTTGGACAGATGCCCGTCGCCGAAGTTCCAGCCCATCGCGGTGGAGCAGATGCGTTCGCCGTCGGTCAGCATGTACTGAGACTCATCGGCATCCGCCAGCGCCCGATGCACGAGGGTGAACAAGGCCCGTCCGTGAGAGTTGAACGCGCGGAACGCATATCCCATGTAGAGCATGATCTGCGCCGCCTCGGGTGAGCTGTAGTACCGCTCGATCTGCGAGGCCGGCATGGCGGCGATCGCGACGATGTCGCGCTCGATCTTCGCCGACGCCGACGGCTTCAGACACCACAGTGTCGTATCCCAGTTTCCGGCGTAGTAGCGCATGCCGGGCAAGAACGACACCTTGCGCGGGTTGAGGTTTCCCACGATGACGGTCGCCGCCGATGCGGCGAACAGCAGTAGCGGCCAGGGAGATTGGAGATCGCCGAGACCGATCTGGGCATGCCCGACGAAGATCGCCAGCACACCGAACATCATGAAGACGTTCCACTCCAACGGAACTCCCATCGGGATCGACGAGAGGATGCCGAAGTGGAAGATCAGCATGATCGTCGCGGCGATCGCGGTGACCCAGCCACCATGCGAGAAGAACAGCACGATCGGCACCAAACCCTCCACGGCAGTGGAGAAGTGCGCGATCCATCGCGCCCGCCACCCCGGACGCAGGTCTTCGGGAAAGTCCTCGAAGAACTTTCGCTTGACGGCCGGGGTCCGGAAGATCGGATTGTTCGACATCATCGTCGCGATGACGAACGGGAAGTGCTTGTTCAGCTTCGAGGTGGCGGCGCCCAACCAGATGCACAGGAAGATCAGCTTGGCGCCGACGGTGGTGTCCAGCGACGGAATCGCACCGGTCCCCGGCGAGAACAACGCGACGAGGATCATCACCAGGAACGCTGCGTACAACACCACGTCGACGGGAGTCCGGTTGTCGCCCTTGGTGAGAGGGACGCGGCCTGGCCAGGGTGGCTGCCGAATCGTGTTGGGCCGCAGCCAGTACAGGATCGACCCGAACGGCGGATAGAACCGATTGTTCAGCGGACCGAACCCGCACCCGAGGCCGACCACCTCGATCAGCATCGTGTACAGCACGACCTTCTCGAACACGATCGGCTCGTTGTACCAGGCGGTGACGTCGAAGAAGCCGTCGATGCCCGGCGTGGAGACGACGATCGCCCAGCCCACGACGATGTACGCGAGGATCTTCAGCACGTAGAACAGGTGCAGTGCGACCGGCGTGCCGAAGCCGACTTCCGCCCAGTGCCGGGCCATGGGTTTGATCTTCTCGGCTCGGGTGCCCTGGCTCCAGGTCGCGAAGTCGACGGTCGGGGTGGTCTGTTTCAGGAACGGCACCACTCGGACGCTAGCAAAGCAAGTGCTTGGTTGGCGAGCATTCGCGGAGGGCCTCAGCCCTCCGGGAAGTCAGCGGGTGACGGTCGCGCCCGCCGAACCGCGCGAGAGCGGTACCGGCACATGGTGTCTCGAGTTTGCCCGCTCGACCACTTGGCCCGCCTGATTGAGGAATCCGGTAAACCGGGCCAAACCGGCGGCTCCCGCGGCGTTCATGTCGCCGGTGGCCGCCAGCTTCTGCGCAGCCACATCCGCCGACTCGGTCGCACCCGCCATCAACATCTCCGGTGCCTGGAACAAGACGGCCGATCCGCGGTCGATCACGTCGAGCGCGGCGGCTTGCGCGGGGGTGCGGGGGACCGCGATGTCCGGGGGGTTCGGCACGATCGGTGCGTGCAGCGCGTCGAGGACGTCGGCGCGGGTGGTGTCGAAGGACTGCTGGACCGCCACAGGTCCACGACCCGCACGAGCCGTGTCGGCGACGTCGAGCAGGCCGACGACCCCGACCTCGAGGGCATTCTGGGCGCGGGGGAGCACCAGGTTCACGTCGTTGCCGATGATTCCGGTCATCGCCGAGTTCGCCGGCTTCGTCACCGAGCGGGCGGCGATACCCGTTGCGCGGTCCGGTGATTGGCCTTGAGTCCGGGCCGCCACATAGACGCCGGGCGATTGGACGAGCGCGATCGGCACCTGGACGACGAAGTCGAGCATGTGGGGGCAGATCAACGAGCAGTACGTGAACTGGTTGGCCACGAATGCGGTGACGAGGGCGCCGGGCGGCGGCGCGGGGCGGGGGGCCGCGGGAGAGCTGGCCACCGGGCGCGGCGCGATCACCGTCGCCGGCGACGCCGACGGAGTCACCATCCCCGCGGCCACCGACGCGAACGCGACCACCGTCAGGACACGGGAACCACGGGACCAACGCATGAGGACTCCCTCGATCGAGTGCTGTCGATCCTCACAGTGTCGAATTCTGAAGCTGAAGGGAGCCTGAATCGGATACGTGAGGGGGAGTCATACACGGATGACACCTGGACGAAGGCCGGCGCGGTAATATGTACGCCGACCCCGTCATAGGTGTCATCCGTGTACGTCGAGACCCTTACAGATGGGTGACCGACAGCCCACCGTCGTGGTACTGCGACCGCAGACGCTTCTTGTCGAACTTGCCGACGCTGGTCTTCGGGACCTCGTTGATGACCGTCCAGTTCTCCGGCAGCTGCCACTTGGCGACCTTGTCGGACAAGAAGTCTCGCAACGAATCCGGTGTGGCGTCGGACCCTTCGCGCAACACCACGGCCACCAGCGGCCGCTCATCCCACTTCGGGTCCGGCACGCCGATGACGGCGGCCTCGATGACATCCGGGTGCGCCATGACCGCGTTCTCCAGGTCGACCGAGGAGATCCACTCGCCACCCGACTTGATGATGTCCTTGGTGCGGTCGGTCAGCGTGAGGTAGCCGTCGGGCGTGATGGTGCCGACGTCGCCGGTCCGCAACCAGCCGTCCTGGAACTTCTCCGGGGCGTCGACGCCGTAGTAGGAGCCGGTGATCCACGGTCCGCGGACCTCGAGTTCGCCGATGCTCTTGCCGTCGTTCGGCACGACTTCACCCAGATCGTCGACGAGCCGCGCCTGCACCGACGCGGGGAAACGTCCCTGCGTGTAGCGGTAGTGCCACCGTTCCTTGCCCTCGGTGCCGGCGGGCGGGCGGGCGACCGAGCCGAGCGGAGAGGTCTCGGTCATGCCCCAGGCGTGCAGCACCTGGATGCCGTGGTCCTCCTCGAAGACGTGCATCAGCGACGGCGGCACCGCCGAACCGCCGATGAGGACGTCGTGCATGCAGGAGACATCCTGCGGATGCTGCTCGAGGTACTGGTGCAGACCCAGCCAGATGGTCGGGACCGCGGCGGCGAACGTCGGCTTCTCCGACGCGATGATCTGGGCCAGCGGCTCGGGATGCAGGAAGCGGTCGGGCATGATCAGCGACGCGCCGATCATGAACGCCGCATACGGCAGCCCCCACGACATGGCGTGGAACTGCGGCACCACGGCCAGCGCGCGGTCGCCCTGCTTGAGGGCGGGGCCGTCGGTCATACAGACCTGCATCGAGTGCAGGTAGACCGAACGATGGGAGTAGGCAACACCTTTCGGGTCGCCGGTGGTGCCCGAGGTGTAGCACATCGCGGCCGCGGAGCGTTCGTCGACCTCGGGCCAGTCGAACTCGACCGGCTGATCGGCGATCAAGGACTCGTACGCGTGCACCTGCACACCCTCGGGGGCCTCGACCCCGTCGGTCGACTCGCCGGTGACGATGATGTGCTGGAGGGTCTTCATCTGCGGCAGCTGCGGGTTCAGCAGCGGGAGCAGGCTCGGGTCGACGATCACCACGTGATCCTCGGCGTGGTTGGCCACGAAGATCACCTGCTCCGGGAACAACCGGATGTTGAGGGTGTGCAGCACCGCACCCATCGACGGCACCGCCAGGTAGGTCTCCAGGTGTTCGGCGTTGTTCCACATGAACGTGGCGACCCGCTCGTCCCCGGTGACGCCGATTCCGCGCAGCGCGTGGGCGAGCTGCGCACACCGTCGTCCCACCTCGGCGTAACTCCGACGACGCGGGCCGGCATCGGTCCAGGTCACGACCTCTTCGGTGCCGTGGACGGAGCTGCCGTGACGCAGAATCTGCGCGATCGACAGCGGGGTGTCTTGCATGGTGCTCAGCATCGAGTCACTCCTTGAATCGTGGTTTCGCCCGGATCATATGTGATGGGTCCGCGCAGCAACACCGATTGGGGGTGGGTTTACGAATCGGACATTTACGGCAGGGCTCGATGCGGGCGAACTGCGTGACGTCGGGGAATGACACGCGTTCCGAACGGCGATATCGTCGGATATCAGTCAGGAGGTGGGGAAACAATGGGCGACGTGCGCCTGGCTGAGGCCGGACACCATCGAGCGGCGTCGATTCCAGATCTGATCATCGCCGCCACAGCCGAGCTGGCTGGACGATCAATTCTCCACGTCGACAAGGATTTCGATCTCATCGCCAGTGTGACCGGGCAGTCGGTCGAGGGCTATCCGTGTGATGCCACCCCCACGAACTCCCGCAACCACCCCACCCATTCCGCCATCCCCTCACCGGTTTTCGCGCTCACCGCGATCACCCGCGCACCGGGGTTCACCTCGGCAACGGCAGAGCGATACGCCTCGAGATCCATGTCGAGATACGGCACGAGGTCGATCTTGTTGAGCAACACCAGATCCACCGAGCGGAACATGACCGGGTACTTGAACGGCTTGTCCTCACCCTCGGTCACCGAGTACACCATCGCCTTCGCGTGCTCGCCGACGTTGAATTCGGCTGGGCAGACCAGGTTTCCGACATTCTCGATCAGCACCAGATCCAGCAGGGCGAGATCGAGCCCCTGCAATGCCCGGTTCACCATCGGCGCGTCGAGGTGACATTCCCCGCCGAATCCGTTGTTGGTGTTCAGCAACGAGATCTGCGCACCCTTGCCGTCGAGTCGCGCGGCGTCGAGGTCGGTCGCGATGTCGCCCTCGATGATGCCGATGGGAATCTCGCCGTCGAGCATGTCGAGGGTGGCGGCGATGATCGACGTCTTCCCCGAACCGGGTGAACTCATCAGATTGAGTACGCGCGTGCCGTTCTGCTCGAACAGGCCACGGTTGATGTCGGCGCGCACGTCGTTCTCGGTGAAGATGGCTTCGAGTACGTCCACCCGTTCCGAGCCGGTGTCGTAGGAGCTCAGGTCGCCGAACTCGCTCCCGGCGACCTCGTCGTCAGCCCGTGCGCTCGCGACCAGACCCGACAGGTCGGGCGTGTGTTCGTGGCTGTGCTCTCCGCCGGCATGCGCGTGGGTGGTGCCGTCGTCATGCGTGTGCTCGTCGTCGTGGCGGTGGAAACGCCCCATGGGTCAGCCTCTTTCGGGTGTGGTGGGGTGCGCGGCGGGCCTGCGCACGTCGAGGGAGGTGATGAGGAACTCCTCGCCGGTCAGCACAGTGACCTCCGGGCTCCGGCAGTGCGGGCAGCAGATGGAGAACCGCGAGGTGATCTCGGAGTCGGCGCCGCAGGCGGCACAGCGCACCGACGCCGGTATCCAGTCGATGGCGAGTTCCGCACCGTCGAAGCCCTCCTGCTCGGCGACGATGCCCCAACAGAACGTGAGGGTGTCGGGAACCACCTGCCGCAGCGCCCCGATCCGCAGATGGATGGTGCGGACGTCGCGGCGGTCGGCGTGCGAGGTCACCACCCCGGCGATCGCATGACACAAGGAGAGTTCGTGCACGCCGGTCACCTCCTCAGCGTCTGCGACGGGGGTTCGCCGAACCGCGCGCGGTAGGCGGCGGCGAAGTTCCCGAGATGGCTGAAGCCCCAACTCCCCGCGACATCGGACACCGTGACGCCGTCGGTGGGCAGGGAGTCGGCGAGGACGTCGTGCACCCGGTCGAGCCGCGAGTTGCGGATGTAGGCCGACGGCGTGGTGTGCAGTTCCTCGCGGAACCCCTGCTGCAGCGACCGTTCGCTCACGCCGGCCGCGCGGACGACGTCGGCGATGCAGATCGGTTCGGCCAGGTGCCCGTCGATGTAGTCGATCGCCGCCCGCACCGTCCGGCGGGCCACCGGATGCGGACGGGCGACCAGATCGTCGCGGTAGGTGGAACCCTGTACGTAGATCAGCGTCGACATCAGCAGGTCCTCGACCGGACCGAATCCGACCCCCTGATGCAGCAGTGACCCCGGGTAGAAGAGTTCGGTGGTCAGCAACTGGATGGCGCTGTGCCACCGCGAGGCGGCCTCGGCCGTGAGGTCGAAATCGGCGTCGAACCGGATGTTCTCGTGCGTCTCGCGACCACGCAGCCGCGACAGATAGGCGTTGGTCCGGGCCGCGCCGAACGACAGGACGAGCAACGTCGAGTCGATGCCGGGCGCGCACCGCAGTTGATCGCCCGGGTTGGCGACCACCGCATGCGTCGCCGAACTCGTGACCGGGACCCCGTTGACCATCCAGTCCGACGACCCGCTCATCTGCATGTACACGCCGTACTGGTCGCCGTGGCGGGCGATCTCGAAGTCGGCACCCGCGAGATCGAGATACAGCAGCGAGATGTCCCGGCTCCGTACCCCGTGCACCACGGCGTGGAACGCGCGTTCGCCGGCCGACACCAGATCGAGCCGATCGACGGCGAGGATCGTCGGCAGCTGCTTCTGCGCGACGGCGAGGTCGTCGGTGTCGAGGATGGCCCGATGCTCGAGCGCCGGCGGGACGCCGCGCGGCCGGACACGGCGTTGCACGGGGTTGGCGGTGCGACGCGCGTTGACGCGACGCGGATTGTGCAGAACCGCCATCGCACCTCCTTCAAGCGCCACGCGGTGTCACCCCATTGTGCGACGCTTCGTCCTCTGGACAAGGCAATTGCGGGTTTTGGATAACACCTGCGGATTAGCGATTGTGGGCCGCCGATCAGCGGTACTACGGTGCGAGAAGCTTGGGTCCGGACGCCGCACAGCCCGCGGCGCGCGGGAACCTTTCTGGAGGATCCATGAGCACTGTGGTTTCCATGCTGTCCGAGGACGGGTCGGATGCCGCCGGCCGGCGTCGTAAGGCGCTCGCCGACCGGCTGGCCGATCCCGAGGTCTCCGACGCACTGCTGTCGCTTCTCGACCACGCCGACCTGCTCGCCGTGCTCGTCGAGGGGGTCGACGGGATGATGCGCCGCGGCGACGACCTGTCCGACACGCTCGTCGACGCACTCGCCGAGGTGCGGGCCACCGCCGAGGCCGACGACAGCCCGTTCGCCGGGGTCGACCTGGCCGACGTGAGCCGGACCATGCGGTCGCTGGGCGCGCTCGCCAAACAGGCCGGACCCGCCCTGGACAGCCTCACCGAATCCGGCGTCGTCTCCCCGGACACCGTCGGCGCGATCGGTCGGCTCGGCGGGGCCCTCACGGCCGCCGACGAGGCCCATCGGCGCGGCCGGACCCCGACCAGCATGCGTCGCATCATCGGCGAACTGCGCGACAAGGACGTCCGGGCCGGCCTCGGTTACTTGCTTACGTTTGCGAAAGAACTTGGTGCAAGCGGTGATTCGCCCACCGGAAGAGGAGCACGCTGATGGCATCGGTCCTGTGGTTCCAAGGTGGTGCGTGCTCGGGCAACACCATGTCGTTCCTCAACGCCGAGGAACCGAGCGTCGTCGACCTCATCGTCGACTTCGGACTCGAGGTGCTGTGGCACCCGTCGCTCGGTCTCGAACTCGGCGACCAGGCGCAGAAGATCTTCCGCGACTGCGCCTCCGGCGAACGGCAACTCGACGTCTTCGTCTACGAGGGGACCGTCATCGAGGGCCCGGACGGCAGCGGCCGCTACGACATGTTCGCCGAACGCCCGATGAAGGACTGGGTGGTCGAACTCGCGAACGCGGCGTCGGTGGTGGTCGCCATCGGCGACTGCGCCTGCTGGGGCGGAATCCCCGCCACCGAACCGAATCCCAGCGACTCCACCGGCCTGCAATTCCACAAGCGCAGCAAGGGCGGCTTCCTCGGCGCCGACTGGACCTCCAAGTCGGGCCTGCCGATCATCAACATCCCCGGCTGTCCGGCGCATCCGGACTGGATCACCCAGATCCTCGTCGCGTTGGCCACCGGCCGCGCCGGCGACATCGAGCTCGACGAACTGCACCGGCCGCAGACCTTCTTCAAGTCGTTCACCCAGACCGGCTGCACCCGAGTCCAGTTCTTCGACTACAAGCAGTCCACCATGTCGTTCGGCGAGGGCACCCGAACCGGTTGTCTCTTCTACGAATTCGGCTGCCGAGGTCCGATGACGCACTCGCCGTGCAACCGCATCCTGTGGAACCGGCAGTCGTCGAAGACCCGCGCCGGCATGCCGTGCACCGGCTGCACCGAGCCGGAGTTCCCGTTCTTCGACCTGGCCCCGGGCACCGTTTTCAAGACCCAGAAGGTCAGCGGCACCATCCCGAAGGAGGTGCCCGAGGGCACCGACCACCTCACCTACATGGCACAGGCCGCCGCCGCGCGGGTGGCGGCGCCCAGGTGGAGCAAAGAGGACATGTTCGTCGTGTGATCTGCGACCGGCCGGTGACCGCCGGTCCCCGCCGCAGACCGAACCGCCGAGAAGGGCATCATGACAACAATTTCCAATGACCAGCAGGTCTCCATCGACCTCTTCGTCAGTCCCCTCGGCCGCGTCGAGGGCGATCTCGACGTCCGGGTGCACATCGACGACGGCGTGGTCACGTCGGCGTGGACGCAGGCGGCGATGTTCCGCGGGTTCGAGATGATCCTGCGGGGCAAGGACCCTCAGGCCGGCCTCATCGTCACCCCCCGAATCTGCGGAATCTGCGGCGGTTCCCACCTGTACAAGGCGTCGTACGCACTCGACACCGCGTGGCAGACGACGATGCCCCGCAACGCCACCTTGATCCGCAACATCGCGCAGGCCTGCGAGACCCTGCAGTCCATCCCGCGCTACTTCTACGCACTGTTCGCCGTCGACCTGACCCACCCGAAGTACTCGAGTTCCCCGCTCTACGAGGAGGCGTGTCGCCGCTTCACCGTCTACACCGGAACGAGTTATCAACCGGGCGTGGTGCTCTCGGGCAAACCCGTCGAGGTGTACGCCATCTTCGGCGGTCAGTGGCCGCACTCGTCGTTCATGGTGCCGGGCGGGGTGATGTGCGCGCCGACCCTGGCCGACGTCACCCGCTCCATCGCGATCCTGGAGCACTGGAAGGACAACTGGCTCGAAAAGCATTGGCTCGGCTGCAGTGTCGAACGCTGGCTGGCGAACAAGTCGTGGGCCGACGTGCTGGAGTGGGTCGACGAGAACGAGTCACAACACGACTCCGACTGCGGCTTCTTCATCCGCTACTGCCTCGACATCGGGCTGCACACCTACGGTGCGGGCGTGGGCAACTACTTCTCCACCGGCACCTACTTCCAGCCGTCCATGTACGAGCGTCCCACTGTCGACGGCCGAAATGCCGCCCTCATCAACCGATCCGGCGTCTACGTGGACGGCCAATACCACGCCTTCGACCACATGAAGGTCGCCGAAGACGTCACCCACTCGTTCTACAACGGGTCCCGCGCGCTGCACCCGTGGGAGGGAGAGACCGATCCGATCGACCCCGAACGTGGAAAAGACAAGGGCAAGTACTCCTTTGCCAAGTCGCCACGGTACGACATCCACGGCACCGGGAGCGGAATCCCGTTGGAGGCCGGGCCGCTTGCCCGACGGATCGCCGCCTCGGCACCCGACGCCGACGCCCACCAGGATTACGACCCGCTGTTCAAGGACATGATCGACACGCTCGGTCCGAGTGTGTTCGTGCGTCAGATGGCCCGGATGCACGAGGCGCCCAAGTACTTCAGCTGGGCGCGGCAGTGGCTCGACGACCTCGATCTCCAGGAGAGCTTCTACAGCAAGCCGGTAGAACCGGAGTCGGGCAAGGGGTTCGGGTCCACCGAGGCCGCCCGCGGAGCGCTGTCGGACTGGATCGTGCTGGATAAGGGCAAGATCGCCAACTACCAGGTCGTCACACCCACCGCGTGGAACATCGGACCGCGCGACAAGGACGGCGTGCTCGGCCCGATCGAGCAGGCGCTGGTCGGCACCCCGATCCACGACATCAACGATCCGGTCGAACTCGGCCATGTCGCACGGTCATTCGACTCCTGTCTGGTGTGTACCGTCCACGCCTATGATGCGAAGACCGGCAAGGAGATGTCCAAGTTCGTCGTCAACTCGATGCTCTGAGACCACCGATTCCGACGACGAGAGGCACGGCCACGACCGACATCAGCGCCCCACACGACCAGCGCGCCACACGGCCCAGCGATCTGCTCGCCGCCGACCCCCACCCACCAGATCCGGTGGATCTGGTGGTGGTCGGCTGCGGCAATCTGCTGCGCGGCGACGACGCGGTGGGGCCGTTGGTGATCCGCTGGTTGTGGGATCGGCACGGGTTGACCGACGGGGTGCGGCTGGTCGACGGCGGCACCGCCGGCATGGACGTGGCCTTCGCGCTGCGGGGCGCAGAACGGGTGATCATCGTCGACGCCGCGAGCACCGGATCGGCGCCGGGCACCATCTTCCGGCTTCCCGGTGACCAACTCGACGACATCGGACCCGACCCCGGCGTGCACACCCACTCCTTCCGCTGGGACCACGCATTGGGATTCGCGCGCTGGATGCTCGGCGACCTGTGTCCGACCGACATCACGGTGTACCTCGTGGAGGCCGAGAACCTGGCACCCGCGGATACGCTGACGCCCGCGGTGCAGGCCGCGGCGGAAACGGTGGTCACGATGATCACCGACGCCTATCCGGTTGCGCCGCCGATCGATACCCCGGTCATCGAGATCACCGCCGGCGGCAGCCTGCACATCGATGCCGACGTCGCGGCCCGGTATTTTCCGTCGGACTCGTTGGCCGCCCGCTGCGACGGCGAGGATCTCGTGCTGTACCCGCTGCGGTCGACCGCGGCCGGCGGACTGCTCCTCAAGCAGCGCACCCCGGCCGGCGACCGCGCCACGATCATCCGGCAGGTGTTCGACGACGCCGAAAGGCCTCTTGCCGTCGGCCGATTCCCACTACGGTGGGACGACAACGGCAAGACCGTGCGAGCGAAGGTGGGGAACGCCTGATGGTCCGAGTCCAGATCCTGACCGGCGACGACGCAGTCGCCCCCCATCTGGTGCGCACGGAATCAATCGATACTGCAGCAGAATTCGTGCCACCCGAGATGCTCTGTGACGTCCAGCCGCTCGGAGTGTTCAGCTATCCGGCCGGGCTGCTGGTCATCGAAGGCGATGAATACGCCGCGCTGCGTCGGGAACTCGCCGCCGGACGACGACCGTCGGTGTGGCCGCCGGAGCTGGCCGGCATCGCGGCCGCCTACGACGACAAGCTCACCGAGGCCGCCGACCTGCTGGCCGCCCGGGCCGAGATGACCGATCACCCGGTGGACTGGCTCAACCTGGCCGCCGTGGCACCCGAACGCGTCGATCTCGATCGGCTGCTGACGCGCATCGCTTCCCGATGGCAATCCCTCGCCCAACTCGTGCTGGCACACCTGGGACGGGCCGCCGTCCCCGCGCCGGACCCGGAGGCGCCGGCCGAGGTTCGCGCACTGGTGGCGGCGGCTCGGGCCGCGGACCTCTTGAACACCGATGTCGGTGCCGCGATGGCGATGCTCGACGACGCGGTGGCGGCCGCCGCACCCGCACCCGCGCTGCAAGCACTGATGCTCGGGGCACGCGCGGACGCCGGGCGTCATCGAGAGTCCGGACACGACGAAGCCATCGCCGATCTGCGGCGCGCGCTCGCGCTGCTGGCCGACAGCGACCTGCGGGTGGCCCGCGCCGAACTGCACCTGGCGCTCGGGCAACTGCTGCACGAACAGGCCGCCACCACCGGCACGCCATTGGGTGAAGCGGCCGCACAGTTCCAGAGTTGTTTGCAGACCATCGAATCCGGTGAGGCACCGCTGACATGGGCGGCCGCCCACACCGACCTCGCCGCCGCCTACCTCACCATGCCGATGGCCAGCGCATCGGATCAACTGCGGGTCGCGGTCGCCGCGCAGTCCCTGCGCAAGGCGCTGAAGGTCTACACCCGCGACGATCACCCCGACGAGTGGGCGGCCACCAGCGTCAACCTGGCCAACGCCCTGGTGTACGCGCCCAGCGCGCACCAGCAGGACAACCTCGTCGAGGCGGTCAACCTGTACGGCGAGGTCCTCGCGACCCGCGACCCCGACCGCGACCCCCTCGGCTACGGTCGGGTGCTGGCCAATCAGGGAAACGTGTTGGCGCACCTGGGCATGTTCACCGACGCCACCGCCACCCTGCATGAGGCGCGCTTCCTGTTCGAGACCGCAGGCGCCGACGACATGGTCCGCGCCGTCCGGGGTGTCCTCGACGAGATCGCCCGGACGCAGCAGCGCAACGCCACCAACCCGCCGGCCACCCCAACCACGAGCTGACCCATGGACAACTACGCCCGCATGCAATTCGACGTCCTCCTCGCCACCGCGGCCGAGTCCTTCGTCGAACGGATCGTGCAACGCTGTGCCGGCACAGACGAAGCCCTGAGCCGGCTTGCCGCCGACCCGGACGGCGACGGAATCTGGTTGTCCCAGTTCGTCGACTCGGTGTTCGCGGAGAACTGCCTCGACGACCCGGCCGGGTCCTGCTTCGTCCTCGAGGCGCTGAGCCGCCGGCCCATCGAGCTCGCCATGTCGGGAACGGTCGCCGATGTCCTGGCCCGCGCCGCACGTATGGCGTTCGCAGACCTGTTGCGCAGCAAGGTGACCGAGGCCATGGAACGCGCCCAGAGGTACGGCTGATGACGACCCAGCAGGAACGCCCCACGCCGACCGACGCCGTCCCCACGATGGAAGAGCTCGCGCAGGCCGTCGACACCGCGTCGGCCGCGGTCGCGGATCTGCCCCCCGAACACCGAGCCACCGCCGAACAGCTGCGAGATGCGTTGGACGCGTTGAACAAGGCCGCCCTCACCACCATCGTGCGTGAACTCCGCGATGACGACCGCGGACGCGAACTGCTCTTCGACATGGTCGACGACCCCGTTGTCCGGCTGGCAATGATGGTGCACGGCATCATCCGCCCCGATCCACTCACCGCCGCCCGGCAGGCCGCCGCCACCGTCGCACCGTTGATCGATTCGCACGGCGGGCGGATCGAGGTGGTCCGCGTCGACGAGCGCGTCGCCTACGTCAGGCTCTCCGGCGCCTGCGACGGATGCTCGATGTCGGCGCAGACGTTGCACGACACCGTCACGGAGGCCATCGTCGCCGCTGTCCCCGCCATCGATGCCGTCGAACTCGTCCCCGACGAACCGACGACCACGCAGACCTTCATCCCGCTGGGCGACATCACCATTCGCGGAGCCGACACCGGCTGGGTCGACGCCGCCGCAACGGACGAGATCCCGGACGGCACACTGATCGCCCGCACACTGTCCGACAGCGCCGGCGTCAGCGAGGACATCATCGTGGTCAACGTCGCCGGCCGATACACCAGCTACCTCAACATGTGTGCCCACGAGGGGCTGCCGCTCGACGACGCCCTCATCGACGCCACCGAGGGCACACTGACCTGTCCATGGCACGCGCTCTGCTACGACGCCACCGACGGCAACTGCATGAGCCTGCCCGGCGCTGCACTCGAACCCCGGCCACTACGCGTCGACGGGAACCGGATATGGGTGCGACTGCAGGGGTGACCCGCACCATCTCGGTGCGCGCGCAACGACCCGGAACCCCGACATCCGATGTCGCCCCGGCAGATTGCCGAAGCTGGCGGGCCGGCACCTGGCTCGGTGCACCCGCACCCGGCGGCCTGGCGCTACCGTCGGCCACACCGGCCGCCGACACGCTGTACGCGCCGCGCGGGGTGTGGATCGGCGACGACCTGCTCGTCGTCGCCGACACCGGCAACCATCGAGTCCTGCTCTGGCACGGCATCCCCGACGACGACCATCGACCGGCCGATGTGCTTCTCGGCCAGTCGGACTGGGCAGAGGACAGCGCCAACGACGGTGGCAAGGGCTCGCGGACCGGGCTGCACCTGCCGACCGGAGTGCTCGTTCACGACGGTATGCTCATCGTCTGCGATGCGTGGAACCACCGGATCCTGGTCTGGACCGAGATCCCGCATGCCTCGTGTCCCGCCGATCTGGTTCTGGGACAACCGGACCTGACATCGGTCGAACCCAACCGCGGCGGGAATGCCGACGCCTGCAGCTTCTACTGGCCGTTCGGTGTCGGGTTCGTCGACAGTGGATTCTGGGTCGCCGACACCGGCAACCGGAGGGTTCTCGGCTGGCTCGACGGCCTGCCGTCGCGTCCGGATCACGCTGCGGATGTGATTCTGGGACAACCAGACCCGGCCGTCCGAGAAGAGAATCGCGGCGGCCCCGCCAACGCCCGGTCGTTCCGCTGGCCGCACGCCATCGCCGATCTCGGGGGTGCGCTGTTGGTCGCCGACGCCGGGAATCACCGCGTGCTGGGCTGGTCGACGGCGCCGTCGGAGGACGGCGACGCGGACCTGCTTGTGGGACAGCCGGATTTCGCCACCGCCACCGAGTTTCCCTATGCGCCGCAAACCGCCGCAGGGCTCCGATTTCCGTACGGCGTCACGGTGTCCGGAACCGAGGTGGCCGTCGCCGACACGGCGAACAACCGCATCCTGCTGTGGGAGCACTGCGACCGCTTGGAGTCGACGGCGGGTGATGCGGTGGGCGTGCTGGCGCAGCCCACCTTCGCCGCCAACGGCGAGAACCGCTGGGACCAAGTCGGCCGCGACACCCTGTGCTGGCCCTACGGAATCCACCGTCACGGCAACCGGATGGCCGTCGCCGACTCGGGCAACAACCGGGTGATCGTGTGGGAGCGGGACGCCGTCGCCACAGGGGTCCTCCCATGACCCTTCGAGACGCTCGCCGGCTCGCTCCGCAGGCGACAGTCCGCATCCAGGTCGACATCACCGGCATCGTCCAGGGGGTCGGCTTCCGCCCCGCCGTCGCACGCATGGCCGCCCGACACCACCTGACCGGCACCGTGACCAACGAATCCGGGGTCGTCCGTTGCGAATTCGAAGGTCCCGAAGAGGCCGTCGCCGCCGCCCTCGACGAACTCCGCACCGGTCCCACGCCCTTGTCGCGCATCGACAACCTCACCTCCCGCGCACTCAATATCCGCAACGACGCAGCCTTCGTCATCACACCCAGCCGCGCCGGCGGCACCGCCCGCACCTTGATCCCCGCCGACGTCGCCACCTGCGCCCAGTGCCTCGACGAACTCCGCGACTCCACCAACCGCCGCCACGGGCACCCCTTCATCACCTGCACCGACTGCGGACCCCGCTACACCGTCATCTCCGACCTCCCATACGACCGCGTCAACACCACCATGTCCGGCTTTCCGATGTGCGACAAGTGCCACCATGAGTACGAGGATCCCACCGACCGACGCTTCCACGCCGAAACCATTGCCTGCCCACACTGCGGTCCCCGTCTCGAATTCCGCACGGTCACAGGACAATCGTCGACCACCGACAACCCCATCGAAGCCGCAGCCGACGCCCTCCGAGACGGTCGAATCGTTGCCATCAAGGGCATCGGCGGCTTCCACTTCGCCTGCCGCGCCGACCTCACCGATCCCATCGCCACCCTCCGTGCGCGAAAAGGACGACCGGACAAACCCTTTGCCGTGATGGTCGCCGACGACGGCGCCGCGGCAGAACTCATCGAGTTGACCGACGACGGCCGCGCGGCGCTGTGCTCACCCGCCGCACCCGTGGTGATCGCACCCCGCCGCCCGGCAACGCCCGTCGTCGAAGAGGTGGCGCCGCGCCTCGCGGACCTCGGCGTGATGATCGCCTACACCCCGATCCACCACCTGCTGTTCGACCACCTCGGCCCGATCCCGCTGGTCATGACCTCCGCCAATGCCAGCGGCTCGCCGATCCTGTTCCGCGACAGCGACATCGGAGAACGCCTCGCCGGCATCGCCGACGCGGTCCTCACCCACGACCGACCGGTCCATGTCCCCTGCGAGGACTCGGTACTCCAGGCCGCCGCCGACGGTGTCGTCCCTCTGCGCCGTTCCCGTGGCGCCGCACCGCTCCCGGTGACCGGCCTGCCCTCACCGACGCCCGTCGTCGCCACCGGCGGCGACCTCAAGACCACCTTCTGCCTCCTCGCCGACGACGGACACGCCCACATGTCCGCCCACCTCGGCGACATGTCCGACCCGCGGACGCAGGAATCGTTCACTGACGCCCTGAACCACCTGCAGACCATGACCGCCGTCGCGCCCGGTGTCATCGCCTGCGACATGCATCCCCGCTACGCCACCACCGCATGGGCCCGACGTTCCGCGGAACGCCGCCCGGTGATCGAGGTCCAACACCACCACGCCCACGCCGTCTCTCTGCTCGCCGAACACCATCTGCTCGGCACGCCCGCCGTCGTTCTCGCGTTCGACGGCACCGGCTACGGCACCGACGGTGTCATCTGGGGCGGCGAGTTCCTCGCCATCGGCAGCGACCCCGGCACCTTCACCCGCGTCGCGCACCTCGCCGAGTTCGCCCTGCCCGGCGCCGACACCGCCATCCGCGAACCCTCCCGAATCGCACTGGATCTTCTGTGGCGCAGCGGCATTCAGGACATTGATCGACTTCCACCAGCAGTCGCCGTCGGCGACCTCGGCCGCCGCATCATCGCCCAACAACGCGACAAGGGACTCGGCTGCCCGGCCACCACCAGCGTCGGCCGACTGTTCGACGGCGTGGCCGCACTCCTCGGCATCTGCGCGCACGTCACCTACGAAGGGCAGGCGGCGATCGAACTCGAGGCCCGCGCCCGCGGTGGCCGCGCCGAAGCCATCGCGCCGCCCGCTGCCTCGGACGACCTCATCGACTACCGGCCCATCATCCGGCACCTGGTCGAGGGAATCCGCGGCGGACGTCCACAGGCCGACCTCGCCGCCAGCTTCCAGCAGTGGCTGGTTGACGAATCAGCCCGTGTGGCACTGCGATCCGCGGCGATCGCCGGCGCGGAGGTGATCGGGCTCAGCGGCGGAGTGTTCGCCAATTCGGCAGTGCGACAAGGCATCGTCGACCGACTGAACCCGTCGGGGGTACGGGTGTTGACCCATCGAGTGGTACCGCCGAACGACGGTGGTCTGGCGCTCGGGCAGGCGTGTGTGGCTGCAGCCACCATCGCCGCCCCGACCGAGAGGAGAAGCTGATGTGTCTCGGGATTCCCGGCAAGGTGATCCGGATCTGGGAGGAGGCGGGCACCCGCATGTCCACCGTCGACTTCTCCGGCACCACCAAGACCGTGTGCCTCGCCTACCTACCGGACATGGAGGTGGGCGAATACACCATCGTCCATGCTGGTTTCGCGATCACCCGCCTCGATGAGGAATCGGCCAACGAAACGCTGAAGATGTTCTCCGACCTCGGCATCCTCGACGAGGAACTCGGCGCCGAGCCGTTCGAGAACGGGAGGACGGCATGAAGTACCTCGACGAATTCCGCGACCCCGTCGCCGCGCGTGCCCTCGTCAAGCAGATCCGCGCCGCCGCCACCCGGCAATGGACCCTGATGGAAGTATGTGGTGGACAAACACATTCGATCATCCGGAACGGCATCGACCAACTCCTCGACGGCGTCGTCGAATTCATCCACGGGCCCGGCTGTCCCGTCTGCGTGACACCGCTGGAGGTGATCGACCGTGGGTTGGCCATCGCCGCCCGCGGCGAGGTCATCTTCTGCTCCTTCGGCGACATGCTGCGCGTCCCCGGCAGCCACGAGGACCTGTTCTCGGTGCGGGCCCGCGGAGGGGATGTGCGCGTGGTCTATTCGCCGCTCGACGCCGTCCGCATCGCCGCCGACAACCCCGACCGCGAGGTGGTGTTCTTCGGCGTCGGCTTCGAGACCACCGCACCCGCCAACGCCATGGCGGTACTGCACGCACAGCGGCTCGGGCTGGTGAACTTCTCCGTGCTCGTCTCCCACGTACTGGTGCCACCGGCGATGGAGGCGATCCTGTCCTCACCCACCAACCGGGTCCAAGGGTTTCTGGCCGCCGGCCACGTGTGCACGGTGATGGGGACGAGCGAGTATCAGCCGCTCGTCGAGAAGTATCGGGTCCCGATCGTGGTGACCGGCTTCGAACCCCTCGACCTTCTCGAAGGTGTCCGGGAGGCCGTCGAACTCCTCGAGGCCGGCACCCCCGAACTGCGTAACGCCTACCCGCGGGCGGTGTCCAGCGCTGGCAACACCGTTGCACAACAAACACTCTCGGAGGTGTTCACCGTCACCGACCGGCAGTGGCGTGGAATCGGCATGATCCCGCAGTCCGGGTGGAAACTGTCGCGAGCCTATGCGCAGTTCGACGCCGAGATCCGTTTCGGCGTCGGCGAACTCGAGGTGCAGGAGTCGGCCGACTGCCACGCCGGGGAGGTGCTGCAAGGTCTGCTGAAGCCCAACGAATGCCCGGCCTTCGGCACCACCTGCACACCGCGCACGCCGCTGGGCGCCACCATGGTGTCGAGCGAAGGGGCGTGCGCCGCGTACTACCACTTCCGACGACTCGCCGTGGGAGCCTCCCATGCCTGAGCAGCCGACCGTCATGGACCCCGAATCCTGGTCCTGCCCACTGCCGTTGCGGGACACCGAACGTATCGTCCTCGGGCACGGCGGCGGTGGGGTGCTGTCGGAGGAACTCATCGAGAACCTCTTCGTCCCCGCGTTCGGTGGACGCACCGGTCCGGCCCGCGACTCGGTGCAACTCGCCGTGCCACGGGGTCGCGTCGCCTTCACGACGGATTCCTATGTGGTGCAACCACTCTTCTTTCCCGGCGGGTGCATCGGCGACCTCGCCGTGAACGGAACCGTCAACGACCTCGCGTGCAGTGGAGCGATGCCACTGGCGTTGAGCGCCGGCTTCATCCTCGAGGAGGGCCTCGAGGTGTCGGTGCTCGGTCGCGTCGCGCAGCTTATGGGCACGGCCGCCGAGCGGGCCGGGGTGCGCATCGAGACCGGCGACACCAAGGTCGTCGACCGCGGATCGGCCGACCAGATGTTCATCAACACCGCCGGCATCGGCATCATCCCCGACGGCGTCGACGTCGGCCCGGAACGCATCCGGCCCGGCGACGCCGTCATCGTGTCGGGGCCGGTCGGGGAGCACGGGGTGGCGATCCTGTCGGTCCGCGAGGGCATCGACTTCGGGTCGACCGTGGAAAGCGACAGTGCGGCTTTGTGTTTCCTCGTGCGGAATGCGCTCGCCGCTGGCGACGTCCGTGCCTTGCGTGACCCCACGCGCGGTGGTGTGGTCGCGGCCGTGACCGAACTCGCCCGCGGTGGTGGTGTCGGCATCGACCTCGACGAACACCGCATCCCCGTACCGGAAGCCGTCGCGTCGGCCTGCGGATTCCTCGGCCTCGACCCGCTGCAGGTGGCCAACGAGGGCAAGATGATCGCCATCGTCGCCGCCGACGACGCCGAGGCGGTGGTCGCAGCGATGCGCCGGCGACCGGAGGGTGCCGGTGCGACGGTGATCGGACGGGTCGTCGACGACCATCCGGGCATGGTGGTCGGCCGGACAGCGTTCGGCACGACCCGCGTGATCGAGCGTGAGCTCGGGGAGCAGTTGCCCAGGATCTGCTGATCGCGGGTCGGCGCTGGTGTGCGTCGTCGGCAACCGCCGGCGAGCCGCGACGATGTTGCGCGACCCGAAGCCGGCTTGGCATCTCAACCAGGCGTCGCGCGCCGACCCCGCGACCTCAACCCGACCCCGCGACTTCGGCTCCCAGCCACCTCCCAGTCTCACCCGATCGCCCCACAAGGTTTGCCCTGCAAAGTAGTTGGTGTCAGAGCAAACCGGCCCCGTGCCGGACGAACAGAAAGGGCAGACGATGCCGACCCCCACCAACAACCCCAAGCCGAACACCCCCGCCGCCCCACAGCGCCGCAAGCGTCGCGTCCGCAAGTTCGACCAGCGGTCGCGTCGCTGGATCTGGACCTGGCAGTGATCTGATCCCCTGACCGAACCCCTGGGCTGATGCCCCTCCCCGGTGACCCCGTCGCGACTCCCTCCGCGGCGGGGTCACACGTGTCCGGTCAGTTCACGTCGGCTGCGGTCAGATCCCGACCCGCCCGTGCTGATCCACCCGGACCGCAGCGTTCGGCCACATCGGCGGGCACGGCGTGCCGGGAACCGTGACGACCTCGAAATGCCACCACTCGTTGGCAAACGTGCGGCACAGACCCCACCGAAAACCATTGCGCTCCAACCACAGCGCGCCGGATCGTGGGCCGACATCGATGGCGTGCCCACTGACGTGCGTCGATTCGTTCGGCGGCAGCACCCATCGACGCGCGACCCCGGGGCTCCCGTACGTGGCGAGGGCCTGCCGCCACAGTTGCCGCTGCTCGGCGACGGACCGCTTGCCCGAGGTGATCCACATCGCGACGCCGGCGGCCCGGGCAGATCGCGACGCGCGGTCGTAGGCGGTGGCGAGGACCGGCGAAAGGCCCTGCGTTCCCGGTGCGGCGCTCGCGGACGGCGCCAGCCACGTCGTCAACCCGATGAGCGCCGCCAGCAGTGCGACAACGATCGCGCGATGTGAGGGAGTGGCCACGGCATCAGGATAGGCGGCCAAGATCGGCCCCGTCAGAAGGCTCCGAGGGGATATATGCCCCTCGGAGGGCTCCTACGGGGCTGATCTCAGTCACCGCCACTGGTAGTCGGACCGGTGAGGGTCGACGTCGGGGCCATGACAACCGCTCCCAGCGACTTCCCAGCGACATTCGATAGCCCCACAAGGCTTGCCCCGCAAAGTAGTTCGTGTCAGAGCAAACCGGCCCCGTGCCGGACCAACAGAAAGGTCAGACGATGCCGACCCCCACCAACAACCCCAAGCCGAACACCCCCGCCGCCCCGCAGCGCCGCAAGCGTCGCGTCCGCAAGTTCGATCAGCGGTCCCGCCGGTGGATCTGGACCTGGCAGTGATCTGAACACCAGGCCATCTGAACTCCGGGCGATCTGAACCCCGGGCCGACGCAAAACCCCCAGGCCGACGCCAAACCCGATGACCCCGTCGCGACTCCCTCCGCGGCGGGGTCATCCTCTGTCTTGACGCACCCACTGGACGCGGAGGCTCGCGATTCTGCGAATCCCCCCGACTCGACCTGACCGACGGCGCACACTGTGGGCAAACCCACCGCTGTCGAGAAGGAGACCCCCATGCTGCTTGCCCTACTCGGCCGACGTGGCGTCGACCTCTCCTCGCTGCAGGGGAAGGTTGCACTGGTCACCGGCGCGGCGAGCGGCATCGGCCGCGAGACCGCGCTCGCCCTCGCCGGGCACGGCGTCCGCCTGATCCTCCTCGACATCGACGGCGACGGACTCACCGAGGTGGCCGGGCAGATCGGCGACGACCAGGCGCTTGTCCGGGTCGTCAGCGTGACCGATGTCGACGCACTGAAGGGTGCAGTGGCCGAGGGTATTTCGCGGTTCGGCGGCATCGACCTGGTGCTGGCCAACGCTGGAATCCACAGTTACGGCACGGTTCTCACCGTCGATCCGGACGCGTTCCGGCGGGTGATCGAGGTGAACCTGATCGGCGTGTTCAACACGGTTCATGTGGCTCTGCCGTCGGTCATCGACCGACAGGGCTACATCCTGATCGTGTCGTCGGCGGCAGCCTATGCCGCGCTCGGTGGGATGGCGCCGTATGCGGCGAGCAAGGCGGGTGTCGAACAATTCGCCAACGTGCTGCGCGGGGAGGTGGGCTTCCGCGGGGTCGACGTCGGATCGGCGCACATGCTGTGGATCGACACACCGATGGTGCGTGAGGCCAAGGCCGACCTCCCGACCTTCCAGCAGATGATCAACGCCGCACCCGGACCGTTCCGCGGGGAGGTGACCGTCGAGAAGTGTGCCGCCGCCTTCGTCCGTGCCCTGGCGACCCGACAACGGCGCGTCAACGTCCCGGAGTGGGTCGGCCTGTTGCGCTGGCTCAAGCCGGTGCTGTCGTCCCGCGTGATGGACAAGCAGAACAACGCGATGTCCGCCGAACTTGCCGACAAGACCGATGCCGAAGTCGCCCAACTGAATCGATCGGTCGGAGCACGGATGGCGCGGCTCGACACCGAACTGTGAACCGGGCGGTGCGGACCCTGGGTCAGTGCAGGGAGAACCCGCCGTCCACGGCGATCGCCTGACCGGTCACATACGCCGACGACGGACCGGCGAGGAACACCGCAATGCCGGCGAAGTCGTCGACGAGCCCGTTGCGGCCGATCAACGTCCGTGCCGCCAGTGCCTCGACGGCCGACGGATCGGAACTCAGCGTCCGATTCAACGGCGTCTGAACAAAGCCCGGCACAAGGACATTCGCGGTCACACCGTGCGGCGACCACGCCTCGGCCTGCGACCGGGCCAGTCCCTCCAGACCCGCCTTGGAAACCCCGTACGCACCGCTGGACGCGAATGCCCGATGCGCCTGTTGGGAACTGACGTGGATCAGCCGCCCGTACCCGCGCTCGGCCATACCCGGGGCGAGCCGCTGCCCGAGGAGGAACGGCGCCTCGAGATTGACGGACATGGTTGTGTCCCAGGTGGGTTCGTCGAGATCAGGCATCGGCGGCCGCAGGTTGACGCCCGCGGAGTTGACGACGATGTCCGCATCGCCGACGGCGTCGGCCAGGCCGTGCACGCCGGATCGCGAGGCCAGATCGGCGACGACACCGGTCGCCGATCCGCCGGCGTCGCGGATGGCCGCGACGGTGTCGTCGATGGCGCTCCGGGTACGCGCCGCGATGATGACGTGTGCGCCGGCCCCTGAGAGTGCCATGGCGATGGCCCGTCCGATGCCGGAACTGCCGCCGGTGACGAGTGCGGCGCGGCCGTCGAGGGCGAAGAGGTTGTGCAGGTGCGACGGGGAGCTCACCGAGCCGAAGCTACACGAGAACCGGGTCACTTTCGCCAACTCCGAAGGGCCCCATCACAGGCAAAGCCGGGTGGCCATATCGTCGTGGCAAGAACCAGCTCCCGATGGTCCCTTCCGGGCCATAAGAAACCGGCGCCGGAACGGCCCGCCGAAGGCCCTCAATTCGGTGGGACGAACGTCCCCCAGCGACAACACCGGGACCCGGTGTGAACGCGCAAAAGTAAAGAACGACAGGCCGATTCACTGACCAGTCTGAGTCACGCGACGTCGCGGCCGAAAAACCCTTCCCAAGATCACGATAATAAACCTCTAAGTGACCATACCGCAGATTCCGACGGTTGTTTATCATTGCTAAGCGAAGGAGTGAATGACTTATGGTACAGCCGAATTCGGTAATGACAACCAACGTGTCGCAGCGCGACGCTGATCTCGCCGTCCTGGAAGCCGCCATACGGGTGGATCTCGGAGATCCCGCGATGTGGCCCGCGCCCGACGGCTACCGAGAGTCGTTGGCGTTGTGCGTGATTGACGCGATCTACTCGATGGGTGCACATTTCGAATCGTCGGCCAGTGTCGTCGATCGATACGTCGATTACCGACGACAAGCCGGTGCCGATGTCTACGCCGATGGCCTGCAGGAGTTGCTTCTGACCTTCGAACAGCTTGGCGGTGAGGAGAATTGGGCCGACACAATCGGGATCAGGCGAATGACTGCCAATGGCGCCGGTCCTGCGATCAGGGCTCAGGCCGTGCATCGGGTTGCGCAGGAGTTCGTCGCCCGCAACGTGTCGACCACCGACGACCTCCGCCTCGCCATCCTCCACGGCCGGGGGCCGGAGCTCAAGCGTGAGTGGTGCGCTGTGCCGGCGCAATGGTCGGGCGTCACTTGGAACTTCGCCCTCAAGCTTGCCGGCATCCCCGGTATCAAGGCCGACCCGACAATCACTCGCCACGTCGCGAAGGCGCTGGGCTGCCCGGTGAGTCCCGAGTACGCAACCAGGCTACTGCTCAGACTGGCGATCCGAGCCGAGTGGGACCTGGTGGCATTCGATGACAGGATCTGGCAGTTCGAATCGGTCCGCGTTTGACGCAGCCCCGGCGCGCCGAGACGTGAGCAGCGGTCCTTCGCAGCGGCCGCGCGGAGCCGCACCGACATGGAGCACGGGTCGAGCAGCCCGTCGCGTGCACTGTGCACGTCTACAGTCGCGACAGCTGTGGCTGGTGTCAGCGGTGTGTGATTGGCAAAGACGACCTCGTCAGGCCTCGACCGGTTCGGTCCCCGACGCTTTCCGCCGCGGAAACACCTTGCGGATCGTGACGATCGCGACGATCGCGAGGATGATGTCGGTGAAGACGAACAGCGCGGCGCCCAGGCTGATGGAGTCGCCGATGTTGCAGGTGATCAGTCCGAAGTCCCACAGTCCGTGGATGACCATGGCGACGATCAGCGACCCGGACACGCGCCGGGTCAGGTAGAAGAAGTAGCCGGCGACGGCGGTGGCGAGCACCTGCGGGATTGCGCCGAGGCCCTCGGTGAACAGGTTGGTGGCGTGCGCCAGGCCGAAGACCACCGACGTCCACAAGGCCACCATGCCTTCGCTGTAGCCGGCGTCCCGAAACGTGACGATGCCGATCCCGCGGAACAGGCCTTCCTCACTGACCCCGACCGCCAACGCTCCGATCAGCAGCACGATGGTGAATGCGGCGCTCTTGTCGGCCAACCGCGAATAGGCGGTGCCCGCGATGGCCGTCACGAGCAGAAGGATCGGGAACACCCACACCCAGCGGGGCAGCCGCTTCTCTTCGACGAATGCCGGACGCCACCACCGCAGGATTCCGATGACGACCAAGACGATGACGACGCCGGCGCCGGTCGTGACCCACAGCCCGCGGGTCACTTCGGACACGGTCTCGAACGTGGCGTACTCGGTGTCGTTGGGTTTGGTCAGTTGCGGGATGATCTGGATGGCGGCCAGGTAGCCGACGACCAGCAGCAGGTAGCCCCAGATGGGGAGTCGTCGACGGGTCGTGGTCTCTGGTGCGGTGCTCATCGGCATGATCCCGTTCGTCATCGAGAATGAGCGCGACTGACAATCGTCGCTCGTCCGGTCGTAGATGACTCTGTCACACGGACTGCCTCATCACCGGCCGGATCTCCTCCGGCGCGGCCTCACCCCGCCCACACCGACCCGATCTCCCGCCGATACCGCCGTCCCCCGGTCGCGTTGAGCACGAACACCACGGGTGCCGGTATCTCTTGTCGCAAACCGCGACGCTCGTTCTCCGAGGCACCGTCCTGCAGCCAGGCCACGAGTTGGCCGAGGTGTCCGCGGTGTTTCTTGATCACGGTCTTGACCGCCCTCCGCATCTCCGGGGTGTCGTTGTAGTGCGCCGAGATCGGCTCGAGGTCGTGTTCCTCATGGGCCAGATGCTCGAGGAGGACGTCGGCGAGGTGTCCGATCGCGACGCGCGCCCGCTCGGCGGACTCTGATGTTGGGGCACTGGCGAATTCGTCCATGCGAGTGCTCGCGTCGCGCAGCGCGGCCCGCATGGCGACGTGTTCTCCGTCGAGGTCCTGCACCAGGGACAGGTCGGCGCCGAGCGTTTGGAGCGTGGGCCAGAAGACGTCCTCCTCGTAGGAGTGATGTTTGTGCAGCTCGTCGGTGAGGTAGTCCCAGGCGCGTGTGAGGTGGCGGGCGCGGTCCGGGGAGGACGCATCAGGCTGCGACAGGGCGTCGTCGAAGCGCGCCAGATCTCGCCGAAATGCCGCGTGCACAACGGTGTTCATCGTCTTGTGGGTGGTGACGGATGTGGTCACGAGGATGCTCCGAGCGTGTCCGAGGTGAGGGTGAGTGGCCGGCGCCCGGCCGGAGCGTTCGTCGCGAACTCGTAGGAGCGCCGAACGAGGGCGGCGAGAAGCCGTGCCTCGTCGTCGTCGCGAGGTGCGTAGAGCATGACGAAGGTGGCTGGTACCTGGCCGGTGGCGACCAGGATGTGGGGTTCGGCCCATCCGGCTTCCTGTGCGGCGGTCGCCAGTGAGGTCGGGAGGGTGACGTGAAAGCTGTAGTCGCCGTGGGCATGTCCGTGGGCGAACTCGGTGCCGACGAAGAAGGCCTCGGTCGGGCCGATGGCGAACTCAGGGGTGAGGATCAGCGCGCGGGCGCCTTCGACGGAGATTCCCGACTCGGCTTCGCTCACCCCGTCCCAGGTGAGCGCCTCGTCGAGGACGCGATCCATCAATTGGCGGGTGTCGGGCTGCTGGTCGATCTGGCTGTGCGGGATGTCGCAGGTGGTGGCGGGTCGGGGACCGCGCCGCGGGGTGATCGTGTCCATCTCATGCCCCGGTCCAGATGAGTTCGATCGGAATGCCGTCGGGATCGCGGAGCTGGACCATCACCAGCGGCATCGGGTCGTCCGTCTCGTGGATCGGGTCGTGTGCGACGCCGAGGTGGTCGAGATGGGCGACCCAGGCGCGCACCTCGTCGGGCGACGCGATCGCCAGCGCGACGTGATCCAGACCCGTGCGGCGCGCGTCGAACAACTGCCGGTCGGCCTCGTGATGGTGGTCGAGACCGAGGAAGAACGTGGTGCCCGGTCGAGTCATCACGACCGCGTAACCCGTGTCGTTGTCGTGCTTTTCGACGAAGGCGCGCACCAGGCCGAGCGTCTGCGCGTACCACGCTTCGCTCACATCGATGTCACGCACGGTGATTCCGAGATGGTGATAGCCGAGAAAGGCGGGTGCATCGGACATGGGGTCTCCTTAACTGACCGAAGAACACTGGAACGTGATGGTGTAATGTTATTCCAGTAACGGGAACACTAGAATGGCATTACACCGTTGTCAAGGGAGGAACCGATGGCAGCCGAGCAGCGTTTGGCGCGTCGTTCCGCGAAAGCCGAACAGGCGCGAGCGACACGCGAACGCATCATCATCGCGGCGACGTCGCTGTTCGTCGCCGACGGGTACCTGACCACCACCATGTCGGGCATCGCCAAGGAGGCCGGCGTGGCGGTGCAGACGCTGTACCTGTCGTTCGGCAGCAAGGGCGCGATCCTCAAGGCGGTGTTCAACACCGCGCTTGCCGGCACGGATTCGCCCGACGGCATCCTGGAGCAGGACTGGGTGCAGGCGGTCCTCGATGAAGCCGACGGACCGGCGGCGCTGCGACTGTTCTGCGCCAGCGCCGCCGAGATCATCGGCCGGGCGGCACCCGTCTTCAACGTGATGCGCATGGCCGGCGCCGATCCCGAGGTCGCCGCGCTGCTCGAAGAGAATAAACGGCTACGCACCAACGGCTTCGGCAGGTTCCGCGACGCGCTCGTCACCCGGCCCGGCTACTCGACGAGGCTGACTCCCCATGATGCCCTGGGCATCTTGTTCGCGGTGGTCAGTGAGGATACCTATATCCTGCTCGTCCAGGAGTACGGGTGGACGAGTGAGCGGTGGACCGAGTGGATCACCGAAACCGTAGTGGCGCAGCTCTTTCCGTAGGGGCGGGGCGGGTGGGACTTGGTACGGCATGTCGGTGGGCCCAGCGTCGGACGAGTCTGCAGGCATGCGACTTCGGCCTCGGGATCGACGGGCACCGACTCGACGGCGAGGTCGAGCAGCGCCATCAACACCGCCAGCTTGTTGGTGGCGGTGCGGCGACCACCCTCCAAGACGGCGACAAGCTTCTGACCGAGCGTCAGTGGGTCGATGGGTGCAGGCATGACATTGATCATCATGCCCCCGCGCGGATGGTCGCAGTGACCATTCAGGGCGCAGCCGCATACTACTCCCGGCACCTCGGTCGCTGACTACCGTGGCCGAAGTCCCTCAATCTCGTGGGACCAAGGTCCTTTGACCTCGGTCCGCTTGTGACCGCTGCGATCTTGTCGGGCAACTAACTACGAAGTGCCACTGATGAATTGAAGCTCATGACGGCTCTCGGCCGGGCGCTGGTGAAGCGATTCGACCGCACCGGACCACAGTGTTGGGTTCGTCCAGGATGGCGACAAACATCGACGGATTGCATATCGTGAGAATCGAAGGAGTTGAGCGTGATGACACAGTTGAGTCCAGTCGCAGCCACCCGCGCATCCCGGTGCGAGGCACATCTGAGGGTTCTGGAAGACACCGTCTGGTCCGATCTCGGAGATCCCGATCTGTGGTTCGCCCCCGACGGTTACCGAGATTCCTTGGCACTGTGCGTCATCGACGCGGTCTACTCCGATGGAGATCAGAACACGTCGGCAGTGGACGTCGTCGAGCGCTACATCGATCACCGACGGGCAGAGGGCGTCGACGCCTACACCGACGGCCTCACGGAACTGCTGCGTACTTTCAATCAGATTGGCGGCGAGCAGAACTGGGCCGAGCACTTCAGTGAAGAACGAACCGCAGCCGATGGTGCCGACGCGGCCACCAAGGCATGCGCGGTGCACCAGGTCGCGCGCGATTTCACCGCACTCGGCGTGTCGACCACCGACGACCTGCGCGACGCCATCGCGCATGATCGGGGGCTCGAACTGCGGCATGCGTGGTGCGGGGAACCAGGTCAATGGTCCGGTGCCACATGGAGTTACGCTCTAACACTGGCCGGCATTCCCGGCGTCACCTCCGACCCGGTGGTCACCCGCTACGTGGCCAGGTCGATCGGCAAGGAGTCCGTGAGCCCCGAGTATGCGATCGAGTTGATGATCAGGTTGGCACGCCGAGCCGGGTGGGACCTGCTCGGGCTCGACGACGCCGTGTGGCAGTTCGAGTCGGCTCGGGACTGAGCAAGGTAACACCAAACTTGAGCAACGGCAGGTCGCGAGGTCGACCACGCCCCGGAACAGACAGTGGCCCAATGCACCCGGGATGCATTGGGCCACTGTCAGCAAGCTGTGTGGCTACAACAGGTACGTCGCTATCACCGTCGCGATGACCAAACCACTCATCACCGGGAGGAAGCACTTGCGCGCAAGACTGAGCACCGGCACCCGAGCGAATCCGGCGACCGCGACGAGTGACGACCAGGCCACCAGAGTTCCGCCGCCCGACCAGATGTTGCCCATCTGACCGATCGCCGCGAGCGTCGCGGTGTCGATGCCCGACGACTGCCCCAGTGCCCCGGCGAGCGCACCCGTCAGCGGGAGGCCGCTGAAACCCGAGCCTTCCAGACCGGCGATGAGTCCCACGAGCAACACACCGAATGCGGTGACGATCGGAACCTGCGGGAGATGGGATTCGCCGGCGGTCACCAGGTCGTACAGGAATCCCGGCGCCGTGGCGTCCTCGGGCAAGCCGAGGATCTTGCCGGCGTAGTCGGCGCTCCCGATGAGGAAGAAGCCGGCGATCGGGAGCACGATGCCCATGGCCTTGAACGCGAACACCAGGCCGTCGACCAGATGCTCGGCCGTGGTCTCGAGGAACTTGCCGGGCGCGTCGGCGGCACAGACCGCGAACAGCAGCAGTGCCGCGATACCGCCGACCATGGCTGCCGCGTCGCCACCCTTGAGTTCGCTGACGACGCCGATCTTGCCCAGCGCGAGGTAGACGATGAAGACGAGATACACCAGCGGTACCAGGCACGCGAACACCATCGCCTTGCGAGTCCGTTCGGGGTCGCCTCCGGCTTCTCCGGTTGACGGGGGAGCCGGGTCGATGACCGCGGTACCCGTCGAACCACCGGTGACCACCGCCGTATCGCCCGATCCGCCGGCCGAACGTGCCACGGTTCCGGTCGACGACCGCCCCGTCGTCGATACCGCCGCGACGTCCAATTCGGTGCTCTCCCGCGCGTCCTTGACCACGGTGTCCGCCGAGGTCTCGGAATCGGCGTGACGGTCGGCCTCGTTTTCCCATTCGGTGAGCAGCTCGGCCGACGGAGCACGCCAGGTGCGGCGCTGCATGACCCAGGTGATGACGATCGCCACCGCGCCCACGATGAGCGACAGGATCAACGACTTGTCGGCGACGGCGTCCGCGTCGATGCCTGCGGATTTCGCCGAGATCCCCGGGGCCACCTTCATCACGTAGTCCGACGAGAGCGCCATGCCCTGTCCGGTGATGGCGATGACCATGCCGACCGACATCGGCGACAGACCCGCGCGAATCGCCACGGGGATGAGCACAGCACCGACGAGCGGCACCGCCGGAGTTGGCCAGAAGAACAGCGAGATCACATACGTCACCACCGCGAGCACGATGAAGCTGCTGATCGGACTGCGCATCACCTTCCGGAAGGGGGCGATCATCAGTCGGTCGGCGCCCATCTGCCGCAGGCCGCCGAGCATTGCGGTGACCAGCGCGATGATCAAGAAGATGTTGAACAGTTCCGTCGCGGCCACGAGGCTCGCGTTGAAGATCGAGGCGATCGCCGTGACGATGCTGTCGGAGAAAGCGAACGCGGTGAGGAATGTGGCGATGACGGCAGGAACGACGATGTTCTTACGCATGACCATCGTTGCGATGATGAGGATGACGCCGGCCAAATAGACCCAGTGGGCCGCGGTGAGATCAATGGGCTGCACAGTGGTGAATCCTTAACGGGAGAGTGTACGAAAGGGGCTGTGGTGGTGAACACACTCCCCCCGCTTCTCGACCCGGTCAATCAAAACGGTGCACACATACATTCCGGGATTCGTGTGCACAGTGAACGTTTTCGGCAGTCTCGCCGGAGTCTGTGACCACGATGTAACTCGCGCGGGAACCAGCTGTTTCGGCGCTGCTCACGGCCCAAAAAGAGCTCCTTCTGTCCATGGGCACTATGTACATGGCGAGCCTCAATCCATGGGCACTATGCGGCCTGCGAGGAATTCGTCTGCACCCTTCGACGTGGAAACATCGTGACCACAAACAGGGGGCCGGTCGGGTTCCGGCCCTCCCACGCGCGCGAGTAGAGGATCAGATGACGTCACGCAGAGCCGCCCAGGGGCAGGCCCCGGGTGACGACTCCGGCACTCCACTGGCACTGGCCGCGCTCCTGACCGGCACCTTCGTCGGGACCGTCAGCAACGGCGTCGTCAACGTGCCGCTCTCGGACATCCTTGCCGACTACGACGCCCCGCTCGGCAGCGGCATCTTCGTCGTCGTGGGATTCCTCCTCACCTTCGCCGCAGCGATGCCGCTCGCCGGATACGTCGGCGACCGGTTTGGGCGGCGACGGATCTACTGCGCTGCGCTCGTGCTGACCGCGATCTGCTCACTCGGTGCCGCGACCGCACCCACCCTCGAGGTGCTGATCGTCTGGCGTGCCATCGCCGGCCTGGCCGCCGCGGTGTTCGCCCCGGCCGTGATGGGATTGATCGCCTGGCTGTTCGGGCCCCACCGGCGGGCCCAGGCGGTCGGGGCGTGGGCCAGCGTGAACGGCATCGGACAAGCCGTCGGACCGTCCGTGGGCGGCCTGCTCGCCGACGCCGCCGGTTGGCGCTGGGTGTTCGTACCGTTGGCGCCCATCGCGATCTTCGGACTCTTCCTGACCCTGCGCAGCGTGCCGCGGTACCCCGGCAAGACGATGCGCCTCGACATCGTCGGCGCCGCGACGTTGACCCTCGGCGCGGCATCGCTGATCCTCGGCGTGACCCTCGTCGGTGCTGAGTCGACACCCGCATGGACCACCGCGGGCCTACTCGGCGGTGCGGTCCTCCTCCTCGCATTCTCGGCATGGCATTGCCGGCGGGTGCCGGTTCCATTCATCGACGTGCGTGCCGTCGTCGAACCGCGATTCGCGCGCAGTGCCTGTGCCGCCTTCGCGCAGATGTTCGCGCTGGGTGCCACGCTCCTCGCGATACCGCTGTACGCGGTGACCCACGGCGCCAGCACCACCGTGGCCGGCATCCTGCTCTTCTCGCTGCCCGCGACGATGGCCGTGCTTGCACCACTCGTCGGACGCATCACCGACCGACTCGGCGCTCGACCGATGCTGCGGTCCGGCTTGATCACGCTCGGCATCGCGCAGACGTTGCTGGTGGTGGTCACCGCGGCGGCACTGCCCATCGGGTGGCTCGCCGTCGTGCTGGTCGTCACCGGTGTCGGGGTCGCGATGGTGCAGACTCCGGCGGCCGCCGGTTCCACCCGATCGACCGCGGGGGCGCAGGGGACCGGACTCGGATTGTTCAACCTGCTCCGATTCGGCGGCTCGGCCCTCGGTGCCGCCTGGGTGTCGGTGGCACTACAACACTGGGACTACCCGGCGCTGTTCGGGCTCACCGCCATCATGGTCGTGATCGGACTGTCGGCGTCGTTCGCGGGCACCAACCCGGAGGCCGTCGAACCACCCGAACCGGCGCTCGCCGGTCAGCGGTAGCTCATCTCCCGGGCCAGCGACGATCCCAGGCTGTCGAGCAATTCCAGTCGCAGGGCCAGCCACACGGTGAACTGGTTCTCCGGCACCCGGATATCGCAGCCGCAGGCCCGTGACAACCGATCGAGCTTGGACAGCATGGTGTTTCGGTGCATGTTCAGCGCCCGTGCGGCCGCGTTGACGTTCCCGCCGTGTTCCAGATACGCGAGCAGCACGGTGTGCAGTTCGGTACCGAGCCGGATCGGGCCGAGCACGTCGGCGGTGAACTGCCGACTGCGTTCGGTGTCGGCGATCTGCTCGAGCACACCGAACGACCGCAACTCCTGGTAGGCGACGGCACCGGTGATGTGCATGCGATCGGCGATGTCGAGAGCCACCCGGGCCTCGCGGTAGCTCTCCCGGATCTGGGCCGCACCGACGGCGGCAGCCCCATAGGCCACAGCCGACAGTGCGTTGCCGCGTGCGGTGAGGTCGTCGGCCATCGCCACCGCATACTGACGCACCTCCTCGTCGATCTCGGCGGGTGTGGAACCACGGACCGTGCGGACGACCACGACGATGTCTCCCAGCACGGCGATGTAGGACCGAACATCCTTGTGCGGCATCAGGCTTGCGGCATACCGGGCCAACCGCAGCAGCGTCCGGTCGGACTGCGGTTCGCCTGCGTCCACGCGGGAAACGGAGGTGCGGGTGGTGAAGACCGCGAACGTGGCGTCGAGGTCGATGTCGTGGTACTCGGCGCGAGTGCGCATTTCGTACTCGGTGCCGAAACCACCATGGACGAGCGCTTGCACGAAGTCGCCGCGGGCCCGCTCTTCGGCCTCCTCGACACTGCGCTGGCGCAGCATCTCCGACCCGATGATCGCGGTGGCCTGACTGGCCACCACCTCGTGCTGCGCCAACTCGTGCTCGCCGGGCCGCTCTCCCCGATGCAGGATGACGACCCATCCCTCGAAGTACTTGCCCAGTCGGATCGGTGCAACCGTGCAGGTCCAGTCCCCGCCCGACGTCGACACCGACACGGTCGCGGCGTCGTGATGGTCGCGGATGTCCGCGCGGTCGGTGAGGCGCTCCCGCAGCGCGGGCACCACCAGGTCGAGGTGCTCCTTCTCCAGGGCGTTGTACGCCACCGGATCGCACCGCGCGTCGAACACCAGTGCCGGCGAATGCGACAACGCCGACACCTCCCGCAGCAGCATCGGCATACCGGCACCGCGATGCAACAACCCCGCCAGCGACTGATGCACGTGCGTCGCGTACCGCATCACGTGGACCTCTTGGGTGAGGGTGCGTTCGGCGAGGAGACGGTTCAGCGCCGAGAAACCGATCGGAAAGCCCATCTCGATCACCACGAGATCGCCCGGTATCTGCTCGACGGTCACCGCGGCCGGCAGTGGACCGTCCACGATGATCGCCGAAGCACCGCGTGCGGCAAGGGAACTCATGCTCGACGGCTTGGCCGCCAAGGATTCCGGACGGGCATAGACGACCGTGGCCGCCAGGTCGTCGTAGCGAGTCATCACCTCGGCGAACGGCAGCGCCCAGGTCACCGGCGCCTGCGGATCGGCGTGCGACGAGATGACGCGGGCGCCCTCCATCAGTGCTTCGTCGAGGAGTCCACCGAGGGTCAGTCTGGGGTGCGGTTCCATCGAGACCTGCTTTCACCGGGTGTCTGGGATCCGTGCGGGATGGTGATATCTGCGCGTCCTTGTTGGATATCAAGACAATCAGTCCATCACTATGTGCACAATAGTGAACCCATCTGGGATTCTCAGGTCAACTTGACAGGTTCGCGATCGCGACTGATCGGGTTTCATGATCACCACGCCGCACTCGACGGCGACAGCCCCAGTCCCCACCAGCGATCGAAGGTTGACAGAAATGCATCGGATTCTGCGGATCACACTCGACGACGCACTCCCGATCCTCGCGGCCGGCGCCGCCAAAGCCGCCGAGATCGGCGTCAAGCAGACCCTGTGCGTCTGCGACGACGGCGGAAACGTCATTGCCCTGCACCGACTTCCGGGTGCCCGTATCACCGGCGTCGAGATCTCGATGGCCAAGGCCTACACCGCCGCCGGACACGAGCGCGCCACCCACCTGTTCAACGAGCCCCCCAACGGGCCGGCGCTCCCGGGCAACGAGGCGTTCGGTATCTCCCACATGCTGCCGGGCAAGTTCGCCGTCTTCGTCGGAGGATTCCCGCTGGTGCACGACGGCCAGGTTGTCGGTGGCATCGGTATCAGCGGCGGCAATGGGGAGCAGGACAAGGCGGTCGGCGCCGCAATGCTGGCCGAGTTCGAGGCACTCGTGTCCGTCGGCGTCAGCTGATCGTGCACTCTCACCAGATCGCGGCCTGTTCGGCGGACATAGTGACCATGGCCTCCGCGGCACCCCGCTCCTAATCTCGCCACTATCGAAAAGTCATCTGGGTGAGGACTTTTCGAGCCGACCTCGCAGCGTTGCGAGGCAGTCAAGATCTCAGCCCAACCATCAACCGCCGAATCATCTTCGAAAGGACATCACCATGACCACTCTCATGGGACGCGACGAGTTCCGGGCCGCGCTCGAGGACGCCATCAAGGGCCGGGAAGCCAAGAACGCATCGTTCAGCAAGGCGTGGGCCGACGGCACCCTCACCAAGGATCACTTCGCCCGCTGGGCGGAGAACCACTACCACTATGTCGGCCCCTTCGCCGACTACCTGGCCAACATCTACTCCAACACCCCCGATCACTACACCGACGCCAAGGACTTCACCCTGCAGAACATGTATGAGGAGGAGCTGGCCGACATCCGCCACACCGACCTGCTCATCAAGTTCGGCGAGGCGTGCGGGACCACCAAGGAGCGGATCGAGGATCCGAACAACATGAACGCCATCACCCGTGGTCTGCAGTCGTGGTGCTACGCGGTGTCGCAGCGGGAGCACTTCGTGGTCGCCACCGCCGCACTGGTGGTCGGCCTGGAGTCACAGGTGCCGAGCATCTACAAGAAGCAGATCATCCCGCTGCGTGAGGTGTACGGCTTCACCGAGGACGAGATCGAGTTCTTCGACCTGCACATCACCTCCGACGTCGTCCACGGCGAGCGCGGCTACCAGATCGTGCTCGACTGCGCCGACACCCCGCAGCTGCAGCAGCGCTGCCTGCAGCTGGTGCGGTGGGGCGCGGAGATGCGCTTCTCCTACACCAAGGGTCTCTACGACACCTACGTCGCACCTGATCTGCAGATGTCCGCCGTCTGACAGCACGGAACTGCGGTGCGGGGCCCGGCTCAAGGGAGCGGGCCCCGCGCCGCAATACCTGGAGGAGGAGGCCACATGGCTGCCGATTCGCCAACTGCCACAACAACAACCGGCCACTGGGTGGAAGCCGCGACGATGCGGGAACTCAAACGCCGACGGAAACTCCGCGTCGAGGTGGACGAGACGGCCATCGCGCTGTTCTCCGCCGGCGACCGGGTGTACGCGTTCGCCGACCTGTGTGTACACCAAGACCGCTCGTTGGCCAAGGGCACGTTGCTTCACGGCCGCGTCATCTGCCCCGGCCACCAGTGGCAGTTCGACCTGGAGACCGGCTACGAGCCCGATCAGGACGTCTGCCAGCCCACCTATCCGGTCCGGGTCACCGACGACACCATCTATGTGGACCTCGCGCCACGTGACCCTCAGCAGAGGACAACCCCATGAGCACCAACGGTATTGCGATCGTCGGCACCGGCCACGCCGCCACCGTCACCGCCCGCACGCTGCGCCGGCGCGGATTCGACGGCGCCCTCACGCTCTTCGGCGACGAGGCACACGCCCCCTATCAGCGCCCACCGCTGTCGAAGGAATTCCTCGCCGGCACCGCCGACGATGCGTCGCTGGCGCTCCTGACCCCAAAGGTGATCGCCGACAACGACATCACCATCCGCACCGGCTCCCGCGTCGAGAGCATCGACCCCCGCGCCCGATCGCTGAGCCTCGCATGCGGGGAGTTGGTCGTCGCCGACGCCGTCGTCCTCGCCACCGGTGGACGCCCCCGCGAACTCTCGGGGTTCGCGATCGGATCGTCGCCACGCGTCCACTATCTGCGGACCCTCGACGACGCCACGCGCCTACGGGACCGGTTGCGTGCCGGAACCCGGCTCGCCGTCATCGGCGGTGGATTCATCGGATTGGAAATCGCAGCCACTGCACGAGGATTCGGACTCGACGTCACCGTCATCGAATACGGCCGGCAGATCCTGGAGCCCCGCCTGGGGACTCGGATCGCCGACCTCTGCGCCGACCTGCACCGCACCAATGGCGTGGACCTGCGCTGCGGAGTGAGCGTCACCGCCGCCGACGAGACGCCGTCGGGAATGCTCCTGACGCTCTCCGACGGCGCCGTCCTCGATGTCGACGATGTGGTGGTCGGCATCGGTATCGAACCCAACACCGAACTGGCGACCGCTGTCGGACTGAGCGTGGCGAACGGCATCGTCGTCGACGAACTCGGCAGGACCTCGCAGCCCGGCGTCTACGCCGTCGGCGACGTCGCCGCCCGCTACTCGCAGATGGCCGGACGACATGTGCGGGTCGAGCACGTCGACAACGCCAACCGCCAGGGCGCCGTCGTCGCACGCGCCATCCTCGGCGAGGCTAAGCCCGACGACAGCGCCCACTGGTTCTGGTCGGATCAATACGAGCACAACATACAGTTCACCGGAAACCACCAGGGCGCAGACGATCTGGTCGTCCGTGGCAGCGTGGACGACCGCGAGTTCTCCGCCTTCTACCTACGCGACGGGCACCTGACCGCCGCCTTCGCCATCGACCGCGGCGAGGACATCATGGCCGCACGCGAAATGCTCGGCCGTCCCTTCGACCCCGTCATGCTGGCCGACGAAGATCTGGACCTCTGGGAGCTCGGCGAGGAAGGAGTGCCGGCATGACCCAGCGAATCATCAGCGGCGCCAACTTCGTTGACGGACAATGGGTTCCCGCGGCATCCGGCGCCGCCTTCGACAGCGTCAACCCCGCCGACCCGAGTGAGGTCATCGGCACCTTCCCGGACTCGTCCGCCGACGACGTCCGCGGCGCCGTCGACGCACTGGTGAAGGGCGCGCCGGAATGGGCGGCGACCCCGCCCGAACGTCGGGCCCGGATCCTCGAGGCCGCGGCCGCCGATCTCGAATCCCGTGCACCGCAACTCATCGAGGAGATGGTGCTCGAGGAGGGCAAGACCCGCGCCGAGGCGACGATGGAGGTCGGCCGCACGCCGATGAACCTGAGGTTCTACGCCGCCGAAGCGGTACGCGCGGGTGGCAGTACCTATCCGGCCGCCGGTGACACTCTTGTCTACACGGTGCGTGAACCGGTGGGCATCGTCGGGGCGATCACCCCGTGGAACTTCCCCCTCAACATTCCCTCCCGCAAGATCGGGCCGGCCCTGGCCGCCGGAAACGCGGTGCTGTACAAGCCGTCCGAGATCACCCCGCTGATGGGCCAGCGCCTCGTCGAGGCGCTGCTCGCGGGCGGATTACCCAGTGGCGCCATCGCTTTGGTGCAGGGCAGCGGAGCCGCGGGTGCCGCGGTCGCGGCCGACGACCGAGTGGATGCGGTGACGTTCACCGGCTCCACCGACGTCGGCCACGCCATCCACCGCCAGGTGGGACCACAACGGCGCGTGCAGTTGGAGATGGGCGGCAAGAACCCGACCGTGGTTCTCGCCGACGCGGACATCGAGACGGCCGCGGCGACCGTCGTGAAGGGTGCCTTCGGGCTGTCGGGGCAGGCGTGCACCGGCACCAGCCGCCTGATCGTCGTCGACGACATCCACGATGCGCTCGTGGAAGCCGTCGTCGCGCGAGCCGAGAAGCTGTTGGTCGGTTCGGGTTTGGAGTCCGACGTCGCCATGGGGCCACTCGCCAGCGCGGCCCAGTTGAGCAAGTACCGCGAGTACGTGGCGGCCGGAATCGACGACGGTGCGACACTGCGCACCGCGGCGCCGGACATCGACGATCGGCCCGGCTACTTCGCCCGGCCCGTCGTCTTCACCGACGCCACCCCGGACATGCGGATCGTCCGCGAGGAGATCTTCGGCCCGGTGCTGGCGGTGCAACGCGCCCGCGATCATACGCATGCGCTCGAGCTGGCCAACGCCACCCGATTCGGCATGAGCGCGGCGATCCTCACGCGAGATCTGCAGCGCGCCATGGATTTCGCGCACAAGTCGCAAACCGGGTTGGTGAAGATCAATCAGCCCACCACCGGCATGGCGATGAACGCGCCGTTCGGCGGATACAAGGCATCGAGCACCCAGACCTTCAAGGAACAGGCCGGCGACTCGATGATGCAGTTCTACCAGTCCGAGAAGACCATCTACCTGACGCCGACCGGCTGACGGACCGATCGACCAGAGGAAAAGCCATGGAATTCAAGCGGGTTGCCCGATCGGGACAGGTGCCCGAAGGCATCGTCCGACGCTTCTATGCCGAGGACTACGAGTTCGCGATTTCGCGACTCGACGGCAAGGCGTACGCGACATCCAACTACTGCTCCCACCTGGACTGCCTGCTCTCCTCGGGCAAGCTCGTCCAGGATGGCATCGGATGCTCCTGTCACGGAAGTGCATTCGACCTCGAGACCGGTGAGCCGATCTGCCCGCCGGCCACCGAGCCGATCAAGACCTACCCGTGCGAAGAGCGCGAGGGCGAGATCTTCGTCGGGATCGACCCGGCAGAGCCACCGGAGGGCCCCCGCCGTCGGAAGCTCCGGGCCACCTCATGACCGGCGCCGTGCACCGTCCACCCACCATGGCGACCCGCGGCATGGTCGCGACCAGCCACCCGCTGGCCAGTGCCGAGGCATTGCGAGTCCTGGCCTCCGGTGGCAACGCGGTCGATGCGGCGTTGGCCGCGGCCGCGGTCACCTGGATGACGCTGCCCGGTCAGTGCGGTATCGGCGGTGACGCGTTCGCCGTGGTGTCCGAACCCGATGGCTCGGTCTGGACGGTGAACGGTAGCGGGTACGGACCGGACGGTGGCACGCCGGAGTTCTACCGCGACCGAGGGTTCAGCGCGATTCCGTTGGATGGGCCGCTGGCCGTCGCGGTGCCGGGAGTACCGGCTGCGTTGGCCGCCTTGCACTCTCGCGGTGCAACACGGAGTCTGGCCGATCTGTGGGAGCCGGCTGCGCGGATGGCGGATCGGGGCCTGCCGCGCTCGGCGAAAACCCGCGACGATGTGCGCGAAGCCCTCGATGCGATCCGGGCGGACGACAATCTGCGCGCCGTTCTTACCGACGGCGGTCGCGTACCGCTTGTCGGATCACGATGCGCACAACCCGACCTTGCCGCGACGATTCGGCGACTGGCCAACGACCCGGCGTCGTTCTACAGCGGCGAGATCGCCGAGCGGTGCGTCGCCGCCCTTACCGCCGGTGGCGCACCGTTCAGCGGCGACGAGTGGGAAGCAACGGGATCGGTTGCGCCACAGGCGGCGCTGAGTACGTCCTACGGCGGCGCGGTGATTCACCAGACCCCACTCCCATCCGCCGGATGGATGGTCCTGCAGCAAGCCGAACTCTGTGGGCCCGAGCTGGGATTGACGCGGTGGATGAGTGCCGACGCGATCGAACGAATGGCGATCGCAGCCCGGATCTCGTTCGAGGATCGATTCGAGTTCGGCGGCTCCGACAGCGACGGTGCAATGCGGGTCCTCCGGCCCGAAGCGATTGTCGACGGGCGCCGTCGACTTGCCGACCGGAGCGTCGGAGCCCGTGAGTTCGCCGTTGCCGGCGGCGACACCACCTCGCTGGTCGTCGTCGACGACGAAGGCCGGTCGGTCAGCTTCATCCATTCGTTGGCGTTCACCTTCGGTGCGAAGTTCAGCGTGCCCGGCACCGGCATCGTCCTGAACAATCGCTTGGGCCGCGGCTCCTATCTTGTCGACGGCCATCCGAACGAGGTGAAACCACGACGAAAGCCGTTGCACACCTTGAACGCCTGGGTCGCCACCGACAACGACGGGCAACTGATGGCGGTGGGCAACACTCCCGGTGGTGACGGTCAGGTGCAGTGGAACATGCAGGTGCTCTCGCACCTGCTCGACCACGGGCTCGATCCCCAAGAGGCAGTGTCGGCGCCCAGGTTCACCGTGTTCCCCGGGTCGGATGCCAACACGATCGGCAAGGACCACGAGATGCGGATCGAGACCACCGTCGCCTCCGAGACCCGCGACGAACTGCGTCGTCGCGGCCACACGGTCCGCGACATCGACCCACTGGGAGAACCCGGAAGCGCACAGATCATCTCGGTTGATCCCCAGGGATTCCTGCTCGGCGGCAGCGATCCCCGACAAGAAGGAGTGGCACTTGGTCTCGAATGAGGCTGTCGCGATGGAGGTTCCGGTGCCGCAGGGCCGCTATGTCCCGGCAACCCGCGTCGGCAGCACCATCCGTACCGCAGGCATGACCCCACGGCGTGATGGCCATCTGGTGATCACCGGGCGTGTCGGCGTCGACGTCGACCTGATCCAGGCACGCGACGCGGCCGCCATCGCCGTCCGGAATGCACTTGTCGCGGTGCGGTCATTGGTGAAGGTCGGGGAGCGGCCGCTGTGCGCGGAGATGACCGTCTACATCGCGTGCGATGGTCAGTTCACCGAGCTGTCGGCGGTCGCCGATGGTGCCTCCGACGTGCTGGCGGTCGAGCTCGGCGTCGACGCCCTGCCGGCCCGCAGTGCCGTCGGCGTCTTTGCCCTCCCCGGTGGGGCTCCGGTCGAGATCGCCCTCATCGCCGAAGCCATCGCACCGACACCGCTCCCCGACGAGCTCGCGAGGAACGAGCGAGCGTCTCGAAGGGACACCACAGCCCCATGACACTGACAACCCGCCGCCCCAGCGCCATGGAATCATTGGCTCGCATGGACCCCCCCTCCCGGCACCTCGCCCTGATGGTCGCGCTGACCTTTGTCACCGGGCTTGTCGATGCCGGCGGTTACCTCGGCCTCGACAAGGTATTCGTCGGAAACATGACCGGCAACGTCGTCATCCTCGGCATGGGTGCCGCCGGAGCAGACGGTCTGCCCGTACTTGGCCCCGCACTTGCGTTGGGCACCTTCATCTTTGGGGCCGGTGTCGCCGGCCTGTCGATGAGGTCGAGCCCGTCCGGCTGGAGCACACGACTCACCGCGGTTGCGGCGTTCTCGGTCTTGCTCGTTGCGATTACCGCAATCCTGATCGGCTTCACGGCTGCCGACTCGGCAGCGGGGGTGGTAGCTGCCGCCATCACCGCCTGCGCGATGGGCATGCAAGCGGCCGTGGCACGCAAGGTGGGCGTCGCCGATGTGACCACCGTGGTCGTGACGTCGACGATCACCGTCTGGGCCGTCGACATGTTCGCCAAGCCGAGCCGCGCGACCATCCTGAACCGGCGGATCGCAGCGATCGTCGCGATCCTGTTGGGCGCGTTGGTCGGAGCCCTGCTGATACAGATTGCGTTGTGGTTGGTGTTCGCCGTGGCGGCGGGGATCGGCGGTGTCGTCGTGGCGGCTGGGGCACGCGGGCACCGACCGAATCCGTCTCCGACCTGAGCCGTCGGTCCGCACATCTGCACACGATCCTGCCCTTTCGCACACGAAATACCGTGTGTGGAAGGGAAGAATCGTGTGTGGAAGCCCCGATTGCGCGGCCAAACGACTCGACGGCCGTGGCTTCACCCCGCGCCGACCCGCGGGGCATACTGGTCGATGATTCGTATGTCCGTTTCAGGAGGTTGTTGTGGCTGGTGGGCTTGTCGCACTGCTCGACGACGTCGCTGCCCTGACCAAGGTGGCCGCGGCGTCGATCGACGACATCGGCGCCGCGGCCGGTAAGGCCAGCGTCAAGGCAGCCGGTGTGGTGGTCGACGACACCGCTGTGACGCCGCGGTATGTCCACGGCTTCACGCCCGACCGCGAACTGCCGATCGTTCGCAAGATCGCCATCGGGTCGATCCGGAACAAGCTGCTGATCATCCTGCCGGTGGCGATGATCCTCAGTCAGTTCCTGCCACAGGCACTGCCGTATCTGCTGATCGCCGGTGGCCTGTTCCTGTGCTACGAGGGTGCGGAGAAGGTCTACGAGGCCTTCGGCGGTGGGCACGGGGGCGGGCACGACGACACCGACGAGGTGCCGGCCGCGGAGAAGGGGCCGGAGTTCGAGAAGTCGATGGTCAACGGTGCCATCCGCACCGACCTCATCCTGTCGGCGGAGATCATGGTGATCTCCCTGTCGTCGGTCGAGTCCGAGCCGTTTCTCACGCGGCTGATTGTGCTCATCGTCGTGGCCATCCTCATCACGGTCCTCGTCTATGGGGTGGTCGCGCTGATCGTCAAGATGGACGACGTCGGGCTGTCGCTGGCGCAGCGCCAATCGAAGTTGAGTCAACGAGTCGGACGCGGCCTGGTCAAGGCGATGCCGAAGGTCATGTCGATACTCACCGTGGTGGGCATCGCCGCGATGCTGTGGGTCGGCGGCCACATCCTCATCGTCAATGTCGGCGAGGCCGGATTCCACTGGCCCGCCGACCGTCTGCACGACATCGAGCACTGGTTCCACGAACTCGCGCATGGCTTCGGTGGTGTGCTCGGCTGGACGGCGGGGACCGTGGTCTCGGCTCTCGTGGGCCTGGTGATCGGCGCGATCATCGTGGCGATCATGCACGTCATCCCAAGGCGCGGTGCCAAGGCGTCCTGATCGCACCCCTGCCCTACCCGCCTGGGTCTTCGCCGGTTGAGTAAGCACTCCGACGGAGGAGGCGAGCGCATCGAAACCGCTCGTAACCCGGGCCACGAACGGGCGACCGTAACCCGTCCCTACCTACCACGCCGCACCGCTCGCGCCGCAAACTCGTCGAGCGCGTCGGTCACCTCCACCGCATGCCACATCCGGTTTCGAGTGAACCCGGTGAGTTCACGGAGAATGCCGGCATCGACCAGGGGTTGGATTGCTCTGCCGGCGTTGTCGGGGGAGATACCCAACTCGGTGGCTGTGGTCTTTCGGTCGACGACGGGTTGTCGGAGCAGAGTGTCCATCAGTTTCTGTGCGCCCGAGCCCCGTCGGACCCGAAGTCGGTCGTCCCATTGCGCGCGGATGTGCCGGAGGTCCGACACCAGTCGGGTGCCGTTGTCCACGGCAGAAAGTGCCGCGCGACAGAGCTTTTCGACAATCACCGAGGGATCGCCGGCGCGGTAGGCATCCAACGCCGCAAAGTAGTCCCGCGTGTCGGTCAGCAGTCCGGCCGACACCGGCACGGTGACGTTCCGCGTGAGTCGGTTCGCGCGGAGCATCGACTGGACGAGAGCGCGGCCGGTCCGGCCGTTGCCGTCGGGAAATGGGTGAATCGTCTCGAACTGGGCGTGCGCAATGGCGACGAGGGTGAGTGGTGGGATGTCGCCGCGGTGCGCGAAGGCAATGAGATCGTCCATGAGGCCGGGGACGCGCGCAGCCGTCGGCGCAACGAAGTCCGCGTCGTGGGGGCCGATGCTTGTGCCGCCGATCCACACCTGATCCTCGCCAGCGCCCGGCGATCTCTGGGCTGGTCTGTTCCTGGATCGCGACGACAGATTCTCGATCTGCGATGACGACGCCGACTCGGAACGGAGAAGTAGTACTGCGGAGAACGGTGCCTGCTCATTGCCGAGTTCGGCATCAAAACGGGTGATCACCGAGCTCGCCTCGGCGACAAGAGTCGAGGTCTCGGGCGTGAGGTGTGGGGTTTCGGCGGCGATGTGCGGGACAAGGGCAGCTCGGTAGGGCCCCGGTACCGCTCGCGTTGAGCCCGACTCGGCAAGTCGGGCGGAGTGGTCGGGGTCCACTCGGCGGCCTCGCTGGACGACGCTGGCCGCTGGTGTCGGTTGCGTCCGTCGTCGGGAGGAAGCGAGGGCATGGAGGGACCACACCCTCGTTTAGGCCATAAGTGAGGGTATGGCGGTCGGTTACCTTCACGTATGGGCACAGCATCGTCTATGAGGCCGCAGCGCAGCGCTCGGGGTGGCCGAGGCCCGCGGATACGACAAACCCCTTCGGATTGCCTATCGTGGAGCCATCGAAGGAGCTGATTGTCATGGCGCAGCCGAGCCCGCAGGACAACCCGGGACGGGGGGAGGGACCAACCCCCGATCCCGCTGGGCCACGCAACGACGAGCTCGCGGCTCTGGAGGCGGCCGCCCGCGTCGACCTCGGCGACCCCGACCTCTGGTTCGTGCCCACCGGCTATCGAAAGTCCTTGGCGCTGTGCGTCATCGACGCCAGCTACGCAACCGGCATGGACCCCACAGCGACCACAGACATCGTCAACCATTACGTGAACTTCCGCCAGGCCGACGCCGCCGACTCAGTCACCGACGGGTTGCACGAGCTCCTGCGAAGCTTCAAACAACTCGGCAGCGTGCAGAAGTGGGCGGAGGCGATGAACGATCAGTCGCTCAACTCGGCCGATGGTCCCCGCAAAGCTGCTGCGGTACAGCAGGTATCACTGAAGTTCGTGACCCGCGGCGTTGCCACTGTTGAGGATCTCAGCGAAGCGATCGCCAAGGGCCGGGCACGGGAGCTTCGGCGGATATGGTGTTCGGCGCCGGGCCAGGAGTCCGGTGTCACGTGGACCTACCTGCTGGCGCTCGCCGGCATCGGGGGCGCCAAGACCGACCCACTTGTCGCCGGTTACGTCGCAAGGGCACTCGGCGTCGAGTCGGTGAGCACCCAGTTCGCCGCTGAGCTCATGAACCGGCTGGCAACTCGAGTCGGCTGGGACCCCGTGGCCTTCCATCTGACGGTGTGGCAGTTCGAGTCGACACGTTAGTGCGTGGGCTGGTCAACCAGCGACCAAACCGACAGCGACGAGCGCTGATAAGGTTGTCTTATGACTGTGGTTGGTGAGTATCGCAAGGCGCGACGCGACGAGGATGTTGCGCGCCTGCGACGTGCTCTTGCCCTACGGGCGTTGGTAGCGACCGGGATGTCCCAACGCCAGATCGCCGACCTCCTCAAGATCACCCAGCCGGCCGTGAGTCAGCAACTCAAGTTTGGTCCCGACATCGACGCCATCCACCCGGAGGTTCTGGTTGAAGCCGCGGCGCCTGTGTTGAAAGCTCTTGCGGCAGAGTATGGATACAATCGGATGGCGGTCTTCGGATCGGTGGCGCGACGCCAAGCCCGATCCGACTCAGATATTGATCTGGTTGTCGAAGCACCCGATTCGACATCGTCGTTCGAATTCGTCGGCTTCAAGACACTGCTCGAGGAGGTCCTCGGCCGCGAGATCGATCTCGTCGAGTACGGCGGCCTGAAACCCGGCCTCGACGACGACATTCGACGTGAGGCAGTGCTTCTCTGATGGAACGAAACGCGGCAAAGGAGTTACTGCATATTTGCGGTTGGCTCGAACGGGTCGAGGAGATCAACGACCGCGGCATGCTCGCCTACATGGGAGACGATTTGCTGCATGAGGCCGGTGATTCGCTGATGATGAAACTTGGCGAGGCTGCCAACCGACTCGCCAAACTCGGCGTCCTCGCGCCTGAGGGCGTCGAGTGGGCGCTTGCGGTTGCCAACCGTAATTTCCTGATTCATCAGTACGACGAGATCAACCGTGACCTCACCTGGCTGACACTTTCCCGGGATTTACCCGCGTGGCGTGTTTCGTTAAGTGCCCTCATTGAGGAAGCGTTGGCGGTGATCGAAGACGTTGCAGGGGAGGCGGACTCGCCGACGCCTGACGGTGACCTCGAGTGAACGAGGCCGACTACCGTCCTGGTTCTCAGACCCCACCCACGATATGCGGCTCCGGCGGGGTGAAGCTGGTGTTGTCCGGCAGCGGTTGCGTGCCCTTTTCTGCCCCGAGTTGATGGACCGACTTCACCTCGTTCAGCGGGCTTTGGCCCTGCCGAGCCAGGGAGTCGTCGTACCACCGAAACCAGGGGAACCCGTGGGCACGGTACTCATCGATAGTCAGCGGCGAACGGTGGGGTGGTGTGTCGGTGAGTGATTGCCACACAGTCGAATTGACGATCCGGAGAGACATTTCTGCGCGGGCATCAAGGTCCCAATTCTCGTGTGGCTCGATGGGTGTGGCGATCGACTGTTCGATGGTGCCACCCGCGCCGAGACCCATACCGGTCGGCACGTCGGCGCACAGCATGAACGACATCGGAGGCGGGACCGGTCGCCCGGCCCAGATGTCGGCCTTGAGCGGGGCCACAGAGAAGCGGATGAGTCCGTCGTCGGTGCCCGTCAGTTGTTCGGCGGCGGTGTAGCCGTCGCCGAGAGGCATCGCAACGAACTGGCGTACGGTGGTCGCGTCCACCCGGAAACCGTCCAGCCACGGCTGTGTCGGGACCTCCATGTAGTCTTCGGCGTCGAAGTCGGGCGCCGGGGTGTAAGGGTCGCCGGTGACGGCGTTGATGCCGCCCACGCCGATCTTCACGAGGAACGGGTAGTCGTGGGGCGCAGTGAAATCGATCCACGTCGCCTCCGACTGCCAGAGCGGGAGGAGGGCGTCCGCGTCGGGAAGCGCTCGGGGATTGACGTCATCGGTGGACACGATCTCGATCGCTCCGAGGCTGGGCGGAAGCCCATACGTGGTGGAGTCGTCGGGCACCCGCAGCGTCCGATGAAAGGTGACGGACAGCGTGGCGTCGGCATGGACGTCCGGAAACGAGAACTCGACGCTGTGCGAGTCGGTGGCGACGGTCATGGTGCTCCGATCTGTGGTGTGGTCATGTGGTCAGGACGTCGGTGACGATCGCCGCGAAGAATGACGTGCGCACTGAGTTCCTTTTTCGGTGGTTCATGATGGTCGACACGGTAGAGCAGGGGTCTGACAATTCCGTTGCACGCCAGTCCGCTGCCCACGACGCCGGCGCTCTACAGTGCTTGCGCGTCCACGACCACCACCAACGTGGCGAGTACGATCGGACCCAACGCCAGGCTAGTGGCCGGTACTCGAGCCCTTGGACAACTGACTGCCGAAGGCAACGCGCAGTGCTGCGATCTCGGCCCGGATATTGTTGCGGGCCTTGCTTTCCCAACGATCGTAGCCAACCCGTGTGTGGAAGAGCCGCTCTTGTCGGAGGAGCGCTTCCAGAACCTCGACGCGTCCAAGCCGATAGGCTTCTTCGGGAATCGCGCAGTATTCTTCGCGTACTTGGCGTTGGTACGTGTCATAGGCGGCGGTATCCGAGCCGAGTATTGCGAGGTCGGCATCGCACAGAGCGGCAGCGTTGTCGTCGCCGGGATGCACGACGTGGGTTGCGGTGACCGTGACGAGGCGGGCCACTTCGTGTGCGCAGTCGCGGTCCGTCAGCACCGACGCGGCGAGTTTCGCGGATCGCGCTTCATTGTCGGTCCCCGGGATTTCGTAGATCGCGTCATGGAACCATGCGGCAAGGACCACCGGCTCATCCTCGAAATCAGTTCCTGCGGTGCGCAGTTCATCGAGCGAGCCGAGAATGTGGTTGAGGTGGGCGAGCGTGTGGTAGCGACGGTGCGGCTGACTCCATCGCGCGATCAACTCGGATTCTTGATCAGGCGTGAGGTACCGACAGGTCAGCGCTGCTTCAGACATGGAACTGCCCTTTGGGGAGACGTTCTCGAGCCGACTCCGGCCACCCCTCCGAGGGGGTGTTGACGGTCCACGTGTCGGGTGGACTGGTGAAGTCCATCCACCGGCCGTGGCCGAGATAGAGCGAGTACAGAGGCTCGTCCGGAAAATTGCCCATGCGCAGGTAGAGGGTGTCGGCACCGGCATTGCCTCGATACCAGAGACGGTCGTCGGGGTCGGGTTCGAACACGATCGGGCTGGCCATCGCGGCTTCGAGATCGTCAACTCTGTTGGTACGCATCACCATTGATCTGTCCTCCTCAGTCGTCGAGTCGGCAGGACTGGACCGCCTTGATGACCGTGGACCAGTCGGTCGCGGTGGTCGAGGCTGTCGTGCCCGTGCACTGCAGCAGGTATACGACGTTCGCTCGTTGGTAGAGCACGTAGGACGTGACGGTGAAAAGCCATCCTGCGTCGGGATCGTGAAAGCTTCCTGACTGGATCGTCGATCCTTCGGTCCGGTCGCTGATCGGTGATCGGTCGGCTCGCTGCTCCATCCACTCGGGCAGCGCCCGCGCTTCGGCGAAGGCGTCGTCGAGCAGATCGTTGACGTCGACAGTCGCATCGACAATGAACCGGGTCAGGATGACTACCACGTTGTCGCGGAAACACCCGGGCATGGAATCCGCCGCGATGAATGTCTTCAGGAGTCCCGCCTCCGGGTCAGTTAGTTGCTCCTGCCACGACGCATCCAGATCGATGTGCACCTTCCCGGCGACCGTCCGTCCGTCGATCACGCGGGCCTGCGAGACGGCCATCAGCGCGACCCTGTCGTAGATGGTGAGACCACTCAATCGAACCAGCTCCCTATCTCCTTGCCGAGGCTACCGCCGATCAGTGCGCCGGCGGCTCCACCGACGACCGCGCCGACAGCCACTCCCACCGGGCCGCCGACTGTACCGGCCATCGCGCCGTACTCGGCGCCCGCCCAGGCACCGGCGACGGCGCCCGTACCCGCACCTGTTGCCTCCGGGATGCTTTCGGTGCCGGACTTGGGGTGGTCGTCGACGGGCGTCATGCGCCGCCGAGCATCCGACAATCTGCAGCAGTCGACAGGCCGTGGCCGAGCGCAGTACGCGCCAGCCGATCGGGACTCTCCGCGTGAGCCAGCGCCGACCGAACAGAGGCACGCGTCTGCCGCATGGAGTGCGTCCTCACGGAGGCTTCTGCCCTCGCGCGCCGGTGCCATCGCGTTGATGATCTCTTTCGGCGCGATCGCACGGAGCGGCCGGTTCGTTCCGCAGGGCGCCGAACGTGACGTCGACGACTTCGATGCGAGCGAACCGCTCACCAAATGACGCGCCACGAGCCCCCTCCCGGATGCCTACGTTGTAGATGCCGGCGAGAAGCAAGATTCCGAGTTGCGCCGGCCACACGGCCGGGGAGGTTGTCGTCGAGATCCGACTGACCGTACTGCTTGCCGACCCGACATTCGGGTGCTGCGCTGAGACCGTGCCCCCGTCGACACCGCACCGTCCCCACCGGCCCGACGCCGACCGCGCCTGCCGACACGCACGCGCCGACCACCCCTGACCACACGAACCTCCCCCAATGGAAGCCAACGACGTTCTCTTCGTCGAGACCAAGCTGCACGCCCCTCGACAACGCCGGGGTGTCGTCGAGCGCACCCGCCTCGTCGAGCGCCTCGCTCCTGCTGACCTGCCGCCGCTCGTGCTCGTGTCCGCGCCGGCGGGATTCGGCAAGACGAGGATCCTGACCGAATAGCTCAGTGCCACAACAGACTCCGGCCACACCGCATGGGTGTCGCTCGACCAGTCCGACAACGACCCGGCTGTTCTGGTCCAACATTGCCGCCGCGCTACGCGCTGTCGCGCCCAAGGTCGGCGCCGGGGCCGTCGCCGCTCTGCGGTCGGGTCCGGCCGCGGTGGACGGCGTGGTCGCGGCGCTGGTCAACGACCTCGCGCGCTCTCCGACGACATCGTGCTGGTGCTCGACGACTGCGGCGTCCTCACTTCGGTCGAAATCCATGAATCCATGCGCCTTTCCGTGGACCGTCTGCCTGCGCAGGTCCACCTCGTGGTGTCGAGCCGGGCACGCGGGCATCTGCTCGAGATCCGCGCCGCCGACCTCAGGTTCGCCGTCAGCGAGGCCGCCGCCTTCCTCAACGACGCCTCGGGGCTGGCGCCTCCTCTCGTCGTTTGCGGTTGCGTTCCCGCTCTTGGCGTCTGCGGGCATGTTTGGACGCCACCCGGCTCTGCGAGCGGGTGGGAGGGTCCGGTGTGGGCGCTGGTGGGGTGGTGGCCGCCGGATCGTCTTCACTAGGTGGCGCCCGGAACCGGATTCGCCGCAACCCCGGGAACAATTTCTCCATCGCCTCCGGCGGACCAGGTATGATCAAACCCTCCGGAGTGGTGAATTCCGAAGCCAGGCAACCGAACTCGTCGACCCACTGGTCATCTACCCAGTCACCGAACGTCTTGAGCAAATGCCCGAACCGATCCTTGGCATTCATGTTCTCCGGCACCGTCTGCCCACCCGCCAACGGATCAGCATGATCGTATTCCGCGACATGATCGAGATCAGAGTCGAACGCCGACACCCCGCTCCCGGGAATCACGCTCAGCCCATCCCGAATCCGGACGAACGCATCCAACGCCGTCGACGGCCTGTACGGATTCGACGGCAGGTGCGCCGGCAGGGTGAACGTTCCGTCCGGATCTTGCGGAGTGCCCTTGGGCACCAGATGTTTGATCACCGCATCCGGGCGCCGTGCGAGGTCACGGACATGCTCGGCCGACACGACACCGGTACCGGCCACGAAACCGGGGTTGTCGGTGGTACCGGTGAGGGTCGACTCGTCGCACACCACGTGCACGAGCACCTTCGAGTCGGCCACCACCACGGTGCCCGGAGCGGGAATCTGCGCGGTGCAGTCGTCCCGCCCGCACAGACACTCGAATGGTTCCCCGGACAGCCGCGCGTATCCGGCATCGGCGCGACGCTGATCGAGATCGCGGGGGTCGTGCTTGCACACCAACGACGCCAGAGCGTCGACGGCGGCGTTCGCAACGGCCGCGTTCTCCGCGGTCATCGTCATCGCCGCCATCGCCATGCCATCGCCAGTGGACTTGATCCAGAACCGTCGCGCCGCATGGGCCCGCCGACGGCGCTCACGCACCGCATCCGGATGGTGGCGGTGCACGATCCGATCCACCATGTGCCGCAACCGCTCGATCGACCACCACCCCCGATAGCAGTCGAGTTCGGCGACGATATCGGCGTCGACCTGCTCGGCACACCCGAGGTCGTCGATCAGGTCGGTGCGGGCGATGATGGTGCGCACCCCCGCCGCGGTGATCTTGCCCAGTCGCAGCCGCTCGGCCACCTGCGGCAACCGGTCCCGCAAGGCGACCGCCCGGCGCAGGAATCCTTCGGCCTCCCGCTGGGAGATCGCCTTCGATTGCGCGATCCGCGCCGCGCAGCCGGCGAACCCGTCCACCAGCAACAGATCATGCGGACCCGCGTTAGCCTCCACCAGACGACGATGCAGTTCGGCAGCAGCCTGATAGTCCTGCCACTCGACAAACGAGCGGCCGCGCTCGGTCCACAAGAACGTGCGCAGCAGGTCGTTGATCTCGGTGTCGTCGGATGCCATGTCCTCGGCGTCGACCACCGTGAACCGGGGTGGCAGGTCGGGCCACGGCGAGGGCACCTGCCACCACGCCGCAAACGACTGCCGATCCTCCGACACGAGCGCACCTTCCAGAGACCATTGGGCAAGGTGGGACCGTCAGCCCGCATCGTTGTCTCTGGTGGTCACCCGTGGTGACCTGCTTCGTTATTCGTCGATCCCGATGGGCAGAACACTACAACGGGGGTCTGACAAGTTCTGCCTGCGCTCGGCGGCCCTCATATGCTTGGTCATCTCGCGCACCTCAACGACACGCGTGAGCCCACCTTGCCGTCGCTGCCAACAGGCGGAGAACGCACACAGCGGTGCCAGGATCTTGTGCCGCATGCACCAGCCCCCGGGCCCGGCGACGGCGCCGAAGGTGGTTTGGGCGCAGGTCGATTGGATGACGAAAAACGCAGGAACGCACCCCTTGCCCGTCCGGTGTGACCGTGCTCAGCTGCGATCGTTGCTCCGCGTCGTCGGTGGCGGGGCGCAGGCCGTTGCGCGCACCGGCCGCCGACATGGCGACCGGACGCGGGTCCGAGTTCACCTGCGGTGCGCGACTCATGGGGCGGTGTTCGAATACGGCGCAAGGGTGTCAGACCGACCCGGCATGATGAGCCCATGTCCTCCAAGTCCGAGCACCTCACAACACCGCGCCTGGTGACACCGCGGCTACTGACGCCGTCGAAAGTGACGGCGTGGCTGGATTGTCCGCACTACCTGACGTTGCGAAACCGGGTCGAGGACGGTCTGCTCGCGGAACCGCAGAAGCCCTTCGGGTCATTTGCCAAACTGTTGCTGGACAAGGGCTTGGCTCATGAACAGGAGTGCCTGGCGGAGTATGGCAATCAGGGCCTACGCACCCTGCACGTGCCGGAGATGGAAAAGGGTCAGACGTTCTCCTCGTGGGTGAGCGGTGTCGGCAACCCCTTCACCGGTGATTGGGACGTCATCTATCAGATGCCCTTCATGCACAACGGTATTCGCGGTGTCGCCGACTTCGTGGTGCGCGCACACGATCCCGACACCGGCGAGGTGTCCTGGGAGCCGGTGGACGCCAAGCTGGCTCGCGCCGAGGCCAAGCCGGGGCATGTGCTGCAGCTGTGCTTCTACGCCGACGCGATCGAGGCGATGACCGGCGTCCGGCCGAAGCAGATGCACATCTGGCTGGGTTCGGGCCGGACGGAGACCTTACGTGTCAACGACTTTCAGCCGTACTGGCGACGCCTACAGGCCCGGCTTGCGGATGCGCTCGCCGACGGGCCCGGTGCCGACACGGTGTCGCAGCCGTGCGCGCACTGCGCGTTCTGCGAATTCGGCACCGCGTGCGAGCAGGAGTGGCGTGACGCAGACTCGCTGATCTATGTCGCCGGTATCCGCACGACGGACATCGAGACCCTGACTGACGCGGACATCGCGACGCTGACCGGGCTCTCCACCGTCGTGAACGACGTCGACGGGCTGTCTCCCGAGCGACTCACGCGTTTGCACGATCAGGCGGTGCTTCAGGTGCAGGCGCGGGAACAACCCGACAACCCGCCACCGTTCGAGTTGATCATCGCGGGCGAGGAGCCGTGGGGACACGGCCTGGAGAAGCTTCCCGAACCGGACGGCGGGGATGTGTTCCTCGACTACGAGGGCCACCCGTTCTGGCGGGCCGACGCCGGACTGTTCTTCCTGTTCGGGCTGCTCGAACAGGACGACGCCCGTGACTGGCGTTACCGCGCATGGTGGGCGCACGACCTCGACGAGGAGGCCGACGCGGTGGCCGCGCTCATCGACTATCTCACCGCTCGTCGCGCCGAACGACCGGGCATGCACGTCTACCACTACAACCACACCGAACGCTCGTCCCTGGAGCGGCTGGCAGAGACCCACGGTGTGCGTGAGGTGGCGCTGGCAGAGCTGATCGACACCGGTGCGTTCATCGATCTTTTTATGGTGGCCCGCAACAGTATCCAGGTGGGCACTGAGTCGTACGGTTTGAAGCACCTGGAACGGTTGACCGACTTTGAACGCAGCCATGAGATCGACAAGGGCGCGGGTGCGGTGGTGCAGTACGAGCACTACATGGCCGGCCCGAACCCGGCGGACCTCGACGCCATCGCCGCCTACAACGAGGACGACGTCCGCGCGACCCGCGCGCTGCGCGACTGGCTGGTCGATCACCGCCCACCCGAAATGCCCTGGCGTGCAGCCCGCCTCGAACCGGACCCAGAACTGCCGGAACTCAACGAGACCGTTGAGCGGCTACATGGGTTCGATGCCGGCACGCTCGAACACGATCTCGGCGATCTGCTGTGCTATTGGCGCGACGAATGGTTCGCCTACGTCGGGCCGAAGAAGGTCAAGCTGGCCGTCGATCCTGTTGATCTGTTCGATGATCCCGAGGTGATCACCGACCTCACACCGGCGGGCATGATCGAACGAATCGGCAAGCGCGGTAACGCGATCACGCCGGCGATGCGGTTCACCTTCCCAGATCAGGATCTCGATCGATTCCCCGCGAGCGGTGGAACCGTCATGTTGGCAACGCCAGACGACGGTCGCGCGTACGCGAGTATCGACAACCTCGATAGAGAGGCCGGTGTCATCGACCTCGTCTGGGGTGAGGAGCGGCAGGAAGCGGGATTCGACCCGCGAGTGGTGGTCCTGCACGACTGGGTGCCGACGCAGGTGAAGTTCAACGCACTGGAAGCGTTCGCGCAGAACGTTTTCGACGGGACCCCTAGCCCCGTCACCCTGGCACTGCTGCGTCGTGACCTGCCGAGATTCACCGGGGCCGGCCCCGCCGACGGTGTGTTCGCCGACGACCTGGACGACATGACCGCCTGGGTCACCCAACTCGACCACAGCTGTGTGGCGGTACAGGGCCCGCCCGGAACCGGCAAGACCTACCGCGCCGCCCGGCTGGTCCGGGCACTGGTGCGCGCGGGCAAACGGGTCGGCATCACCGCGGTCAGTCACCAAGCGATCGGCAACGTGCTCGAGGGGGTGGTCGAGGCGTTCCGGGAGAGCGGTGAGCTCGATCTGCTGCATGCCGTGTGTAATTCCGGGGCCAGCTCGGTGCGGCAGCTGCCTGAGGTGACGTATGGGGGCAATCCGAAGTGCGCCCGCGACGAGTTCAACGTTGTCGCCGGTACCACCTGGCTGTTCTCCAACCCGGTGATGCGCGACGCCCAAGTCGATGTCCTGCTCGTCGACGAGGCCGGCCAGCTGGCCTTGGCCGATGCGCTGGCCGCATCCACCGCCGCGCACAGCCTCGTGTTGCTCGGCGATCCGTTGCAGCTACCGCAGGTCGCCCAGGCCAACCATCCCGGTATCGCCGGGTGCAGCGTGCTCGAGCACATCGTCGGCGACGACGTCACCCTGCAGCCGGACCGCGGTGTCTTCCTGCAGCAGACCCGACGCATGCACCCCGCGCTGGCGGGATTCATTTCCGAGCAGATCTACGACGGTCGGCTGATCAGCTACGTGGATTGTGCGCGTCAGTCGACCGTCGCCGGAACCGGTCTGCGATGGCTGCGCGCCGAGCACGAGGGCAACCGCACCTCGTCGGTGGAGGAAGCCGAGTTGATCGCCGTCGAACTGTCGACGCTGATCGGTACCGACTGGACCAACCACAATGGCGACACAAGGCCCTTGCAGGCAACCGATTTCATGGTCGTCGCCCCGTTCAACGATCAGGTCAACACCATCCGCGCACGGCTCGCACAGGATCCGGCCCTCGCCGACGTGCCGGTCGGCACGGTCGACAAGTTCCAGGGCCGCGAGGCCGCCGCGGTGTTCTTCAGCATGGCCACCTCCAGCGGCGAGGACCTTACCCGCGGGGTGGACTTCCTGTTCTCCCGCAACAGGCTCAACGTCGCCATCAGCCGCGCCCGCTGCCTCGCCTACCTCGTGTGCACCGACGAACTGCTCGACACCCGCGCCCGCACCGTCGAGGACATGCGGCTCATCGGCACGCTCAATGCCGTGGTCGAAGCGGCAGCACAACAACACTCGGTTGACTGATGGGTAGCCAGCGGTGGTCTCGACGCGCCTGCGCCGATCACTCCCATATCGTCTGCGGACCGTGCTTGTCCTCGCTCATGGACGGTTCCGAGCAAGCGCGATGAGGACCCGCGGGGCATGGTCGTGCCGGGCATTCTCGACGGCTGCGACGATGGGGTGAGGTTCTGGTCGCAGGTGTTACCCGAGGTCTGCGCTACTCACCCGACGCGCGGTGTCGTTGATGAATCCGATCTGCGCCGACAGGTTCGCCTGCATTCCCTCGAGGTGGTCCCATCGCGGATCGGCCGCCGACGGGCCGCCGACGGTGCTGTCGGCCATCAGCCGCTGGTGGCGTTCGTAGTCGCGCAGGACCTTGGCGTACGAGTCGAAGTTCGCGGCGAGCTCGGCGAGCTGTGCGACGTGGTCGAGAAGCTCCCGCCAGTTCTCCTGCACCCGCACCAGTCGCTGGTCGATCGCGGCGGCCAGCGCGCGGCCGACGTCGGAGTCAGACTCCGGGTACTCGATGGTCGAGCGCACCCACCACACGCGGTAGCACTGGTGGCTGATGGTGGATAGGGACTGGTCGACTTGTGCGAGCAGATCACCGGTGTTGATCACGGTACTGCGGACGACCGGAGATGCCTTGATCGTTTCGACGATCAGGACGGCGATGCCCACGAGTTCGGCTTCGGGTCGCAGCAGGGTGGATTCACCGGCGAGTTCACCGTGGCTCGAGGTTCGCTCGGCGCCGAACGGCCACGGGTTGGTGGCGGGGACGGTGCTCGGACGCTTCGTCGGCGTCCGGCCGCGGCGCCCCTGGTACCAGAAGATGGCTCCGCAGATGGCGGCGAACAGCAGGAGTCCGAAACCGGCGTTGCCGGCGGTGATGGCGGTCGCGAACACCCAGCCGAAGAAGGCGCAGATGACCGCGAGGATCTTGTGTCGCTTGCACCATCCCCACAGGCCCGGCGCCCGGGCCGGAGCCGGCTCGGCGGGGACCGATCGGTTCGATGCGGTGAAACGCAGGAACGCATCCCGGGCGAGTTCTGGTGTGCAGGTGCTCAGCAGCGACCGTAGCTCCGCGTCGTCGGTGGCGGGGCGCAGGCCGTTGCGCGCACCGGCCGCCGACATGGCGACCAGGTGGTCGGTCATCGGGACGGAGTTCGTGGGCATCGTGGTCTTTCGGTAGGGCGACTGTCTGTTGGCCGCGACTGTAGCGTCGGGCACCGACAACCAGTCGTCAGCTCTCACATCCGACGCCGTCGCCGTCCCGGTCGAGGTGTGAGCCGTGACCGGGCTGTCCGCGGTAGACCGGTGCGGCGCCGGCGGCTCGGGCGGCCGCGCAGTTCTTGTAGTAGACGCTGCTGTCGGGTGTGGTCGGGGCGGGCGCCACGTAGGCCGGGGTGGTCGGTTCGGTGGGGACCGCCGGAACCTCATTGCCCGGTTCGGTGTCGACGCTGGTTTCGGTCGTCGCCTCGAAGGTTGTTTCGGTGGTGGGAACCGTTGCGCCGCAGGCAGAGAGCACCCGCTGCATGGCCGACTTCTCGGCCGCGGTGACCCACAGGCGGTACTCCGCCTTGACATCGATCTGCCGGGACACGTAGGTGCATCGATAGGCCTTGTTGGGTGGCAGCCAGGTGGCGGCGTCGCCGGCGCCCTTCTGGCTGTTCGTCGGCCCGTCGGTGGGCTGCAGGTTGCGCGGATCGTTCGCGAAGTCCCGGCGCTCGTCGGCGCTCAACTGCTGGGCGCCCTTCTGCCATGCGTCCTCGAGGGCGACGACGTGATCGATCTGCACCGCCGACGACGTCGAGGAACCACGGGTGAACGCAATGACCCGGGCGGTGTACGGGTCATTCAGCATCCCCGACAGCACGACACAGTCCTGCGTTCCCGGTTCGATGACGATGTCGTCGAGGGACTTCAGGAGATCGTTGCGGGTGTCGCACCCGTTGTGGCCGCTGGCGACGGTGACGTCGTCGGACCAGGCCTGGCCGAACTGGTCACGGTCGTAGCCGGTTTTGGGGGCCCGGCCCTTGACGGCCAGGGTGTCGAGCTTGGTCATTGCGGCGGTGGCGGCTGCGGTGTCGAGCGGAGTGGTCGCGGCGAATGTGGTCGGTGTCGGTTCGCTCGTGGTGGAGGTGGTCGATGTCGATTGCGGTGCAGCAGTTTTCGTCGACGTGTCGTCCTCGGTCCCAGCCGCGGCGGCGATGACGGCGACCAAGAGAATCGCCGCTGCGATCCCGCCGCCGACCTTCCACTTGGCGCTGCCGCCATGGGTGCGTACAGGTGTCGCGGGGGTGCCGGGCGAATGGTAGTTGTCGGTCCACCGCTGACCATCCCACCACCGCAACCGGCCCGATCCTGCGGGATCGAGACTCCATCCGGGCTCGGGACGCGCCTGCACATCCATGGTGGTTTGTGTGCGACTTCCGGAGGCCTTACCGGCCCAGCGACGCAGTCGCGATTTGGTGGTTGCTGCGCTCGCGGCCGGCGTGGTTGCGCGCGCGGCGTTGACCGCCTCCACGAACGGCACCACGTCGTCGGTTCCGGCGAAGAACCCGCTGAGATCGTCGGTGGGCCGTTGCGTGTAGCCGGCCCGATCGGCCAGCACGAAGCGAATCCAGCCGGCGCTGAGGCCTTTTGGCTCCTTGAACTCCACGTCGGTGATGGTGTCGAGCGGGATGATCCACGGCGATGCCTTGCGCTTGGCCTTTCCCGCCAGCAATCCATGGTGGGTGAGTGTGACCGTCCGCGCGACGGGGTCGAGCACTGCGGTGCAGTTCTGACCCTTGCAGGTGATGGTGTGGTCGGGATTCATCACCGTGTCGGTGGTCATGCTCGTACTCTGCTTCCGCTGCTATCTCATCAAGGCTCACCGCAATTATGTACTATCGTGAATCCCGACTTGAACGACTCGCTGCCTGAGGTGACGTTCGGCCCAGCACATCTGGACGTTCGGCTCAACTGTTTCTGTCGGGCTACATCGAACGTCGGCGATCCCATTCAGCACTCCGGCACGTTCACCGCCAATCCGCCGAGGCTGGTTTCCTTGTACTTCGACGACATGTCCAGTCCGGTCTGGCGCATGGTGGCGATCGCCTGATCAAGCGACACCCGGTGAACACCGTTGCCCCGCAGCGCCATGCGGGCGGCGCTCACGGCCTTTACCGAGGCGATCGCGTTGCGTTCGATGCACGGGATCTGCACCAAACCCCCGATCGGGTCGCACGTCAGGCCGAGGTTGTGCTCGATGCCGATCTCGGCGGCGTTCTCCACCTGTGCCGGGGTGCCACCCATGATCGCGGCGGCGCCCGCGGCGGCCATGGCGCATGCGGAACCCACCTCGCCCTGGCAGCCCATCTCGGCGCCGGAGATCGAGGCACCCTGCTTGACCAGGATGGCGACCGCTGCCGCGGTGCACAGGTAGGTGATGATCGCCTGCTCACGGCGGCCGGGGTCGTCGTGCCCGAACATGGTGTGCAGCAGGTGATACAGCACCGCGGGAACGATGCCGGCCGCGCCGTTGGTCGGGGCGGTGACCACGCGGTTGCCGGCGGCGTTCTCTTCGTTGATGGCAATCGCCGCCACCGACAGCGAGTCCATCGCGTCGGGGGTGTGGTCGGCGAGCAGCTGACGATACAGGCCGGGTGCCCGGCGCCATACGCCGAGACCACCCGGCAACAGATCTTCGTCGGCGTTGAGGCCGTTGCGGATCGACGATTCCATTGCCTCCCAGATCATCAACAGGCCGGACCGAACCTCGGCGGCCGGCCGCATCGCGCATTCGGTACCCCACACCACCTCGGCGATCGTCACGTGTTCCCGCGCGCACAGGGCGAGCAGGTCGTCGGCATCGGCGAACACGGGTGCCGCCGGACGCGAATCGGTCTGCGCACCTTCACGTTCCACAAACCCGCCACCCACCGAGTAGTAGGTGGCCTCGTGGGTCGAGGCGCCGACGGTCAGCATCAGCCGCATCCCGTTCGTGTGCCGATCCAGCACCACACGCGGATGCAACGCGATATCGCTTGCACGGAAGTAGATTTCGTGACCCGTACGGAGTCGCAGCGGATCGCCGGCCGCGATCTCGGCGGACCGCGCCCGGGCGTAGTCGGGGTCGATGGTCGCCGGGTCGTTGCCCTCGAGGCCGAGTAGCACCGCATCGAAGGTGCCATGGCCGCGGCCGGTGGCCGCCAGCGAGCCGTACAGATCGACCGACAACTCGACCGGCCCCGGCTCGGCCAGCACTGCCTGCGCCTCGTCGACGAACATGGCCGCCGCGCGCATCGGACCGACGGTGTGCGAACTCGACGGCCCCAGTCCGATGGAGAACAGCTCGAACAGACTGGTCGTCGGCGCCGGCCACCGCCGGGAGGATGTCCCGGCGGTGGTGAAGGGCAGAACCGGCGCGGTCATCAGTCGAGATCCTGGTCGATCATCGTGGCACCGGCCGGCCGCTCGGCCACGCGACGCAGCAGCGATGCCCGGATCTCGGGGTCGGCGGCCGCATCGACGACGGTCCACGCCTGCACGGTCGCGGCGTCGAGGATCGCGTCGTCGGCGGCGGGACTCGCCGCATCGCGGGCGAACTCGACGGTGTGTGCCGGAGCCGTGCTGCCCTGGAAGGTGATCATCGGGTGCAGGCTCGGGATCAGTTGCGACACATTGCCCATGTCGGTGGAACCGCTGGTGCCGGCGAGTGCGGGATCGATCTCCCGGCCGACCGCACCCAGGTTGGCGTCCCACAGGGACGCGAGGGCGCCGTCGGGCGTCACGCCCAGGTAGCGCGGTTCGGCACGACGCGACGACCATTGACAACCGGTGGCGATGGCCGCACCTTCCATGCATGACAGCACGCGACGCTTGACCGACAGCATGTCGTCGAGTTCGGCGGAGCGGACCTCCACCGACAGCTGGGCGCGGCCGGGCACGATGTTGGTGACCGTGCCGGCGTCGGTGGTGATGACCGACAGGCGCACACCGTCGCGCAGGTGTTGTCGCAACATGCCGACGGCGACCTGCGCGAGGGTGGCGGCCGAGCCGGCATTGATGCCCTCGTGGGGTGCGGCCGCGGCGTGCGCCTCGCGGCCGGTGAAGGTGATGTCGAAGCGGTCGACGCACTGCATCCGGACCTGGGCGGCGCTCATCTCGAGCTCGCCCGAGCCGCCGTGCACCATCGACGCCATGGTGGCGTCTTCGAAGGCCCCGTTGCGCAGCAGTTTGCACTTCCCGCCGCCGTGCTCTTCGGCCGGTGTGCCCAGCAGAACCACCTGCAGGTTCAGCTCGTCGGCGACCTCCCGCAGCGCGAGTGCCGAACCGAGGGAGATCGCGGCGATCGCGTTGTGACCGCAGGCGTGGCCGATCTCGGGCAGCGCGTCGTACTCGGCGCACAGCACGACCCGGAAGTCGCCGGACCCGTAGACCGCCTCCACCGAGGTGGCGATGCCGTAGGCGCCGCGCGTGACCGAGAACCCTTCCGTCTCGAGGACCCGGGCCAGCAGTTCGGCGGCCCGGGTCTCCTCGAAGGCGAGCTCGGGGTGGGCGTGGATGTCGTGGCTGACGTTGAGCAGCTGATCAGATTGTGCAGCAATCACTTTGGCGACGGTGTCACGGAGCTCGGTGGCCGAGGTGGTGGCGGGGATGTCGAGGATGTCGGTCATGGTGATGTCCTTGTCTCAAACGGTAGGAGGGCGGTTGTCGGTGTCAGGACCACATGCCGAGGGTGAACTCGGCGATCACGGTGGACAGTACGAACGAGCCGACGAGGGCGACCAGTCCGACCGGCACGATGCGCCAGCCGACCATGCGCAGTTGCGGGAGGCTCTTGCCCAGGCCGAGTCCGGCGAAGGTCAGGACCACCGCGCACATGGAGAGGAAGTCGATGCTGGCGACCTGCTTGCCGAGGACGTCGGCGACCGGCGACCAGGGCAGCGACAACGCGGTGCCGATGGCGGTGGCCCAGATGACGGTTGGGACCTTGCGCACCAACCGGTTGCCGGCGAACCCGCCGAAGGCGACGGCGGTGACGATGGCCATGCCGGCGATCAGGTGCCAGGAGAAACCCTTGGCGGCGATGGCGGCGACGACGGTGGACACCACGACGAAGATGGCGGTGCCGATGCCGAGCGGGACCGACGGGTGGGTGTCGGCGACGACTTCGTCGGCAGCGGGAGTGGTGGCGTCGAGTTCAGTGGTGGTCGCGGCGTCGACGGCACGGGCCGGCTTCGGGGTGCGGGTCATCTTGCGGTACAGGAAGTCTGCGAGCGGCAGGGCGATCCACACGCCCACGTAGGTGCCGAGCATGCCGGTTATGAGGTTCGAGGTGCTCGCCATCGCGAGGATCTGTGAGGACTGTTCGGGATGGGCGTCGGCGATCACCCCGGCCGCGGCGGCCATCATCGATCCGGAGCCGACGCCGGAACCCATGGCCAGCGCCAGCGGATCGAAGAACCTGAACGAGGTGAGCAGCGAGGCGAGGAAGGTGACGACGATCGCCCCGAACAGGGTGCCGAAGACGTACATCGAGAGCACGCCACGGTATTCGTCGGACTCGGCGCCGTAGCGCTCCGAGACGATGCCCAGGGAGGGTTCACGGTCGACGGAGAACGTCGCGCCCACGGTCGCCCGGCCCATGCGCAGCAGTACCGCGATCGGCAGGGCGAGCACCACCGTGCCCAGCAGATGGCCGAACTCCTGCAGCAGCAGCGCCGGTCCGGCGTCGAACAGCACCCTGACGTTCGGGCCGACCGTGAAGGCGAGGCGGGCGCAGAGGAAGATGACGCCGACCGCCATGATGCCGTCGGCCGCGTGCTGGACCGCGGGGCCGATCGGGCGGATCTTCTGCGCGGAGATGAGGCCGGCGGCGATCAGCGCCCACACCATCGGGAAGATGGCGAGCTCGGCGGGGCCGAGGTGGATCTTCGCGGGGCCGATGGCCTGCGCGATCGAACTGACGACCAGCGCGAGAACGGCTGCCGTCCAGACGGCCCGGGTGACCGGATGTCGTGGGGTGGCGCTCCGGGGATGCGTCACGCGGTTGAGAGTAGTCATGGGGAGGGACTCCTGGTGGGTACGAGCTGGTGATGGGGGCAACAGCGTTGGTGTGAGCTCAATGGTCCGGATCGCGGGCGGTTCGACCCCGCTGGACGCAGCATTCGCGTCAAATTCGGGTACGGTGCTCCGAGATCAGGGGAGAATGGCAGCGTATGAGCAGGAAGCAGGAAACCCCGGGAACTCTCGGCGACGACGATCTGCGGCTGATCCACGCCCTGCAGATCGCTCCGCGGGCGTCGTGGACGGATCTCGGACGAGTGCTCGGGCTGGACCCGGTGACGGTGTCCCGACGATGGAAGAAGCTGCACGACGCGGGGCTGGCGTGGGTGGCGGCCTACCCGACCGATCAGCGGATCGCGATCATCGAGATCGACTGCCCGCCCGGTCGTTCGCTGGAGATCGCGCAGATCATGGCGCGCGACCCGCACACGATGACGATCGACTTGACGACCGGTGGCCGCGACATCGTCGCGACGGTGAACGCGGTCGACGAGGAGGCGTTGGCCGACTATGTGTTCACCGGGATGACCGCCCTGCACGACGTGCGGTCCATGCGCACCCACATCCTCAGCGACGTCGTCCGCGATGCCCGTGGGTGGGAGTTGCGGTCGCTGTCGTCGGACGAGACCGCTCAGCTGGGTGAGGTGGCGCGGCTACGTCCGATTGTCCGTAAGGCCGCCGTCACCGCGGACGAACAGCAGGCGACGCTCGGTGCGCTGATCGCCGACGGACGTGCCGGACCGGGCGAGGTGGCCAAGCGCACCGGGATGCCGGTCGACCGTGCTCGCGCCGCACTGTATGAGTTACTCGCGTCCAACCGGGTCACGGTGCGCACGGAGGTTGCGCGCGCCTATTCCGGGCGACCCGCCTACGCCTGGTTCTTCATCTCCACGACGGCGCGCAGCGTCGACAACGCCATCGCGAAACTCAGTACGCTGCAAGACCTTCGGCTGCTGGCCCGCAGCCTGGGGCCCTACACCATCGTCATGGCGATGTGGCTGCGGTCGTTGCAGGACATCCATCACGTGGAGACGGTGATCGAACGGACCGTGCCCGAGCTGCGGATCGAAGACCGGTCGCTGGTGCTGCGGACCCCCAAGCATGTCGGGTGGATGCTGAGTGACGATGGCCGTAACACCGGTGTGCGGCAATGGATTGGATAAGCGTCACGCCTCGCCCAGGCCGGCCGAAGAAGGTGATCCGTCAGCAACGCGGGGTCGCGGTGTACCGTCAGCCGGCCTATCGGAATCCGGTGATCATCATCGCGGTGATGGCGGGATCATGTCGGTCGGGATGATCGCCGCCGTCGCCCTGGGGTACTGGCAGGCCTGGCGATTGGTGATCCCGGCGGTCCTGGGTCTGGGCCTCGTGCCGGTCCTCGCCGTCGTCAGTCACCGGGAACGTGGCCCGCTGCTGCTCCGCGGTGATGGCGTCGGTCTCGGCGATGGTTCGCACTACGAATTCGGTTCGGCAGCGGTCGATTTCGAGGTACTCAGCAATGGTGTTCCAGCCATCCGACTGACCCGCGACGGCGAGTCGTCGCGTGCTCGCCGGTTGATGCACCGACCCTACAATCTCGATTTCAACACCCTGCTGTCCACCATTGATCAACTCCAGACGTGGCACGCGCAGGCTCGGCCCACAACTCCGGCGGAGATCAACGCCATGCTCACCGTCGTTCAGCCCAACGATGTCCCGATCGGCGCATCCGTCCGGCTCGATGTTCTGGTGCACGCCGGGATGGACGACCCGGGATCCGCGTAGGACTCTGACGCTCAGCGTCCAAGCTCACCACGCCACCGTCGGCCAGCTGATGTCGGTTCGTTCGAACGGTCGAATCTGTTTCCGCCCCAACCACATCGGCGTCGACTCCGGTTGCGTCGAGTAGATGCCGTGGGCGACCGACGCGACCCGCTGGTACTGGCTGGGCCAGTTGATGGAAGCTGCGAGGTCGTCGAGGACGGTGTGGCCGCGGTCGAGCGCACGCAGCACGAGTTGCGGGTCGGGGAGCAGGTCGGACTTGTTGCCGTTGCACTCGGCGCACGAGAGGACCAGGTTGCTCAGGCCGTCGATGCCGACACGCGACCAGGGCAGGACATGGTCGACGTGCCGCGAGCGTGGCAAACGGCTTGAGCAGTAGAAACATTGGGTACCGAACTGCTCGGCGAGTACCTCTGCCGGCTTCGCCAGCGAGATGCGGTCGGCACCGAACAGATGATGTGCCAGATCAGGTCCGGTGTCGAGGAGCAGCTTGTTCATCCGACGGACGTCGTCGACCCAGGCCAGCTGAAACGCCGGTTTCACCAGCGGGGCGAGTTGGGCGAGGGTGTGGCAGATGCCGGGAAACAGGGTGAGACGGTTGCCGTGATCGTTGATGGCCCGCAACGAATCCCGACCCATCCAGCTGTCGTCGTAGAGGAAGCAGTCGTAGGGTCCGGTGCCGACCTGTTGCAGCCGCTTCAGTGGCATCTCAACGAGGCTGCGTTTCACCGTAACTCGGCTTGACGCGTAGATCGCCGATGCGTGGATCGCGGCCGATTCGATGGGGATCTCGCGGGAGCGAGAGGTTATGGTGGCGGTGCGCAACGTGGTGACCGCGGTGAAGATCTTGCCCGAGGGCTGGGTGGTTTGCCGCAGGACGTGGTCGCCGTCGACGTCCTGCAGCGGCCGCAACTGCCGCCAGTACAGATCCATCACGCGGTGAGCGAGGTCGTCCAGATTGATGTCGACAGCGGCGGTCGGGTCGTCGGGGACATGCTCGACGGCAAGGTCGAGCAGCGCGACCATCGTCGCGAGTTTGTAAGTTGCGGTGCGACGGCCATCCTCGAGGACGGTGACCAGACGTTGACCCAGGGTCATCGGGTCGGGTCCGGCGGGCACGGAGGTGAGTCTAGCTGGCGCGCGTCTCCAGCAGATCTGTACACAGGCGGACGCCGTGACTGTTTCGTGGCGGGGGACGAGCTGTGGCGACGCAACGTCTTCGACCGTCGTCACTGGTGATGATCTGGCCTTCGTGCATCGCCGACTCGGCCGGCGCAACGGCAGAACTTCGGGCACCAGTCGACCACTCGCCGCGACCACTCGCCGCCGGATGGGCCACAATGTGGTGGTGACCGCGACCAGCCGTGATCGGCGCCCTTTCGACCTCGCCGCGCTGCGTGCGCGACGTGACGAGGTGTTGCGTGTGGCAGCTCGGTGGGGGGCTCACGACGTCCGTGTCTTCGGTTCCGTCGCACGCGGTGAGCAGCACGAGGGGTCGGACATCGATTTGTTGGTCACATTCGAGGAAGGCCGGTCGTTGCTCGACCAGGTGCACCTCATCGACGAACTGCGCGAACGGTTGGGAACGGCTGTCGATGTGGTCGCCGAGGGCGGGTTGCTGCCGCGCGATAGGCGCATTCTCGCCGAATCGGTCCCCCTATGACCCGAGGCGACGACGCGCGCGTTGCCGATATCCCGACGGGCTTGCTCGTCGGCTCAGCATGTCGTTCGAGGACTGGCAATGCGACGAGGATCTGCGTTTGGTTACCGAACGGCTGGTCGAGATCATTGGCGAGGCGTGTCGTGTGCTCACCGACGAATTCCGCGCAACGCTGCCGGATGTCGATTGGTCTGGTTTCATCGGCCTTCGAAACGTGCTGGTGCACGCCTATCACCGAGTCCAACCAGAGTTGCTCTGGACTGCGGCGACCACTGACGTTCCGGCGCTGGCGGCAGCCCTCCGCGACGGGTGATCGGGCTTGTGTTCGGGGCATCCCGGTCCAGGTGGCGAGCACTGCGCCTGGGGAGCAGGGCATTCGGAAGATGCTTCTTTGACTATCCCTGTGTTGCAACAGATGGCGAGGGTCGGGGCGCCAACCACGAGGAGGTCCTACGACAACGATGCCAGAAGCGCACAGCCGGAATTCCAAAGCCGACGTGGGTGATTAGGTCTAGTCGGCCGGCGGCGTCGGCATACCCGCATCGTGACCGGGCTTCCGCGAGACAGCCAATGGGGTCAAAGGTACTCAATTTCGAGTGCTGAAGGTCCCTGTGCGGCAGCCGCGGTGCCCGCCTCGGTTTACCTGCTCGATCCAGATATGAACGTAGACAGCACGATTCGCGCCGACCCAGAGTTGAGTGGTGGCACTCCATCGCGCACTCGAAACCGCGGATCAGGCTAACAAATGACTGGGTTACGACGATGAAGTTCTTGCGGATCGTGTCTCGACGGCGATCAGCGGATGCACCGACTTGATGGACCACAACGAGAAGAACGACCGATGACCTACCCGACCGCACCCATCGACCCGAACCAGTGGCAGAGCTACCCGGCTCAGCAGCCCCCACCCCTGCCCCCGCAACCGCCGCGTGGAGGCAACACAGCCCTGATTGCCCTGGCGTCGGTGGTCGTTGTCTTGTTGGTGCTACTGGTGGTTGGCGGCGGCGTATGGCTGCTCACCCGGGGCCCGGCCACGCCTGCGGCATCCACGACGACACCGCCGGTGACGGTGACACAGACCCAGACGCCCGCGCAGACCAAGACCGAAACAGTCCCGGCTCCCGCACCGGCGCAGCAGCCGGCAGCGCCGGTCCCGGCCGACCAGGGTGAGCCCAACACCACGGTCTCCAGCGGTGGGGAGCTGTTCACCGTGTGCCCGTCGGGGCGAGTGGGTGTGGCGACCAGCGTCACCTCGTGCGCGTTCGCCGACAACGTCGGCTCGGCGTACCGCAGTACTGGCTCGTCGGTCATCACGGCCTACAGCCCGGTGACCGGACAGAACTACACGATGAGCGGTGACTCGATCACGATCACCTTCTCCAGCGGTGGATCGACCGTCGGGATGCGGTACGTGGGTGGCAACAATGCGGTGGTGATCGCATGGTGAGTGTGCGCCGACCATGGTCTTGGTGCTCGGGTCTTGGAAAGTGAGTTGATCGTGAATATCGCACAGAGTTCGGATCGTTGCACAAGCTATAACGGTCACGGCGCACGATTTGAAGTGGACGCGTCATCGATCACGAAGGTCAATGGTGCGGCCGTCGGCGCAGCGTTCGGTACCGGGGCGCGAATTGCACTCCCGTCGGTCATCGGAGTGAACTTCAAGCCGGCCACTCTGTTGGTGAACGGCTACCTGCAGGTTGTTGTCGCCGGCATTGCCCCGGCCAAAGCGGCTGCTGGTGACCCGACGACTGTCGTGTTCACCCGCAAGACGCAGGTCCAGTTTGAACAGCTCCGAGACTGGTTGCAGCACGTGGCGGAGATCAATCGTGCTCAACGTCCGCAGGCTTCGACGACACCGACACCGACACCAGCGGTCGGCTCTCACCCGGTTCGGGCGTCGACATCACGAACACCCTCGTCGACGCCGCTCGTCACCGATGTCGAGATCGCCGGCGAAAGCTACCATCAAGAGTCATTTGCTCGACTGTTTCGAACAGCGGCCAAGCCACTGGGCGGACTCATCTGGCGAGATGCCGAACTCGTCCCGGAACCGAAGAATCCTTACGACAGGCATGCGGTTGCAGTCCACATCGGCGGTCTCGTCGTCGGTCACGTGCCGGCTGAGATGGCACCCGAAGTGCAACCGAAAGTGATCCGCGCCAACAAGTCTCATACGCACGTCATCGTCGCAGCCCGCGTCTGGGCGATCTTTGAACATGGTAAATGGTCGGCGCGAGTGACGCTGGAACCCAGCGAAGAACACGAGCCCGAGTGGAGCTATGTCGACCAACCACAGTGGCCAGGAAGGTTCAGCCCCGATCGCACCGAGCGGCTAACCGATGAAAGTCTGCTGCGCCAAATCGCTGCTGCCGACGCGGCAAGACTCGTAAACGGACGCGACTTCGAGACCCTTCGGCCCGACATCGCCCAGGCGCGCACGGACGGCGACTTCGACCGCGCGCAGGCACTCCTCAACGAATGCATCTGCGCCGCCGAACGCGGTGCAGCGGTCACGTTCACGCGGCCAACCGCGTGGCCCACCGAACAGGCCGCGATCGTATACCGCTCGCTCAAGGACTACGACGCCGAGGTTGCGGTGATCGAACGCTACCTCCGGGCCGACCCTGATCACGCGGGCACCAAAGGTCTGCAAGCGCGGTTACGCAGAGCGCGAGAGCTGGCCGGGCACGAGGTGCCCGCACAGGACATTCCGCGAAAGCCTGCTGTTCGGGAACACCAGGCCGACGCAATACTGGCAGATGCGCTGCCAACGGTAGAAGTCACGCTCCCTGACCCAGCAGAGCTCGCGTATGAAGGGGATTTCACCGACACAATCGCCGCGCTCCTCCAGAGAGCTCACGTCCCCGACGGTCAAGCTATGCACACCACGGCGGTCGTCCGCGAGAACCCTCACTCACCGCGAGGACGCGGCGTCATCGCCACCTATATCGACGGAGAGCTTATGGGTTTCGTCGGCGCGCTGGACTCAGACATCGTCCGAGATGTCATTCGGCGCGACGAGTACGTCGGGTTCGATTGCGCGATACAGTGCCGCGTGTATATGCCCGACAACGCACGAGCACAAGCTCGAATCACACTTGGTCCCTACGAATCTGCGATCGCCAACGAAGACGAAACAGAGTCGGCTGCACGGGACCGTCAGACCGCCAAGGAACAGGCCCTGCTCAGGGAGAGTCGACTGGCTGCGGGCGGAGAGGAAGCCGAGGACCAACGGCGACGCCTGGTCAGAGGCAAGGATTTCACCGAATGGGTTGAACCAATCAAAGCGCTCAAACGCTCGAAGCGGTATGAGGAGGCGCTCGAGCTGATTCTCGAATGCGTCGATACTGCCGAACGCGATGCGCGGTACCACGAATACGCACCGCCACCTTGGTATACGGAACAAGCTGCGATCATCTACCGCCAGACAGGAAGCATCGCAGCGGAAGTCAGCATCCTCGATAGGTTCCAGCGGGCCTGTCCGTCCGGGAAGTCATCGCCATCGATTGCAGAGCGGCTGGTCAAGGCTCGCGCGAAGCTGCGATAGCACCAGGCGAGAGGCCGCGTCGTCGAGCGTTGCACCTTCCACCGAGCGACCGCGGGCGCCGCCGCAGCCGGCGAGAGAATCCCGCTGCCGAGAGTTCCGGGGCCGTCCACAGCCGCCATGAGGGAATTGGTGGCCACGATCGCGACGAAGGTACTCGATTTGGCTGGGACGAAGGTCCCCACGAAATGGCGTCAAGAACCGATCCGTGCCTTCGTACTATTCCAAAGTAGCTGTTGTGCAATGTAATTGCAGCGACAGCTGCATTGGTGAACCGCAAGCGGCCAGGTTGAACGTGCGATGGGTTGCTGTAATGAATCCATGCGTAACTACGACAAATGCTACGGATAACTCATCGCGAGCGATCGAGAGCGAGAACGTAAGGCGGCGTCGTCGCCAAGCAATGGCCACCCGGCAACTGCAGCACAGAGCGAGCGGTTTCCTACTGCTTCACCACTGCTGGGCAGAAGTCGGAAATCCTCGTCGGACGTTCTCGATACGAGAAGGAGAACAGTCATGAACGAGATCGAGTGCCCGCACTGCGGGACAGCATTCACCGTCAGCGAGGCAGAGTACGCCGGCCTCCTGCAGCAGGTGCGAACTGCGGAGTTCGAGAAGGAACTCCACGCGCGCCTTGCCGAAGCAGACAAGGCCAAGAAGACCGAGATAGAGATCGCCGAGGCCAAGGTCGCCCAGCACGCCCAGCAGGCCGTGGCGAAGCAGGACGCGGAGATCCAGCGACTGACGGCCGAACTCGAAAGAGTCAACACGACGCAAGAATTCGCCCTCGCACAGGCAGTCTCTGATGTGCAACACAAACTCGACCAGGCTGTGAACAGTCTCGCCCTGCAGGAGGCCGAACAGAAGGTCTCCGAGGCGGCACTCAAGGATTCCTACTCCAAGGAGATCGCGCTCAAGGATGACCTCATCGATCGCCTCAAGGACATGAAGGCGAAGCTGTCGGTCAAGCTTCTCGGCGAAACCCTCGAACAGCACTGCGAGACGGAGTTCAACGGGGTTCGGTCCCTTGCATTCCCGAACGCTCAGTTCGGCAAGGATAACGACGCTTCCGGAGGGACAAAGGGCGACTACATCTTCCGAGACTTCAGCGACGACGGTGTCGAGTACATCTCGATCATGTTCGAGATGAAGAACGAGGCCGACGTGTCATCGACCAAGCAGAAGAACTTCGATTTCTTTGCCAAGCTCGACAAGGATCGTCGCGAGAAGGGCTGTGAATACGGGGTGCTCGTGTCGATGCTCGAAGCGGACTCCGAGTTGTACACGGGTATCACCGACGTGTCATACGAGTACCCGAAGATGTTCGTCGTTCGCCCACAGTTCTTCCTTGCGATCATCGCCCTGCTGCGTAACGCGGCCCAGGAGACCATCGTGGTCAAGACCGAACTCGTGCAGGTGAGGAAGCAGAACATCGACATCACCAACTTCGAGACCGAACTCGAGGTGTTCAAGTCGAAGTTCGGCAAGGACTTTGACCTCGCCAAGCGTAAGTTCGAGACTGCCATCGGCGAGATCGACGCCGCGATAAGTAGGCTGGAGAAAGTGAAGGCCGCACTGCGCGGGTCGGAGAGAAGCCTTCGCCTCGCCAACGACAAGGCGACAGCTCTCACCATCACGAAACTGACCCGGCGCAACGAGACGATGAAGAGCAAGTTCGCCGAGTTGGAGCGGCAGCCTCAACCGGAAGTCGTCTGAGAAGTCTGGCGATTGAAAGGAGTTGGCCGATGCCTTACACCCTTGACGGGCAGTCTGTGTCGATGAACGACGCCATCGACGCGTGGGTGCCGTGCGCAGTGGATCTGCTGACGAGCACGGCGAAGAAGTACAACGGAGTTGTCACGTATAAGCAGCTCGCCGACTTTGTCCAAACGCAGTCAGGCGTCAAACACGATGCACTCCTGCCAAACTGGATCGGTGGCGTGTTGGCGGGGGTCATCACGCACTGCGAGCAGGAGCAGATTCTGCAGCTCGGTGCGCTCTGCGTGAAGGAAGACGGAACAGTTGGGGACGGCTACCGTCATTCCGCCATCGCCGGTGGCGAAACCTCCTCGCTGGACGACGATCAACTCGATGACCATGCGGCGAGGATGCGACTCGAGTGCTACCGCTATTTCGGCGCCAACCTCCCACCAGGTGGTGGCGAGCCGACGCTGACGCCACGGGCGAGTGCTGCGCGCGAGCGGAAGAACCGGCAATCCAGGGCCGACGAACTACCAAGAGTCTGCGCAGTCCACTTCACGGTGCTCCCTGCAACAGGCGTGTGCGACGAGTGCCTGTAGACGAGCCGGACGGGGGTCGTATGCGGCCGACCAACCTCACCCGCCGACGGCGTGCAGGTCCGCCTCCAACAGTGCTCGCAGCCGGTTCTCGGTGATGATGTGGATCCGCTGTCCGCGGCGTTTGCGCTCCCGTGCCGCGTAAAGTTTTCGGCCCTCGGAGTTTCCGACGGTGTTGGCTATCTGCGGGGCGCGAACGACCACCGAGGTGTCATTGTTGACCGCTGCCTGAATGGTCGCTCCTGCTTCGGTGATGAGTCGGCTCATTTCCTGCTGGGTGCCGGTATCGAACCGTCCGGTGACCACCACGTGGTGGCCGTGCAGCGTCGCCGGGCCGCGAGTGCTCCGCATATCGATCTTGCCGAGTCCGGTCAGGGCCGAATGAGCCTGGGTCCCATCGACATACTTCAGTCCTTTACGTGCCGTCGCGTGCCAGATCCAGCATTTCAACTCCTCCGGCGCCTCCAGCGAGCGGATGTGCCCGATGTCTGCGTTGTACCAGTCGGTGCCGGTGAGCAGCGCTCCCGCGAGGAGTCCGACCTGGTAGACGTCGATCCAGCTGCCCCAGTGCAGGCGTTGCTCGATGTCGGTCGGTGAATACATCGGTGTGTAAGCGTCGATTGGGGATCGTCGCGGGTTGAGCGTCTGTTTGGAAATTCCGAAGTCACCGAGGACAAGGTGACCATCTCGAAGAAAGACGTTGTCCGGCTTGATGTCCCGATGGGTAATACCTGCCGCATGCATGATGGCGAGTAGCCGAAGAAGCCGTGAGAGTTCCCGATGGACGACAGTAGGAGACCATCCGCTCCATTCTGGATCGTCGATCAATTCGGCAACGGTGCCTTCCCTCAGGTATTCCGACACGAGTACGTACCGGATCTTGCTCTTCGGCGTACTGCCGACTGCGAATGCGTCCAGCATCTCGACCACCTCGGAATGGCCGGCGAGCAGATTGCCGAAATGTGCTTCCCCGTGCCAATCCGCAGCGGAGGAACAGACTTTCACACACACAGTGCGAATCTCGCGCCGACCGTTCTTGGACAACTGCTGTGCCGTGAACACTGTGCCGAAGCCGCCACCCCCGAGATACTCGTCGATCCGGTAGCGACGACCGTCGTCGTTGGTGATGATCTGGCCTTGGTTCAGTGGATATCGGGATGGCACGGGTTTCACGGTAGCTGTGGGTAGGTCCGCTGCGCGGGAGATCTCTGTTCTCCGCATTCGGCCGTCGAGCTTCGTTTTGGCCGGGTGGTGGCAGCTGCCAGTGGTCGAGATATGAAATCGTGGGACAGCGGATGCCAACCCACCAGGAGGTCCTGTGACACCGATCCCGGAAGCGCTCAGACGGTATTCCAAAGCCGACGTGGATGCCCAGGTCATCGAGTGTGATCCCGAACGGTGGGAAGCGCTGTTCGCCGGGCACGAGGCCGTCTTCGACGAGTTGTGCGCCCACGTCGTCGAGAACGGCGGCATCAAACGCGCGTTCATCCACGACCGAGCGGACATCGACCCGGTCGCGGTGTTCCTGCTGTCGATGGTGTGGGGATACGGGCGGGTCGGATACGGCCCGGCACGAACCGCAGCCATCCTTCGTCAACCGACTGCAGCCGCAAACATCGTGGGGATCGTGAACGCAGCCCGGACCGAAGGTGCCAATGCCGGGTGGCGGGCACTCTTCCGGACTCATCGAATCCGCGGACTGAACATGTCGTTCGGGACAAAGTTGCTCTACTTTGCCGGATACACGACAGCGCATCGACCCCGGCCACTGATCCTTGACGAGCTCGTCCGAGTCGCCTTCCACGACGTGGTCAGCGCGGACATGCCGTTGAGGCCCAGGTACGTGCGCCACGACGACTATGGACGGTACGTGGCGGCCGCCGACGAGTGGGCGGACGAGTTGGGCGGCGCCGATGTCCTCGAGTTCGCGCTGTTCGATCTGCAGCAGCAACGAACGCGGCAATCAAAGCCCGGCGGTGCCAAGAAGGTTGAGCCTACCGAGCCGGGCCACCTCTTCGTCATCCACGGGCTGATCGAGAACTTCGACGTCGATGCATTTGTCATCCCGACAGACTCGGCTTTCCGGGTCCGGCGGTATTGGCGGCCTGTCACCGGCCCACGATCAGCCGCCAAGCCCTCAGTCTGGCCGCAGGAATACGGGCGTAGCCAGACCCGCGACAACGTGTGGTTCCTCAACGTCTTCGACACGGGAATGGTCAGCGGCGACGACCTCGTCCGCCGCATCGACGATGTCTTCGCCGAAATCGTTGGCGCTGAGCTGCCGGCACCGGACTCCCGGGTGCTTCCTCGGGTGGCCCTGCCGGTTCTCGGCATCGGTGGGGAAGGCCAGGGAGCCGATCGTGGCGCTGTCCTCGACGTGCTCTTGGAGGCACTGCGGCGTCTTGCAGTCGATCACGGTCTCGACATCGTCCTGGTGACGCCGGATCGGTCACTGTTCAGCGCTGCGCAGCATCGGCGCCGAGTCGTCGCCGACGGCACACCGGCGACCTGGTCGTTGTCGGAACGGGAATTGGCGGAGGCGCGGCGGTTGGGCGAGTTGGCACGCCACGGTCATCTCGCGTTGTTTCTGGGCGCCGGCGTGAGTATGGCTGCGGGACTGCCGAGTTGGAATCGGCTGCTGGAGCAGATCGCCGAGCGCTGCGATACCGGTATCGAGAGCTGGGCCGATCTCAGTGGCCTCGACAAAGCCGAACTCCTCAAGCAAGCCGTGGAACCGGAAGTGCTCAATGACGTTGTCGCCGAGGTCATCGGGGCACCGACCAAGGTTGCGCTCGCGCACGGGTTGCTCGCGGGATTGGGTTGCCGCGAGTCCATCAGCACGAATTACGACGGGCTGTTCGAACGTGCGGTGTCCGCCACCGGGCGCCCAGCGCCGACGGTGCTTCCATGGCAGGCGGTCGAGGTCGGTCGGCCCTGGCTGCTCAAACTGCACGGAGACCTCGATAGACCGGAGAGCATCGTGCTCACCCGCCGCGACTTCGTCTTGTTCGACGCGCGCTCGAGACCTGCCGGGTCGCTACTGCAGGCCACTCTGATGACCAAGCATCTCCTCATCGTGGGTGCTTCGCTGGCCGACGACAACGTCATCCGCCTGGCCATGGAGGTGGATGAGTACCTTCGCCTCAATGGCGGCGAGTCGCTGCAGGGAACATTCGTAGACGTGTCCGGCTCGTCGGCACGAAAGAACCTGTGGACCAACCAGTTCGGCTGGTTCGTGTGCGAAGGCGCCAGTGAGTGGAGTCGGATCCGTCGTATGGAGATCTTCCTCGACGCGGTCGCGGCGTTCGCGGCATCCGACGCGTCATGGTTGCTGGACGAGCGGTTTGCCGGGATGCTCAGTCCGGACGAACGAGCAGTAACGAAACGGGCTCGTGGCCTGCTTCGTCCAGACGGTGCTGTCGGTCAGATGCTCTCGCCGCTGGAGGATGCGTTGAGATCGCTGGGCGGAGGCCGCGAGAGTTGATCAGGACGCCCGCGTAATGGAGTTGAGCTCCTTCGCGAATGCATCCGCGAGACCGCTTGCTCGACAGTGATACTAAAGCCGGACCACCTTGCCCGAGTCCAGATCGTACCTACTCGGCATGCTGCACCTTCCCCAGAAAAGGAGGCGTGCATCAAACCGAGGATGATTCACACTCGTGGTGCAGGCGGCGCTGATTTGAGACCGGATGTTGGACACGCTGTAGGTACCCGTTTGTGGTGTCGTTCCTGCCGGCTACGCTCAGTCGTATGCGGGAAGGGGTCGGCGAGTTGTTGCCGCAGTTGAATGAGAAGCCGGTAATAGTGGACCTCTTCGCAGGTCCCGGGGGGTTCGATGTGGCAGCCCACTGGCTCGGAGTCCAGTCGATCGGGGTTGAGTTCGACCCCGCTGCGGTGGCCACACGACGAGCGGCCGGTCTCGCCACTATTCATGCGGATGTACGTGACTGGAGCCCGACCATGTTTCCTGCAGCCAACGTCTTGGTCGCAGGACCGCCTTGTCAGACCTTCACGGTTGCGGGAAAGGGCCACGGGAGACGCACGCTGGATACGGTCCTGGCGCTGGTGCGAAAGCTGGGTACGGGTCAACTCGAGGACGTGGAAGAAGAACTCGCGGCGTTCGAGGACCCACGAACACGACTGGTCCTCGAACCATTGATCTGGGTACTAAGGGCTGACCAGGCTGGCCAGCCGTTCGAGGCAGTCGTGCTGGAGCAAGTCAGAACGGTTGAGCCGGTCTGGCGTGCGGTGCAGGGGGTGCTCGAAGAGCACGGATACGGAGTCGATGTCGGTGTGCTCTGGTCCGAGATGTATGGAGTCCCGCAAACTCGGAGGCGGGCGATTCTGGTTGCACGGCGAGGGCTTGACAGCCAAGATGTCCTTCTGCCGAAGCCGACGCACCGGGGTTACGTTCGAACAGCAGCCGGAGAACCAGCCCGGTTCAAGAAGGGGACGTCGGGGCTCCCTTGGGAAGGAATGGGTCGTGCGCTGGGAATCGAACAACCCTTCAGCGTGATTTCGAACTATGGGAATGGTGGCGATCCTGCAAACCGCGGTCGCCGGGGTCACGATCGCCCGGCATTTACCGTGACGGGCAAGGTATTCCGAAATCGCATGGTATTCGAGGACGGTGCGGAGCGGCGATTCACCCCTTGCGAAGCCGGGCGACTGCAGACGTTTCCAATCGACTTCCCTTGGCGAGCAGCAGATAAGGGTCTACAGATCGGGAATGCCGTGCCGCCGCGAATGGGTGCCCACGTTCTAGCGGCCGCACTGGGCCTCGAGATCTCGGAGAAGCTGTTCGAGCGCAAGCTTGCTCAGTGGCGGATGCCTGATCACGTTGAGGTGCAACGTATGCAGGAATCCGCACTTCGCGCGAAGACAAGCCAAAGCCTGAATCCAGGCACAGACACATCCAGACTGTCCGTTGCGTGATTCCAGGTAAGGGTCTCCCGCGTCACCGTGTGGTCGGGCCGCGATAGGCCGCTGAACGCGCATCAAGCGATTCTTGAGCGGCGTTGCGCACCATGGCGTCCAGCTGATCCGTGCTAAGCGCTGGAAAACGAACGAAGAGGCCGAGTCGCAGGAGGCGCTTGAGTGAGTCGCGGAACTCCTCACGGTGGCGGTCTGCGCCGCCGAGCGAATCCCACACCCGGATGATCGACCGAACCACGGTCGGGCTGGCACCGAGGGAGGTACGTCGCTCGTAGATCTGGCCGAACGACTCACCGCCGATGCGGGATAGGTACTCGTAGGAGTCCGCCTGGCCAGCCTCATGGATGAGTTGTGCTCGCCACCAGAGCCTTCCAAAGGTGTGACGGGTCAGGTCACCGGGAATGATGCGGTCGGGACCAGGCTCGGGGAACCGCCAATATGCGACGTCGGGTAACAGCACCACTGCCCAGAAGGACCACACGTCTGCTGACGCAGCCTCTGCTGGAACCATGTTGCAGTTCTCGTGAAGATAGCGGGCTACACGCGTGTCGAACTCGGCGCCACCTGCGCGGGACACGCTCGAATCCGGAAATCCGACACTGCTCGCGATATCGAGGATCTGCTCACGGTGGATGCCGAGTTCACCAGCAGAGATCCGGCTTCCCCCTGTCGCTGTGAATATCTGACCTTCGTCTGAAGTTCCTGCACGCCTTGTGAGTTCGGGCAACTCTAAGGAGGCGAACTCTGCGAAGCGCGCCGCGGCGACCTTATGGAGCAGGCGGGGATAAAGGCGGCTCAATTTAGCTCCTGATATAGCGCGGTGACTGCTTGGACTTCACTCGCGAAGCCCGTCGGATCGCTCATGTGCATGCGCCGGACGTCTTCGACAGTCCGGCCCTCGAAGAATCGCCGGAAAATTCCCTGCATAACGGCCCCGAGACTGTCGTCGGAGAATTCCGTGCTGTCATCGAAGTCATCGAGGATCAGGGCGTACTCGATGAGCGTTCGCGTCACGTCGGAGTACGCCGACGACGTGATCGCCAGGTCGACAGGCGTGGGGTTAAGGAGGTTTGTGAATGCCTGTGCAGCAGCCTTGTTCGCCTTGTTGACACACAGCAACAACGCCCCAGCGGCTGGAGCGTCCGGACCACCGCTGATTTCGAGGTACCAACCGGCCTGTTCGGGAAAACCCGCAATAGCGAAGTCGACGATGGCAATGGGAAAGAGATCGCGCTCATCCTCGAGGCGTATATCGAAACCGTCTCGCCACAGTTCGGATCCTGAAAGATGTGCTGTAAAGGGACTACTGACAGAGATCTCTTCCGCAAGCAGGACGAATGTGCTCAGGGTGATTACCCCACCCAGATCTGCTCCGCGGAGGAATCCAGTCAGTTCGAGTGACAACGGACCGGACGCGGGGAGTAGTTCGTGCGCGCAGCGCATCTGTTGCCTTGACCCGCTCGATTCCCAAACCACAGCCAGCGAGATAGGGGTGCCGGGAGGCAGTCCAGCACTCGAACGTACTCGGTCGGTGTCGACTCGAACCGAGCGCCGCACCGTCAGGTCGGTGTTGTAGTCCCATCCGGGAATATGATCGGGAGCCTCGAACTCCAGGTCGTTGATCAAGACTCGCCAGTCTGCAGGTTCGACTGCGTCCGTGTGGGACAGCCGGTAGGGATAGACGGGGGTTCTCACGACGACTCCACGGTTCGAGCGGCGAGCTCGATCTGGGTACCGGTATCTGGGGCGGGCTTGACCAGAATCCTCCAGGAACCTCCATCGCCTGAGTGCCGCAGATTCGGCAACGCTGCGAACTCTGTTCCGTCCTGACGTGACCAGCCGATCACCTCCGGCTGTTTCGCGTTGACTGGAGCCTCACGTTCGCGCCCTCGTGCGCCGGGCACGATCACATGCACTTCTGGAACGACGTCGACCTCTCTGCTGGCATCGACTCTGAAATCCTGTGCAATCAACCAGTCGTCTCGCACTTCTTCGAAGTACGGATCACCGAGGTATGTGAGTCGAGGCTTTCGGGTGGCGTCGTGCTTTCCCCGGGAGCCCCCGCGTGTTCGTCCGCCCGCAGATGATTGTGATGACTTGCCAGCCGTGCCGTTTTGGCTTTCGCCACGGGTGAGGGATGCTCCCGCCGTTATCAACGCTGAGAATCTTCGGCTCGCCATGCCCAACGGAACGTTTTCGGCTGTGCTGCCTGCTTCGGCGCCAGCAACCTGCGTCTGTTCTCTCGCCAACTCTTTGAGAATGCGGAGCGCGACGTTGATATACGTGCGCGACGGCATCTCGAGCTGGGAAGACACCCAATCGTCATGCGTGGGTGGTTCGGACTTCGCGAAGGCATCATCCACGCCGTCGTCGGCGCGGAACACGCCGGCGTACGAGATGAAGGTGACGCCGGGCTTGGGGCCGGCGAGGTACTTCACCACAAGTTCCGGACTGCGCATCAAGCACACGTGATGCGATGTCGTGGAGAACCCACATTCTTCGGCGACGCGGTCTTCGGGGAACGGCGGCGTGTACTCGCGGGCGAAAGCGGCGACTCCGAGGAACTTCGGCGGCCGCTTCGCCGAGATCTCCTTTGCTTCGGGTTTCGCGAGCTCGCGATAGGCACGGACGAATCGATTGAGCGGCGTCGTCTTTTCCGGGTCCGGTATCTCGACGGGGGCGCCGTTTCGACAGACCGTGATAGTCATAGGAGCTGCCTTGCCATCGTTCGTCGGAATGATCTTCGGCCACAAATGCCACATGACCGCCTTGCGCATCCAGTCGACGGCAGCCTCCTCCTGTTCATCGTCCGCAGCGAAGTCGAAGTCGAGAATGGGATCGACGATGCTGATCGTGGTCCCGGTGTCGTTACCTTGGAAGCTGGGGAGCCCCAATCTTCGTGCTATACGGTCAGCCTCCTCGTTGAGGATCGGCTCGACGATTTCGCTCGACGTGTCACCCCACCAATGTCGGCCGGTAAAGCGATCGCCGCTCTCACCCTCGCCGACTGTGTAGCTGTCCCACAGCGTGCAGGCGATCAGACGAGACTCGAGGGATTTGCCGTTGCGGCAGCGTGTGTAGATGAGGACGGTTCCGCAGCGCGACAATAGATAGAAGATCCCTTTGCCGAAGCCGTATGTGCCGCCACCCAGTGCCGTGTCGCGGGGTTCTCCGACATTGCGGATGAAGGCGACGAAGTCGTTGTCCTCGACGATGGCGTTGTCGGCGCGTGTCGGTCCGCCGAGTCCGCCGGTACCTCGATCCGACACTGTCAAGATGTTGACTCGCCCGCGGAGCGACTCGCGCAAGGGAACCGCTCTGTTGTCAGGTGCGCCTGGGCTCAACGTGTCACGCCAGCGGGGCACGATGTCGGGGGGGAGTGTGGTGAGATCGATATCGAATGCGAGCGGGCCACGATGTAGACCCGCGTCCCAACTGTTCTGCGCAGCCTCGCGAACCAGAATCGTGAGTAGGTTCATGGGCGGTCGACCGAGCTGATTTCGAATTCCTTCTCCGGTCGAGGCGCCGCTTGGTGGGAACTTCTGGGAGTGCCAACCGATGCTCAACTCAAGACCTCCGCAACGAGTTCGGCGAGGATGGTGTCGACGTTGGCATCTGCTGCGTGTTCGGGGGTAGGTAGATCGATGGAGTAGTCCACATCATGGACGGAACCGCGTGCATCCTCATGTAAGTCGTCGGATACCAAACGGGGAAATCGGTGATCGACATGGAAGTAGTGGTCCTCGACGACCGCGAATCGGCGATCCGCATGCTCGCTGTCATTGCCAACCGAGTATCCGGCCTGAGCGAGCAAGGCGATTACGGATTGCCGGTCGTCCGAATCGGCCAAGACATCCGCGACCAGCTCGGCGAGCGACTGCGCACCAGGGTCGCCGGCGAGCCTCACGAACCGCATGTGGAGCTCGCCGTTGTCTGGGGGTTCGAGCTGCCCGAGCCCATGGATTCGCACAGAGCGATCATCCTTGAGCAGCGATGTTTTAACCTCGATCGCCCGACGGCCTGCCGCAAAATCGTGCCGGTGTCCGGTGGGCCCCCGCCATGCGATAAAGGCAGATGGACTGTGCCTGAGAAGATCTCGCAGTGTTAGCAACTCTCCGAAGAGCCCGGCGATTTCAGCGTCCGACAAACGCTTTTCGGGTGGTGCGAAGAGTGCTCGCCAATCTGCGAGAACTTGGTTGGTGGCGGCGAGTGGCGCGCCTGTGCTGTCACCGATCGCGTCCAGTACGTCCGAACAGAGTTCCGAGAAGAGGTCATCCAGACGCCGGTTGACACACTGGATGTCAGCGAACCGCTGGTAGCGATCAGAATCCTCGAGAGCGATCTCACCGACTCTGAGGTTTGCGCCGTCGATCCCAGTTCGGTGGCGTTGGTTGTGCGCCAGCGGAATCAGCAGATGCCGATGACCGTCGATGTCTACAGCGGCGGTGATTGGTCCCGATACCGTCACGACGTCGAGGTCGCGGGTGCGGAGTCTGGTTTCCGCAGAGGGCGGTTCGGACGCGAGCTGCGACCAGGTGATGTCGATGTTCTTGGGCATCTAGGCGCTGGCTTCTACGGAATCAGGGTCGAGTTCTTCCAACTCAACTCCGGAGAGGTCAGCACTGACGTATTCGACTGTCGAGTCCTGACCGTCCACCGGCGGGAACACCACGCCGACACCGATCAAATGGTCTGGCGCACCGAGAGGTTCGCGCGACTTCTCTGCTCTGGCCTCGCTGGGCGTCGAGTCCTTATCGATGACATAGAGGACCAGCAGCCCGACACCGGGTGCCTTGCTACTACGCAAGTCGCGGATGCCGTTCTCGTCCAATCCGACTATTCGCGTGTCGGCATCAGCGAGGTCCAGAGCTGCGTCTTTGCGGCTCATCAACGTCTTGATATCGACCACATCACTCTTTTTCAGACGCGATCGGACCGCGGTACCGACTACGACATCAGAATTCGGAACCCGGTACTCCGACGGAGCACCACGGTTATTGGTCAGGACGACGTTCCATTCTTTGAGAGTGCCCTTTTCAACCTGCTTGCGAATATAGCCCAGTAGCACGTTGTCGTTGGACTCGTACGCATCGGGATGGAAAGAATAGCGACCGAGGAATTTCGTCACCAACGTGAAATCGACACCACGCCAGATGTATGGGTCCGCTGGCTTCACGTGATCGATTTCGATGTCGGATCTGATGATCTCTTGCACCAGGTCGGTGAACGCAGCCTGGTTGGTACGGACATTGTCGGCGCCGATTTCGAAGAAATGGGTCTGGATGCGACGTCCGCCGAATGCTGTCGTGGCAGATACGGCGTCGGTCATTTTTGCCGCAGCGGTGACGCGGAGTGCCGAGTGTTGTCGGATCCGCACCGCGAAGTTTAGCGGATGAAGGTCGTCCGACATGTAGTTCTCAACATCGCGGCGGATCTCTGCTTCGACGGTTGCGAGATGTCGGAACCAGTCACGCAACTCGTCTGTTAGCCACACGCGCGGAAGATCCTCGTAGCCCTCTCGATAGCCGAACCATCGGCCCATCTGGAGGAGGGTGTCGTAGGCGGACACCGCTCGAACGAAGTAGCTGACTATCAGTCCCTCTAGCGTCAGACCTCGCGAGAGTGTGTTACCTCCCACCGCTATTGCGGTGACAGGGGCGCCTTCGTAGTCAAGTCGGTCGGTGCTCGAGGCGTTGTCCAGGATCACTCGGCAGTCTCCCAGCACCTGGGGTAGGGCAGCCAATACCTTCGTGAACGGAATGGTAGTGCGATTGAACTCCCTTGCCGGGACAGTGGAGGCCTCACGGTTCCACAGCATCTCCAATTCACTGATCAATGACTGATCTTGCGAGCGGATCTGCTCCTCGATGCGATCGGTGAAACTCTCTATCGGCCGTTTGAAGCTGTTGTGGATCTCGGTCCGAACACTCGTGTGTATAAGCATCGTCGAGTGTTCATTTCCGATATCGCGTATTCTTCGGGCTGCTGTGGCAAGCCAGAAGTAGAGGATGGACTCTCTCAACTGGCCGGTAATAGATGGTTGAAACCCTTCGTAGTCCGCCTTGGATAGCGGCCGTACGTTGTGAACCTCGTCTTCCGGGATCTCGCGGATCATGTCGTAGCCGTCGTCGATCTGCTTGGAGTCGTCCGCGTCGATAGGGTCACGCCCGAACAGAACTTCGGTGCCGAAATATGGAGGCTTCGGACTGGGGAGGCTGATGATGAAATCCCGTGGGTACAAGTCGTTGGTGTTCGCGGGATTGATGAGCAGATTAGCGAAAGGAGTCGCGGTGTAGGCGAGATAAACCGATCGAGGTAGTTTGTCCATGATTTGGAGGATCAGGGGATTGATCTTGGGAGTAGCCACTGAAGCCTGATCCGCTTCGTCGTCGATGATGAGTGTTGCGCAGGTCTTGAGGTGCTCGGAGGCATCGTCGAGCCACTTTTCGAGCTTGGTAAGCACGGTCCCATTCTTTTTGACGACGCACAGGATCTTCTGCCTGTCCGGGCCAGCGAAGTATGTGACTGCATTGGCTGCCGGCTTCAGGAAGTCGTCGTCAGGGGTGGTGAGCGTAAACCAGTCTTCGGGATGCTGGGATGCTAGCTCGTGTTCCAACCGCAGTTGCGTCTGCCTGCGGAGACTGTTGTGGATGCCGGCGAGGACGATGAAGAACTTGTAGTTGCGGTCTGCGGCCTTCGCCATAACAGCGGTGAAACTGGTGGTCTTACCGGACTGAACATGACCGACGACCAGCCCTCTGGATCGAAATTCCGGTGTCTTCGGGTGGTCGAGACGGCTCATGATCTGGGTCGATGAGCTGTCTAATGCTGCGATCGACGGGCCAGACCACCCCTTTTCTTCAAGGCGACGCCTGATGGTGGGCCAGTAGAGGTCCCCTTCGCGAGGACCGGTATACCAGGTCGTACGACCGGAGTTCACGACCTCCTTTGCGATGCTTCGCTCCTTGATGCTCGCCATTTCGGCTTCATATCTGTCCTGGATCTGCGCGAGTCTGTCTTCACTCGCCCCGTACCTGCGAAGGATGCGCATGACCTCTGCGGGAGTCTTGCTGTCCAGGCGACTCACGAAGTCGTCGTATAGCTCATCTAGTTCCGCATTGTCCATGCCAGAAACCTACCTCGGCTCGCTCGCGCCAGAGGGGACTGGGAAGCTGACCGGCCGGGAACCCGATCGACCTCGCTGCGTGAGTAGTCTCAATCGTGTGGGTGAGTCGTGGGCTTCGTCCGAAGCCGTGCGCAGGTCGATGGCAGCCAATCGAGGTCGGGACACCAAGCCGGAGCTGCGCCTTCGGTCCGAGATCCACGCGCGTGGTCTTCGCTACTTCGTCGACCGTGCGCCGCTCAAAGGCCTGCGTCGGCGAGCCGATCTTGTCTTCCCACGTTCGAAGGTCGCGGTGTTCGTCGATGGGTGCTTCTGGCATGGGTGTCCCGAGCACCACACGGTTAGCAGAACGAATCCGGAGTACTGGGCCGAGAAGGTGCGGGCGAACCGCAAGCGTGATCATGAGACGGATCGGGCACTCGAGGATGCAGGATGGACAGTGATCCGAGTGTGGGAGCACGAGGACCCACAGCAAGCCGCTGACCTGGTCGATCGAATCGTTCGGGCTAATCTTCCGCGATGAAGCGGCCTTCGCGAAGCTGACGCCAGCTGAGTTGCCGGAGTTCCCACCCACCGTCGCGGGCGTCGCAGGCGACGGTGCAGCGGATGCCCTCGGCCGCGGGGCCGAAGCGCAGTGCGAACGGTTCGCTGTCGTCGTCGGCGTTCGGCCTTGGCATCACGAAGAGGGGGTCGTCGAGTTCCAGGTCGGACAGACGCAGGGTCCTCGCGCAACCGGAGCCACCCCTCGGCGACGAAGGCATCAAAGTCGAAGTCGGACATGACTTCTCCCTTCTGTTGGCGCGTTCGAACACCGTCACGGCGACGGTGGGAGCGTGCGGGATGGTGGTTCCTACGGACGCGGGCTGAGTCACCGCGAGCGGGTGGACCACCTGACACATTCAGGATAGGAGAGGGGTACGACCAGGTTTGTGCCCGTTGTCGCCGCGCACCCAGGGCATCCCGCGCCGGAATCGATTAGGTTCGTCCGCGCGCAGTTGGTTCGCCCGCCCTGTGCTCGCAATCAGAGGGTTCGCACCCCGAGCGGTAATTGCGAATCTCAACTATGGTGCGCGCATAGACGTGACCTACTACACAGTTGCTAGCGAGTAGTCGCCCGCGCGACTGTCGGAGGTTGCGGTTACCGTATGCCTGATTTGTTGGATTCCGCGGCAGCGCGGCGTGAGTGACGGGTTGGTACGTGGGTAATCCCGAGAATGACGCAGTCCTGCAGGACCGTGTCGGCAGGTTGATGGAGTTTCTTCGGGAGATCGTCAAGGCACGCACAAAGCCCGTCCTCGACGTCGACAGGCATGAGCAGGTGCAGTGGCTGTTCCCGTCCGCAGTGCCCTTCCAGATCGATACGGCCGCGAGCGCCGGCGAGACGCTGCTTCGGGCCCCGCGGATCGCGCTCGACGAGCCGCCGGAGATCCCGGCGGACATAGCGCCGTGGGTCGCCGGCTCCGCTGACCTGGACCGCAGCGAATCCACGGGACCACAGTTCCGTGAGCCCGAGCCAGAGCAGGACGTCGATCACGCGGCCATCGACCGAGCTCGCACCGGCTACTCCCGCTGGCACTCGGCGTGGACGCTATGGGCCGAAACCGACCGGCAGCGGCGTCCTGGAGCTGAGCTCTATCAATCGCTCAGCGACATGATGCGCGAGATCAAGGCACGTCCCGAATCGGTGGAACTCGTCGTCGCATCGGGCCTGCTGTCCTTGCCTCCCCGGCTGACCGGCGGAAACCGCGTGAACACTCACCTGGTCACGCAGGAGGCGACCATCGAGCGCGACGAGGAGACCGGCGACCTGCTGGTCAACTTGGTCGAGCTGTCTGCATGTCGACTCGAAGACACTCAGCTCCTGACCGGCGTCGACGTGTTCGATCAGTCGGGCAGCGTCGTGCTGGCCAAGCAGTTGAAGGACCACCATTCGCCGGTCGACCCGTCCATCGCGGTCTTCCTCAAGAACTGGGTGACACGCACCCTGAACGCGCAGGTGACCGTCGACGAGACGCTGGAACCGCCGTCCGCACTGAACGACGTCGCCCTCGACGTGTCACCCGCACTCGTGCTCCGACGACGCGGAGCGTTCGCATTGGTCGAGTACTACGACCAGATGATCACGCAGGCCGCCAACGTGGGTGAGAAAACCCCGCTCGGTCTGGCTCAATTGGTCACGTCCATCGAGGCCGAGGAGCGGGTCCACTGGTTGGAGTCGACCGGCGCTACCGCGCCCCGCGAGCTCGCGGAGGACCCTCTCTTCCCGTTGCCGGCCAACAGCGAGCAAGCGACGATCATCGAGCGTCTCGGCGGCGACAGTGGGGTCGTCGTCGAAGGTCCGCCCGGCACAGGCAAGACGCATACCATCGCCAATCTGGTGTCGGCTTTGCTCGCCCGGGGACAACGCGTGCTCGTCACGAGTGAGAAGTCACAAGCGCTGCAAGTGCTCCGGGACAAGCTGCCCGAGGACATGCAAGAGCTGTGCGTCTCGATCACCGACCTCTCGGGCGGCGGCTCGCAAGAGCTCAATCGCAGCGTGGCGACGATCGCGGAACGCAAAACGTCGTTTGTGCCCGAAATCGCGCGACAGAAGATCGCCGATCTCGCCGACAAGCGGGACCAGGCGCGCGCACGTCGCGCCGAAATTCTCGAATCCATTCGGGCACTGCGTGAATCAGAGACCTATCAGCACCCCGAAATTGCGATCGGTTACCGGGGAACGCTGGCGACCATCGTGCGTGACCTGCAGTCCCGGCGAGACAACCTGTCCTGGCTGCCGGGCCCACTGTATTCGGCCGAATCACCCATTACCGCAGCGAAATTCGCAGGTCTACTGCAGCTTGCGCGAGCCCAGACTCCGGAACATCAGACCCGAAACCAGCATCATCTGCCCGCTCTCGATCAAGTCTTGCCGCCCCGCCCGCACGTCTTGGGACTGTTCGACGCGGTGAATCGCCCGGCACCGGCCGGGTCTCCGCGATCGGCCGAGCTCGTTGCCCTGACCGACACCGCCGACGCGGCAACCGCCCAGCGGGTGCAACAGTTGTGCGAGGAGCTGCAGGTTCGTGTCAGCAGCGTTCGCGCGTTGCCGCAGCCGCTGCAACAACTGGCAGACCGAGTGTTGTCCGGGTCGGTTGATCACCTCTGGGAACGAGTGGCCGACCTCGACCATTACCGCGACGCTGCGATCACCGCCGACCGGCAGGTTGGAGTCGCGCGCGTCGACGCACCCACAGTGTCACGGGGTTCCCTGCGGACAATCGAAACATGGCTTGCACGTTTGCAATCGGGTGCCGAATGGCGACGCGGACGCTTCCGCCGAACCGATGAGCAAAAGGCGTTCGACGGGTTAGAGCTTCAGCTCGTCGTCGACGGCGAACCGGTGGCCAACGCCGCTGATCTGGAAACGGTCGTCGCACACCTGGCAGCCCTCGACGCGGTCGAGTCTGCTCGGCAGATCCTCGCCGATGTCGGCGTTGAACTGCCCACTGAGCCAACCCGATCCGCGGAAGTCAATGCTCTCCGTCACACCTGTACCCACATCGCCGACGTCGAGGCGCTGCTTGCCGTGCGCGCCACCTTGCAGCAGACACTCACCGATCTCACGCGCCGGTCGATCCAGATCTCCAGCCTTGAGGACGCGTCAAGCGTGTCAACCGCCGCAGCGGGAATCATGCTGGAGATGCAGCGACGGGCAGCACGGGACGAGCTGACCACCATCGTCTCGACGCTCGACACCACGTTCGGGCCTGCCGCCGCGCCGGAAGTGCACGAACTGATTGCCGGCATTCAGAGGGCGCTGGCCTCCGATTTCGATCACGCCATCCAGCGGTACGCCCGCGCTCAGCAACAGAAAAAGGAACTCGAGGAGTTCACCGCGCTCGCGGACCGTGTTGGCGCGGCCGGACCGGCATTGCGCGACGAGATCATCGCGAACTCGGATGCCACACTGTGGGACTCGCGGGTCAGTCAGCTTGCCGATGCCTGGCAATGGCGCCGCGCAAGCGACTGGATCACCCAGCAGCGGATGCCCGGTCGGGAACAGAAGTTGAATCAGGAGCTCGACGCTGCCACCACCGACATCGCGACACTCACCGCACGACTGGCCGCCGAGCGGGCCTGGATGAGCTGCCTGCAACGCATGACCGCCAGCGAAGTCACCGCACTGCAGTCCTACCGCGACCACATCAGGAGCGTCGGCAAAGGCACCGGCAAACACGCCGAACGATTCCGGCAATCCGCGCGGGGAGCCATGCGAGAAGCGCAAAGCGCCGTGCCCGCATGGGTGATGCCCACCCAACAGGTGCTGGCATCGATCCCGCCGCAGCAGGGGGCGTTCGACGTCGTCATCGTCGACGAAGCGAGCCAGGTCGACATCACCAACCTCTACCTACTGTGGCTCGCGCCGCGCGTCATCGTCGTCGGCGACGACAAGCAGTGCACCCCAAGCGAAGTAGCGCTCGGCAGCCTCGACGACGTATTCGCACGACTCGATGCCTACCTCCCTGACCTGCCAAGCCATGTGCGCAACACATTCACACCGCGCTCGAGCCTGTTCTCGCTCCTGCGGTCACGTTTCGGCCAGGTCGTCCGACTACGCGAACATTTCCGGTCGATGCCCGAGATCATCAGTTGGTCGAGCAACCAGTTCTACCGTGATGCACCGTTGGTACCGGTTCGACAGTTCGGTTCCGATCGCCTGCCACCCTTGCGGGCGACCTACGTTCCCGGGGCGACCGTCATCGGTAAGAACGCTACCCTCGCCAACCGGGCCGAGGCACAGGCTCTTGCGAAGCAGGTGCAGGCGTGCCTCGCCGATCCCGCCTACGATGGGAAGACCATGGGTGTCGTTGTCCTCCAAGGACAGTCTCAGGTCACGGCCATCCACAACGCGTTGCGTGGGCTGATCTCCGAGGAGGAGTGGGAAGAACGCCGATTCCGCATCGGTACGCCACCCGATTTCCAGGGCGACGAACGGGACGTGGTGTTCCTATCGTTGGTCGTTGCACCAGAACAGAACTTCCAGTCTCTGACCCGCACCGAGTTCGAGCAGCGTTTCAACGTCGGAGCGTCGCGCGCGAAGGACCAGATGTGGCTCTTCCATTCGGTGACGACCGATCTCCTGCGCACTGGCGACCTTCGCAAGTCGTTGCTCGAGCACACGACGACTCAGGGCAGTGTGACCGCGGATCCGATGCCCGAGAATGTATCCAACGATGTGCGGGACAGCCGCTTTGACAGCCTCTTCGAGCAAAGGGTGTTCAACGAGATCGTCGCACGCGGATATCACGTGAATCCGCAAGTCCCGGTGAACAACAGACGTATCGATCTGGTCGTCACGGGAAGCTCGTCGCGACTGGCGGTCGAGTGCGACGGCGACGCCTTCCACTCGACTCCGGAACAAGTGCGCGCCGACCTGGAGCGCGAAGTCGAGCTGCGACGCTGCGGCTGGACCTTCTGGCGTGTTCGGGAGTCGGAGTACTACACCGATGCGATCGAAGCGATGGCGTCGCTGTGGGTCGAGCTGGACCGTTTGGATATCAAGCCGGGTGGCGGCGAGAGTCCCGTTGTGGTGATCGACCAGGTCGATGTCGAGCCCGTTGTCGATGAGCGGTCGCCGATCGTTGATGTGCCCGTCGATCGGGTGAGGGACGTCGTACAACGGCCGGATGAGCCCGAGGGTGTGATCGATCCCGTTGTGGTTATCCCGGATGTCGTTGATGACCGGCCGAGCGTTGCCGTCGAACCCGACGTGGAGCCCATCCAGCCGGACGGACGCACCGAGACCATCAAGCGCCTGCTGATCGCGGGTTCGTGGCCGACGGTGCCGATGACCATTGAGCGTGCGATGCACATCTCCAAACTTGATGAACCCGAGGCGCGGGAGCATCTCAACGAACTTGTGGCGGCCGGGCAGTTGCGTCGTACGACGACGGGCGAAATGGCTAAATGGATTCGGACGGGTGGGGCAGACGCATGACGGAACTCCGTGCGTGGCAACGCGAAGCGCTCGACGAGTGGCACCGAACAGGCCGCCGTGCGGTCGTCGAGGCGGTCACCGGATCCGGGAAGACCGAAGTCGGCATCGCAGCTGCGAAGGAGGCGGTGCGCGAGGGCCGACAGGTGCTCGTCGTGGTGCCGTCGAGAGACCTTCTGCGGCAATGGTTTGATCGTTTGCGCACCGCAGGTATCGGTGGCCGTGTGGGTCGACGTGGTGACGGCTTCCGAGATACGTTCCGCGAGTGCGATGTTCTGATCTCGACGGTGCAGTCCTCGATCGGGCCCACCGTGAAACGACCCCACGACGGCGCTCTGCTGATCGCCGACGAAGTGCACCGCTACGGCGCGGACAGCTTCTCGAAGGTGCTGTCCGACGTCTTCGAGATTCGGCTCGGTCTCACCGCCACCTTGGAGAGATCCGATGACGGAATCGAGCGAGTCCTCAAACCCTTCTTCGAGAACACCATCGTCGGTTGCACCTATCAACGTGGCTATGAAGACGGCATCCTCGCGCCGGTCAACGTCGCCTTGGTCCCGGTTCCGTTCTTGCCCAACGAACGTGTGCGGTACGAGAATCTCGACGAGATGGCGCGCGCCGAGCGATTCGCCCTCATCGAGCAGCATGGGTGCCGGGGGGAGCCGTTTGGCGTGTTCCTCCAGGATGTGCAGTTACTCGCCGGCGATGACTACGGTGACTCTTCCGCTCGATCGGCACGCCGCTATCTGAAGGCCTTCGCGGAGCGGCGCGAATTGCTCGCGACAGTCAAGGGTAAGGATGCGGCGCTGGCGACGATCGCGCAGGCGCTGAACAGATCTGGGCGGACTCTGGTCTTCGCCGAGACCAAGTCTGCGGCCGCATCTGCTGCGGATGTACTGCGCGACCAAGGCATTGCGGCTGCGCCCTACACGAGCGACCTGACCCGAACCGAGCGGATCGACTTGCTCAACTCGTTCAAGCGCGGCGCGGTCTCCGCGCTTGCTGCGCCGCGTGTCCTCGACGAGGGCATTGATGTGCCGGAGGCCGATCTCGGCATCGTCGTGGCCGCCAGTAAGTCCCGGCGGCAAATGATTCAGCGCATGGGCCGAGTCATCCGTCCAAAGGCGGATGGTCGGGCTGCGGTCTTCATCGTCATGTTTGCCGAAGGCAGCTCCGAGGATCCGGAGTGCGGTGCGCACGGCACATTCCTCGAGCAGTTGACCGACATCGCGCAGCACTATCCACGAATCGAAGCGACGAAAGTGGCTGAACTCTTGGATGTTTGGCTTCCCGTCGCGGCCGATGCCGGTCCCATGTCCGACGAAGTCCGAACCCTCACGTCTGAGGCGGTGAGCCGTGTCGCCGAACGGGCGGAATCGGTGCACCGACAGTCGGCCGTCGTTCGCGACGCCGTAGCGGCGGCGACCAGGTACGGGCGAGCCGACGAACTTGACACGATCCTCGTCGCATTGGTCGACCTAGACCCGCTCGACGCGCAGATCGTGGTGCATCGATTCGGTTTGGACGGCGAGGAACCTCTCGAGGCGACAGCCATTGCAGCCGTGTTGAATTGCGATCCCGACGAGGTTGCGCATCGTGGCGACGAAGCGATTCTCGCGCTTGAGTTGGCACCCATGACAAGCGATGAGCCCATCGACTTCGAGAAGGGTTTGGGCGGGAAGCGCTCATCGTCAAACTGGTCCAAGTCCCCTGTTATCAGGAATGAACGCGCGGGTCTCCGGCATTTCACGCTCCCGAGGAAGGATGGCCAAGGGTCGTCCCATAGCAACCGTCACGCGTCGGTCGGCAGCACCGTGCGTATCTTCATCGAGTGCGAGGGCGGTCACATGCCGCTGGCTGGGCTCGATACGCGGACATGGAAGGTGACTCTCGACTCGGAAATCAGAGGGCGGCACGAGTTCGCCGACCCGGATGAAGCCGCTGTTGCGCTGTTCGGGTTCTACGGGGATGTGGATTCGGAACAGATTGATGGATGGGCGCTTTGGAGGATTCAGGGTTCGAATCAGGCGATCGGCACGCTGCGGCGGTGAGGGCACGCGTAGGTACTAAAGCCCTTCTCCGTCTTCAGGATCGCCACCACCATCCGCTGTCACCGCGGTTGGTATGTGGTGCGATGCAGCGTCATCCTGGGAGGCGAAGGCCCTCAATTGGGATGGACGAAGGTCCCGAGGGGTCGCCTACCGTGCGCTCCGATTAGCACTTGGGCCGATTCCGGAGGGTAAGACCGGACTTCCGCAGTTGGTAGGCATTTTGGCGTTGCCGCTGAGCTGAATGCGCAGGTGAGAGCGGTGAGGGGTGCCCGAAAGCGCGAATACTT